>NZ_JBNWCP010000001.1:0-627031 GCF_053522345.1 Agrobacterium sp. 22-226-1
GTGGAAGCACAGCAATGTGTGAAGCTTACCGTTACTAATAGCTCGATCGACTTCTTCGTTCCCATTGAATATGTTCATCGAACAAAGTTCGATGACATCTGTTCTGTCCTCACGGGCCAAAGGCCCTGCGGACGGCGCGCGCCATAAGGCGCGACGGACTGGCGTCCTGTATGGCTGCCATGCTCACTGTTGAGCAAAGGTGGGATACGGATCGGTCACAGAAAGACGTGTAAATAAGATAAAAAGTGGCAATGCCACCCAGCTTCTCGAAACAACAGTTTCCATGTGAAAACATGAACTAGGTTGCTTTGGCCACCTGGTCCCTCATATCAGAGGTGACCGTATGGCCGATTGGCGTCCCCCGTGAGCGAAAAGCGAACGGGATAAGGCATGCCAATCAAACAAAGCAATCATATGTTCATGCGTTCCGCATGAACATATGTTGCGTTTTGCCGACCTGGTGGTTATCGCGGGGCGGCTGCACCCGTTCCCATTCCGAACACGGCCGTGAAACGCCCCAGCGCCAATGGTACTTCGTCTCAAGACGCGGGAGAGTAGGTCGCTGCCAGGTCTGCAAAACGCAACTCAAAATCTTCTCTCTCACAAAAACGGGCAAAAGCCCAAATCAAAAGGCCGCAAATGCGGCCTTTGTGCTATAATAAAACCAGTCAACGCGGGGTGGAGCAGCCCGGTAGCTCGTCAGGCTCATAACCTGAAGGCCGCAGGTTCAAATCCTGCCCCCGCAACCAAACATCCAAAACAAAACCCCGTTGCACTCGCGACGGGGTTTTTTGTTTCTGGACTTATGATATCGGGCCCGCCGTCAGGGAAAAACTAGGCCGCTGATCACAAAGCCAATCCCACAATCTACTTCCATGAACAAAGCCATCTTCGGCATTGCCATCGATCAGAAAACGGTGATGATGCGCCATCATTTCTGTTCGGATAAAGGCCGCCGTGACCGCTGATCCCTTGCATATCCTCAAGACCATCTATGGCTACGATGCATTCCGCGGGCGGCAGGCCGACATCATTCGGCATGTAATGGCGGGAAACAATGCCTTCGTTTTGATGCCGACGGGCGGTGGAAAGTCGCTTTGTTACCAGATTCCGGCGCTTGCTCGTAATGGCATGGGGTTGATCGTCTCGCCGCTCATCGCACTGATGGTTGATCAGGTCGCTGCCCTGCGTCAGGCCGGCGTGCGGGCCGAAGCTCTCAATTCCGATCTTTCCCCGGAAGAGCGGCGCGCGCTTTGGCGGGACATGCGGGCCGGCAAGGTCGATATTCTTTATGCCGCGCCGGAAACCCTGCTCAAGCCGGATGTCCTCGATGCGTTGCAATCCATCGACCTGTCGCTGATCGCGGTCGACGAGGCTCATTGCCTGTCGCAATGGGGGCATGATTTCCGGCCGCCCTACCGCCAGCTAGACACGCTGATCGAGCGTTTTCCCGATACGCCGCGCATGGCGCTGACGGCGACGGCCGACGAGCCCACGCGCGCCGAAATTCTCGGTCACCTGGGGATTGAAGAGCACGATGCCTTCATTGCCGGGTTCGACCGTCCCAATATCCGCTATGCGATCATGGAGAAGGATAATCCGCGCGCGCAGCTGAAGCGCTTTTTGAAGGATCGCGACGGTGAGAGCGGTATCGTCTATTGCCTTTCCAAACGCAAAGTGGACGAAACGGCGGCATGGCTGCGGGAGGAGGGTCGCGATGCGCTACCCTATCACGCTGGCATGGATAAGGCCGCTCGTGAGGAAAACCAGACCCGTTTCCAGCACGGAGAGGCAGTCATCATTGTCGCGACTGTCGCCTTCGGCATGGGCATAGACAAGCCGGATGTGCGCTTCGTGGTTCATATCGACCTGCCCGGCAGCATCGAGGCCTATTATCAGGAAACGGGCCGAGCCGGTCGTGATGGTCTGCCATCGGACGTGCTCATGCTCTATGGCTATGAAGATATTGCCCTGCGCAATCGTTTCATCGAAGAATCGGATGCCGCGGACCAACGCAAATATATGGAGCGCCAGAAGCTCGATGCGCTGCTCGGCCTTGCAGAAACGGCCAGTTGCCGCCGGCAGGTTCTGCTCTCCTATTTCGGCGACCGGTGTGAGCCCTGCGGCAATTGTGATACCTGCGCCGAGCCGCCGGACCTGTTTGACGGAGCCATCGCCGCGCAGAAACTTCTGTCCTGTATTTATCGCACGGGTGAACGTTTTGGCCAGGCCTATGTCATCCGCGTATTGCTGGGTGTCGAGGACGAGCGGATTTCCCGCTTCGGACATGACCGCATCACCACCTACGGGATAGGCAAGGAGCACGACAACCGCACATGGCGCGCCATCCTGCGTCAGCTGGTTGCGTTACGCATGATTGAAGTGGATTTGTCGGGACATGGCGGCCTGTCCATCTCCGAGGATGGGCGGCGGTTCCTTCGCGAAAAACCGGCATTGATGCTGAGGATACCATCCGCTCCCCGTTCCGCACGGCAGCAGACGCCCCGCAACACGGTATCGACGGCCTTGCCGGAATCCGATCGCAGTCTTTTTGAGGCGCTGCGTGCGAAGCGCATGGAAATTGCCCGGGCACAGAACGTTCCGCCCTACGTGATTTTCCACGACAAGACCCTCATAGAACTTGCGACGGCAAAACCGGCCTCGGCGAAGGAAATGGCTGGGATTCCCGGCGTCGGAGATACCAAGCTCGAGCGATACGGACCTGCCTTTCTGGCGGCGATCATGCAGCACGCCGCTGGCGAATGACCGGCGGATATCCAAATTAATAGCCGAGTAATAAAACCGCAGAGCGTTGCGAAGGCTCAGCCGGTCGTGTCCTTGAACAGAACGTTCTGATCGATGAGATAGCGCGAAAACAGGGGCAGGCTCGCGCCGCCGATTGCCCGCGCCTGGCTACCGACCGCACCTTCGATGATGTCAGGCACCGTGACACCCTGCAGATCGTGGTGTTTAAGGGCAAGGCGGGTGGCGGCGACGATTCTGGTTCTAACCCAGTCGGGAAAACCGCCATCGATGATGACGCTCGAAAAATCGATGATGGAGGCGGCGGCAATGACGGCTTGCGCCAGCGCCGCGGCGGTTTTCCTGATCCAGCTTTCCAGCGGCTCGCCGAAATCGATCCACTCGTCTGGAGAAAACCACAGGGGGCGCGGATCGATACCCTTTTCGCGCAACATGTTTTCCAGAACGAAGATCGACGCGATTTTCAGAAGCTGGACGGTATTGCCATCCTGCCCCTGCACCGGCAGGGGGCCGATGGCGCCGGCCGTTCCCGTCTTTCCGGAAAATAGCGCCGAATTCAAAACGACGCCGCCGCCTATGAAGGAGCCGATGAAAACGTAAAGAAAATCCGGATAGTGCTGGCCTGCGCCAAAAACCAGTTCGGCGCCGCAGGCGCTGGTCGCGTCGTTCTGCAGAAAAACCGGATAGCTGACGTTTTCGGCAATTTCCGACCGGATATCGACACCCCGCCATCTCTCCATTTCAATCTGTGGAGCGCCCACTTCCTGCGCCCAGTTCCACAATTCAAATGGAGCGGCGATGCCGACGCCGGCAATTTTCTCCCGCTCGGCAGGGGAAAGCTTCGATTCGAGTTCCGTTATGCCGTCGATTACGAAGGGTAGTATCCATTCCGGAAGAGGGTAGGGATAGGTTCTGCGCAGCTTGAGCCTGATCCGGCCGACAAAATCCATCAGCACGAGATCGACGCTACGTCGGCCGATCTTCACACCGAAAGAAAAGACGGCGTCGGGATTAAGCCGCATTGGCGTCGATGGCTGGCCGACTTTGCCGCGCAACCTTTCACCGCGAATGAGAAGCCCGTCCTTTTCAAGCGAGCGCATGATGACCGAGACGGTCTGTGCTGAAAGGCCGCAAAGTCTTGATATCTCGGCTTTTGACAGTCCGCCGTGACGGCGAACGAGAGACAGCACGAGCCGCTCATTATAAGCGCGCACTCCGATCTGGTTGGCGCCGCCGCTTATATCCATGGTGGTGGGCGGCACCGGCGGCGCCGTCTCGACAGATTGTCTCATAGTGTCATCCTCCCGCCCGCCCTATCCGCCGCGACCGATACAGCAGGCTTTATGGCAATCTTGCTATCGCAACGTTAAACGACGTGGCGATATTCCTCCCTGCCGCATATCAGAATGCCATAGGGAATTAATAATTCAATCGGATTTATTTATTGACAGGCGTTTCCTTTGGTGGTTCCATCTGAGCCAACGGTCGTCGATCTCGGAGGAGACGGGATCGTCGGGTAACCGTCACGGTGCTCAAATATCCATTGGGAGGATCTCATGAAGACCACTGTTTCCGCTCTTCTGGGCGCGCTCGCGCTTGGCGTTTCTTTCGCTTCCGTTGCGTCTGCGGCCGATACCTCGGTTTGCCTCATCACCAAAACCGATACCAATCCCTTTTTCGTCAAGATGAAAGAAGGCGCGACCGCCAAGGCTAAAGAACTTGGTGTGACGCTGAAATCCTATGCCGGCAAGATCGACGGCGATTCCGAAAGCCAGGTAGCCGCCATCGAGACCTGCATTGCCGATGGTGCCAAGGGTATCCTGATCACCGCATCGGACACCAAGGGCATCGTTCCCGCGGTGCAGAAGGCGCGTGACGCCGGTCTTCTGGTCATCGCCCTCGATACACCGCTCGAACCCGTTGATGCCGCTGATTCCACCTTCGCCACCGACAATCTTCTGGCTGGTGAGCTGATCGGCAAATGGGCTGCCGGCAGCCTCGGCGACAAGGCCAAGGATGCGAAGATCGCCTTCCTCAACCTCACCCCCTCCCAGCCGACGGTGGATGTGCTGCGTAACCAGGGCTTCATGAAGGGCTTTGGCATCGACGTGAAGGACATCAACAAGATCGGCGATGAAAACGATCCGCGCATCGTTGGCCATGATGTAACCAATGGTAACGAAGAAGGCGGCCGCGCGGCGATGGAAAATCTGCTGCAGAAGGACCCGACCATCAATGTCGTCCACACCATCAACGAACCTGCGGCAGCCGGCGCTTATGAGGCGCTGAAGGCGGTCGGCCGTGAAAAGGATGTTCTGATCGTTTCCGTCGATGGCGGTTGCCCGGGCGTCAAGAACGTGGCGGAAGGCGTGATCGGCGCGACCTCGCAGCAATATCCGCTGCTGATGGCGGCTCTCGGCGTGGAAGCCGTCAAGAAGTTCGCCGACACGGGTGAAAAGCCGAAGCCGACCGAAGGCAAGAACTTCGTCGATACCGGCGTGACGCTGGTAACCGACAAGCCGGTCAAGGGCCTCGACTCGATCGATACGAAGGAAGGTCTCAACAAGTGCTGGGGTTGATGCCTCACCGTTGAAACCCGCGGGGGCATTCGTGCCCCCGCCCTTGGACCAGAATGAATATCAGGCACGATCCGGGGGATCGGACAAAGGAACAAACGAGCGCGTCACGCGTCCTGCGGGGATGATATAGGCCGCTTCACAACACTTTGAAATCTACGCATCATTCTCTTTGGAGATAGACCCGGTGTCAGGGCTGGTGCGATAGAGCGATCGGGAGGAAAATCCATGAGCGATCAGCCGGTGCGGGCTCAGCCGCATAATGAATTTGAAAAAGTGCTTTCGGGAAGTTCGACGCAGGTCGCCGCTTTCGATACGCACGACAAGAGCGTGCTGGAAAAACTGCAGCACTTTCTCCACTCCAGCCCGGCGGCCGTTCCGCTTATTGTTCTGGTGCTGTCGCTGATTGTTTTCGGCCTGCTTCTCGGTGGCAAGTTTTTCTCGGCCTTCACGCTGACCCTTATTTTGCAGCAGGTCGCCATCGTCGGTATTGTCGGCGCGGCGCAGTCGCTGGTCATCCTGACGGCGGGCATCGATCTGTCGGTTGGCGCGATCATGGTCCTGTCCTCCGTCATCATGGGACAGTTCACCTTCCGTTACGGCTTGCCGGCGGAACTCTCCATTCTCTGTGGCCTTGCCGTCGGCGCATTTTGCGGCTTCATCAACGGCATTCTGGTCTCGCGCATGCGCCTGCCACCCTTCATCGTCACGCTTGGTATGTGGCAGATCGTACTGGCGACCAACTTCCTCTATTCCGCAAACGAGACGATCCGAGCCCAGGATATCGCCCAGCAGGCGCCGATCCTGCAATTCTTCGGCGCCAATATCCGTGTCGGCAGCGCGGTCTTCACCTATGGCGTCATCGCCATGGTCCTGCTCGTCGCCCTGCTCTGGTATGTGCTGAACCGCACCGCCTGGGGCCGCCATCTTTATGCTGTCGGGGACGATCCGGATGCCGCCGAACTTGCCGGTGTCAACGTCAAGCGCATGCTGACCACCGTTTATACGCTGTCCGGCCTCATCTGCGCCTTCGCCGGCTGGGCCCTCATCGGCCGCATCGGTTCGGTTTCGCCGACCGCGGGCCAATTTGCCAATATCGAATCCATTACCGCAGTGGTTATCGGCGGCCTGTCGCTGTTCGGTGGACGCGGCTCCATCATGGGCATGATCTTCGGCGCCCTGATCGTCGGCGTCTTTTCGCTCGGCCTCAGGCTCATCGGAACAGACCCGCAATGGACCTATCTGTTGATCGGCGTCCTCATCATCATGGCTGTCGCAATCGACCAGTGGATCAGAAAGGTAGCAGGCTGATGGCAAAAGAACCCATTCTCACAGCACGCAATCTCGTCAAGCGCTATGGTCGTGTGACCGCCCTCGACCATGCCGATTTCGATCTCTATCCGGGCGAAATCCTGGCGGTGATCGGCGATAACGGCGCCGGTAAATCCTCTCTCATCAAGGCGATTTCCGGTGCGGTGACACCCGATGAAGGGGAAATCCGGCTGGAAGGCCAGCCCGTGCAGTTCCGCTCGCCGATCGAGGCGCGCAAGGCCGGCATCGAGACGGTCTATCAGAACCTCGCGCTGTCGCCGGCGCTTTCCATAGCCGATAATATGTTCCTCGGCCGGGAAATCCGTAAACCCGGCATTCAGGGCAGCCTGTTCCGCGCCCTTGACCGCCCGGCCATGGAAAAATTCGCCCGGGAGAAACTGTCGGAACTCGGCCTGATGACGATCCAGAACATCAATCAGGCGGTGGAAACCCTCTCCGGGGGCCAGCGTCAGGGTGTGGCAGTGGCGCGTGCAGCGGCCTTCGGCTCCAAGGTCGTCATTCTTGACGAGCCGACGGCAGCACTCGGGGTGAAGGAAAGCCGGCGTGTTCTGGAGCTTATTCTGGATGTGCGCTCGAGAGGCCTGCCAATCGTTCTCATCTCGCATAACATGCCGCATGTGTTCGAGGTCGCGGATCGCATTCATATCCATCGGCTCGGCAAGCGTCTGTGCGTCATCAATCCGAAGGACTATTCCATGTCGGATGCGGTCGCCTTCATGACGGGCGCCAAGGAAGCGCCGAAGGAAACGCTTGCCGCATGATGCTGAAGCTTGAAACGATCGCCGGGGATGTTCTTCGGCGAGCAGAAGGTAAATCCCGTTTTATCGTCGCTATTGCCGGTCCCCCTGGGGCCGGCAAATCCACGCTGGCGGATGCCCTTTGTAATGCTTTACTGGCACGGGGCGAAACGGCCGCCGTCCTGCCCATGGATGGATTCCATATGGACAATGGCATCCTCGAAGAGCGGGGGCTGCTGTCGCGAAAGGGCGCGCCGGAAACATTCGACGTGCGCGGTTTTCTCGATATCGTCTGCGCCGTCCGCAAGGGCGGGCAGGAGGTGCTTGTTCCGGTTTTCGACCGCTCCCGTGAAATCGCCATAGCGTCCGCCCGGGTGATTGCGCCGGAAACACGCTTTATCCTTGCTGAAGGCAATTATCTGCTGCTGGACGAGGCGCCGTGGACAACTCTTTCCAAAAGCTTCGACCTCACCATTTTTGTAGGGCCGTCCGTTGCGGTGCTGGAGGAGAGGCTGCGGAAAAGGTGGCAGGGCTATGATCTAGACGAGGCTGAGATCCACGCCAAACTTTTCGAAAACGATCTTCCGAACGGAAAAAGGGTGATCGAAAACGCCCGTCCCGCCGATATCCGCATCGATATCTGGGAATAGATTAACGCTTTTCTCTGTTTGAGTGGCGGCGCGCATGTGTCGTTAAGCCTTTGTTGACCATGTGTTGAATCTTTTTGATCCACAGGGTGGGGCTTTTGTGCGTCTATTCATTGACGCGAAAATTTCCTCATATACTATATGTGGTGTTCGAGGTTCTTCCGATTCGCAATGGTCGGGAGCTAAGACGGGAATTCGGTGCGTAACGCCATTATGGCGGAGCAAGGCCGAAACTGCCCCCGCAACTGTAAGCGGTGAGCATCGTTCCGATTTGGGTCACTGGAGCCGAAAGCTCCGGGAAGGCCGGAATAGATGTTGTGACCCGCAAGTCAGGAGACCTGCCTTGAGCGCAAACGTCCACGGGCGGGGTGTCCGGAGGAAGGTGTATGACGCAAATGATTTGCGTGCGCCCTTTTCTGCCCCCTCCAGAACAAGCTTCGGGGTGAAGTCATGCCAGTGCATTTGTTTGAGTTGCTGCGCTCGTCGGCGTAGAGAGTGATTTTACGCGGCTAAAAGCCGCGCGCGCCCACCCTAATGACAGAACCATCGCCGCCCGATTGCGATTGCAATCGGCAATGTTGAGCCGTGTCCGAAACCGGTTTCGAGAGAGGAAATTATGACCGTCACCGTTTACAGCAAGCCCGCGTGCGTCCAATGCACCGCCACCTATCGCGCCCTCGACCGCATCGGCGTCCCCTATGAGATCATCGATATCTCCGAAGATACGGATGCGCTCGATCATGTCCGCGGTCTCGGCTACATGCAGGTGCCCGTCGTCGTTGCCGGCGAACGCCATTGGGCGGGTTTCCGGCCGGATATGATCGGCTCGATCAGCTGAGGCGGCGGGACGATGGGCCTGATCGTCTATTATTCCAGCCGCTCTGAAAACACCCATCGTTTCCTTCTGAAACTGGGACGGCGTCTGTTTCGTCTGCCGCTTGGTGTTGAGGAAGATGTTCCCCATGTGTCCGAGCCCTATGTGCTGGTCACCCCCACCTATGGGGGCGGCGGCACCAAAGGGGCCGTGCCGAAGCCGGTCATCCGGTTTTTGAACGAGCCCTCCAACCGAAATCTCATTCGCGGCGTCATCGCGGCGGGAAACACGAATTTTGGCGCAGCTTTCGCATCCGCCGGAGATATCGTCTCGCGCAAATGCGCCGTGCCGTTTCTCTATCGCTTCGAGCTTCTCGGCACGGAAGAAGATGTCGCCAATGTCAAACATGGATTGGAACGATTTTGGACACGCTGACCTCAAGCGCCGCGCGCAACAAGGACGCCAAACAGCCGGCAGCCGCACCCCAGAAACCGCTTGATGCGGCCCTGGACTATCACGCGCTGAACGCGATGCTGAACCTTTATGACGAGAACGGGAAAATCCAGCTCGACAAGGACCGCCTTGCCGCCCGGCAATATTTCCTTCAGCACGTCAACCAGAATACCGTCTTTTTCCATAACCTCAGGGAAAAGCTCGATTATCTGGTGACCGAGGGATATTACGAACAGGAGGTGCTGGACCAGTATTCCTTCAATTTCGTTCGCGACCTCTATGACGAGGCCTATGCCCGGAAATTCCGCTTTCCGACCTTTCTCGGCGCCTTCAAATATTACACTTCCTATACGCTGAAGACCTTTGACGGAAAACGTTATCTGGAGCGTTACGAGGATCGCGTCTGCATGGTGGCGCTGGCCCTTGCGCGTGGCGATGAGCAGCTCGCCCGCAATCTGGTCGATGAAATCATTTCAGGCCGCTTCCAGCCGGCAACCCCGACCTTCCTCAACGCTGGCAAGAAGAGCCGTGGTGAGCTGGTCTCGTGTTTTCTGCTGCGTGTGGAAGACAATATGGAAAGCATCGGCCGCTCCATCAATTCGGCGCTGCAGCTTTCCAAGCGCGGCGGCGGCGTAGCATTGTCCTTAACCAATATCCGCGAATTCGGAGCGCCGATCAAACAGATCGAAAACCAGTCTTCCGGCGTCATTCCTGTCATGAAGCTGCTGGAGGATAGTTTTTCCTATGCCAACCAGCTTGGTGCGCGACAGGGTGCCGGCGCGGTCTATCTGCATGCCCACCACCCGGATATCATGCGCTTCCTCGATACCAAGCGCGAAAATGCCGACGAGAAAATCCGCATCAAGACCCTGTCGCTCGGCGTGGTGATACCCGACATTACCTTCGAACTCGCCCGCAACAATGAGGATATGTACCTGTTCTCGCCCTATGATGTGGAGCGGGTCTATGGCGTGGCCTTCACCGAAATCTCGGTCACCGAGAAATATCACGAGATGGTCGCCGACAGCCGAATCCGAAAGAAGAAGATCAAGGCGCGCGAATTCTTCCAGGTGATCGCCGAAATCCAGTTTGAGAGCGGCTACCCCTACATCATGTTCGAAGATACGGTGAACCGCGCCAATCCGGTTGCCGGCCGCATCAGCATGAGCAATCTCTGCTCGGAAATCCTGCAGGTCAGCGAGGCAAGCGAGTTCAATGCCGATCTATCCTATAGCCATATGGGCAAGGATATTTCCTGCAATCTCGGCTCGCTCAATATTGCTTCGGCGATGGATTCCGCCGATTTCGGCAAGACGATCGAGACCTCCATCCGGGCGCTGACGGCAGTGTCGGACATGAGCCACATCTCCTCCGTTCCTTCGGTGGAAAAGGGCAATGATGCCAGCCACGCCATCGGGCTTGGCCAGATGAACCTGCACGGTTATCTGGCGCGCGAACGCATCTTCTACGGTTCCGAAGAAGGCGTCGATTTCACCAATATCTATTTCTACACGGTGACCTATCACGCTATCCGCGCCAGCAACCGGCTGGCGGTGGAAAGGGGCCTGAGCTTCAAGGGCTTTGAGAACTCCAAATATGCCTCGGGCGAATATTTCGACAAATATACCGACCGGGAATGGCTGCCTGCGACCGAAAAGGTGAAGGCGCTGTTTGAAAAGGCCGGTATCGCCATTCCGACGCAGGAGGACTGGGAGGCGTTGAAGCAGGACGTGATGGTATCAGGTCTCTATAACCAGAATCTCCAGGCTGTGCCGCCCACCGGCTCGATCTCCTATATCAACCACTCCACCTCCTCCATTCATCCGATCGTCTCGAAGATCGAAATCCGCAAAGAGGGCAAGATCGGCCGCGTTTATTACCCGGCTTCCTACCTCTCGAACGACAATCTCGAATATTATCAGGATGCCTATGAAATCGGCCCGGAAAAGATCATCGATACCTACGCGGCAGCGACCCAGCATGTCGATCAGGGCCTGTCGCTGACGCTGTTCTTCCGCGATACGGCAACGACGCGCGATATCAACCGGGCGCAGATCTACGCCTGGAAGAAGGGCATCAAGACCATCTACTACATCCGTTTGCGCCAGATGGCGCTGGAAGGCACGCAGGTTCAGGGCTGCGTTTCCTGCACGCTCTGAATTGGAGGACAAGACAATGAATATCGCCGTAAAACCCGCGTCCCGCATCCGCGCGGTCAACTGGAACCGCATCGAGGACGACAAGGACCTCGAAGTCTGGAACCGCCTGACCTCGAATTTCTGGCTGCCGGAAAAAGTGCCGCTCTCCAACGACATCCCCTCCTGGGGAACGCTGAAGCCGGAAGAACAGAAACTGACAATCCGTGTTTTCACCGGCCTGACATTGCTCGACACCATCCAGAACGGTGTCGGCGCCGTGCGCCTGATGGAGGATTCGGCAACGCCGCATGAGGAGGCGGTGCTTTCCAACATCTCCTTCATGGAGGCCGTGCACGCCCGCTCCTATTCGTCGATCTTCTCGACGCTGTGCCTCACGCCTGACGTTGACGACGCCTATCGCTGGTCTGAGGAAAACGAGTTCCTGCAGCGTAAATCCGCACTCATCATGCGGGAATATGACAGCGGCGATCCGCTGAAGAAAAAAATCGCCAGCGTGTTTCTGGAAAGTTTCCTGTTCTATTCCGGCTTTTACCTGCCGATGTTCTGGTCAAGCCGCGCCAAGCTCACCAACACGGCGGATTTGATCCGCCTCATCATCCGCGATGAGGCTGTGCATGGTTATTATATCGGCTACAAGTTCCAGCGAGCGCTGGAGCGTCTCGGCGAAACGCAGAGACAGGAGATCAAGGATTTCGCCTTCGATCTCCTGCTCGAACTTTACGACAACGAGGCAAAATATACCGAAGACCTCTATGACGGCGTCGGCCTGACGGAGGACGTCAAACAGTTCCTGCATTACAATGCCAACAAGGCCCTGATGAATCTGGGTTATGAGGCTCTGTTTCCGGCCGAGGCCTGCCGGGTCAATCCGGCGATCCTCTCGGCGCTCTCGCCCAATGCCGACGAGAACCACGACTTCTTTTCCGGCTCCGGCTCCTCCTATGTCATCGGCAAGGCGGTTGCGACCGAAGACGAAGACTGGGATTTCTGAGGCCGGTTTGTCGGCAGGACCCGCAAAAGCTATTGCGGGTTCACCACCTGGCTCGCGAGGCGGAAGGGGCTGGCGACGGTGGCGCCGATCGCATCGAAAACGAAGGCTCCCGCACTGTTGATATCACCCCCGCGCCTGCTTGCCTCAAGTTGCGGCACCATGGAGGCCAGCGCCGCATAGCGGTCGTGGTTGAGCGGGTCCGATGCCTTCAGATTGGAGATGTCGACGAATTGCACGCCCTCCTTGAGAGCGGCTTCCTGCACTTGGCGGTCGGTCACATCCAGTGCACCGATACGAGTGACGTCGGCACCGAGGATGGAAGAGGCTTTGAGCGCGCGGTCGTCCTTGGAGACGAAAACAGTGAGCGGTGGGTTGAGCCGGCCGACAACCTCGATCTGCTTGCGGAACACATCGGCGTCGATATCGGGCGCAGCCAGCACCACCTGCAGCTTGGCGATTACATCGTTCCTGCCCTGGAAGCGCAATTGCCGAAGCGCCTCCATGACCAGCCAGCCGCCCATGCTATGCCCGAACACGACGACGCTTTTTTTCGGGGTCTGCCGGGTGAGATCGATCAACATCGCGGCGAGCGCATCGCGTGAAAAGGTCGCGGATTCCTTGTCGGCCACATAGCCGGCGACAGAGGCCTGCGACGGCCAGGAAAAGACCAGCGGCACGCCGTTCATATTGGCGTCCGCCGCCATCTGCGCCGCGCGGAACAGGGCTTCCTGATAGCTGTAATTATAGCCGTGTACAAAAAGTGCGATCTGCTTGCCGGAGCGGGCTATGTCGCCAAGATCGGCATTAAAGCGCGTTTTCGTCAGCATATCGGCCCTGGTGACGACGAAATCCCTGTTCGGGTCCGGCTTGCCGCTGGCCCATTCGATTTTCCCGCTTTTATGGGTGGGCGGAATGGAAATATCGAAACTGGCGTAGTTCGGCTCCATCGCCCGCTCCGTCCCGAAGCCCTTTTTCGCGTCCGTGCTTTTCTCCCGCGTGCTCGCCACGAAGGCGGTCACGATTTTCGTGTCGCGGGTCCTGGTGTTGACGGCCTCCAGCACATCCGCCCCCGGTCGGCCTGCGCAGGAGGAGAGAAGACCGAGGGTGAGAAAGAGAGAAAAGATCAGGCGCATGAATGGGCTACCGGTGATGAGGACCGGTTCATAAATAACCGGCGACTAAAAAAGTTGCTACTGGAGAATGAATTGCACTGTAGCGGCGGTCTTCGGGTGCGGACGGGCGTTCCCCACCTTGCTATCCGTCCATCTTCGTTTTAGGCCGTAAACATGACGAACAAGGTGTCGCTTTTACGGCTGAAACTCACGGACTTCCGCAATTATGCGGCGGCTGCGCTCACGCTCGATGACCGCCATGTGGTGCTGACGGGCGACAACGGTTCCGGCAAGACCAATCTTCTGGAGGCCGTCTCCTTTCTCTCACCCGGAAGGGGCCTGCGCCGCGCCACCCTGTCTGATGTGACGCGGGTAGGGGCCGAAGCCACCGGTTTCTCGATCTTCGCCGATGTCGAGGGCATGGATGGCGAAGTCGCTATCGGTACGGGAATTGAAGGGGATGGCGAGGTGGTGTCGCGTCGCCTGAGACTGAATGGCACGCCGGTGAAATCCGTCGATGAATTGACTGACCATCTGCGGGTATTGTGGCTGACGCCGGCCATGGATGGCCTCTTTACCGGCTCGTCCTCGGACCGCCGGCGTTTCCTCGACCGGCTGGTGCTGTCGCTCGATCCCGCTCACGGAAGGCGGGCAAGCGATTTCGAAAAGGCCATGCGTGGCCGCAACCGGCTGCTTTCTGAAGGCCGCTTCGATCCGGTCTGGCTGGACGGCATCGAAAAGCAGATGGCCGAACTCGGTATCTCCATGGCGATTGCGCGTTATGAGATGCTCGGCCTCTTGAAGAGCCTGATCGAGGGGCGGGCGGGCAATGCTGCTTTCCCTTCCGCGGCGCTTTCTCTCTCCGGTTTCATGGACGATGGGCTCAATCGTCCCGCCGTCGATCTGGAGGATGAATACAGGCTTATGTTGCGCGATGGCCGGTATCGTGACGCCGCTGCCGGCCGCACACTGGATGGGCCGCACCGCGTCGATCTCTTCGTGCGCCATGCGGAAAAGGACATGGAGGCCGAGCGCTGCTCAACCGGGGAACAGAAGGCGCTGCTGGTGGGGCTGGTGCTTGCGCACGCGCAGCTGACCGCCAATATGACTGGTCATGCGCCGGTTCTGCTGCTGGACGAGATTGCCGCCCATCTGGATGAGGGCAGGCGGGCGGCTCTGTTCGATCTCATTCATGCACTTGGCGGCCAGAGTTTTATGACCGGAACGGATACGGCGATGTTCTCCGCCCTTGGCGACAGGGCGCGATTCTTCAATGTATCCCACGGGAGCATCACCGCATGACGGCTAAGAGATGGAGGGCGACATGGACCCGCTGAGCCCGGAAGAAATCGAACGCTACAAGCGCCATATCCTGTTACCGGAAATCGGCGGCGTGGGCCAGCAGCGGCTGAAGGCGGCGCGTGTGCTGGTCATCGGGGCCGGCGGCCTCGGTGCTCCCGTCCTGCATTATCTTGCCGCCGCCGGTGTCGGCACGCTCGGCATGATCGATGACGATGTGGTTTCCCTGTCCAATCTGCAGCGACAGGTGATCCACGATACCGGTACGATTGGGGAGCTGAAGACGGAGAGCGCGCGCAAGGCCATCGCCCGGCTCAATCCGCATGTCCGCACGCGTGTTTATGAAGAGCGCTTTTCGCAGGTCTGGGCGCATGACCACTTGCCATCCTTCGATCTCCTGATCGACGGCTCGGATAATTTCGATACGCGTTATACGGCTGCCGATGCGGCGGAGGCTGCGAAAAGACCGTTGGTAACGGGAGCTGTCGGCCGTTTCGATGGTTCGGTGACGGTGCTGAAACCCTATGAGACGAATGCCGAGGGTGCTCTGCTGCCCGGCTATCGCGATCTTTTTCCGGAACCGCCGCCGCAGGGCCTCATTCCCAATTGTGCGGAAACCGGCATTGTCGGCGCGCTGACCGGAGTTATCGGCACGCTTATGGCAATGGAGGCGATCAAGGTTATCACCGGTGCCGGCGAGCCGCTGATCGGCCGTCTGCTCCTCTATGACGCCCTCTCGGCCCGTTTCGAAACCGTGCGATACAAGCGGCGGTCAACTGGGAAGAAACCATGATCGAGATCGCTAAGATCGGCGAAGAATTCAATCGCTGGCAGGAATTGCTGACACTCATCATGTCCTCCTTCGCCTATATGGATGGCGTCATCGACCCGCCATCTTCGGCCAATCGCCTGACGCTTGGAAATCTGGCGGCGAAGGCGAGGGTGGAGATCGCTTTCGTGGCGCTTGATGGCGATGAGATTCTGGGTTGCCTGTTTTGCCGACCGGAGCCACCGGCCCGTCTTTATGTCGGCAAACTCTGTGTTTCCCCGAAAGCGCAGGGAAAGGGTATAGGCAGGATGCTTCTGGAGCAGGCCGAAGCGCTGGCCCGCGAATTAGCGTTACCGGCGCTGCGGCTGGAAACCCGTATCGAGCTTATCGCCAATCATGCCAAATTCGCCGCCTGGGGTTTCGTCAAGACCGCCGAAAACGCCCATGCCGGCTATAACCGCACGACCTCGATCGAAATGACCAAATTCCTCGGCTGAACCGGCTCAGTTCCGCCCCGGCAGCACCCGGTTCGGCGGGCGGTGCCCGTCGAACAGCGTGCGGATATTGATGATGACCTTGTCGCCCATTTCGATACGGCCCTCGATTGTTGCCGATCCCATATGGGGAAGCAGCACGACCTTGCCTTCCTTGGCGAGCTTGATGAGCTTGGGGTTTACCGCAGGCTCGTTCTCATAGACATCGAGACCGGCACCGGCGATTTTTCCTTCGCGCAGGCACTGGATCATCGCCGCTTCATCGATGATATCGCCGCGCGCCGTGTTTACGATGTAGCTGGTCGGCTGCATCAGCGCCAGCCGCCGCGCCGAGATCAGGTGATAGGTCGCGGGCGTCGAGGGGCAATTGACGGAGACGATATCCACCCGCGCCAGCATCTGGTCGAGACTGTCCCAGTAGGTCGCCTCAAGCTCCGTCTCGGTGGCCGGATTGACGCGTTTGCGGTTGTGATAATGAATGGAAAGGCCGAAGGCCTTGGCGCGCCGCGCCACCGCCGTTCCGATGCGGCCCATGCCGACAATGCCGATGCGCTTGCCGGAAATGCGCCGCCCGAGCATCCAGGTCGGTGACCAGCCCAGCCATTCGTCCGCGCCATTGGCGAGCACCCGTGTGCCTTCGATCATGCGGCGCGGCACGGCAAGCGCCAGCGCCATGGTAATGTCGGCGGTATCTTCGGTCAGCACGTTGGGCGTATTGGTGACGGTAATGCCCTTTCGGGCGGCTGCATCCACATCCACATGGTCTATACCGTTGGAAAAGCTCGCAATCAGCTTCAGCTGCGGTCCGGCTTTCTCGATCATGGCGGCGGTGATGCGATCAGTGACAGTGGGCACCAGAACGTCGACCCGCTGCAAGGCGGCCACAAGCTCGTCTTCGCTTCGCAGCGTATCGTCGATATTCAGTTCGGCATCGAAGAGTTCGCGCATTCTGGTTTCGACGACGTCAGGCAATTTGCGGGTGATATAGACTGTCGGTCTCTTCTTGTGGGTCATCGTTTGCCGCTGCCTTGTTCAGAAGTCATTAACCAGAAAGAGCGATAATTTCTTTCAATCAGGGCGTTTCTACCAGACCCACCGGCGAAGACAAATAAAACTCGCTGAAGCTTGAGGCATGTGGAAGCGAGCCTCCTTAAATATCATCCGGTTTGCAGAAGGCGGGAAACGGAAATGGGCATGCGCAGTGTGGTTTCTATCGTTTGCATTGCATTGTCTTTGGGCCTCCTCGGTGCGGCAACCGACGCCATGGCGCAGGGTGCCGCCAAAGGCGCAAGCGGCCTGCCGCTGCCACGTTTTGTCAGCCTGAAATCCAAGCGCGTCAACATGCGCATCGGACCGAGCACGGATTATGCCGTGTCATGGATGTATCTCAAATCGGGAATGCCGGTGGAAATCATTCAGGAATATGAAAACTGGCGGCGCATCCGCGATGCTGACGGGACGGAAGGCTGGGTCAACCAGGCTCTGCTTTCCGGTGAGCGCACGGCCGTTGCGGCTCCGTGGATGCGTGGCAAGGGCAAGGAAGTTTACGTGAACATGCGCCGTGAGGCGCAGTCGGGCGCTTCCGTCGTGGCACGGCTTGAGCCGGGCGTCGTCTTCCGCATCGGCGAATGCAACGGCGACTGGTGCCGCGCTGAGGCCGGTCAGGCCTCGGGCTGGGTTTCACAGGGCGAAATCTGGGGTGCTTACCCCGGTGAAGCCTTTAAATAAGGCCGTGCTTCTCACCAAGCGCCTTGAGCGATGACATCGGGCGCGGCCCGACCTGCTGAATGACGGCAGCCGCCGCAAGGCAGCCGAGCTTGCCGCAATCTTCGAGCGACCGGTCCTGCGTATAACCGAACAGGAAGCCGGCGGCGAAAAGATCGCCGGCGCCCGTCGTGTCGACCACATCATGCACCGGATAGGCTTCGACCTTCACACGTTCCGTGCCGCGCAGGATGACGGCGCCTTCCTCGCTCATCGTCACCGCTGCGATCTTGCAGTCGGCTGCGATTTTGGTCAGAGCAAGCTCGAAATCGTCGGTTTCGTAAAGCGAAAGCGCTTCCTGCTTGTTGGCGAAAACAATGTCCACAGTACCGGAACGCATCAGGTCGAGGAATTCGTCGCGGTAGCGGCCGACGCAGAAGCTGTCGGAAAGCGTCATGGAGACTTCGCGGCCGTTTTCATGGGCAATGCGGGCGCATTCGCGAATGGCGTCCTTGGCGCGCGGCGGGTCCCAAAGGTAACCCTCGAAGTAGGTGACTTTCGTATCCGCCACCACGTCTTCTTCCACGTCTTCTGGACCGAGATCGACGCAGGCGCCGAGATAGGTATTCATCGAACGCTCGCCATCTTCGGTGACGAAGATCATCGAACGCGCAGTCGGCGGGAAGGTGCCTTCCGGCTTGGTTTCGAAATAGACGCCCTGCGCGCGAATATCGTGCTGGAAGATTTCGCCGAGCTGGTCTTCGGCCACCTTGCCGAAATAGGCGGCCTTGCCGCCGAAATTGGCCACGCCTGCCGCCGTGTTGCCAGCGCTGCCGCCAGAGGCTTCGAGAGCCGGTCCCATCAGCGAGTAAAGCAACTCGGCCCGTTCCGCATCGATGAGGTTCATCGCGCCTTTGGTAATGGCATTGTCGTTGAGAAAGCGATCGTCGCAGCGGGAAATGATGTCGACGATGGCATTGCCGACAGTCAGTACGTCGAATTTCGTCATAGGCCCTATCCGTTTCGCACGGTGTGTGCGTATTTTTCGAAAGGTCTTAAACATTTCTGGCGGCAAGAAAAGCCCAGACAGAAAATATGCGGTTCTCCGCGAGGAGCGAAAACGCGTCATCTGCCTGTAATGTGGTTAAGCTATTTCATTTGTCAGAGCAAAAGGTGTGTGAATGCATACCGGAATGGAAGACATGATGGTCTTCTGGCTCAACCGTTATCTCCGCCACGGATGTACTGGCGGCATATAACGGACATAAAAGGCGGGGGAGACCCCGCTTTTTCTTTTGGGCAACATTCGGCCTTGCGAATTTTACGGGCAAGACGCGCTTTCTATCCGAAGCGGCTCACTGGCCTCCTCCTTCTTGGGCGCCCATTTGGCGAAAACAAAGAGTGGGAGCGTTTTCGCGATTCCATTCCTATGGAAAAGGCTCTAAAGCGGAGTATCTCCCGCAAAAGCCGCGAAAGCTTTCCCTCCATGTCTGCCGTTGCCGCGAATGTCGCCCCGATTTTCATTCTCATCCTGATCGGCTGGCTCACCGTCAAGGCCGGTCTGTTCAGGGCCGATGCCGGCGATATCCTCAGCGATTTCGTGTTCAAGATCGCCGTGCCGACCTTGATCTTCCGCACACTTGCGGAAGCGAATTTTCACGGTGCTTCGCCCTTCCGGCTCTGGATCACCTATTTCGCCGGCGTGGCCGTCACCTGGACGGTCGGGCATATCGTCACCCGTTATGTCTTCAAGCAGGATGTCCGCATCGCCGTCATTGCCGGCATTTCCTCGGCATTTGCGAACAATATCTTCATCGGCCTGCCGCTGGTCGGGCGCTCCGTCGGGGATGAGGGGCTGGTGGCTCTCTCCATCCTGCTCGCCATCCATCTACCTGTGATGATGATCGCGGGTACGATCCTGATGGAAAACGCCACGCACAAGGCGGTCGGCGGGGAAAAGCGAAGCATGGCGGCGGTCTTCAAGCAGGTGGGCCGCAACCTCATCACCAATCCTTTGGTGATCGGCCTGTTCATCGGGCTTTCTACCAATGTTTCCGGCGTGGCGCTGACGCCCATCCTGAAAACCGTGGTCGATCAGATCGCCTCCATGGCGGGGCCGGCGGCGCTTATCTCGCTCGGCATGGCGCTGACGAAATACACCATTCGCGGCAATCTCGGCATTGCCGTTACCATGACGGTGTTCAAGCTGCTGTTTTTCCCGGCCTGTGTCTGGGCCATGGGTCACTTTCTCGGCCTCAGCCGGGAATGGACGGCAGCGCTTGTGCTCACATCCTCCGTGCCGACGGGCGTGAATGCCTGGCTGATCGCCAACCGCTTTGGCATCGGCCACAGCGTTGCGGCCTCCACCATCAGCATTTCCACGGCGACCGGCGTTCTTTCCGTGTCGCTGTGGGCATGGCTGCTGAGCTGATTATTCTGCCGAGTTGATTATTTCTGGGCGCTCAGAATCTTGAAGCGGGCGTTACGGCACACCTCAATGCTGGTGCGGAATTCCGCCGCGAGCACCGGCTCATAGGGCATGCCGCGATTGGCGACCATCAGCAGCTTGCCGCCGCTGCGCAGCGCGCCGGCGGCAGCCTTGATGAAGGCCTGGCCGAGGGCAGGTTCTGCTGCCTGTCCCGCCGCATGGAAAGGCGGGTTCATGATGATGAGGTCGTATTTTTCCTTCGGCGGTTCGTTTGCCAGATCCTGCCAGAAGAAACGCGCCGTCAACCTCGGATTGTTTTCGAGAAGATTGGTCTTGGCGAATTCCAGCGCATTCCAGTCCGCCTCGAACAGATCGATACGGGCCGTGCGCGGCGATTTTTCCGCCAGCATAACGGAGAGATAACCCCAGCCGGCACCGAAATCGGCAGCATTGCCGTCAAAATCGGCCGGCAGGCGCGATGCGAGCAGTTCCGAGCCGTCATCCACGCGGTCATGGGAAAACATGCCGGGCAGGGCGGTGAAGCGGCCTTCGACCGTAACGGGCTTCTGGGCAAGTTTCGCCACGGCAGATGCAACATCGTCCGGTCGTTTGAACCAGAGAGCGACGCCGTGATATTTCGGCGTGGATTCCGCTTCGATGCCAAGCTTTGCCAGCGTCTTGCGTAGCGTCACGATACCGTCTTCCTTCGACCCGGCCGCGACGATCAGGCCACCCGCCTTCACGCGCGAAAGCGCTTCGGCGACGCGGTTTTCATTCTCGCCGCGATGTTTGCCGCAAAGCAGCAACGCCGCATCGTAATCCTCGCCTGAAATATCCGGTGTCACCTCTGCGCCTTGAGCCTGCAGAGCACGATAAAGCGGCCGTAGATGTTGAACCGCGACGATCTCCGCGTCAAAACCATCCAGCCGGGGACCGGCTTCCGCTCCCAGAAACAGAACGCGTTCGCCCTCTTTCGGCATGGAAAGCATGTCCGAGGCAAAGGGATGGAAAAGGGTTTTCACGGCGTCACGGCTCATGGGAGCATCCTTAAGGTCGAATAGAAAAAAGGCGCGGGCAAAACCCGCGCCTCGATAGGGTCTGGCGGCGCGGCCTTATTCGGCAGCGGCTTCGCCGTCTTCCTTCTTCTTGTCGGCAGCGACTTCCTTGCCGGTTGCCTGGTCGACAACCTTCATGGACAGGCGAACCTTGCCACGCTCGTCGAAGCCCATCAGCTTGACCCAGACCTTGTCGCCTTCCTTGACGACGTCAGAGGTCTTGGCGACACGCTCGGAAGCGAGCTGCGAGATGTGGACGAGGCCGTCACGGGCGCCGAAGAAGTTGACGAAAGCGCCGAAGTCAGCGGTCTTCACAACCGTGCCTTCGTAGATCTGGCCGACTTCCGGTTCCGCAACGATGGAGTGGATCCACTTGCGAGCCGCTTCGATTTCCTTGCCGGAAGAAGAAGCGATCTTTACGGTGCCGTCGTCTTCGATGTTGATCTTCGCGCCGGTCTTTTCGACGATTTCGCGAATGACCTTGCCGCCGGAACCGATGACTTCACGGATCTTGTCGACCGGAATGTTCATCACTTCGATGCGCGGTGCGAATTCGCCGAGCTGGCTGCGGCTCTCGGTGATGGCATTGGCCATTTCGCCGAGGATGTGCTTGCGGCCACCCTGTGCCTGCTCCAGAGCGATCTTCATGATCTCTTCGGTGATGCCGGCGATCTTGATGTCCATCTGCAGCGAGGTGATGCCGTCGGCCGTACCCGCAACCTTGAAGTCCATGTCGCCGAGGTGGTCTTCGTCACCGAGGATGTCGGAGAGAACCGCAAAGCGCTCGCCTTCGAGGATGAGGCCCATGGCGATACCGGCAACCGGCTTGGCCAGCGGAACGCCGGCGTCCATCAGTGCGAGCGAGGTGCCGCAAACCGTTGCCATCGACGAGGAGCCATTGGACTCGGTGATTTCGGAAACGACGCGCAGCGTGTAGGGGAACTGCTCCGCAGTCGGCAGCATCGGGCGGATAGCGCGCCATGCGAGCTTGCCGTGACCGATTTCGCGACGGCCCGGGGAACCCATGCGGCCTGTTTCGCCGACCGAGTAGGGCGGGAAGTTGTAATGCAGCAGGAAGCGTTCCTTGTACATGCCGGTGAGGCTGTCGACATACTGCTCGTCTTCGCCGGTGCCGAGGGTCGCGACAACGATCGCCTGGGTTTCACCGCGGGTGAACAGCGCCGAACCGTGCGTGCGCGGCAGCAGGCCGACTTCCGAGATGATCGGACGAACGGTTGACAGGTCGCGGCCATCGATACGGCTCTTGGTGTCGAGAACGTTCCAGCGAACGATTTTTGCCTGAAGGTGCTTGAAGACCGCGCCGATTTCTTCCGGCGTGTACTTGGCTTCGCCTTCTTCCGGCAGGAAGTGTGCCTTCACCTTTGCCTTGACAGCGTCGACGGCGGCGTAGCGGGCTGCCTTTTCGGTGATCTTGTAGGCGTCGCGCAGTTCGCCTTCGGCGAGCGCCAGCATTTCGTTTTCGAGCGCGGAGAAATCTTCCGGTTCGAATTCGCGCGGTTCCTTGGCAGCAACTTCGGCGAGCTTGATGATCGCGTCGATAACCGGCTGGAAGCCGCGATGACCGAACATGACGGCACCGAGCATGATTTCTTCGTTGAGTTCCTTGGCCTCGGACTCAACCATCAAAACGGCGTCCTGCGTGCCGGCAACGACGAGGTCGAGAACAGACTCGTCCATTTCGTCCAGATGCGGGTTAAGAACATACTCACCGTTGATGTAGCCAACGCGCGCGCCGCCAACCGGGCCCATGAAGGGAACGCCGGAGAGCGTCAGCGCTGCGGAAGCCGCAACCATCGACAGGACGTCCGGGTTGTTTTCCAGATCGTGCTGGATAACGGTCACGACGACCTGCGTGTCGTTCTTGTAGCCTTCAGGGAACAGCGGGCGGATCGGGCGGTCGATCAGGCGCGAAACCAGCGTTTCGTTTTCGCTCGGACGGCCTTCGCGCTTGAAGTAGCCACCGGGGATCTTGCCGGCTGCGTAGGTCTTTTCCTGATAGTTGACGGTCAGCGGGAAGAAGTCCTGGCCGGGCTTCGGAGACTTTGCGGAAACCACGGTCGCGAGAACCATCGTCTCGCCGTAGGTTGCGATGACGGCGCCGTCAGCCTGACGGGCAACCTTGCCGGTCTCGAGCTTCAGCGGGCGGCCTGCCCATTCGATTTCCACGGAGTGTTGATTGAACATATCTTGTCCTTGGTTGTGGCTGCCCGCTCCGGCGTCGTACCGGCGGAAGCAGCGCTGTGACTCAATCACGGGCAAGACAGCGGGAGGCTTCCCAAAGAAGCATCCGGCAATCCTGCCCCATGACAGGTCTGCGGTTGAAAAAGGCGGCACCGGCCCATCCGGGTCACCCTTATCGTCCGGGGCCACATTTGCGGCGAACGCCCGGAAATTTCTGTGGCCTCAAAGGCCGGATATAAAAACCGGCGGGCATCGTTGCGAAACCCGCCGGAGAAGTTATTAGCGGCGAATGCCGAGAGCACCGATCAGCTTGGTGTAACGGGCTTCGTCCTTCTTCTTCAGATAGTCGAGAAGCGAACGACGGCTCGAAACCAGCGTCAGAAGGCCACGACGGGAGTGGTTGTCCTTCTTGTGGTCCTTGAAGTGACCGGTCAGGTTGTTGATCCGCTCGGTGAGGATTGCGACCTGAACTTCCGGCGAACCGGTGTCGCCTTCCTTCGTGGCATATTCCTTGATGAGGGCGGCTTTGCGCTCTGCAGTAATCGACATCGGACGATCCTTTCTGTTTTAAGGAAAAATGGGACGCCTAAAGCCGGGATGTCGTCCAGCTCTGGCCATTCAGCAGCATAGGCAAAGCCCAAGCTGGCGCTGCCTATAAACTATTCCGGGTGCAATTGAAAGAGGCGATTGACAGCGCCTCCTTGAGCGTTTCCAGGAAAAGTGTGAAGCGGATTTCCGTCCGGAAACGCGTAAAACAAATAGATGGAGCCCGTCTCAGCCGAAAACACGCTTCGGCCGGAATTCGCCTTCGCCGATTTCACCGATGGCGACGAGCTTGCCATGCGCGGTGGCATAGGCTTCCGGATGATTGGCCGGTGCATCGCGCCCGCGCAGCAGGATGGGGTTGCCCATCTTCAGCCGGTGCGCCTGGTCGTCGTTGATGATGAGGCGGGGAAGGGCGGAAAGCGCCTCGGCCGTGTCGATCAGGAAGGCATCCAGCGCCTCCAGTCGCTCGTCGCGATCCTCCACGGCTTCCAGCGCCGTCAAGGTTTCGAGCGGCACCATCATGTCTTCGCCGAAGGGGGCGACCATGGTGCGGCGCAGTTCCGAAATATGGCCGAAACAGCCGAGATCGCAGCCCATGTCGCGCGCCAGCGCCCGCACATAAGTGCCCTTGCCGCATTCCACTTCGAAATGTGCGGTGTTGGCGTCCGGACAGGCAAGCAGCGTCAGGCGATGGATTTCCACCTCACGCGCGGGAATTTCCACCGTCTCGCCGTCGCGCGCCAGATCGTAGGCGCGTTCGCCGGCGATCTTGATGGCCGAAAATTGCGGCGGTGTCTGCATGATAACGCCAGTGTAATTGGGCAGGATATCGCGGATCGCCTGTTCGTCCGGGCGCAGATCGGAGGATTCGACCACCTCGCCTTCCAGATCGTCGGTCGCGCGCTGCTCACCCCAGGTCACGGTGAATTCGTAGATTTTCCGGCCGTCCATGACATAGGGGACGGTCTTGGTGGCATCGCCAAGCGCGATCGGCAGCATGCCGGAAGCTAGCGGATCGAGCGTGCCGGCATGGCCGGCTTTCTGGGCGTTGAACAGCCATTTGATCTTGGAAACGGCCTCGGTGGAGCCGAAATCCAGCGGCTTGTCGAGAATGAGCCAACCGGAAATCGGGCGGCCCTTGGGTTTGCGGTTTTGCTGTTTGCGTGGTTTGGACATGCTTCAGTTCTGTTCGTCGTCTTTTTCGTTTGAAGGTCCAAGATCGCGCTGCACCTCCGGTGACCGCAGGAGTGCGTCGATCTTCTGGTAATTGTCGAAACTCGTATCGTCGCGGAAACGCAGTTCCGGCATGTATTTCATCTGCCGAAGCTGCGGACCAAGGCGGCCGCGCATGTATTTTGCATGGCGGTTCAGGGCGCTGATGATATCGGTGTGATCGGCAACGCCGAGCGGCGTCACGTAGGCGGTGGCGATCTTCAGATCGGGCGACATGCGCACTTCCGAAATGGAAATGACGGTGCTTTCGATCAGATCGTCGCGGACTTCACCGCGCTGGAGAATCTGGGTCAGTGCGGCGCGCACCTGTTCGCCGACGCGCAGCATGCGTTGGGAAGGGGCCGATGATGTTGCTTTTGCCATGGGTTATGCCTCAAACGGAGCGAGCGCCGGTAAGCCGGCGCCCGACAGTAAAGTCCTGTTTTGCGGCGAGAACGCTTAGAGCGTTCTCGTGATGTGCTCGACGCGGAAGCACTCGATGGTGTCGCCGGCGCGGATGTCTTCGTAGTTTTCGAAGGCCATGCCGCATTCCTGACCGACCGGCACTTCTGCCACTTCATCCTTGAAGCGCTTGAGGGTCTTGAGCTTGCCTTCGTGGATGACGACGTTGTCGCGTACCAGACGCACACCCGCACCACGTTCCACCTTGCCTTCGACGACGCGGCAACCCGCGACCTTGCCGACCTTGGTGATGTTGAACACCTCGAGGATTTCCGCATTGCCGAGGAAGGTCTCGCGACGCTCCGGCGAAAGCAGGCCCGACATCGCCGCCTTCACGTCATCCACCAGATCGTAGATGATGTTGTAGTAGCGGATCTCAATGCCGGCGCGCTCGGAAGCCGTACGTGCCTGTGCGTTGGCGCGAACGTTGAAGCCGATGATCGCGGCGTTGGAGGCCTCGGCAAGCGAGATATCCGATTCCGTGATGGCACCAGCACCCGAGTGAACGATACGAGCGCGGACTTCGTCGGTGCCGAGCTTGTCGAGCGAAGCGATAATGGCTTCGACCGAACCCTGCACGTCTGCCTTGATGACCAGTGGGAATTCTTTCATTCCCGAAGTCTGCAACTGGCTCATCATCTGTTCCAGCGAACCGCGCTGGCCCGTCTGACGTGCGACAGCCTTGTCGCGTGCCAGACGCTGGCGGTACTCGGAAATCTCGCGAGCACGGCTTTCGTTTTCGACAACCGCGAAACGGTCACCGGCAGACGGCGTGCCGGAAAGACCGAGAATCTCGACAGGCATGGCCGGACCGGCTTCCTTGACGTGTTCACCCTTGTCGTTGACGAGGGCGCGAACGCGGCCCCACTGGTCGCCGGCCACGATGATCTGACCAGGCTTCAGCGTACCCTTCTGCACGAGAACTGTAGCGACGGCACCACGGCCGCGGTCGAGTTCCGCTTCGATGACGGTACCTTCTGCGGTACGGTTCGGATCTGCCTTGAGGTCGAGAATTTCAGCCTGCAGCAGGATCGCTTCAAGCAGTTTGTCGAGACCGAGCAGCTTCTTGGCGGAGACTTCCACGTCAAGCACTTCACCGCCCATCGATTCCACGAACACTTCGTGCTGCAAGAGCTGCTGGCGAACCTTTTCAGGGTTTGCCTCGTGCTTGTCGATCTTGTTGATCGCGACGACGATCGGAACACCGGCCGCCTTGGCATGGTTGATGGACTCGATCGTCTGCGGCATCACGCTGTCGTCTGCGGCAACGACCAGCACGGCGATGTCGGTCGCCTGCGCACCGCGGGCACGCATGGCCGTGAAGGCGGCGTGGCCGGGGGTGTCGATGAAGGTGATCTTCTGACCATTCTTCTCAACCTGATAGGCGCCGATATGCTGGGTGATACCACCGGCTTCGCCAGCAACCACATTTGCCTGACGGATGGCGTCGAGCAACGAGGTCTTGCCGTGGTCGACGTGACCCATGATGGTCACGACCGGCGGACGGGAAACCATTTCGCCTTCGTCGTCAGCCTGGTTGAAGATGCCTTCTTCCACGTCGGATTCGGAAACGCGCTTGACGGTGTGGCCGAATTCAACCGCGATCAGTTCCGCCAGATCGGCGTCGATCACGTCGCCCGGCTTCATCATCTGGCCTTCCTTCATCAGGAACTTGATAACGTCGACGGCGCGTTCGGACATGCGCTGTGACAGTTCCTGAATGGTGATGGTTTCCGGCAGGATCACTTCGCGCATGACCTTTTCACGGGTTTCCTGCATCTGGCTGCGGCGGAATTTCTCCTGGCGGCGGCGCATGGATGCCATGGAGCGTCCGCGCGGCGTACCATCTTCATCCAGATTGGACGAGGTGACGGTCAGCTTGCCACGACGGCGTTCTTCTTCCGTCTTCAGGCGGGCAGCCGGCTTTGCCGGTGCAGGTGCTGCGACCTTGCCACGGACCGGCAGGTTGCCACGGCGTGCACCGCGATCGTCCTCATCGTCGCCATCGGTACGGCGTCCACGCGGAGCGGCGGTTTCCGGGGCTGCGCGACCAGGGGCGGCAGCTGCGGGCTGAGGACGAACCTCGGCGCGCGGCGCCGGCTGAGCGGCGGCGGCCGGCTTTTCAGCGGCCGGTTCGGATTTCGTTTCCACGGCCGGCTGGCTTGCGGCCACCTTGGCGGCTGCGGCTTCCTCGGCGGCACGGCGTGCAGCCTCTTCCTTTTCGGCAGCGATGCGGAGTTCTTCCTCGACCTTGCGGCGCGCTTCATCTTCGGCGCGCTGCTTGGCTTCGATCACGTCACGGGCCTGTGCTTCCATCAGCGCGCGGCGGCGGGCTTCCATCTCGCCTGCCGACAGGTCGTGCAGGACGTTGCCGCGCGGACGCTCGGGCTGGCGCTGCTGCGGTGCAGACGAACCGGGACGCTGCTGCGGCTGGGAGGAACCCGGACGCTGCTGGTTGCTGGGCTGGTGGATGCGCTGCTGCGGGGCCTGCGGACGCGGTGCTGCCACGGGGGCAGGGGTGGCCGGCTTCGGAGCGGGCGCCGCAGTCGAATGAACCTGCTTCTCGTCTTCTGGACGCAGGGGGCGGCGCTTGCGTGTTTCCACGACAACCGCGTTCGTGCGACCTCGACCCATATCCTGCCGCACGGTGCCCTGATTCATCCCGCCCGGCTTGAGGGTGAGAGTCTTCTTAGGCTGTGCGTTAAGTGTCTTGTCGTCGTTGTTGTCGGTCATTCCGTTCCCGTTCCTTCGGACGAGAACCGGATGACGTTCATCAGGTCTCGTCGTTCAATTGCTGCATCGGAACGCGGCGACCGTTCATGTCGGGCAACCGCGTCATTGTTCTGTCCGGGCAGCGTCGCGTTCCGCCTGAGATTGGCCGCCAAGGCGGTACCGCTCAAGCATCGTTGCGCGCTTCACTACACCCTCACCCGCCTGCCCTGCAAGCGCGCAGGCATGGATAAAAGCATTCTGGCCCATCAACTCGTCCATTTCGGCTTCGCTAAAGAGCCGGAAGGACGGAATTTCATTGCCGGCATCGCTGCCGAGTGCCCAGGCCTTGCGGGCCTGGTCCAGTTTCCTGACGCCATCGGCCGCAGCATCGGTCGCGTGAAACACGGAGATCGCGTTCCCGGACCGGACGGCAGCATCGACCTTCGTCGCGCCGCTGATGAACTGGCCCGCCTTGCGCGCCATGTTCATCATACCAGCCACATGCTGCGCCATCAGCCGGTCGAGAAGAGCGAGAAGCTCAGGCCCGGCCTTGACGTCACGTTTGAGAGCCCGCGAGAAGAGCTTCTTCGCGATGGCCTTTTCGATCAGGGCGCGCTCGGGTTTCACCCAGCAACCGCGCCCCGGCAATTGGCGTTTCAGGTCCGGAACGACGTTGCCGTCCGGGCCTGCGACGAAGCGGATCAGCTCATCCGGCGATCCGCTCTGCCGTGTCACAATGCACATACGTCCGTTGACGTCGCCCTTGATCCGCCCGTCATCGTCAGTCTCGGGCAGATCGTCCGGCTCATGCGCCTGCGATGTCATTCCTGTTCGGCGGTATCCGCCTCCTCGGCAGCTTCCGCATCGGCTTCCTGTTCGGAAGCGAGTTCTTCGGCGGTGATCCAGCCTGCCAGAAGGCGAGCCTGCACCACCATGTTCTCTGCTTCGACGCGCGAAACATCGAGCTTGGAGAAGATACCTTCGAACTTCTTCGTCTCGCCGTCCTTGCGCTCGCTCCAGCCAACGAGATCGTCCGCTGCACAGCCGGCAAAGTCCTCGATGGTCTTGATGCCGTCTTCGCCGAGCGCAACCATCATCTGCGAGGTCAGACCGTCGATCTGGCGCAGCTCGTCGGAAACGCCGAGTTCCTTGCGCTTGGCATCCATTTCGGCTTCCAGGCGTTCCAGATATTCGCGGGCGCGGGTCTGGATTTCATCGGCGGTGTCTTCGTCGAAGCCGTCGATCGAGGAAATTTCATCGAGATCGACATAGGCAAGTTCTTCAACCTGCGCGAAGCCTTCCGAAGCCAGAACCTGACCGACCATTTCGTCGACATCCAGCGCTTCCATGAACAGGGCCGTGCGCTCGTTGAATTCCTTCTGGCGACGCTCGGATTCTTCCTGCTCGGTCATGATGTCGATATCCCAGCCGGTCAGCTGCGATGCCAGACGTACGTTCTGGCCACGACGGCCGATGGCGAGCGACAGCTGCTCATCCGGAACCACCACTTCGATACGCTCGGATTCTTCATCCAGAACGACCTTGGCGACTTCCGCCGGCTGCAAGGCGTTGACGATGAAGGAGGCCGGTTCCTGGCTCCACGGAATGATATCGATCTTCTCACCCTGAAGTTCGCCGACAACGGCCTGAACGCGCGAACCGCGCATACCGACGCAGGCGCCGACCGGATCGATCGACGAGTCGTTCGAGATGACGGCGATCTTGGCGCGCGAACCGGGGTCGCGGGCAACCGACTTGATCTGGATGATGCCGTCGTAAATTTCCGGAACTTCCATGGTGAAGAGCTTCACCATGAACTGCGGATGGGTACGCGACAGGAAAATCTGCGGGCCGCGCTGTTCGCGGCGAACGTCGTAGACGTAGGCGCGGACGCGATCGCCATAACGCATGTTTTCACGCGGGATCATCTCGTCACGACGGATAATGCCTTCGCCACGGCCGAGATCGACGATGACGTTGCCATATTCGACGCGCTTGACGGTGCCGTTGACGATTTCGCCAATACGGTCCTTGAACTCGTCATACTGGCGGTCACGTTCGGCTTCGCGCACCTTCTGCACGATGACCTGCTTGGCGGACTGGGCGGCGATACGGCCGAAATCCATCGGCGGCAGCGGATCGGCGATGAAGTCGCCGAGCTTGGCGTCCGGGTTGCGGTCGCGGGCCAGCTCCAGCGGGATCTGGGTCGAATAGTCCTCAGCGGCCTCGACAACTTCCAGAAGACGCTGCAGGCGGATTTCGCCGGTCTTGGAGTTGATGTCGGCGCGGATGTTGGTTTCCGAACCATAGCGCGAGCGGGCGGCTTTCTGGATAGCGTCGGCCATTGCGGCAAGCACGATTTCGCGGTCGATGACCTTTTCGCGCGCCACAGCATCGGCGATCTGCAGAAGCTCAAGCCGGTTAGCACTCACTGCCATTTTTCTATCTCCGTAAATCGCATAATTGCGGGGTTCGCCCTTGTTTCCGGGCTTTACGTTGGAATTAGTCTTCGTCTGCTTCGTTTTCGTCGTTCTGGTTTGCGGCGGCGGCCTTGGCCGCCTTGTCTGCCCGCAGCGCATCACGAATAAGATCGTCCGTCAGAATGAGCTTCGCATCCGAAAGCGCGCTGAACGGAATGATGACTGTCGGTTCCTCGCCATAGGCGATCTGGTCGCGTTCCAGCTTGAAGCCGTCCGCATTGACCTCGACGATCTTGCCGCGAAACCGCTTGCGGTTCTCGACCAGAATGGAGGTTTCGACCTTCACCAGATGACCCTGCCAGCGGGTGAAATCCGATTTGCGAACCATTGGCCGGTCGATGCCGGGCGAGGAAACTTCGAGATGATACGCTTTATCGACCGGATCTTCCACATCAAGAACCGGTGAAATCGCCATGGAGACGGCTTCGCAGTCCTCGACGGTCATGGTGCCGTCTTCGCGCTCGGCCATCACCTGCAGCGTCATGCCGTTCTGGTTGGAGAGCCGCACGCGCACCAGAAGATACCCCATGCCCGTCAAAACAGGCTCGATGATCTCGGCGATACGTTGGTCGATGCCCGTTTCGGTTATCAGTCGCGGTTCTTGTGCGGTGTCTGCCATCTGGCCTTCCGGTCTTTAGATTTTCACCGGGCACTCGGCCCGTGGTTTCCGGTTCGCCTAACGAAAAAGAGCGGAGCCTTGCGGCCCCACTCTTCATCAAGCGATCAAGAATTTCAGGGGTCATATAGACCCATCGGGGCAGGATTGCAAGGTTTTCGCGGGCGTCTGCGTTTCAGCGACGTCTCGGCCACATTTTCACCCTTACCATGTCGGAAAGGCTGGCATGATTGTCGGCACTGTCTATAGTTGCCGTTTGACAAATCGCAGTTGCATCAAGTGGACAGAGCGTGCCTGACCGTAAATCGCCACTCGCGCCTTTAAGGCATTTGACTTACAGACGAATCTGGATCGCCAGCCTTGCCTCGAATTTCGGTGGACTGATCCAGGCGGTGGGCGCCGCATGGATGATGACCTCGCTCTCAAGTTCGGAAAACATGATCGCGCTGGTGCAGGCCTCCACCTCTTTGCCGATCATGCTGTTCTCGTTGATTTCAGGCGCGCTGGCCGACAGTTTCGACCGCCGCCGCATCATGATTTCGGCGCAGCTCCTGATGCTGACGGCCTCCGTGTTGCTCACCGTCTTTGCCTGGTCCGGCTGGCTCACGCCCTGGCTGCTTCTCTTCTTCACCTTTATGATCGGCTGCGGCACCGCGCTCAACAATCCGTCCTGGCAGGCCTCCGTCGGCGAAATGGTTCCGCGCGAGGATCTGCCGGCCGCCGTGACGCTGAACAGCGTCGGTTTCAACATCACCCGCAGTGTCGGCCCGGCCATCGGCGGCATCATCGTCGCGGCCGCCAGCGCCGCTACCGCGTTTTTCGTGAATGCGCTGAGCTATTTCACGCTGATCTACGCCTTGTTTCGCTGGCAGCCGCCCAAATATGCATCGACATTGCCGCGTGAGCAGCTTCTTGCCGCCATCTCCGCCGGCATGCGTTATGTGGCGATGTCGCCCAACATCGGCAAGGTGCTGGTGCGCGGCTTCCTTTTCGGCCTTTCCGCCAGCGCCATCCTTGCCTTGATGCCCATTGTCGCCCGCGATCTGGTCGAAGGCGGCCCCTTGACCTATGGCGTCATGCTGGGCGCCTTCGGCGTCGGTGCGATTGGCGGTGCGCTGATCAGCGCCAGATTGCGCGAGGTCCTGTCCAGCGAATGGATCGTGCGCGTCGCATTTCTGGGCTTCGCCTTCAGCGCTGGCGTAACGGCGGTGAGCACGAGTGCGATCATCACCTCGCTGGTTCTGACTATTGCCGGCGCCTGCTGGGTTCTGGCGCTATCGCTCTTCAACACCATCGTCCAGCTCTCCACCCCGCGCTGGGTGGTTGGCCGGGCGCTCTCGCTCTACCAGACGCTCACCTTCGGCGGCATTGCGGTCGGTAGCTGGCTGTGGGGTGAGCTGGCGGAAGATTACGGCATTTCCTATTCGCTGCTCTGTTCGTGCGCGCTGATGCTGCTCGGCGTCGGCGTCGGCCTCAAGCTCGCCATGCCGGCTTTTGCCTCGCTCAATCTCGATCCGCTCAATCGTTTCGTGGAACCGCCGCTGAGGCTGGATATCAAGCCGCGCAGCGGCCCCATCGCCATCCTCATCGACTATGAAATCCACGACGAGGACCTCGGCGAATTCCTGCCGCTGATGGCCGAGCGCCGCCGTATCCGCATCCGTGATGGTGCCCGCAACTGGAACCTGATGCGCGATCTCGAAAACCCTGATATCTGGACCGAAAGCTACCATGTGCCGACCTGGGTGGAATATGTCCGCCACAACCACCGCCGCACCCAGGCGGATGCGGAGGCCTGGGACCGGCTGCTCGAGCTTCACCGTGGCAAGACGCGACCCCGGGTTCACCGAATGATCGAGCGGCAGACCATTCCGCCGACCGACGATATTTTTCACAAGCCCCATACGGATCAGCATTGAGAGGTGATGGTTAAGTGAGTGGCGATGCCCTTCCCACAAACTCCCCGTCATCCTCGGGCCTATCCCGAGGATCCAAACACCTATCGTTAAATCAATCGGTTGCAGATGCTCGGGACAGGCCCGAGCATGACGGAGGAGAGGTTTTCACACGTTGCCAGCAACCGCTACTTCAGCTTCGCCTTCAGCGTCGCATCGGGAAAACATGTAGGCGCGAGACCGTTTTTCGCCTGCCAGTCCCCGAGCGAGCGGCGCGTCTTGAAACCGGCCAGTCCATCTGCCTTGCCGACATCGTAACCCTTGGCCACCAGCGCTTTCTGCATGGCGAGAACATCCGAGCGCAGCATCGATCCGACATTGCCCCATTCACCCTTGAACGGGCCCGCCCCATGGGCGATGCGGTCGGCGAGATTGCCGATGAACAGCGCGTAGAGATCGGAATTATTGTATTCCTTGATGACGTAGAAATTGGGCGTCACCACGAATTCCGGCCCGTGCCGTCCGGCCGGCACCAGCATCATGCCATCGGCGGATAGGTCATTGGACGGGAGAGCTTTTCCGGAAATGCGAGTAATGCCCATCTTCGCCCAGTCGGCCACCGGCCGGGCAAGATCAGGACCTTCCTGCGCGCAGGAGACATTGGCGGGGATGGAGACTTCGAAACCCCAGTCGCGATTGCGCTGCCAGCCGCGCTGGGAAAGATAGTTCGCTATGGATGCCAGCGCGTCCGGTACGGAATTCCAGATATCGCGATGGCCGTCGCCATCGAAATCCACGGCATATTTGAGATAGCTCGACGGCATGAATTGCGGCTGGCCGAGCGCGCCGGCCCAGGAGCCCATCATGCGCGAGGCTGCGATATCGCCGCTTTCGACGATCTTCAGCGCATCGATCAGTTCGGTGCGGAACATCTCCTTGCGGGTCGACATATAGGCTTTCGTCGCCAGCACATCGACCACGGAATGCGGCAGTTTCGCCCGACCAAAACCGGATTCGCGGCCCCATATCGCAACGACTATATCACCGGGTATGCCGTATTTCGCCTCGATCCTGCGCAGCGTCGCCGCATGGGTGGCTGCAAGCGAACGGCCGGTGCCGGCCAATCCCTGCAGCCGCTTTTCGGAGAAATAGGCGCCCGGCGAGGAAAATTCCGCCTGACTCTGGCTTTGCTCCTTTGGTGGCTTCTGGCCGGGAATGACAAGGTCGGGCAGGTTCCAGCTGATGGAGAGACCGCTGAGGGTGGCTTCAAGCGTCTTTTGCGAAATGCCGGCCTTGCGGGCTTCCGGCCAGATTTCCTTTTTCAGCCAGGCATTAAATTCAGCGTCATATCGGGCTGCCGCTGCTCCTGTCGGTGCCGATTGCGCCAAGGCCGTCGTTGCTGAAAAAACGGAAAGAAGTGCAGCCAGTGCCTTCGGGGCAAAATGGTTTCGCATTCGGTCTCCTCTTTGAATAACGGGGAGGGAGGGTGGCTTCAGATCGTCGTGCGGGCCCTGAGTGCTGCCGTTAACGTGCCTTCGTCGAGATAATCGAGTTCACCGCCCACCGGTACGCCATGTGCAAGCCGGGTGATCTTGATGTCGAGACCGGAAAGGCGGTCGGTGATGTAGTGGGCGGTTGCCTGCCCCTCCACCGTCGCATTGACGGCGATGATAAGCTCGCGGATACCGCCGGCGCTGACACGGTCGATCAGGCCCTTGATATTCAAATCCTCCGGCCCGACGCCGTCGAGCGGCGAAAGCGTGCCGCCCAGCACGTGATAGGCGGTGTTCATCGCACCCGTCCGCTCCAGCGCCCAGAGATCCGACACGTCCTCCACCACGATGATGACCGACTGGTCGCGCCGGTCGTCAGTGCAGACGGTGCAGGGATCGATCGTATCGACATTGCCGCAGCAGGAACAGATCTTCACCTTGTCATAGGCCTCGCCCATGGCGTGGCCCAGCGGCCCGAGAAGCTGTTCCTTCTTCTTGATGAGATGCAACGCCGCCCGCCGCGCCGAACGGGGGCCGAGCCCCGGCACTTTTGCCAGAAGCTGGATCAGTTTTTCAATTTCGGGGCCAGTGACTCGTTTTGCCATGAGCGCTTTCTACTGCATAAATCGGGAAACGGGAATCATGAAGCGCAAAGGGCAGTCCATGAAAATCAGGGCGGTATGCCGGGGCGAGGCAAAAAGCCTGCCGGGAAAAACGGCGAAGACGGGAATCTTCAAACATGCCGTGCAGGGCCCGGTCATGGTGGATGCCGAAGGTATCGTCAGCGACGCCGTCTGCAATCGCAAACATCACGGCGGGCCGGATCAGGCGATTTACGTCATGGGGTCCGTCGATCTCGACTTCTGGTCCCGCTCTCTGGGTTTTGTGGTCGAAGCCGGATTTTTCGGCGAAAACCTCGTGCTGGAGGGGGTGGACAGCGCAAAACTCCATGTCGGCGACAGGTTCTCGGCCAACGAAGTCGTGCTGGAGGTAACCGCCGCCCGCATTCCCTGCGCCACTTTGTCTGCCCGCATCGGCGATCCCGATTTCGCACCGCGTTTCCGGCAGGCGGGCCAGCCGGGTTTTTATTGCCGGGTGCTGAAAGGCGGAATGCTTGCCGCCGGGGAGGATATAGCCTTCGAACCCTATCAGGGAACGAAACTGCCGATACCGACCATTCTCCAGCGCTTCCGTCCCATGCAGCTCGACATGGCCGAACGCAGGGCCTATCTCGAAACGCCGCTTGCAAGCCGGTTTCGCGCGATGCTGGAAGCCTAGACCCTTTCTAGACGCGAGGACGGCGTGCATCACGCCATCCTCTTCTGTCGGATTATATCAGAACGGGAATTTCATGCCGGGCGGCAGCGGCAGGCCGGCGGTCAGGCCCGCCATCTTTTCCTGGGCCTGTGCTTCGCCCTTTTCCTTGGCGTCCTTGTGGGCAGCCACGATCAGGTCTTCGAGGATTTCCACCTCGTCTTCCTTGAACAGCGAAGGATCGATTTTCAGGCCGCGCATTTCGCCCTTGCCGTTGAGAATGACGGTCACGAGGCCGCCGCCAGCCCTGCCTTCGACTTCAAGGGCGGCGATTTCTTCCTGCACCTTCTCCATCTTGGACTGCATTTCCTTGACCTTGCCCATCATGCCCATGATGTCACGCATGTGCCAATCTCCTGTTCTTTTTGTTTAAAACTCGATGTCGTCGCCGGGAAGGATGTCGCCTTCGCTCGATTCTGCAACCGATGGCGGCGCGATTTCTTCGGCCTCATCCTGTGCGGCGGCGCGGATGCGCACGTCGGTGATTTTTGCGCCGGGAAACTGCGCCAGAATGGCGGCAACGTCAGGATCCTGACGCGCATCGACAAGACGGGCATCCCGGGCATTGCCTTCCGCTTCAACAAGGGTCGGCTCGCCCTGTTCCTTGCTGAGGCTGACGATCCAGTGGATACCGGTCCATTCCTTGAGCTTGACGCCAAGCTCACCCGGCAGAGAGCCCGGCGCGCCTTCACCGAGGCGCATATCAAGCCGGCCGGGCTCCAGCCGCACCAGCCGCACAAAATTGCGCACCTTGGCCCGCATGACGGGATCGCGGTTCTTCTGACAGAGATCGGCAATATCCTGCACCGAATTGACGGGAACCTTCGGCTCCGGCCGCTCTTCGGTTTTCGGTGTCGCGACCTGCATCTCCTGCGGGCGGCTGTCTGGAACAGCGCGCAGCACGGCGGAGGTTTGCGGTGTCGTCTGGCGCTGGGCGGGAAGATCGATTGGTCTTCCCGCGGCCACGGCCTGTCCCGACGAATAGGCGCGCGCACCGCCGCCATTGCCGCCGCCCGAAGGTCCGCCATTGGCGTAACCGCCGTCACCGTTCGAAAGCTCCGCCAAGCGCCGCGCGGCATCTTCAGGTGCGGGCAGATTGGCGGCGTGCGAAAGCCGGATCAGCACCATTTCGGCCGCACCGGCCGGGCGCGAGGCGTTTTCCGTTTCCGGAATGCCTTTCAGCAGCATCTGCCAGATGCGCGAAAGCGCGGTTACCGCAATCGTTTCGGCAAATTCCGCACCCCGCACGCGCTCGATCTCGGAAAGCGAGGGGTCTTCCGCCGCATCAGGCACATATTTCATGCGGGTGACGAGATGGGTGAAATCGGCAAGATCGTTCAACACGACGACAGGGTTCGCGCCCGCCTCATATTGCCCGTTGAATTCCGAAAGGGCGGCCGCGACGTCGCCTTTGACGACATGCTGAAAGAGATCGACGATGCGCGCCCGGTCGGCAAGGCCGAGCATGCCGCGCACCGCTTCGGCTTCAACGCGGCCTCCACCATGCGCAATCGCCTGATCAAGCAGGGAAAGGCCGTCACGCGCGGAGCCTTCGGCTGCGCGGGCGATCATCGAAAGCGCCTGCGGATCGGCCTCGAAACCTTCCTTGCCGGCAATAGCGGTGAACAGGCCGACCAGATCGGCGGCGCTGATGCGACGCAGATCGAAGCGCTGGCAGCGCGACAGAACGGTGATCGGAACCTTGCGGATTTCAGTGGTCGCGAAGATGAATTTCACATGCTCCGGCGGCTCTTCCAACGTCTTCAGAAGACCGTTGAAAGCCTGCGTCGACAGCATGTGCACTTCGTCGATGATATAGACCTTGTAGCGTGCCGAAACCGGGCGATAACGCACCTGTTCGATGATCTCGCGAATATCGTCGATACCAGTATGGGAGGCGGCGTCCATCTCGATCACGTCGACATGCCGGCCTTCCATGATCGCCTGGCAATGTTCGCCGGGGATGCGCAGGTCGATGGTCGGCTTGTCGATGGTGTCGGTCTTGTAATTCAGCGCGCGGGCGAGAATGCGGGCCGTGGTCGTCTTGCCCACGCCGCGAACGCCGGTCAGCATATAGGCCTGCGCGATACGCCCCGTCTCGAAGGCATTGGTCAGCGTGCGGACCATCGGCTCTTGGCCGACCATCAGATCGGAAAAATCCTTGGGGCGATATTTGCGCGCCAGTACCCGGTAGCCGGTCCCGACCTGGGATTCGCTTGATGTGGTGGGTATGGTGTCGCTCATTGCCTCGCCAGTTTGTTTTGCCAGTTGTCTTGGGGCGCTGAACTGGCCCGGCGAAAGCTGAGCACGTCTTTTAAAAAGGTGGGAGGCTGGCACGGCGACCCGTGCCGGGCTCGTTAGGGCTGCTTCCTTCCGGACCTGACCCGGTTGGCGAGTGGCTCGTCCACCACCAACCTCCCGGGGCCACATATCGGCAATATCGAAAGCAAATGCAAGCCAAGCCTTCAAAAAACTGCTATCACAATGAAAACAAACATGGAGGACACCTTGGAGACATTCCGGCTGGACGACAGACTGGCGCGCGACAGCGTGCTTGTGACGCGTTTGGGACTATGCGAACTGCGTTTGCAAAACGACAACCGCTGGCCCTGGCTGGTGCTGGTGCCGCAGCGAGACGGCGTCAGTGAACTATTCGATCTCACCCCGCTTGATCAGGCCGTGCTGACATTCGAGACCAATCTCGTCGCATCTGCCTTGAAAGAAATCACCGGAGCCACCAAGATCAATGTCGGTGCTTTGGGCAATATCGTCCGGCAGCTTCATGTCCACATTATCGCCCGCAATGAAGGCGACACCTGCTGGCCGGGTCCCATCTGGGGTCACGGAACGCCTGTGCCCTATGCCGCGGGCGAAAAGGAAAGTTTGATGAAAAAAATCTCCGGCGCGCTCTGATGATATCAATGAAAATTTTTGAAACCACTGCCCCCCATCCCGAAGCAAGCCTGCTGACAGCCTTTTCCAAGAACGCCCTCGACCGTTTTGCCGAAAAACGGTCGGAAGAGTGCGTTGCCGATGCGCTGAAAATAGACGGCACCCACATTTTTGCCTTTTCCGGCAACCGGCTTGTCCTGAAGCATGACGAGCAGGTCATCGACCCCCTGTTTTCCGCCTATGAGCTGGCCGAATTGCAGCCGGATTTCGACAATGCTGTCCTGCTCGGATACCGCGAAACCGGCGAGCCGAGAATTGCGGTGCCGGTTGCCGTTGCCGAGGATCAGCTCGCGAGCCACTACAAGCTTGCCGACGCCCGCACGCTTTATCGCGATCATCTTCTCGATGAGGAATTGTTGAGCGAGGTTGCCCAGGCCGTCAGTCTCACCCACTGGAACGCCGACAATCGGTTTTGTGGAAAGTGCGGCGGCACTATGGAGCTGCGTATCGGCGGTTACAAGCGTATCTGCGCCGCCTGCAATCACACGATTTTTCCCCGCACGGACCCCGTCGTCATCATGATGACGATCGATATAGAGCGTGATCTGTGCCTGCTTGGCCGCGGTGCGCATTTTGCACCGGGCATGTATTCGTGCCTTGCCGGTTTTGTGGAGCCGGGGGAAACCATCGAGCAGGCCGTCCGCCGCGAAACGCATGAGGAATCCGGCGTCGAAATCGGCCGCGTGCGTTACCATGCCTCGCAGCCCTGGCCGATGCCGCATACGCTGATGATCGGCTGTTATGCCGAGGCACTGTCTTTCGATATTGCCCGCGATGAGATCGAACTGGAGGATTGCCGCTGGTTCACACGGGCGGAAGTCGCAAAAATGCTGGAGACGGCGACGGGCGAGGGCTTTTCCGCGCCTCCCGGCGGCGCCATCGCGCACCGTCTGATGCGCGACTGGGTGGAATGGACGAAATAATCGCGTTCGGCAGGCTCAACCCTGGTTGAGCTTGCCGCGCATCGCATGGCCCTTGTAGACGCCGAGAATGCGAACTTTTTCGGAGAAGAAGCGCAACTCGTCCAGCGCATGCCGCACCGGCTCGTCATCGGGATGGCCTTCGATATCGGCATAAAACTGCGTCGCCACGAATTTGCCGCCGAGCTGGTAGCTTTCGAGCTTCGTCATGTTGATGCCGTTCGTCGCAAAGCCGCCCATAGCTTTGTAGAGCGCGGCCGGAATATTGCGGACGTTGAAGACAAAGGTGGTGACGACGATTTCGTCGCTCGACTGACGCTTGGCCCAGTTTTCATCGCGGGAAAGCACCACGAAACGCGTGACGTTGTTTTCCGAATCCTCGACGTTTTCAGCGAGAATATCGAGGCCGTAGAGATTGGCGGCAAGGCGCGGCGCAAGTGCCGCCATGCTGCGGTCGCCCTTTTCGGACACGAGCCTTGCGGAGCCCGCCGTATCGCCGGCGATGACGGGCTTCCAGCCGTTCGAACGGATGATTTTCCGGCACTGGCCAAGCGCATGAATGTGGCTGTGGACGGTGCGGATCTCGTCCTTTTTCACGCCCGGCATCACCATCAACTGGAAGCGGATCGGCATGAAATATTCGCCGATGATGTGCAGGCGCGATTCCGGCAGCAGGTGATGAATATCCGCAACGCGGCCAGCCAGTGTGTTTTCAATCGGGATCATGCCGAGATCGGCTTCGCCATTTTCAATGGCGTTGAAGGCATCCTCGAATGTCGGGCACGGCAAAGGCTCCATATCCGGGAACATGTCGCGGCAGGCCATATCGGAATTCGCGCCGAATTCGCCCTGGAAGGCAATGCGATTTGTGCTCAAGGTCATGGGACTGTCCGTTAGAGGGTTCTGCTTGCGAGAATTTTGCGGGCTTTTTCCAGATCGTGCGGCGTGTCGACGCCGAGCGGCACGGAACTGACGATTTCGGCGTCGATGCGCATGCCGGCTTCCAGCGCGCGCAGCTGTTCCAGCCGTTCGCGTTTTTCCAGCGGTGAGGGCGGCAGGCTCACGAATGTCTCCAGCGCGGCGCGGCGATAGGTATAAAGTCCGATGTGATGATAAAGCGGGCCATCGCCATAAGGGGCGGTGGTGCGGGTAAAATAAAGCGCGCGCAATCGCGACTCGGAAAGCGGGCTGCCCACCACTTTCACCACGTTCGGATTGGTTTTTTCTTCCTCGTCGGTGATTTCGACCGTCAGTGTCGCAATATCGACGGCGGCATTTTCCAGCGGCCGCAGCGAAGCGCGGATCGTCTCCGCTTCGATGGTCGGAAGATCGCCCTGGACATTGATGACATATTCCGCCTTGCCATAGGGGTCGGCCTTTTGCAGCGCTTCGAAAATGCGATCCGAGCCAGATTGATGGTCGTCGCGCGTCATCATCACGTCGAAACCGGCATTTTTGACGGCCGAAAACACCTGTTCGTCATCGACGGCTACAACGATTCGCTCTGCGCCGGCCTCGCGCGCGCGCAGCGCCACCTGCACGATCATCGGCTTGCCGCCGATGTCGGCGAGCGGCTTGCCCGGCAGGCGCGTGGATGCCATCCGCGCCGGTATGAGGACGACAGCTTTCTCGAAATCCCGATTCTTCATCCGACACCCTTCAAATCCCGCCCGAAAAGTGTCAAAACGTCACGGTGTGGGGAGCATTATTCAAGTTGCGCAGGCTGTGCAAAAGCCATAGCTTTCGAGCAATTTCAAGATGCCCGTTATATCAAGCGGATGCGAGGGAGCGCATATAGATGAATTCTTATGTAAATATGGGCGTTGGGGCGTTGCTTGGCACGGTTTTCGTCCTGATGTCGGTGTCGATTGCGTCTGAGGGCATTTTCCATGCGCCCGCGCCCGAAAAGGAAGGTTACGCCATTGCTGCGGCAGAGGGTGGCGGCGAAGCAGCCGGCGGAGAAGCCGCTGCCGCGGCGACGCCGATCGCGCAATTGCTTGCGAGCGCCGATGCCGCCAAGGGCGAGACGGTCTTCAAGAAGTGTACGAGCTGTCATACCGGAGAGAGTGGTGGTGCAAACAAGGTCGGCCCCAATCTCTTCGATATCGTCAACCGGCCGATCGCCAGCCATGAAGGTTTCAGCTACTCCGCAGGGATGAAGGATTTCTCCAAGGGCGGTTCCGTGCATTGGGATTACGATCATCTCAGCTTCTTCCTGGAAGCTCCCAAGAAACACGTTCCCGGCACGGCCATGGGCTTTGCGGGCGTGAAGAAGGAGACGGAACGCGCCGATCTCATCGCTTATCTGCGCACGCTGTCGGCAAACCCGGCGCCGCTTCCGGATCCCGCTGCGGCTCCCGCGCCAACAAACTGATTGTCATGATGATCTCATGAAAAAAGCCCGGCAGCGATGCCGGGCTTTTTATTTTACAGCCCCGGATTGCGGCTGCGGCAATGGCGCCTGAAAAATCAGAACCCCTTACCGCCGCGCAATTCGGAAATCACCGTTCCGACCATGATCTTGATATCCAGCCAGAGCGAAAAATTGTCGACGTAATAAAGATCGGAGACGATGCGGGCGCGCGCCTTGTCGCTGCGATCCGTCGGGCCGCGCAATCCCCGCATCTGGGCAAGGCCGGTAATGCCCGGCCGCACCCGGTGCCGCATATGGTAGTGCGGCACCAGCTCCTCATAAAGACGGCCGGCCGCCAGCATGCCGATGGCATGGCAGCGGGGCCCGACCAGCGACATATCGCCTTTCAGCACATTCAGAAGCTGCGGTAGTTCGTCGATATTCGTGCGGCGAAGAACCGCGCCGATCCGGGTTATTCTGGGGTCGTTCTTTACCGTTTGCGCCACACCGGTGGCGTCGCAAAGATCGGTCCTCATGGAGCGGAATTTATAGACACGGATTTTCCGCCCGTTCATGCCCCAGCGGACCTGTGAAAACAGGACCGGTCCCCTGCTGTCGAGTTTGACCATTACTGCCACGGTGAGCAGCACCGGCGCGAGTGCGACAAGGGCGATGGACGCCCCTGCGATGTCCATCGTTCTTTTGAGCGCGAACTGGCCGCGCAGGAATGCGGAGACGGTTTTTTCCGAAGAGGAAGGTTGCGTTTCCGGCGATTCGAAAGTGGTGGCTGCGGAATAGGAGGCACCGTAAAAAACGGCATGCGATGAGCCTTTAGTACCCAGCATAATATAAAGCCCTGAAAAGTTATTTTGATAGAAGAAAATTAATTATATGAACGATTAATAATTCATTTACCGTAAAAAGTCATCCGAAATGTAACCGCCCCCGCGCAAATGGCAATCTACGGTTAATGCGACTGCACGCGGATGTTGCAGGGTCGGCATCCTCTCCGCTCGTGGCTGCGGGTACGGCCTGTCGCATGGAACCAAATCCTGCAAAATCGGGAGTTTTCATGCAGTGCTGGCGAAATCGCCAGCGGCCCTGAGACAAGCGCCTTTCGACCACTCTAAGCCGTCAGTTTCCCATCAGAATATCGAGCAGGGTCGTCTGCTTCGGTCCGGATGGCGCCTGACCGCCGATATCGGCGGGTGGTACAGGCCCGTTGTCGGCTGAATAGCCGGGTTCGATATCGCGGGAAGGGATATTTGCCGGCGGCATCGGTGCACCGGGCTGATTCGGATTCGGCGCAACCGGGGCTTCGGGATAGGCGCGCGTATCCACCGTTCCACCGCCGAGCGCATTGGAAATGATATCGCCGATGGAGGAGGGCGCGCTTTCCGGCGCCGGCTGCTGCATTTCCCCAAGCGGCGGCACGCCGCCTGCGCCAAGCCCGAAGAGCGGTGAGGGCGAAAGCCCCGAATGGGCGGCGGTCATGAAATCTTTCCAGGCCTTTGCGGGAAGCCCGCCGCCGGTGACCTTCTTCATCGACGTGCCGTCGTCATTGCCGAACCACACGCCGGTGGTCAGGTTGCTTGTGTAGCCGACAAAAAGGGCGTCGCGGAAGGATTGCGTCGTGCCGGATTTTCCTGCCGCCTGCCAGCCCTGCAGCCGTGCCGCCTTGCCGGTGCCTTCGGTAATGACGCGCGACAGCATGCTGTTCATGGTCGCGGCGATCTCTTCGCTCAGGACGCGCGGCGGGTTGTCGTATTTGTTTTCGTAAAGAACCTTGCCATCCGCATCGGTGATGCGTTTGACGATATGCGGCGTCGCCTTGTAGCCGCCATTCATGAAGGGGGCGTAGGAGGCCGTCAGCTCCATCAGCGATACTTCCGAGGTGCCGAGCGCGATGGAGGCATTGTTCTGCAGCTCGGATTCGATACCCATGCGATGCGCCACCTGGGTCACACGATCCGGACCCACTTCCATCACCAGCTGCGCGGCAATGGTGTTCAGCGAATTGGCGAGCGCGGTGGCGAGCGTCACTTCGCCTCGATATTTCTTCTCGTAATTTTCCGGGGTCCAGTTGCCGATACGAACAGGCGCGTCGTTACGAACGGTATAGGGAGTGAGCCCGGATTCGAGTGCGGCGACGTAAACGAAGGGCTTGAATGCGGAGCCGGGTTGCCGTTTTGCCTTGGCGGCGCGGTTGAACTGGCTTTCGGCATAATCCGCCCCGCCCACCACGGCCCGGATCGCGCCCGTGCCATCGATGGAAACCAGCGCCGCCTGCGAAGCGCCCTGCTTCTTGCCGTCACCCTGCAGCACGTGGGTCAGCGCCTTTTCGGCATCGCGCTCGAGATTAGGGTCGATGGTCGTATCGACGACGATGTCCTGCTTGACCTCGCTGACGAGGTTGCGCACTTCCTCCAGCACCATATCGGCGGCGTAATGTTCGGCGCCGGACCAGAAACGTTTCGCCTTGGTCGGCGGCTGCGACATGGCGGTCTTGATTTCATCGTCGGTGATGAAGCCGACATCGCGCATGGATTGCAGCACGACCTGCGCCCGCTCTTCCGCCGCCTGCGGATCGCGCGCCGGCGAGAGGCGCGAGGGCGCTTTAAGAAGCCCGGCCAGCATGGCCGCCTCGCCCAGATTGACGTCGCGCGCGGATTTGTTGAAGTAGCGCCGCGAGGCCGCCTCGACGCCATAGGCGTTGGAGCCGAAATAGACGCGATTGAGATACATCGCGAGAATCTGGTCCTTGGTGAATTTATGCTCCAGCCAGAAGGACAGCAGCACTTCCTGAACCTTGCGTTCCAGCGTGCGATCCGGCGAGAGGAACAGGTTTTTCGCGAGTTGCTGCGTCAGCGTCGAACCGCCCTGCACGGTTCGTCCCGTCAGCACATTCGTGACGATGGCGCGTCCCAGACCGAGCGGATCGACCCCGAAATGCGAATAAAACCGCCGGTCCTCAATCGCCATGACGGCCTGCGGAATATAGGGCGACATATCTTCCAGCGCGAGCGCCTCGCCGCCGGTGGTGCCGCGATTGGCCAGTACGCTGCCATTCACCGAAACGATCTTCACATTCGGCGGGCGTTCGGGAATGGACCAGCTGCTGGCGCTGGGCATGCGTGCGCCGTAATAGAGAACGAGACCGGCAACACCGATGCCGCCCCAGATGCCAAGTACGATGCACCAATAGACGAGGGAGCGAATGAAGCCCGTCGCGCCGCGGCCGGAACTGCGGGTGCGCTTTTCTTTTTTCCTGGATTTGGTGCGGTCGGATGTCGGCTTCGGTTTTCTGGCTTGCTGCTTTGTGGTTCCGCTGATGCGCTCGCTGGCGTCGAGGCGCAGGTCATCACCGGATTCGTGGAAATCCCCGAAGGAGGGTTCTACCCGTTCGCGTGATTTACCCTTGCCTGCCATCCAGCCGAAGTCGCTCCTATTCGCGAAACCGCGCGCATCCCGTTTGGGTTTCAGGCTTCTATGCCTGCGCGATCCTTAATCCAGGATGAAGAGTTTAAATGCGGCAATTTAAGGCGGGGTTAAGTCCTGGCCGGATCAAATCGGCGTCATTGGCAGACGTCGACCCATTCCGCATCCGTCAGCTCGGCCATCACCTCCGGCGAAATCTTCACCGCCGCATTGGTGGCGCCGGCCGCGGGAACGACCTCATGATAGTTTTTCAGGGAGACGTCGCAAAACACCGGAAGCGGGGAAGGCAGGCCGAAAGGGCACACGCCGCCGATGGGATGGCTGGTCACCGCAACCACCTCTTCCGGTCCGAGCATGCGCGGCTTTGCGCCGAAATGATCGCGGAATTTGCGGTTGTCGAGCCGCTTCGTGCCGGCGGCGACGACGAGAAGAATGGTTTCACCCGCCTTGAGGCAAATGGTTTTCGCAATCTGGTCGGGGTCGACACCATGCGCTTCAGCGGCCAGCGCAACCGTCGCCGAACTCGTTTCGGTTTCGATCACGGCAACCCCGGGCGACTTTTCGGTGAAAAAGGCTCTGACGGATTCGATAGACATGCGTATTTATTAGGCGTTACGCGGAGAAGCTTCAAGTCACCTCGAAACAGCTATGCATTATGCGCAATGCTGCGCTGCGATGAAACGTCTGTTTTTTAAGCGGCGATCCTGTATCTTCAAATCATCGAAGCGACGCACTCCTCCTCCCAGCGTCGCCCGATTGGACTGACAATACTCCTCCTCCCAATTGTCAGTCAGTTTCAAGAACCCGGCGCACCTCCTCCCGCGCCGGGTTTTTGCTTTTTGGCGTTCCTGTTGTCTGGCTCCCTGCTGAACCCTGACAAGATGGTCGTGTTCAAAGAAACTTGACTTTCAGCCCCTTCCAACCTAGGTACTTCGCCATCGATATTTGTTTGACGACCAGAGCTTCGGCGTCTTTTTAGACGCTCACGACGATCTTTTCCTTCAAATTCGACCCAAGTCCGCACTGCTCGCAGTGCAAATACAATTGCCAACGGAAGGAAATCGTTATGGCGACTGGTACAGTAAAGTGGTTCAACGCAACCAAGGGCTACGGCTTCATTCAGCCTGACGACGGTTCGCAGGACGTATTCGTTCACATCTCCGCTGTTGAGCGCGCTGGTCTGACCGCCCTCAACGACGGCCAGAAGCTCTCCTACGAGCTGATGCAGGATCGTCGCTCGGGCAAGATGTCCGCAGGCAACCTCGTTGCTGCCTGATAAGCGCTTTGGCCCTAAAGGGTCATTCGCATGAATGGAAAGGCCGGATTTTTCCGGCCTTTTTCTTTTGCAGGAAGGGGCTGGACCGGTTGCCCTTGAAAAAGCCGGGTCACATACCAATATAGGGTTCAACAGTGCTCCGGACCGGAATTGCCGGGAATGGCGCTTTTAAAAGTGCCACTGCTGTTGTGTTAACCAAAGATTAACCAAAGCAGCCGATCCTGAGCCGGAAAGCAGCGTCGATATCTTTGACGCGCTCTGGAGCATCAGACCGTTTGAACGCTTTGACCACGGATGTACTGGCATTGACGGAAAACGGATGGAAAGGTCGGGCTTGCCCGGCCTTTTTGTTTTAGGTGACGAGGAGGTGCCGAATATTCGGTGCCTCCTCCTTTTTCTGGATTATTTCGCCGCGAGTGCGTCGAGAATACGGACCCAGGAGCGAATGCCCTTGTGGAAGGACTGCAGGTCGTATTTTTCATTCGGCGAATGAATACGGTCATCGGTAAGTCCGAAGCCGACAAGCAGCGAATCCATTCCCAGCATCTTCTGGAAATCGCCGACGATAGGGATCGAGCCTCCCATGCCGATGACGACGGCAGGTTTCGGCCACTCCTCCGAAAGCGCGTTTTTGGCTTTGGTCAGCACGGGCGAGTCGTAGGACAGCTGGATGGCGGGTGAACCGCCATGTTCGTGGAACTCCACGGAGCAATCGGCGGGAATCTTCGAGCGCACATAGGCCCGGAAGCTTTCACGAATGGCCGCAGGATCCTGCTCGCCGACGAGGCGGAAGGACACCTTGGCGGAGGCCTTGGCGGCGATCACGGTCTTGAAACCATCGCCGGTATAGCCGCCGATAATGCCGTTGACTTCCGCCGTTGGCCGCGCCCAGGTCTGCTCCAGCACGGAGCGGCCCTTTTCGCCCGAGGGAACCGAAAGGCCGACTTCGCCGAGGAAGGCTTCGGCCGTGCGGCCCAGCGTTTCCCAGGAGGCCTTGATGTTGGCTGGGGTTTCTTCCACGCCGTCATAAAAGCCTGAAAGAGTTACCCGGCCGGTCTCGTCATGCAGACCAGCGAGAATATCGGTGAGGATATGGATGGGGTTTGCCGCCGCCCCACCGAACAGACCGGAATGCAGATCGCGGTCGGCCGCGGTGATGACGACTTCCTCACCGACCAGGCCGCGAAGGGCTGCGGCAATGGCGGGTGTATCCCGGTCCCACATGCCGGTATCGCAGACCAGCGCATAATCGGCCTTCAGTTCTTCCGCATTGGCTTCGAGGAAAGGCTTCAGCGACGGTGAGCCGGATTCCTCTTCGCCTTCAAAAAGAATGGTGACGCGCACCGGCAGGCCGCCATTGACAGCCTTGTACGCCCGGCAGGCTTCCACGAAGGTCATCAGCTGGCCCTTGTCGTCCGCCGTTCCGCGTCCGGTAATCACCTGTCGGCCGGCGCCGATATCCTTGACGGCGGGTTCGAACGGATCGTTTTCCCAGAGCTCAAGCGGATCGACCGGCTGGACGTCATAATGGCCGTAGAAAAGCACATGCGGCGCGTCCTTGGTGGCTGCATCGTGATGCGCCACGACCATGGGGTGGCCGGCGGTATCGCGCACGGAGGCCGCAAAGCCGAGCGCTGAAAGCGTTCTGACCAGCCACTCCGCCGCCTTGCGGCATTCCGCCTTGTAAGCGGGGTCCGTCGAAATCGACGGAATGCGTACAAGCTCGAACAGTCGCTCAAGGCTGGAGGTGAGATTATCGTCGGCGGTGGAAAGAATGGGGGAAACGTCTGTCATCGCTGATCCTGTCATGTCTGTCGTGACCCGGCGATAAGACGAAACATCCGGGCATCGCGCATCGCGGGAAACAAGGGGGCCGGCGCGTCGTGAATCGGCAAACGCGCGGCCGCTGGAACGATAGAGCAGTTCAGGGAAAGTGCGAAGCGGTTTCGGGCTGTAAATGCTATTTCGCTTTTTTGGCGCTTTCGATCGCCCGGCGCATATATTCCAGCAGAAGCTGTCTCTCGAAACGCCGGAAATCCTTGAGCAGCGCGTCTTCGGTGGCTTCGGAGGCGGCAATGGCGTTGGCTTCCAGATCCCTGCCGCGCTGGGTCAGTTCGATGATCTGGGCACGGCGGTCGCTGGGATGGGATTTGCGGACGATCAGCCCGTCGCGTTCCATGCGCGAGAGCGTATTGGCGAGCGTCGCCTGTTCGACATCGATTCTATCGAGCAATTGTCTCTGGGTCAGGCCGTCCTCATGCCAGAGTTCGATGAGGATGGGGAATTGTCCGGGCGAGAAACCCAGGGCGGCGGCTCTTTTCTGCAGCGCCATGGTGAATTCGCGCGCCATTTTCGAAGCGAGATAGATTGCCGATTCGTCCCGGGAAAAACCCATTTTTCCGCCCATAAAGCATCACGGCCGGCTCAGCCCGGCAATTCGATAGCGCGATATATATCGCATGATATGTTTAAGCCAGCCCGAAACGGAGCATAAAATAAAACCGCCATGGCCGGGAGGGGTCGGCCATGGCGGTCATATTGGAGGACAAAGGCCCGGAGAGGGGGAAAGGCCTTTGTCCGGTCTGACGCGGCGGGGGACGAGCCAGCTATCAGACTACGGCGTGATCAGGCGCCGTCCCTTATGAAATGTGTCTGCAAATGCGGCTTTTCAAGGGAAGGGCGGATTACAAATCGGTAACGTTCAGGTGAATTTTGAAGGCCTGTGCTACCGCCTCATTCCCCGCTCTTTACGGTGCGTTGTGCGAAGTTTCGGTAGACGTCAAAACGGCCCCGCGCTATCCATGCTACCCATGAAAAAAGGCGATCATCTCTTCCTCGTTGACGGTTCCGGTTTCATTTTCCGGGCCTTCCATGCAATCCCGCCGCTGAACCGCAAGTCGGACGGGCTGCCGGTCAACGCCGTCTCCGGCTTCTGCAACATGTTGTGGAAGCTGCTGAAGGATGCGCGCAATACCGATGTCGGCGTGACGCCGACCCATTTTGCGGTGATTTTCGACTATTCGTCGAAGACCTTCCGCAACGAACTTTATGATCTCTACAAGGCCAACCGCACCGCGCCGCCCGAAGATCTGGTGCCGCAATTCGGTCTGATCCGTGAGGCGACGCGCGCCTTCAACCTTCCCTGCATCGAGACGGAAGGCTTCGAGGCGGACGATATCATCGCCACCTATGCCCGGCAGGCCGAGGCGATCGGCGCCGATGTCACCATTATCTCCTCCGACAAGGATCTGATGCAGCTCGTTACGGCCAATGTACATATGTACGACGCCATGAAGGACAAGCAGATCGGCATTCCGGACGTTGTCGAAAAGTGGGGCGTGGGCCCCGAAAAGATGATCGACCTGCAGGCGATGACCGGCGATTCCACCGATAATGTTCCGGGCATTCCGGGCATCGGGCCGAAGACGGCGGCGCAATTGCTGGAGGAATACGGCGATCTCGATACGCTGCTGGCGCGGGCAGGCGAAATCAAGCAGCAGAAGCGCCGGGAAAATATCATCGCCAATGCGGAGCTTGCCCGTCTTTCCAGACAGCTCGTGGCGCTCAGAACCGATGTGCCACTGGATCAGTCTCTCGAAGCGCTGGTGCTCGAACCGCAGAATGGGCCGAAACTGATCGCCTTCCTGAAGGCGATGGAGTTCACGACGCTGACACGCCGGGTGGCCGAGGCGACCGAAACCGACGCTTCCGCCATCGACCCTGCCAATGTGCCGGTACAATGGGGTGCCGATGCCCATGGTCCCGATCTCGATGCGCCGGCCGCTGTCGTGAACGCTGGCGAAGTGGCCACTAGCGCCGCCGGCGCTACGGCTTTGCCTGCCGCTCCGGCAAGGAAAGTAACGGGGGAGGGCAGCGCACCCGCTGACCTCGCCACAGCGCGACAGGCGCTTTTTTCCGCCGCCAAGATCGATACGACCGCCTATCTGACGATCAGGGACCTTGCGACGCTCGACCGCTGGATCGCGGCGGCCCGGGAGACAGGCGTTGTCGCCTTCGATACGGAAACGACCTCGCTCGACCCGATGCAGGCGGAACTTGTCGGTTTTTCTCTGGCCATTGCCGATAATGGCAAGGATGCCACGGGCACCGATATCCGGGCCGCTTATGTTCCTTTGACGCACAAGACCGGTTCCGGCGGCGATCTCTTCAGCGATGGCATCAAACTGGCCGAAGGGCAGGTGCCCTTTGCCGAGGCGCTGGCGCGCCTGAAGGACCTGCTCGAGGACGAAGCCGTTCTGAAGGTCGCCCAGAACCTGAAATATGACTATCTGCTGATGAAACGCCACGGCGTCGTCATGCAGAGCTTCGACGACACGATGCTGATTTCTTATGTCCTCGAGGCCGGCAAGGCCACGCATGGCATGGATTCGCTGTCCGAACGCTGGCTCGGCCACACGCCGATCGCCTATAAGGACGTGGCGGGATCGGGCAAGTCGAGCGTCACCTTCGATTTTGTCGATATCGACAAGGCGACCGCTTATGCTGCGGAAGATGCCGATGTCACCCTGCGGCTCTGGATGGCGCTGAAGCCGAGGCTTGTCTCGGAACGGCTGACCAGGGTTTATGAGCGGCTGGAGCGCCCCCTCGTGCCGGTTCTGGCGCATATGGAAGAGCGCGGCATCACCGTCGACCGGCAGATTCTCTCGCGTCTTTCCGGCGAACTCGCCCAGAAGGCCGCGTCCTTCGAAGAGGAAATCTACGAGCTGGCGGGCGAGCGTTTCAACATCGGCTCGCCAAAGCAGCTCGGCGATATTCTGTTTGGCAAGATGGGCCTGCCGGGCGGTTCCAAAACCAAGACCGGGCAATGGTCGACATCGGCGCAGGTTCTCGAAGATCTCGCGGCGGAAGGCGCCGAACTGCCGCGCAAGATCGTCGACTGGCGGCAGCTGACGAAGCTGAAATCGACCTATACGGATGCGCTGCCCGGATATATCCATCCCGAGACGAAACGGGTGCATACTTCCTATGCGCTCGCCTCCACCACCACGGGGCGTCTGTCCTCCTCGGAGCCGAACCTTCAGAACATCCCGGTTCGCACCGCCGAAGGCCGCAAGATCCGCACGGCTTTCATCTCCACGCCCGGTCACAAGCTTCTGTCGGCCGATTACAGCCAGATCGAACTGCGCGTGCTGGCCCATGTCGCCGATATTCCGCAGCTTCGCAACGCCTTTGAAAACGGCATCGACATTCACGCCATGACGGCGTCGGAAATGTTCGGTGTGCCGGTGGAAGGCATGCCGTCGGAAGTACGTCGCCGTGCGAAGGCCATCAACTTCGGCATCATCTACGGCATTTCCGCCTTTGGTCTCGCTAACCAGCTCAGCATCGCCCGCTCCGAAGCCGGCGACTATATCAAGAAATATTTCGAGCGCTTTCCCGGCATTCGCGACTACATGGAGGCAACCAAAGCCTTCGCCCGCGAAAACGGTTATGTCGAAACGATTTTCGGCCGCCGCGCCCATTATCCGGAAATCCGCTCTTCCAACCCTTCGGTAAAAGCCTTCAACGAGCGCGCGGCCATCAACGCGCCGATCCAGGGCTCGGCCGCCGATATCATCCGCCGGGCGATGGTTCGTATCGAGCCTGCGCTGGAGGCGGAAAAGCTTTCCGCCCGCATGCTTTTGCAGGTGCACGACGAACTCATCTTCGAAGTCGAGGATGCGGAAATCGAAAAGACCTTGCCGGTCGTCGTCTCCGTTATGGAAAACGCGGCCATGCCCGCGATTTCCATGAAGGTGCCGCTGAAAGTGGATGCCCGCGCGGCTGACAATTGGGATGAGGCGCACTGACTGGCGAGCCGGCTTTCTGTGAATTCCGGGACATGAACCACTTCAACGAGCGTGTCGTTTTCGATAAGATGTGAGCCGTGATTTGCGATGCATGAGGGTGGCTTGCCGCGCTGATTCCTTTGAATCGGAAAAAATGTGCGTCAGGGCTGGTCAAAGCCCGTTTGGGCATGTATAAGCGCGCCAAATTTCCGATATCGAGACATCCGACATTCGGCCTTTGGTTCTGGCCGGTTCCGTTGTTTCGCCGCTTAAGTGGAGTAACAAAAATGGCTGTACCAAAAAGAAAAACAAGCCCGTCCAAGCGCGGTATGCGCCGCTCGGCTGACGGTCTCAAGTCTGCGACCTACGTTGAAGACAAGAACTCCGGCGAACTGCGCCGTCCGCACCATATCGATCTGAAGACCGGTATGTATCGCGGCCGTCAGGTTCTGACGCCGAAGGAAAGCGCATAAGCTTTTCTGAAATCATCTTTGCAAAAAACCGGTCCTCGTGGCCGGTTTTTTGTTTTCAGGACCGTCCACCTGCCTTTTCCGCTCACTTGGAAAATTCGGCCACTCCTCCTACACTCTTTCAGGGAGAGCAGGTTTCGACGCCTGCAACAGGAGGGGAGCTTCGGTGAAATATCGCTGGATTTTATTGATGCTTCTCAGCCTCGGTCTCGGTTATGGCGCCGTGACGAGAGGTGGCGGTATCATCGCGGAAAGCTATTTCGGCGAAATGTCCGAGCAGGGCCGCACGACGCTGCGGCTGGCCGTTTCCGCCCTCGGCGGGCTTTTGAACCGTTACGAGCCGCTGCCGGCCCTGATTGCCGATCACGACGATATTGAGGAACTGGTCGCACATCCCAAGGATGCCGAACTGCGCCAGCGCGCCAATATCTACCTCAAATCCATCAACACCCTGCTGGAATCCTCCGATATCTACATCATCACGCTGGACGGGGAGACGATCGCCGCCAGCAACTATGATGGTCCGACAAGTTTCGTCGGTGAGAATTTCAGCTACCGTCCCTATTTTCAGGATGCCGCCAAAGGCTTTCAGTCACGCTTCTTCGCGCTTGGCACCACCTCCCACAAGCGTGGCTATTATTTTTCAGCGCCCATTCTCTTCAACGAGGAGATCAAGGGCGTCATCGTCTTCAAGGTCGATATTGAAGGCATAGAAGCGTCATTCGGCGATGGCGAGAACCGAATTCTGGTATCGGACCCGGAAGGCATCATCTTCATGACCGGAACGCCGCAATGGCTTTATTCCGGCCTGATGCCGCTGACACCCGAAAGGCTGGCGCGAACCGAGGCTTCCCGCCGCTACGCCAATGCCACCCTTAAGGAATTGCCCCTGAAAAACGGCAATTTCGGTTCGCATCAGCTGATGACCATCAGCCAGGATGACGGTGAAAGGGAGTATATGGTCCTGTCGCAGCCGATGCCGGACGCGGGCTGGACAGTCAGCGTGCTGATGGACACGGGTTCGCTCCGAACGCAGGTAAAGACGGCGATGATAGCCATCATCCTCTGCCTGTGTCTTGCTGCCGCCCTCATCGCCGCCATGCTGCAAAGGCGTCGTCGTCTGCGGGAGCGCCTGACGCATCAGGCGGAGGCGCAGGCGGAACTGGAACGCCGGGTGGAGGAGCGCACGGCCGATCTGGCGCGGGTCAATCAGGAGATCGAGCACGAAATCGCCGAACGCCGCCAGACGGAAAAACAATTGCGCAAGATGCAGAACGATCTGGTGCAGGCGGGCAAGCTCGCAGCGCTCGGGCAGATGTCGGCAGCGTTGTCGCATGAGTTCAACCAGCCGCTTGCAGCCGCCAAGAATTACGCCGAAAACGCCTCGCTTCTCGTGGAGCGGGGACGGCTGGAGGAGGTGACGGAAAACCTCAGGCGCATTTCGGGCCTTATCGATCGCATGGCCTCCATCAGCAAGCATCTCAGGAATTTCGCCCGCAAGCCCAATGAAAAAATGGCCGCGGTAAGTCTGGAAGCCGTCCTTCGCGATACGCTCGAAATCGTCGGTGCGCGCCTGAAGGCCGCCGATGCGGTGCTGGATGTGGATCTCGGTCGGGTGCCGCTTGCCGTGAAGGCCGGCCCGGTGCGGCTGCAGCAGGTGCTCGTCAACATCATCTCCAATGCTGCCGATGCGGTGGAGGGGCGCGAGGATCGCCGCATTGCGCTGAGGGCCTTGCAGCATGGCCAGTCGGTGTCGATTTTCATTCGTGATCGCGGTCCGGGCGTGCCGGCGGCGATTTCAGAACGCATTTTCGATCCCTTCTTCACCACCAAGGGTGTGGGGCGCGGCCTCGGTCTTGGCCTGTCCATCTCCTATAACATCATCAAGGATTTTGGCGGCCAGCTCCGCGTCAGAAACCATGAAGATGGCGGGGCGGAGTTCGAGATCGAATTGCCAGCCGCCGCCTGGCGCGTGGAGGCGGCTGCGGAATGACCATGTCGCGGGTTCTGTTGATCGACGATGAGGAAGAGCTGCGCTTTTCCACCGCGCAGGCGCTGGAGCTTTCCGGTTTTGCCGTCACCATGCTCGCAAGCGCAGAACATGCACTCGAACTCATCGGCTACAGCTTCGACGGTGTCGTGGTCAGCGACATCAGGATGCCGGGCATGGATGGCATGACGCTGCTGCAGAAGGTGCGGGAGCTCGATCCTGAAATACCTGTCATCCTGATGACGGGCCATGGCGATGTGCAGCTCGCCGTCAACGCCATGCGCAATGGCGCCTATGATTTCATCGAAAAGCCGTTCACGCCGCAATATCTCGCCGGCATCATCAAAAGGGCGAATGACCGGCGGGCACTGGTACTGGAAAACCGCCGCCTCAAGGCGGTAGCGGGCAAGCATGACGATCTCGAAACGCGTCTGCCCGGCAGAACCCAGATCATGGTCGATCTGCGGTATCGTATCCGCGCCATTGGCGCGACGGACGCCGATACGCTGATCGTCGGTGACACGGGCGCGGGCAAGGAGGTCGTGGCGCGGGCGCTTCACGATATCAGCGCCAGAGCCAACCGGCCCTTCGTGGCGATCAATTGCGCCGCCCTTCCGCAGACACTGATTGAAAGTGAACTATTCGGCCATGAGGCCGGTGCGTTTCCCGGAGCGCTGCGCCCGCGCTACGGCAAGTTCGAACATGCTCGCGGCGGCACCATATTGCTGGATGAGATCGGCTCCATGCCCTTCGAATTGCAGGGCCGATTCCTGCGTGTCCTGCAGGAAAGGGTGATTACCCGTCTCGGCTCGAATGAAACGGTCGAACTCGATGTCCGTTTCATCGCCACCAGCAAGGTCGATCTGGAACAGGAAGTCGCGGCTGGCCGGTTCCGTGCCGATCTTCTTTATCGGCTCAACGTGGCGACACTTCTCGTGCCATCGCTCTCACAGCGCAGCGCAGATATACCGCTACTTTTCCTGCATCTCGTGCGGGAAGCCGCTGCCCGTTACGGGCGGGAAGACACGGAGGTGCCGCAAAGTCTGCTTTCGGCCGTCTCCCTGCGCGAGTGGCCGGGCAATGTGCGTGAATTGCGCAATGCCGCAGACCGCTTCGTTCTCGGTCTGGAAAGCGATGTTTCCGAAGCTTCGCTGTCGTTTCAGGATGACGGAAAAGCGGCCCTTTCCGCACGGGTTGCGGCTTATGAAAAAAGCCTGATCGCACATGCAATCGCCGCACATGGCGGAAATCTGAAATCCGTTTATGAGAATCTCGGCATTTCGCGCAAAACGCTCTATGAAAAAATGCAGAAATACGGGCTGCACCGGCACATGACCGAGGTCTGATGGGTGGATTTCCACCCATGGATGAGCCCCTATGGGTAGAAATCCACCCATTGCCGTCCGGGATAACAATAAAAGCGCACCTCACAACAAGACCGCCATTGCTGAACGGTGATCCCGGATCGCAAATATCTCACCCCGGTCGCCATGGAGGAGCATGCGCGGCTGAAGTGGCGAAACATTTTCATCCGGGAGGAATCGATGAAAATACTGAAGACAGTCACCGGCCTTGCTGCCGCCGCTGCCGTTTCCCTTTTTGCGCTGTCCGCATCCGCTCAGAACTATCCCGAGCGCAACATCACCATGGTCGTGCCCTTTGCCGCCGGCGGCCCGACGGATACGGTCGCGCGTCTTGTCGCTGAATCCATGTCGAAGGACCTAGGCCAGCAGATCATCGTTGAAAATGTCGGTGGCGCAGGCGGTACGCTGGGTGCTGGTCGTGTGGCATCGTCCGATCCGGACGGCTACACCGTTCTTCTCCACCATATCGGCATGGCGACAAGCGCCACGCTCTACCGCAAGCTCGCTTATGACACGCTGAACGCCTTCGAATATGTCGGCCTGGTCACCGAAGTGCCGATGACCATCCTGTCGCGCAAGAACCTCGAGACGACGGATCTGAAAGGTCTGATCGAATACGCCAAGGCGAACAAGGACAAGGTCACCGTCGCCAATGCCGGCATCGGCGCTGCCTCTCATCTGTGCGGCATGCTGTTCATGAGCGCCATCGAAACCCCGCTCGTCACTGTTCCCTATAAGGGCACCGGTCCGGCCATGACCGATCTGCTCGGCGGCCAGGTTGACATCATGTGCGACCAGACCACCAACACCACCAAGCAGATCCAGGGCGGAACCGTGAAAGCCTATGCCGTGACCACGGCCAAGCGGCTGGACGTGCTGCCGGATGTGCCGACTGTTGTTGAAGCTGGCCTGCCGAAGCTTGAAGTGGGTATCTGGCACGGCATCTATACGCCGAAGGGCACGCCTGCGGAAATCAACGAAAAGCTCTCCAAGTCGCTGCAGGTCGCGCTGAAGGACAAGAATGTCGCGGCTCGTTTTGCCGAACTCGGCACCACGCCCTCCTCGGAAAGCGATGCGACGCCTGCGGCGCTGAAGGCCAAGCTTGAAAGCGAAATCGCGCGCTGGAAGCCGGTGATCGAAGCTGCCGGCCAATATGCCGACTGATGAACGCGGAATGACCGGCGGTGTCTCGCCGCCGGTCGACCGTGATCATTTTAACAGACGGACCGGTGTGATGCCGGCCGCGGTGGAGAGGCATCTTTCATGAAGTCGTTATTTAATGACCCTGCCGAGGCAGTCTGCGGGGCAATTTTCATGGGACTTGGCGTCTTTTTCGCCTTGCAGTCTTATGGGCTGGAGATCGGAACCGCTTTTCGCATGGGGCCGGGCTATTTCCCGCTCGTGTTGGCAATCATCCTGATCCTGCTCGGTGGCGTCATATTTCTGCGCTCAGCCCGCCCGGCCGGAGAAGGTATCGGAGCAATCGCCTGGCGGGGCATATTCTTCATCCTGCCCGCGCCGATCTTCTTCGGTTTCACTGTCCGGGGTCTAGGTTTCGTTCCGGCGCTTTTTTTCAGCGCCCTTATCGCAGCCTTCGCCTCGCACAAGATGAGCCCGCTCATGGCGGTCATTCTTTCCGCGGCCATCACGGTCTTTTCCGTCGCTGTTTTCAACTACGGTCTCGGCCTGCCGTTCCAGCGCTTCGGCCCCTGGCTTAAATTTTGAGGTGCCGTGATGGATTTGCTCGATAATCTCGCTCTCGGTTTCGTCACGGCATCTTCGCTGGCAAACCTGTTCTTCTGCCTGATCGGCGTGCTGCTCGGCACCCTGATCGGTGTGCTGCCCGGCATCGGCGCGACGGCGACCATCGCCATGCTGCTGCCGATTACCTTCCAGCTTGAGCCTGTCTCGTCTCTGATCATGCTCGCCGGCATTTATTACGGCGCGCAATATGGCGGCTCGACCACGGCTATCCTGATCAATATGCCCGGCGAATCGTCATCTGCCGTCACCGCCATCGATGGTTACCAGATGGCGCGCAAGGGCAAGGCGGGCGCCGCACTCGCCATTGCCGCCATCGGCTCGTTCTTTGCCGGCACGGTTTCCACCTTCCTCGTGGCGATCTTCGCGCCGCCCCTGACGGCGATTGCGCTGGAATTCGGCGCGGCGGAATATTTTTCGCTGATGGTCGTCGGCCTCGTTTCATCCATTGCGCTTGCCCATGGCTCCATCGTCAAGGCGCTGGCCATGGTCGTGCTGGGCCTGCTGCTGGGTTTGGTGGGCACCGATATCTATAGCGGTACACCGCGTTTCACCCTCGGCATCCGCGAATATGCCGACGGTCTGAACTTCGTGGCTGTGGCCGTCGGCGTCTTCGGTATCGCCGAAATCCTGCGCAATCTCGAAAACGAGCGCACCCGTTCGGTGCTGATCGCCAAGGTCAGCGGGCTGATGCCGACACGGGAGGATTTCAGGAAAATGATCGCCCCGGTGCTGCGCGGCACGGTCATTGGTTCCGCTCTCGGCATTCTTCCGGGCGGCGGCGCGATCCTTGCGGCCTTCGCTTCCTATACCGTGGAAAAACGCGTCTCCAAGAACCCGGAGGAATTCGGGCATGGTGCGGTTGCCGGCGTGGCCGGTCCGGAATCCGCCAACAATGCCGGCGCGCAGACCTCCTTCATCCCGCTGCTCACGCTCGGCATTCCCGCCAATCCGGTGATGGCGCTGATGATCGGCGCGATGATCATTCAGGGTATCGTGCCGGGTCCGAACGTCGCAACCGAACAGCCGGCGCTGTTCTGGGGCATCATCGCCTCCATGTGGATCGGCAACCTGATGCTCGTCATCCTGAACCTGCCGCTGATCGGGCTGTGGGTGAAGCTTCTGACGGTGCCCTATTATGTGCTGTTCCCCATCATCATGGCTTTCTGCGCCATCGGGGTCTACAGCGTCAATTCCAACGTCTTCGATCTCTATGCCGTCGCCTTCTTCGGCTTCATCGGTTACGTGCTGGTGAAATTGCGCTGCGAGCCGGCGCCGCTGCTCCTGGGCTTCGTGCTTGGGCCGCTGCTGGAGGAGAACCTGCGCCGCGCCATGATCCTGTCGCGCGGCGATCCGACCACCTTCGTCACCCGGCCGATCAGCGCCACTCTGCTTTTCATTGCTCTGGCCGTGCTGATCGTCGTCTTCCTGCCCAGCGTGAAGAAGAAGCGCGAAGAGGTTTTCGTAGAAGAAGACTGAGGAATGCCAAGAACTCGGATGCCGGCGATGGAAACATCGCCGGCTTTTTCCGTTTCTGGATTGCCATGACGAATTCGCTTCACCAAAGCGACATATGGTTGACTCAGGCGCTTTTAGGCCCAAGGAAGGGCTGGAAAGAGAGGTCGATATGACGTCGGAAACCGAAAAACGGATCATCGCGCTCGAGGAGACGGCCGCGCATCAGGCGAAGGTGATAGAGGAGCTCTCCGATCAGCTGGCGGAACAGTGGAAGGTGGTGGAGCAGACCCGCGCCAAGCTCGACCGCCTGACGGAGAGGTTCCTGAGCCTGGAGGAGCAATCGCTGGACGCGCCCGCGATCACTCGACCGCCGCATTATTGACAGGGAAGAGCCAATGAAAAACGACACCGCCGCGCTGGCCGCCGATATCGTCGATTTCTGGAAGAAAGCCGGACCGGACAAGTGGTTCGACAAGGATGCCGCCTTCGACAACCACTTTCACGACCGTTTCCGTGATGCCCATTTTGCAGCAGCACGGCGTGAGCTGGACGACTGGCTGGAGGGCGCGGAAAGCAGTCTCGCGCTGATGCTTCTGCTGGATCAGTTTCCGCGCAACTGCTTTCGCGGCACCGCTCACATGTATGCAACCGACCCGCTGGCACGGCTCTTTGCCGACGAGGCCATTCGCCGTGGCCACGATCGGGCGATGGGCGGGGATTTGCGCGTTTTCTTCTATCTGCCCTTTTCCCATGCGGAAGATATCAAGGCCCAGCGGCGCGCCTGCGACCTGAACCAGCCGCTTGGCGGGCTTTATCTTCACCATGCCGAAGAACATCGCGATATCGTCGAGCGTTTCGGCCGCTTTCCGCATCGCAACCACATATTGCTGCGGGAAACGACGCCGGCGGAACGGCAATATCTGGATGAAGGCGGCTTTTCCGGCTGAGCCGGAAACGAAAACGCCGCCAGTCCCGAAGGGTGGCGGCGTTCTAAAGGCATGGGAGCGGCGACAGTCAGCCGTCGAAGAATTCCTTCATCCGGGCGAAGAAGCCCGTCGATTCCGGATTATTCTCCTTGGAGGAGAGCTGCTCGAACTCCTGCAACAGCTCGCGCTGACGCTTGCTGAGTTTCTGCGGCGTTTCGATCTGGATCTGGATATAGAGGTCGCCCGTCTGTGCCGAACGCAGCACCGGCATGCCCTTACCCTTCAGACGGAACTGCTTGCCCGGCTGGGTTCCTTCCGGAACCGTAACGCGCGACTTGGTGCCATCGAGCGTCGTGACATCGAAAGTGCCGCCAAGTGCCGCCGTGGTCATGGAAATCGGTACGGTGCAATAAAGGTCGGCGCCGTCGCGCTGGAAGAATTCATGCGGACGCACGGACAGGAAGATATAGAGATCGCCCGCCGGGCCGCCACGCATGCCGGCCTCGCCTTCGCCCTGCAGGCGAATGCGGGTACCGTCCTCGATGCCCGAGGGAATGTTGACGGAAAGCGAACGCTCTTCGGTTACACGGCCCTGACCGTGGCACTTGCCGCAGGGATCGGAGATCGTCTGCCCGCGACCATGGCAGGTGGGGCAGGTGCGCTCCACCGAGAAGAAGCCCTGCGCCGCACGCACGCGGCCGGAACCCTGACAGGTCGTGCAGGTCTTCGGCTGCGTGCCGGGCTTTGCACCCGAGCCGGAACAGACATCGCAGGTGATCGAGGTCGGAACCCTGATCTGCGCCGTCTTGCCGGTGAAGGCCTCTTCCAGCGTGATTTCCATGTTGTAGCGAAGGTCGGCGCCGCGCTCGCGTCCGCCGGAAGAGCGGCGCGCACGGCCGCCGCCCATCATCTCGCCGAAGATGTCTTCGAAAATATCCGAGAAGCCGCCATTGGCGAAACCGCCGCCGCCAAAGCCGCCACCGCCGCCCATGCCGCCATTTTCAAATGCGGCGTGGCCGAAACGGTCATAGGCCGCGCGCTTCTGCGGGTCCTTCAGCGTTTCATAGGCTTCGTTGATTTCCTTGAATTTCCGTTCGGAATCGGCATCGTCCGGGTTCTTGTCCGGATGGTATTTCATCGCGAGTTTGCGGAAGGCGCTTTTCAGCTCTTTTTCGTCCGCGGTCTTGCTGACGCCAAGTGTTTCGTAAAAGTCTGCTTTCGCCATTAAGTTAACAAGCCCCGCAAATGGATTTCCGGCTGCACGTCGGCAGCCGGATGTCTTGCATATGGTGTGAGGAGTCGGGAAGTCGCGCTATTATGCGGACTTCTTATCGTCCTTGATTTCTTCATAGTCGGCATCGACGACGTCATCCTTGCCTTCTGCGGAAGCATCACCGGCCTCGGCCTGCTGTGCCTCGTAGATGGCCTGACCGAGCTTCATGGAAACTTCCATGAGGGTCTGGGTCTTGGCCTGAATGTCGTCTGCATCCGGCTCAGCGGCTTCGACGGCGGTCTTCAGGCTGGCAATGGCGTCTTCGATCGCCTTGCGGTCGGTCTCGGAAACCTTGTCGCCATATTCCTTCACCGACTTTTCGGTGGAGTGGATGAGGCTTTCAGCCTGGTTCTTGGCTTCCACACCCGCACGACGCTTCTTGTCGGCTTCGGCATTGGCTTCGGCGTCCTTCACCATCTTCTCGATGTCGGCGTCGGAGAGACCGCCGGAAGCCTGGATGCGGATCTGCTGTTCCTTGCCGGTGCCCTTGTCTTTCGCCGAAACCTGCACGATGCCATTGGCGTCGATATCGAAGGTAACTTCGATCTGCGGAACGCCACGCGGCGACGGCGGCAGGCCAACGAGGTCGAACTGGCCGAGCAGCTTGTTGTCCTGCGCCATTTCGCGCTCGCCCTGCGAAACGCGGATGGTCACGGCCGACTGGTTGTCTTCAGCGGTCGAGAAGGTCTGGCTCTTCTTCGTCGGGATCGTCGTGTTGCGATCGATCAGACGGGTGAAGACGCCACCCAGCGTTTCGATGCCGAGCGACAGCGGGGTCACGTCGAGCAGCAGAACGTCCTTGACGTCACCCTGCAGAACGCCGGCCTGAATGGCGGCGCCCATGGCGACCACTTCATCCGGGTTCACGCCCTTGTGCGGCTCCTTGCCGAACAGCTGCTTGACGACTTCCTGCACCTTTGGCATGCGGCTCATGCCACCGACGAGAACGACTTCATCGATCTCGGAAGCGGAAACGCCGGCATCCTTGAGTGCTGCCTTGCACGGTGCGACGGTGCGCTGCACCAGATCGTCGACCAGGCTTTCGAACTTGGCGCGGGTCAGCTTCAGCGTCAGGTGCTTCGGACCGGAAGCATCGGCCGTGATGAACGGCAGGTTGATTTCGGTCTGCTGCGAGGACGAAAGTTCGATCTTTGCCTTTTCCGCAGCTTCCTTGAGGCGCTGCAGGGCGAGCTTGTCGTTCTTCAGGTCTATGCCCTGATCCTTCTTGAACTCGCCGGCCAGATATTCGACCAGACGCATGTCAAAGTCTTCACCGCCAAGGAAGGTATCGCCATTGGTGGACTTCACTTCGAAGACGCCGTCGCCGATTTCCAGAACGGAAATATCGAAGGTGCCGCCGCCAAGGTCGTAAACGGCAATCGTCTTGCCGTCCTTCTTGTCGAGGCCATAGGCAAGTGCTGCCGCAGTCGGCTCGTTGATGATGCGCAGAACATCCAGACCGGCAATGCGGCCGGCATCCTTGGTTGCCTGACGCTGGGCGTCGTTGAAGTAGGCAGGAACCGTGATGACGGCCTTCTCGACCTTTTCACCGAGATAGGATTCAGCCGTTTCCTTCATCTTCTGAAGGATCATCGCGGAAATCTGCGAAGGGGAATAGGGCTTGTCCTGCGCCTTCACCCATGCGTCGCCATTGTCACCCTTGACGATTTCAAAGGGGACCAGAGCCTTGTCCTTTTCGACGGTCGGGTCTTCATAACGGCGGCCGATGAGGCGCTTGACCGCAAACAGGGTGTTGGTCGGGTTGGTGACCGCCTGGCGCTTGGCCGGCTGGCCGACAAGGCGTTCGCCATCGTCGGAAAATGCCACCATGGACGGCGTGGTACGCGCGCCTTCCGCGTTTTCAATTACTTTCGTGTCCTTGCCGTCCATCACTGCAACGCAGGAATTGGTCGTGCCAAGGTCGATACCGATTACTTTTGCCATGCTCTTCTCTCCTTGAAGCGAGCTGTCGGAACCCCGTGAGGCATTCTTGTGGCAGCTCCTTGACTTGGATTTGCAGTATTTGCTGCAGTTCTGCGGCGTATATAAGGAGCGATTTTTCCTGCTGCAAGGCGCAAGAGAGGGGGAAGCGCAGCAAAAAAGCGCAAGAAACCCCTGTCTGTGCAGAAGCATAGCCATCACGGCTTGCGGAAGAGGGAAAACGCGACTTGTGTGCTACACGGCGCCGTCGGTCGGCATCGCGGTGGGCGAACCGGTGAGGTTCGCTTTTAACGGCATCGGGGTGGGGTGAAATGGCGGACAGGGTGGGATTCGAACCCACGGTACGCTTTCACGCACACACGCGTTCCAGGCGTGCGCCTTAAACCACTCGGCCACCTGTCCTTTTTCAAATCTGCATGTTTTGAAGAATGCAAATCACTGGAACGGCGCGATATATACCGATGAATTCGCAGGGATCAACACGAATCTGACAGTTTTTTGAAATGTCGGCAATTTCCTGTGTTCCGATGCGATTGCAAACCGGTTTTCCCGCCTTTATCGATGCATTATAGATTTCAAAATATGGCTGTCTGACCGGCAGATCGTAAGCGAGGTGTCCCTGATGAAAGCTTTTTTGCGGTTTTTGAGCTTTCTTTTCCTCGTTGCGGCGGTTTTTCTGGGCGTGCTCGATTCGATCCGCTCGGTTTCCACATCCTCGGTCAACATCACCGGCATCCTGTCCGTCTGGAACTATCTTCTTCCTGCTTCCCGTACCATGGTGGAAGCGGCCATGGCTCACTATATTCACCCTGAAGCGTGGCGCTTCATTGAAAATGCCCTGTCGGCGGTGCCCGCATTTGCCGTTTCCCTGGCGCTTTCCCTGCTCTGCTGGATGGCGGGTTACAGGAAACACAAGGCGATGAGGCGTTTGTCGGCCTGACCTCGTGTCTGTCCAATTAGGCGCCCGCAGACGTGAACCATGAGAAGCGGCGGAACTGGCCGCATGGAGGACCGAATGTTCCTGTTCGATACGCTTTCAAAAAAAACGACGATGCCGACCGAAGAAACCGCCTTGCCCGGCCGTGAAGAGGCGCTTGCGGTGCCGGAAGCCCATTTCGTCAATGGCCGGCCCTTGAAGGGGCCTTATCCGGACGGACTTGAAACCATCTATCTCGGCATGGGCTGCTTCTGGGGTGCGGAACGGTTGTTCTGGAAAACGCCGGGTGTGTGGGTGACAGCGGTGGGTTATGCCGGCGGCTTCACCCGCAACCCCACCTATCAGGAGACGACGACGGGCCAGACGGGCCACGCCGAAGTGGTCAAGGTTGTCTACGATCCGGCCGTGATCTCGCTCTCGGGCCTGCTGAAGATATTCTTCGAGGAGCATGATCCGACACAAGGGATGCGGCAGGGCAACGATGTCGGCACGACCTACCGTTCCGCCATTTACGCGACGACGGAAGGGCAGTTGCAGCAGGCGCAGAAGGCGAGCGATGCTTTTCAACAGGCTTTGGACGAGGCCGGCCATGGCAGCGCCATCACCACCGAGATCGGGCCGCTGGAAAAGTTTTATTACGCTGAAGACTACCATCAGCAATATCTTGCCAAGAACCCTGGCGGCTACTGCGGCCTGAGGGGAACCGGCGTAAGCTGCAATATCGACTAGATTTTTTGCAGGTCGCCCCGGTGGAAAGACCAAAAAAGCGCCAGAATAAAGTTTTTCCACCGGGTCAAAAAAACCGGATGAATTTTTCATTGAGCCATGCAAGGATATGAGGCAAGCACAGCCGGGAAAACGGCTGGCGGTTCCGCAGACATTCCCGGTCAACGGGATTGCGGGAGGACCCTTAAAATATCAATTGCAACAACAGGGCTGCACAATGAAAAAATCCCTTCTGACGCTTTTTGCGCTCGCCGCAATGTCGGCTTCCGCGCTCGCCGCCGATATCAAACCGGCGCTGGTCTATGGCACGGGCGGCAAGTTCGACAAATCGTTCAACGAAGCCGCTGCGGCCGGCGCTGAAAAGTTCAAGGCAGAAACGGGCATCGAGTTCCGCGATTTCGAACCGACCAGCGACACGCAGGGCGAACAGGCCATCCGCAACTTTGCGAGCAAGGGCTTCAATCCGGTCGTTGCCGTTTCCTTCGCCTGGACCTCGGCCATGGAAAAGGTCGCAGCCGAATTCCCCGACACCAAGTTCGTCATCGTCGATTCCGTCGTCGAACTGCCGAATGTCCGCTCGGTCGTCTATAAGGAGCACGAAGGCTCCTATCTCGTCGGTCTTCTGGCGGGCATGGCCTCCAAGACCGGCAAGGTCGGCTTCATCGGCGGCATGGATATTCCGCTGATCCGTAAGTTCGCCTGTGGTTATGCACAGGGTGCCAAGGCTGCCAACGACAAGATTGAAGTCTTCCAGAACATGACCGGCACCACGGGTGCTGCCTGGAACGATCCGGTGCGCGGCGGCGAACTCACCAAGAACCAGATCGACCAGGGTGCGGACGTGATTTACGCGGCAGCCGGTGCGACCGGTATCGGCGTGCTGCAGACCGCCGCCGACAACAAGAAGTTCTCGATCGGCGTCGATTCCAACCAGAACCATCTGCATCCGGGTTCGGTTCTGACCTCCATGGTCAAGCGCGTCGATCTGGCCGTCTACAATGCCTACAAGGATGCCAAGGACGATAAGTTCACCCCCGGCATCGTTGCCCTCGGCGTCAAGGAAGATGGCGTCGCCTACGCGGTCGACGACAACAACAAGGCCCTGATCACGCCGGAAATGACCGCTGCCGTGGACAAGGCGAAGGCCGATATCATCTCCGGCGCCGTCAAGGTTCATGACTATATGGCGGATAATTCCTGCCCGAAATGATATGATATGTAACGGGGGCGCATGATGTTTTTCATCTTGCGCCCTTTTCATATCCAGCCTTCGGAGAGGTTTCGGTTTGAGTATGGACCCTGCAATCGAACTGGTGGGCATCGACAAGAAATTCGGTGCCGTTCACGCCAACAAGAATATCAATCTGACTGTCGCCAAGGGCACGATCCACGGCATCATCGGGGAAAACGGCGCCGGTAAATCGACCCTGATGTCGATCCTCTACGGCTTTTACCAGGCGGATGCCGGTGAAATCCGGGTGAATGGCACGCCCGTCGCGATCCGTGACAGCCAGACGGCCATCAATGCCGGCATCGGCATGGTGCATCAGCACTTCATGCTGGTGGAAAATTTCACCGTGCTGGAAAACGTCATGCTCGGCGCGGAAGGCGGCGCATCGCTCGCCAAGGGCCGGGCGGCGGCCCGCAAGGAGTTGCAGCGCCTCGAGGACGATTACGGTCTGGAAGTCGATCCGGATGCGGTCATCGAAGAATTGCCGGTCGGTCTGCAGCAGCGCGTCGAAATCCTCAAAGCCATGTATCGTGGCGCCGAAATCCTGATTCTCGATGAGCCGACCGGCGTTCTGACGCCGGCTGAGGCCGATCACCTTTTCAAGATCCTTGGCGTCCTGCGTGAGCAGGGCAAGACCGTCATCCTCATCACCCATAAGCTGCGCGAAATCATGGCGATCACGGATTCCGTCTCCGTCATGCGCCGCGGTGAAATGGTCGCGACCCGCAAGACCTCCGAAACCAGCGTCGAGGAACTGGCCGAGCTGATGGTTGGCCGCCGCGTGCTGCTCAGGGTGGAAAAGGGCGAGACGACACCGGGCGATGTTCTGCTCTCGATCCGCAATCTGACTGTCAAGGACAACCGCGGCGTCACCATGGTGGATGATGTCTCGCTCGATGTCCGTGCCGGTGAAATCGTCGGCATTGCCGGCGTGGCGGGCAATGGTCAGTCGGAGCTGCTCGAAGCCATCGCCGGCATCCGCAAACCCTATTCGGGAGAAATATGGGTGGATGGCCAGAAGGTGGACCGCCCCGATCCGGCAATTTTGCGCAGGCTCGGCCTCGCGCATATCCCGGAAGACCGCCACCATATGGGGCTGGTGCTGAAATTCGAGGAATATGAGAACTCCATCCTCGGTTATCACCGTGATGAGCGTTACGGCAAAGGGCCTTTCCTCAACCCCGAGGCCATCCGCAAGGATGCGGTCGAAAAGATCGAGAAATACGATATCCGCCCGCCGAACCCACAGCTGAAGACCGCCAATTTTTCCGGCGGCAATCAGCAGAAGATCGTCGTTGCCCGCGAAATCGAACGTGACCCGAAGATGCTGATCATCGGCCAGCCGACACGCGGTGTGGATATCGGCGCCATCGAATTCATCCATCGCCGTATCATTGAAATGCGCGATGCCGGAAAGGCGATTTTGCTGGTTTCTGTCGAACTCGATGAAATCCGTTCTCTTTCGGATCGGATCATGGTCATGTTCGCGGGCCGTGTCGTTGGAGAAAAAACGGCGGAAGCCGAAGAACAGACGCTGGGCCTGATGATGGCCGGCATCGCCGCATGAGGCATGAATGAGCACCGCTTCCGTTCCCCTACCAAACTGGATCAGCTACGGCCTGTTGCCGCTGCTGAACGTCGTCACCGCCTTTCTGATTTCCGGCCTCGTTGTCTGGTCCATCGGTGAAAGCCCGCTGGCGGCGCTGCGCCTGCTCATCGAAGGTGCGCTCGGCCGTGGCGACGCCATCGGCTTCACGCTGTTCTACACGACGAGCTTCATCTTCACCGGCCTTTCCGTCGCCGTGGCCTTCCATGCCGGCCTCTTCAATATCGGCTCCGAAGGTCAGGCCTATATTGGCGGTCTGGGTGCGGCGCTGGTGGCGCTGGCGCTTGATCGTTACGTGCCGTGGTATGTGACGATGCCTTTCGCCGTCATCGGTGCTGCGGTTTTTGGCGCGGCCTGGGCCTTCATTCCGGCATGGCTGCAGGCAAAACGCGGCAGCCACGTTGTCATCACCACCATCATGTTCAACTTCATCGCGGCTGCGCTGATGGTCTATCTGCTGGTGAATGTGCTGATCGTGCCGGGCAAGATGGCGCCGGAAACGCGCACCTTTCTGCCGGGCGGGCAATTGCCGAAGCTTGACTGGCTGATGGCGCTGTTCGGCCTCAAGCTCGGGCCGGCGCCGTTCAACGTCTCCTTCATCATCGCGCTGGTCATGTGCTTCCTCGTCTGGGTGCTGATCTGGCGTACCAAGCTCGGTTATGAGATGCGCACGCTCGGCATCAGCCCGTCGGCCGCCATCTATGCCGGCATTCCCTATGCGCGCACGGTCATCATCGCCATGCTGATTTCCGGCGGTCTGGCGGGCATGATGGCGCTGAACCCGGTCATGGGCGCTTCCGCCCGCCTGCAGGTGGAATTTGTCGGCGGTGCTGGCTTCGTGGGCATCGCCGTGTCGCTGATGGGGCGAAGCCATCCGCTCGGCATCATCTTCGCGGCATTGCTGTTCGGCATTCTCTATCAGGGCGGCGCAGACCTTTCCTTCGAGATGCCCAACATTACCCGCGAGATGATCGTGGTGATCCAGGGTCTGGTGATCCTGTTTGCCGGCGCGCTGGAATATATGTACCGGCCGGCGGTCGTCCGCATCTACCAGCGTTTGGCAAAGGGGTGAGCTGATATGGATTTCTTCGATATGCTGGTCAGCATCCTCGGCTCGACCGTCCGCCTCACCATCCCGCTCCTCTTCACCGCGCTCGCCGGGCTCTTTTCCGAACGCGCGGGCGTGTTCGATATCGGCCTTGAAGGCAAGATGCTGGCGGCGGCCTTCGCCTCCGCCTGCGTCGCCTATCTCACAGCGGACCCATGGGCCGGTCTGCTGGCGGGCATCACCGTCTCCATCCTCTTCTCGTTGATCCATGGTTTCGCCGTCATCACCAATCGCGGCAACCAGATCGTGTCGGGCGTGGCGCTGAACTTCATCGCCGCCGGCCTGACGGTGGTTCTGGGGCAAGCCTGGTTCGGGCAGGGCGGCCGCACGCCGCAATTGCCGTCCGAGGGCCGCTTTGCGCCGATCATCCTGCCGGGTGCGGATGCGATGCGCGAGGTGCCCTTCATCGGCCCGCTCTATGCCAATGTCATTTCCGGCAACAATATCCTCACCTATCTCGCCTTTCTGGCGGTGCCGCTGTCCTGGTGGGTGCTTTACCGTACCCGTTTCGGCCTTCGCTTGCGCGCCGTTGGTGAAAACCCGGGTGCGGTGGATACGGCCGGCATTTCGGTGACATGGATGCGTTTCCGCGCCGTCATCGTCGCCGGCTTCCTCTGCGGTTTTTCGGGCGCCTATCTTGCCGTTGCGCAGTCGGCGGCCTTCATCGCCAACATGTCGGCCGGCAAGGGCTATATCGCACTTGCGGCGCTGATCTTCGCGAAATGGAAGCCGGTGCCGGTCATGTTCGCCTGCCTGCTTTTCGGTTTTCTGGATGCCTTCGCCAACTTCATGCAGGGTAAATCCGTGCCCGGTATTGGCGAGGTGCCGGTGCAGATTTTCCAGGCCATGCCCTATATTCTGACCTGCATCCTGCTTGCCGGTTTCATCGGCGTCGCCAAGCCCCCCAAGGCCGGTGGCGTTGCCTATGCGAAGGAGCGTTAAATCCATGTCCCGAGATCCGATGTCCCATGCCCTGTTCGAGGCAGCGGTGGAGGCCATGGCCTTTGCCCACGCGCCCTATTCGAAATTTCCGGTCGGTGCGGCGATCCGCGCCGAAGACGGCAAGATTTACAAGGGCGCCAATATCGAGAACCTCTCCTTCCCGCAGGGCTGGTGCGCTGAACCTTCCGCCATCAGCGCCATGATCATGGGTGGGGCGAAGAAGATCGACGAAATCGCGGTCATCGCCGAAAAGCTTGCTCTCTGCCCACCCTGCGGCGGCTGCCGGCAGAAGATCGCCGAATTCGCGACGCCGGACACGAAAGTCTATCTCTGCGACGAAATCGGCGTGCAGAAGGTCATGACCATGGAAGAGCTTTTGCCCTTCAGCTTCAAGACAGAGCTGCCCTGATGCCGGATATGCTGATCGATATTCTGGTGGAGCGCCTGAACGGCCTGATGCCGCGCGTCGCCATCGTCCTCGGCTCGGGCCTCGGTTCGCTGGTGGAAGACGTCAGCGATCCGATACGGGTGCCCTATGCCGAACTTCCCGGTTTTCCCGCAAGCGGCGTTTCCGGCCATGCGGGTGAGCTGGTGGCGGGCTATCTTGGTGGTGAGCCGGTCATGATGCTCTCCGGCCGGGTGCATTATTACGAAAAGGGCGATCCGTCCGCCATGCGCGCGATCATCGGGGCGCTGGCCGGCCTCGGCGTGCAGTCGCTCATCCTCACCAATTCGGCAGGTTCGGTCAGGCAGGATATGCCGCCCGGCTCGGTCATGCAGATCACCGATCACATCAACTATTCCGGCATGAACCCTCTGATCGGCGAGGAAAGCGACCGCCGCTTCGTCGGCATGACCACCGCTTACGATCCCGATCTGATGCTTGCCATGCGCAACGCCGCCATCCGTGCCACAGTGCCTTTGTTCGGCGGTGTCTATATGTGGTTTTCCGGCCCGAGCTTCGAAACACCGGCGGAAATCCGCATGGCGCGGCTGCTGGGGGCGGATGCCGTTGGCATGTCCACCGTGCCGGAAGTCATCCTTGCGCGCTTTTTCGGGATGCGCGTTGCCGCCGCATCGGTTATTACCAATTACGGTGCCGGCATGACCGGCGCGGAACTGAGCCATGAAGAAACCAAGGATATGGCTCCCGTGGGCGGCAAGAGGCTTGCCGCCATTCTGAAGGAAATGATCGCAGGAGGAGCGTGACCATGGAACTCCAGCGTCCGCGCGAAGCGGCTGCCCTCACCCTGTCCTTGCTGGACCTGACCAATCTCAAGGAAGACTGCACGCCACAGCAGATCGCCGCTTTGTGCCAGCGCGCGCATACGGAATATGGCAATACGGCCGCAATCTGCATTTGGCCGCGCTTCGTGGCGCAGGCCCGTGCAGCCTTCGGAAAGGACCATGCTATCCGCATCGCCACGGTCGTCAATTTTCCTTCGGGCGATCTCGACATCGCGACCGTAGTTGCGGAAACCGAGGCGGCGATCCGCGACGGCGCTGACGAAATCGATCTCGTCATTCCCTATCGCAAATTCATAGCCGGCGATGAAACGGCGGTGTCCACCATGGTGGCCGCCGTTCGCAAGGCCTGCGCAGCACCCGTGCTGCTCAAGGTCATTCTTGAAACCGGCGAGTTGAAGGACAAGGCGCTCATCCGTCGCGCATCGGAACTCGCCATTGCCGAAGGGGCCGATTTCATCAAGACCTCGACCGGCAAGGTCGCCATCAACGCCACGCTGGAGGCAGCCGACATCATGTTGCAGGCGATCCGCGACAGCCGGCAGAAGGTGGGCTTCAAGCCCGCCGGCGGCATCGGCACGGTGGAAGACGCCACGCTTTACCTCAGGCTTGCGGAAACCATCATGGCGCCCAACTGGGCCATGCCGTCCACCTTCCGTTTCGGGGCTTCCGGTGTTCTCGATGATGTGCTGAACGTGCTGGCCGGCGGCGAGCCCGCCAAGGCCGCCAGCGGATATTGAACTTGATCCCGCAGGAAATCATCCGCCGCAAACGCGATGGCCTGTCACTTGAGCCGCAGGAGATTGCCGCTTTCATAGAGGCGCTTTCAAAAGACGGCATCTCGGAAGGGCAGGCGGCTGCCTTTGCCATGGCGGTGTTCTTTCGCGGCATGAACCGGGATGAGATGGTGGCGCTGACGCTTGCGATGCGCGACAGCGGTGAGGTCCTGTCCTGGAGTGATCTCGGCAGGCCGGTGGCGGACAAGCACTCCACCGGCGGTGTTGGCGATAATGTCTCCCTGATGCTCGCCCCCATCGTTGCCGCCTGCGGTCTCGCCGTACCGATGATTTCCGGCAGGGGCCTTGGCCATACCGGCGGCACGCTGGACAAGCTGGAAGCGATCCCCGGTTACAACGTCATGCCGGAGGAGGCGTTGTTTCGCCGGACGGTAAAGACCGTCGGCTGCGCCATCATCGGCCAGACGGGCGATCTCGCTCCCGCCGATAAACGCCTCTATGCCATTCGCGATGTGACCGCGACGGTCGATTCCATACCGCTGATCACGGCCTCCATCCTGTCGAAAAAGCTTGCGGCCGGGCTGCAGACGCTGGTTCTGGATGTGAAGGTCGGCAACGGTGCTTTCATGCAGAGCGTCGAGGATGCCCGCAATCTGGCCCGCGCGCTGGTCGATGTGGCGAATGGCGCAGGCCTGCCGACAACGGCGCTGATAACCGACATGAACCAGCCGCTTGGCGATGCCGCCGGCAATGCGGTCGAAATCGTCAATTGTCTGGATTTTCTGGCCGGCCGCGAGGCTGGCACCCGTCTTGAAAAGGTCGTCCTGTCCTTTGCGGCGGAAATGCTGATGCAGGCGCAAAAGGCGGCCACGCTGGAGGAAGGAGAGGCGCTGGCGTCAGCTGCGCTCTCCTCCGGCCGGGCGTTGGAAATCTTTGCGCGGATGGTTTCGGCACTCGGCGGCCCATCGGATTTCGTTGAGCATCCGTCCCGTTATCTGCCCTCTGCGCCGGTCATTCGTCCGGTTCTGGCGGAGCGCAGCGGTTTGCTCGCCTCCTGCGCCACGCGCGATCTTGGTATGGTTGTCGTTGAACTCGGTGGCGGCAGAAAAAAGCCATCGGACACGATCAATCCTTCCGTCGGTATCTCGGACATCCTGCCGCTCGGTGCGAAAGTGGAAAAGGGCGAGCCGATCGCCACCGTTCATGCCGCTTCCAGCGACGAAGCGGAACATGCCGTGAAAAGGATAGTGGCCTGCTACGGAATTGCTGACAGCGCGCCTGAGATTGGTGCGCCCGTTCTTGAGCGGATCACCTGACCAGCCTCATCTCGCCGCCCGATACCTTGAAGGACGATAGTTGTTTCAGGAAGCTCATGCCGATCAGCATGTTGCCGAGCGCATTGTCCTTCAGCACCATGGCGTCGACATTCTGAACCCGGATAGCGCCGATCTCCACGCGGTCGAGTTTCACATAGGCGGCCATGGTCTGGCCATTGGCCGTTGAAATCGCATATTTAAAATCGAGGCTGTTGACGCCGTAACCGAGCCGACGCGCAATCGTCTCGTTGATGGCGACCATGGAAGCGCCGGTATCGACAAGTCCGTCGAAGGACTTGCCATTGATGCGGAAGGTGGCGTTGAAGTGGCCGCGGGCATCCGCTTTCAGATTGACGCCGCCAAGGGAGACGGACTCCGGCTTGGCCGCTTCGGGTCTGGCTTCCGCTTTCTCGATGCTTGCTTCCGGGCGCGGCTGAAATTTTTCCACCAGAGCCGGAATCTGCGTCGCACCGACCGAAAGACCAACAAGCAGGAAAATCGCACGCGCCAGCAAGTCGTTGCTCCTCAAAGGGCAGGGTTATTCTTGCCGAGAATAGACGTAAAACATGCTGAAATCTTAAAAGAAAAAGCCACCCGCCGCTTATCGGGCGGCGAATGGCTCAAACGGTTAAGCGATGATGAACGGCGTTATTTGGTGCCGTACATCCGGTCGCCGGCATCGCCGAGGCCCGGAACGATATAACCCTTCTCGTTCAGATGGCTGTCGATCGCGGCGGTGTAGATATGCACATCGGGATGCGCTTCACGGAAGTTCTTGATGCCTTCGGGCGCCGCCAGCAGACACAGGAAGCGGATGTTCTTCGCACCGCGCTCCTTCAGCTTTTCAACGGCGGCGATGGAGGAGTTGCCGGTCGCGAGCATCGGATCGACAACGATGATAAGGCGCGCATCGAGGCTTTCCGGAGCCTTGAAGTAATATTCGACAGCCTCCAGCGTGTCATGATCGCGATAAACGCCGATATGGGAAACACGCGCCGAAGGCACGAGCTCGAGCATGCCTTCCAACAGGCCGTTGCCGGCGCGCAGGATGGAGGCGAAAACCAGCTTCTTGCCTTCGAGCACGGGGGCCTCGATGGTTTCGAGCGGCGTATCGATGGTTTCCATCGTCATCTCAAGGTCGCGCGTCACTTCATAGCAGAGCAGCGTCGAAATTTCCCTGAGCAGGCGGCGGAAGCCGGCCGTGGAAGTTTCCTTCTTGCGCATGATGGTAAGTTTGTGCCGCACCAGCGGATGTTCGATGACTGTGACGCCGTCCATGAAACTGGCCTTCCTTTTATCTTATGCCCTGTAATTCACCGAAAGTGCGTTTTTCGCAAGCCTTCTTCGCGGTTTTACCCCCGCGAACCGCAGCGTCAGGCGCCAGCGAGTTTCGCAAGCAGTCGCGCACGTGTTTCCTCGTCCAAGAAGGCGCATTCCAGTGCGGTCCGCGTCATACGGTCGATCTCGGCATCGCTGAAGCCGAACTCGTCCGCAGCCAGCGCATATTCCCGTGCAAGCGACGTGAAGAAGAACGGCGGATCGTCGGAACTGATGCAGACGCGCACCCCGGCGTCGCTCAGAGCTTTCAGCGGGTGGCTGGCAAAATCAGGATAGACGTTGAGAGCGATATTCGAGCCGGGGCAGACTTCCAGAACCGTTCCCGCCTCGGCCAGCCGGGCGATAAGACCGGCATCTTCGATGGCGCGCACGCCATGCCCGATGCGGGACGGTTTGACGAGATCGAGCGCATCGGTAACGCTTTCCGGTCCGCAAACCTCGCCGGCATGAATGGTCAGCCCAAGGCCGGCATCGCGGGCGATGTCGAAGGCGCGTGCATAATCGGCGACGCGGCCCATGCGCTCTTCGCCGGCCATGTTGAAGCCCGTCACCAGCGGATGTTGGGCGCGTGCCGCATATTCGGCCGCGGCGATTACCCGCTCCGGGCCGAAGTGGCGCTCACCGGTGACGATGATGCGGGTTTCGATCCCCGTCTTTTCCCTTGCGATGCGGATGCCTTCGGCAATGCCGGCCAGATAGGCGTCGGCACCGAGCCCGATGCGGTCGCCGTGATCGGGCGAAATGATCAGTTCGCTATAGATCGTATTGGCTTGCGCAAGTTCGGTCAGATAGGTTTCAGTCAGGACGGCATAATCCTCATCCGTCTTGAACACCTGCGCCACCGCGTCATAACAACGGATGAATTCGGCGAAATCCGACCAGACATATTGGCCGTCCCGCAGAAAGCCGCTGGTGTCGATGCCGTATTTCTCCGCCTGTTTCGCGACAAGGGCGGGCGGGGCCGCACCTTCGATGTGGCAGTGAATTTCCGCTTTCAGCAAATGCGATGTCAAATGAAGCTCCTGCCGTGAGAACCGGCCTCGATGCCAAGATGGTGGGCGATGCTTTCGCCGATATCGGCGTAGCTTGAACGGATGCCGACGTCACGCGAGCGAATGCCCGGCCCGAATGCCATGATCGGCACCCTTTCCCGTGTATGGTCCGTGCCCCGCCATGTGGGGTCGCAGCCGTGATCGGCGGTCAGAAGGGCGATGTCACCCGGCGCCATCTTGCGATGAATTTCGGGGATTCGCGCATCGAAGGCCTCAAGGGCGGCGGCGTAACCGGCAACGTCGCGGCGATGGCCATAAAGCATGTCGAAATCGACGAAATTGGTGAAGACGAGATCGCCGTTTTCAGCCTCGTCGATAGCCTGCAACGTCGCATCCATCAGGGCGCTGTTGCCATTTGCCTTGATGATGCGGGAGACGCCCTGATGGGCGTAGATATCGCCGATCTTGCCGATGGCGTGCACTTTTCGGCCGGCCTCCACAAGCCTGTCGAGCAGGGTCGGCTCCGGCGGCAGAACGGAGAAATCGCGGCGGTTGCCGGTGCGTTCGAAAGTCGCGACCGTTTCGCCGATGAAGGGGCGGGCGATGACGCGGCCGATATTCAGCGGATCGAGCAGCTTGCGCACCGTCTCGCAGAGCGCGATGAGGCGCTCCAGGCCGAAATGCGTTTCGTGCGCGGCGATCTGGAAAACGGAATCGGATGAGGTGTAGCAGATCGGTTTACCGGTCCTGATATGTTCTTCGCCGAGCGCAGCGATGATCTCGGTGCCGGAAGCATGGCAATTGCCGAGAATGCCCGGAATATCTGCCTCCCTGCAGATCGCTTCCACCAGTTCCGGCGAAAACGCATCGCCTTCCGTCGGGAAATATCCCCAGTCGAAGGTGACGGGCGTAGCGGCGATCTCCCAATGACCGGAGGGTGTATCCTTGCCCTTGGAGATTTCGCTGGCGGAACCGTGCAGGCCGAAAATGCGCTCCGGCGGTTCCATGCCGGCGGGAACGTCGCCGCTTGCCTGCCGCGCAATCTCCAGCAGGCCGAGCGAACACATGTTCGGCAGTTTCAGCGGACCGGAGCGAAGGCCCGCTTTGTCGGCAGCGCCCGCTGCACAGAATTCCGCGATATGGCCGAGCGTGTTTGCGCCAAGATCGCCATAGCGCTCCGCGTCGGGCGCGCCGCCGACGCCAAAGGAATCCAGAACGAGAAGAAATGCTCTTGCCATAACTCACCGAAACAAAATGCGCCGACGGGCAATGTCAGGCCGAACTGTCGTTATAGATCAGCAAAACGTGAAGAAGGAAGTGCTTTTATGAACCATCCGGTAAAACCGGCTGTTCAATCCTCTTCCCGGTTCGGTTTGGGGGCGTTGAGGTTGCGCAGGACGTACCAGCCGGCCGCAACCACCATGGCCGCCAGAATATACCACGTAACGGCATAGGAGAGGTGGTTGTTGGGAAAGGTGAGCATGGTCTTGCCGCCGACCGGCAGGCCGCCCGGATTGGGTGTCGCATCGGCATCGACATAGAACGGCGCGACATCGGAAAGGCCCGATGCCTGCGAGATTTGCGGGATGTTGCGGGAATACCAGCGGCCATTTGCCGGATCGTTGGTGCGCAGGAAAAGCCCGCCGGTTTCGGGCGCGCGCATCAGCCCGACGATCTCGACGTTTCCGGCCGGTTCGCCTTCCTGGCGGGAGGACGGGTCGCGCCTGTCGGACGGCACGAAGCCGCGATTGACGATAATGCTGGAGCCATCGTCCCGCTTGAGCGGCGTCATCACCCAGTAACCGGGGCCGAGGTCCGTGACCGTATAGACCTGAACCTCCTTGTCATTGAGGAAGGTGCCGGACAGTTTCACACGGCGATATTCGTATTCCGCCGGATTGCCGAGCGCCGGCCATTCTTTGGCGGCAGGGGCGTCGACGGGATCGGCATGGGCGCGGGCTTCGACCCGTTCGATAAGATCGAGCTTCCAGGAAAGGCGCTTGACCTGCCATGTGCCGAGCGCGAGCAGCAGGCCCGTCAGAACAACGGTCAGGAACAGGACGACGATGGCCGCAGGGCGGATGCGCCGGTTATGGGGTGTGGTCTCGCTCATGTCACGGTCCTTGCGAAGCGCGCCCGGCAGAAACCGGTCTGCTTTGGCGGGTTTCCTAGAGCATTTCCAGGAAAAGTGGAACCCGGTTTTCCGTCCGGAAATGCGCCAAAACAAAGAGTTAGAGTGTTTTCGCGATTCGAAGAAAAGCGAAAAAACTCTGGCACCCGGATGCGCTTCTTCCAGCAAATAACCCCATAAATCGCACCAGGATTCATGGGGTTATGTGTTGGCGCGAAGGCGGCCCGCCGGAAACCCGGCAGGCCGTAGGTCTCTGCTGCTCAGGGCAAGTTTTTCACATCCTCGATGTGCAGCGGCATCATGTTCTTGTTCATGTTGTACATGACCCAGAGCGAGCCGGAGAGCGTGATCAGGAGTACCACGACGGTGAAGATCAGCGCCATGAAGGTCCAGCCGCCTTCGGACTTGGTGTCCATGTGCAGGAAGTAGATCATGTGCACGAAGATCTGGATGACGCCGAGACCCATGATGGCGATGACCAGCAGGGTCTTGTTTTCAAGAACGTCGCCCATGACCAGCCAGAAGGGGATCGCCGTCAGGATGACCGACAGGACGAAGCCGATCATGTAGCTCTTGAAGGTGCCATGGCTCGCGCCATCATGGTGATGATGGTCGTCGCCATGCGCGTCGTGATGTGCGTGTGCTTCGGAACTCATCAAAGAACTCCCATGAGGTAAACGAAGGAGAAGACGCCGATCCAGATGACGTCAAGGAAGTGCCAGAACATCGACAGGCACATCAGGCGGCGCTTGTTTGCCGCGATCAGGCCGTGCTTGGCGACCTGGAACATCAGCGTGACGAGCCAGATGATGCCGAAGGTGACGTGCAGACCGTGCGTGCCGACCAGCGCGAAGAAGGCCGACAGGAACGCCGAACGCTGCGGACCGGCACCTTCCGCGATCAGGTGATGGAACTCGTAGAGTTCGACGGCGAGGAAGGCGAGGCCGAAAAGGCCGGTCACACCCAGCCAGACCAGCGTGGCCTTTACCTTCTGCTTTTCCATTTCCAGCATGGCGAAGCCATAGGTAATGGAGGAAAAAAGCAGGAAGCCGGTATTGATCGCCACCAGCTTCAGGTCGAACAGGTCGGCGCCGGAAGGGCCGGCCGCATAGTTGCGGCCGACAACGGCATAGGTGGCAAACAGCGTCGCGAAGATGAGGCAGTCGCTCATCAGGTAGAGCCAGAAGCCCAGCGAGGTGCCGTTCTCCGGGTGATGGTCTTCCTTCAGGTAGAAGACCGGTGGTTCAGCGCCGTCGACGCTTTGTGCAGGTGTATGAGCCATATTCGTCACGCCTGTTCCGCGAGCAGCTTCGTACGTTCCGCCTCGACCGTCGAAACGTCGGAAGCCGGAATGTAATAATCGCGATTGTAGTTGAAGGTATGGGCGATGGAGACCGCGATGATGGCGAGCATCGACAGAGCCGCAAGCCACCAGATGTGCCATACCAGGGCGAAGCCGAGAACCACGCTGATGGCGCTGATGATCACGCCCGCGCCGGTGTTCTTCGGCATATGGATCGGGATGAAGCCTTCCTTGGGACGGTTGTAACCGCGCTTCTTCATATCCGCCCAGGCGTCGACATCGTGGATGACGGGCGTGAAGGCGAAGTTGTAGGCGGGCGGCGGCGAAGACGTCGACCACTCCAGCGTACGGCCGTTATAGGGGTCGCCGGTCACGTCACGCAGCTTGTCGCGCTTCAGGAAGCTGACGATGAGCTGGATGACGAAGGAGGCGATGCCGAGCGCGATCAGGAAGGCGCCGAAAGCGGCGATCACGAACCAGATCTGGAGGGAATTATCCTCGAACTGGCTGATACGGCGGGTGATGCCCATCAGGCCGAGGATATAGAGCGGCATGAAGGCGAAATAGAAGCCGATGAACCAGAACCAGAAGGACAGCTTGCCCCAGAACGGATCGAGCCGGTATCCGAAGGCCTTCGGGAACCAGTAGACGATACCCGCAAGCACACCGAACACGACGCCACCGATGATGGTGTTGTGGAAGTGGGCGATGAGGAACAGCGAGTTGTGCAGCACGAAGTCCGCCGGCGGAACGGCGAGGAGAACGCCGGTCATGCCGCCGATGACGAAGGTGATCATGAAGCCGATGGTCCAGAGCATCGGAACGTCGAACTTGATGCGGCCCTTATACATGGTGAAGAGCCAGTTGAAGATCTTGGCACCCGTCGGGATCGAGATGATCATCGTGGTGATGCCGAAGAAGGCATTCACGCTTGCGCCGGAACCCATGGTGAAGAAGTGGTGCAGCCACACGATATAGGCAAGGATGGTGATGACGCCCGTGGCGTAGACCATCGAGGCATAACCGAAAAGGCGCTTGTTGGAGAAGGTCGAGACGATTTCCGAGAAGACGCCGAAGGCCGGCAGCACCAGGATGTAGACTTCGGGATGGCCCCAGATCCAGATGAGGTTGACGTACATCATCGGGTTGCCGCCGAGATCGTTGGTGAAGAAGTTGGTGCCAACGTAACGGTCGAGGGTGAGAAGCGCGAGCGTGCCGGTCAGGATCGGGAAGGAGGCCACGATCAGGATGTTCGAACACAGCGATGTCCAGACGAAGATCGGCAGGCGCATCATGGTCATGCCAGGCGCGCGCATCTTGATGATCGTCACGATCAGGTTGATGCCCGATAGCGTCGTTCCCACACCGGCGATCTGCAGACCCCAGATATAATAATCGACCCCGACGCCCGGGCTTCCATCGATGCCGGAGAGCGGCGGATAGGCCAACCAGCCGGTCTGCGCATATTCACCGATGAACAGCGAGATCATGGTGATGACGGCGCCGGCCGTGGTCATCCAGAAGGAGAAGTTGTTGAGGAAGGGGAACGAAACGTCGCGTGCGCCGATCTGCAGCGGCACGACGAAGTTCATCAGACCCGTGATCATCGGCATGGCCATGAAGAAGATCATGATGACGCCGTGGGCCGTGAAGATCTGGTCGTAATGGTGCGGCGGAAGGTAACCTTCCGATCCGCCAGACGCGATCGCCTGCTGGACACGCATCATGATGGCATCGGCGAAGCCGCGCAGCAGCATGACCAGAGCCAGAATGATGTACATGATACCGATCTTCTTGTGATCGATGCTCGTGAACCATTCATTCCAGAGATAGCCCCAGAGGCGGAAATAGGTGAGGGCGCCGACGACGGCGATACCGCCCAGAGCCACGGCCGCGAAGGTCGCGACGAGAATGGGCTCGTGAAGCGGGATGGACTCCCATGTCAGCTTCCCGAACAGGAACGACGTTTGATCGGAATTGACGATCATTTTTAGCCTCTTGCGATTCTAAGACATAAGATCGGCGCAGCCATTGGCCGCGCCGCATAATGCCGGGACGTATCCGTCAGCCAGCGACTTGTTTCGTTTCCGGCAGCGCCGCAGGCTCGAAAGTCTGTCCTTCGAGCGCAGCCGGAGTGGATTGGGGACCGCTGGCGACGCCAAAGGGCGCAAGCGGCGTGCAGACGACGGAGTTCAGCGCCTTGGCGATATCGATGCCTTCCTTGCCGCCGCCGCCATTGGCGTCGATATGCATCATGTCACGCATGCAGAGCTTGTTGGGCTCGACGCAGCGGTTGAGGATGGCGCTGTAGAGTTCGGGATCGACCGAAGCGAAATATTGTACCGGCTCGCGCTCGGAAGGCTTGGCGAATTCCAGATATTCCTGACGGCCGAAGCCCTTGCCGCCCTCTTTCGCCTTGGCAACCCACTGGTCGAAGCCCTGCTGGCTCAGGCCATGGAACTTGAAGCGCATGTGGGAGAAGCCGGGGCCGGAGAAGTTGGCCGAGAAGCCGTCATAAACGCCTTCCTTGTTGATGACCGCGTGCAGCTTGGTCTGCATGCCGCCCATGGCGTAGATCTGGCCGGCGAGCGCGGGCACGAAGAAGGAGTTCATCGCCGTCGTGCCGGTGATCTTGAAATTGATCGGAACATCGACCGGAGCGGCGAACTCATTGACGCTGCCAATGCCGAGTTCGGGATAGAAGAACAGCCACTTCCAGTCCATGGCCACCACTTCCACCGTGATCGGTTTGACATCGGCGGTCACCTGGCGGTTCTCGTCGATACGCTCCAGCGGGCGATAGGGGTCGAGACGGTGAGTGGAAATCCAGGTGACCGTGCCGAGCATCAGGATGATGGCGACCGGAGCCGACCAGATCACCATTTCAAGGCGCGTGGAGTGGTGCCACTCGGGATCGTAATCCTCGGCCTTTGCCGATTCCCGATACTTCCATGCGAAGAAAAGCGTCAGGACGATGACGGGGACGATGATCAGCAGCATCAAGACCGTGGACGTGATGATAAGATCGCGCTGCTGGATGGCGACGTCGCCCGAAGGGTTCATCACCACGAGGTTACAGCCGCTGAGCAGCAGCAGAGCCGGGATTGCCAGAAGGGCGGACGGGAGTTTTTTGATCATGCGCACGTTCTTTGAACTCGTACAGTTTGGATTATGCCGCGAATAATTGCCGAACATCATTTTTCAAATGAGGTATATTGTCGCGGTGCAGCGAAACCTTCGCGATGCACCATGTCTCGGGCAGAGCTGCGTTTAAGGACGGAGCACGTGCATTATCGCATGGTCAGCTGACTGGGCAACCCTTTATTGCCAAACTTCAATTGACGTTACGTAGGGTGCGTGTGACAATCCGTCGCATCGTAACGCAACGGAAGAGGAGTCGGCGCGTTACAGGAAATGGTTCGTCCATGACGCAGGAGGGATATTATGAGTTATACGAATGCTGCTCCATCCTTTGGGCAGGCGCCGGAGGCGAACGGAAATGGGGCCGGTCCCGTTAAGGTCGATCCGGATCGCATCACGATTGCGGTCATTCTTGCGAGAATGACGGAATTCTTTGACTTTTTCATCTATGCCATCGCTTCCGCGCTCGTTTTCCCCCACGTCTTCTTTTCTTTCGTCGACCCGCTGACGGCGACGCTCTATTCCTTCGCGGTTTTCTCATTGGCCTTTATCGCAAGGCCGATCGGCTCGCTGATCTTCCTCCAGATCGACCGCAAATTCGGGCGAGCCGTGAAGCTGATGGCGGCCCTCTTCACGCTCTGTGGTTCCACCATGGCGATCAGCTTTCTTCCGTCCTATGCGGAAGCGGGCATGCTTGCCCCCTGTCTTCTTGCGGTATTCCGCATCGGCCAGGGCCTTGGGCTTGGCGGCGCATGGGACGGTCTGGTTTCGCTGCTCGCCATGAATGCACCGCAGAAACAGCGCGGCTGGTACGCCATGATGCCGCAGATCGGTGCGGCCATGGGCTTCGGTCTCGCCAGCGCCTTTTTCATTGTCTTCGTGACGCAGCTTTCCAATGCGGAATTCCTCGCCTGGGGCTGGCGTTTCCCGTTCTTCGTGGCGCTGGCGCTGAATGTTCTCGCGCTTTTCGCCCGCCTGCGTATGATCGTGACGCCGGAATTCCAGGCCATGCTGGAACAGCACGAGCTGGAACCGCGCCCCATGTTCAAGATGCTGCGTTCGCAGTTTCCGGTGGTCGTCACTGGAGCGTTCGTGCCGCTGGCGAGCTTTGCGCTTTTCCATCTCGTCACGGTCTTCCCGCTGAGCTGGGTTTCGCTCAACACCAGCCAGCGCGTCTCGGACTTCCTGTTCGTGCAATTCGTCAGCGCCATCATTGCGGGCGGAATGATCGTGGTCTCCGGTATTCTGGCCGACCGGATCGGCCGGCGGAAGCTTCTCGCCATCGCGGCGGTGCTGATCGGCCTTTTCAGTCTGGTTGCGCCGGTTCTTCTTGGTTCCGGTGATATTGGCCGTTACCTCTTTGTGCTGATCGGCTTTTCTCTGCTTGGCCTGTCCTTCGGGCAGGCGGGCGGCGCGCTTGCTTCCCGCTTCAGCCGTGAGTACCGCTATACCGGCGCATCGCTCACCTCGGATATTTCCTGGCTAATCGGCGCCGGTTTCGCGCCGCTCGTCGCGCTCGGATTTTCGTCCAAATTCGGCCTTTTCGCGGTTGGCATTTACCTGATGTCGGGTGCGCTCTGCACGCTGATAGCCCTCTGGTTCAGCCGCACGCTGGACATGCCTTCGGAGTGATCCGGGCAATTTAAAAATCCCTGCAGCCATCGCGCCGCGGAATCCTGTCGGATTTCGCGGCGTTTTTGTTTTTTTATTGCGCCGGGCCGATTTTAATCTTGACTCGGTCGATCATGAAATATTATGTAAGTAATACTGACGTAATTCAGTGTATCTCACCGCCGGAAAGCCGGCCATCAGGGAGCGCTATGCGAACGACGACGATCATTATTTGCGAAAAAGCGGCCATCGCCGCCAAGCCGTTTGACGGCCGCAAAACGACCGTTCGCGCCATTAAACGCCGATAAATAGAAGAATGAGGAGCAGCCAGGTCGCCTGCGGCTCCGCCCGCAGAGTGCCGGCTGACGCGCCGGGTTTCGGGAAAGAGGGCGATGCCGCGCGAAATGCGCAACGAGAGGAGAGTGCCTTGAGCGTGACGGAGCAAAAATTCGGCCTTTACGATGCGGCTTTTGAAAAAAGCAGCTGTGGCGTCGGTTTCATCACCCGCAAGGACGGCGTGCAGACGCATGATGTGCTGAAGCGCGGCCACGAGGCTCTCTGTGCCGTGCCGCATCGCGGCGGCATGTCGGCGGAAGGTGTCGGCGATGGTGCTGGCGTGTCGCTGGATTTGTCGCTTTCCTTCTTTCGGGAATTGACCGGTGAGGACGGCTTGCAGGCCGGCCGTTTCGGCGTCGGCAATTTTTTCCTGCCGCAAAATCCGGCTTTCCACGCCGAGGCTGTCGGTATCATCGCAAACGCCCTCAAAGAGCAGGGCTTTGCAATCCTGCTCGTTCGCGATGTGCCGGTGAATGATGCGGCCATCCGTCCCGCTGCCGTCCCTTACCAGTTGCCGATCCGCCAATGGGTCTTTTCGGCTCCGGCCGAATGCGCAACCCTCGCCGAATTCGACTGGCGCATCCACAAGGCGCTGCTCGCCATCGAGGCGCTTGCCTATACTGTGCCGGAACTCGCCGGCTTTTATCCGCTGTCGCTCAGCGCCCGCACGCAGGTTCTGAAAGGCCGCCTGAACTCCCATGAGGTCATGCCCTATTTCTGCGATCTCACCGATCCGCGTCATGAAGTGCATACGATGTATTTCCACACGCGGTTTTCCACCAATACCGATCCGCACCCCTCCATGGCGCAGCCCTTCCGCCTGATGGCGCATAATGGTGAGCTCAACACCGACAAGAAGAACCGGCTGTCGGAAGCGGCCGTGGCGCTGGCGAAGAATGCCAGCATCATTCGGCCGAAGGGCCAGTCGGACAGCTGCCGCCTGGACCAGACCCTGCAGGCACGGGTGATGGAAGACGGTCTCGACCTCGTCACCGCGGTGGTCTCGATGATGCCGCCAGCCTGGGAAAATGACGATACCCTGTCACCGGCCGTGAAGGCGATGCTGGAATATTTCTCGCTTTATGAGGAGAAGAATGACGGCCCGGCCGCGCTGATTTTCGGCGATGGCACCATCATCGGCGCGCGGCTCGATCGCCTCGGCCTGCGCCCGCTGCGCACCGTCGAGACGGAAGATTATCTCTGCGTCATGTCGGAGGCCGGGCAGATCGCCTTTCCGGCGGAAAGCGTCATCCGCCGCGGCCGCATCGAGGCGGGCGGCATGCTTTATTACGACCATGCAGAACGCCGCGCGTTTTCCACCGTCGAGTCGCTGGAGCTTCTCGCCTCACGCCGCGATTATTCATCCCTGCTGCGCGAAGCCCGTGTCATGCTGGAGGATCTGCCGGAAGTGCCGGCGGAAAAGCAGGGCTCGCCGCTGCGTTACAATGGCGATCTGGAACGGCACCAGCGTTATGTCGCCTATTCGCATAATCAGGAAAGCTTCAAGTTCCTGATGGACCCGATGCTGGCCTCCGGCGCTGAAAAGATTTCGGCGATGGGTTACGGCAATGCCATCAATGCGCTGTCCGATCAGGAAGGCGGCGTTGCGAAGTATTTCTCGCAGCGCTTCGCGCAGGTCACCAATCCACCGCTTGACAGTATTCGTGAGGCCGATGGCATGACGTTGCGTGTCGCCCTCGGTGCGAAGCCGAACAGCGGTGCGAAAAAGGCCCACCAGATCGTCGTGCGCTCCCCCATCCTCACCCATCTCGATATGCTGCGCATCCGCGAACAGTCGGAGACGCCCCTTCGCCGTTTCGAAATGCTCTATTCGCCGGTCTTCGATGTTGCGGAGGCCAATGAAGCGGCCCTGCGGCAGGCCATCGATGGTCTCTGCGATGAGGTTGCGGCTTTTGCGGCCGAGGAAGGCGGCATCGCCGTCATCACCGACCGGCATGTCTCGGCAGGCCGCGCGGCTCTGCCGATGATCATGGTCGTTTCCGCCATCAATCAGCGGCTGATCGAGGAAGGTCTGCGGCTGCGCATTTCCCTGATCGTGGAAAGTGGCCAGTTTTCTTCCTCGCATCACATAGCAGCCGGCCTCGGCTTCGGCGCTTCTGCCGTCTATCCGCTTGGCGTGCAGTTCCGTGCCGAGGAGAAATTCGGTGCTGATGCCGACAAGGCCTTCAAGCGTTTCGCCAAGGCGGCGGAAAAGTCGCTGATGAAGACCATGGGCAAGGTGGGCCTGTGTACGGCGGAAAGCTATATCGGCGGCGAGTTCTTCGAGCCGAACTTCCTCGATACCGACGATGCGGTGTTGAAGCGCTATTTCCCGAATGTGAAGACCCCGGTTGGCGGCGTCAACTTCGCCGTCATCGCGCAGGCGGTGGCGGACTGGCACCGCAAGGCGCTGTCCGTGAAGGGTGAAAACGACATTCCGCTGCTCGGTCTCTTCAAGGAGCGTGCGGAAGGCGCCGGCCATTCCTATGGCACGACGGCGGTACGCGGTTTCGTGGACATGACGGAGGAGAAGATCGGTTTCGACAAGGGAACCGAAAACGAGGAGGCGTTGCGCCTGCTGCCGCTCAACCGGCTGGAAGATGCCTTCGGTCTCAACGATGCGGCCTATTATCACAACAGCTTCGACCGGCTGACCCCGGAGGCCATCGACGCATTCGAGGTTACGCCCGGTTATCGCGCTTTCGCCCGCATGATGACGGAAGAAAGGGCGCGCCGCCCCGCCGCTCTGCGCGACGTTCTGGAATTGCCCGCCGATGTGACCTTCGCCGGATCCGCAGAAGAATTCCGCCGGGAAATGGGCCGTTTTTCCCGTCAGGGCAATAATAGCTTCATGGTGCGCGGATTGCGTTGCGAAGAGGCGGGAGACGGCGCTTTCCGGCTGCAATTGACCGGCCCGCACGGTCATGAGCTTGCCCGGCTTGCCGCACTCGGCCAGTCGTTGCTCGACCGTTTCGGTGCGGATATTTCCGGCCACTGGCTGGAAGGCGGCACGCTTATGGTTCAGGCCAGGGGCGAGGCTTTCGCCTATCTGTCGCTTATCCGCACCGCACCGGAAAGCATTCCGCTCGATGCCGTTCAGAAGGCGAGCGAGATCACCAAGACTCTCGCGTCGGGTGCCATGAGCCACGGCGCGCTGGTTGCCGCCGCCCATGAGGCGGTTGCCCATGGCACCAACATGGTCGGCGGTATGTCGAATTCGGGTGAAGGCGGCGAGCATATTTCCCGTTATGGGACCATCCGTGCCTCGCGCATCAAGCAGTTCGCTTCCGGCCGCTTCGGCGTCTGGGCCGGTTATCTTGCTGATCCGATGTTGGAAGAGATCGAGATCAAGATCGGTCAGGGCGCAAAGCCGGGCGAGGGCGGGCAGTTGCCGTCTCCGAAGGTGACGGTGGAAATCGCCGCCGCGCGTGGCGGCACGCCGGGTGTCGAACTCGTCTCGCCGCCGCCGCATCACGATACCTATTCGATCGAGGATCTGGCCCAGCTCATCCATGACGCCAAGGCGGCGCGTGTGCGCGTCATCGTCAAGCTGGTCTCGTCGGAAGGTATCGGCACGATCGCGGTCGGCGTCGCCAAGGCGGGGGCGGATGTCATCAATGTCGCCGGGAATACCGGCGGCACGGGGGCGGCGGCCGTCACCAGCCTCAAATATACTGGCCGCGCGGCGGAAATCGGTATCGCAGAAGTGCATCAGGCGCTTTGCGCCACCGGCCTGCGCGCCAAGGTGCTGCTGCGCTGCTCCGGCGCGCACCAGACGGCGAGCGATGTGGTGAAATCCGCACTTCTCGGCGGCGACAGCTTCGAATTCGGCACGACGGCGCTGATGATGCTGAAATGCGTCATGGCGAAGAACTGCAACATCAAGTGCCCGGCCGGTCTCACCACCAATCAGGAAGCCTTCAACGGCGATCCCCGCGCGCTGGCGCAATATCTCATGAACATCGCCCATGAGGCGCGCGAGATTCTGGCCGCACTCGGGCTTCGCTCGCTGCGGGAAGCACGCGGCCGTTCCGATCTTCTTCACCTCCTCGATCATCCGGCGAGCGTCGGCCAGCTTGACCTCCGGGCAATGCTTGCCGTGGTCGAAGAGGTGAAGATCGACAGCCCCGTCTATATGGAAAAGGACTTTGCACTGGACGACGCCTTCATCGAACTCGTGCGCTCGGCCCTGGTCGACAGCAGGCGCGAGAACATCGAGCTTGGCGGCAATCGTTTCCTCAACAATTGCAACAAGAGTGTCGGCGGTCAGCTCGCCGTCGATATCGAGCGTATGCTGAACCATGAGCTTTCCGACGAAGAGGCGGATGCTCTGCCGGCCGTGAAGCGGGACAGCCGTGGTCGCCGGTTCCTTGAGGCGGGTTCGGTGCGCATCGATACCTCCGGTTCCGCCGGGCAGTCCTTCGGCGCTTTCTGCAATGACGGCATGATCATGGTCCATACCGGCACCTGCAATGACGGCGTCGGCAAAAGCGCCTGTGGCGGCACCATCGTCGTGCGCTCCCCCGGCGGCGGCTCGGAAGAGGCGGGCGGCAATGTGCTGGTCGGCAATTTCGCGCTGTTCGGCGCCACCGGCGGCCGCACCTTCGTGGAAGGGCAGGCGGGCGACCGTTTCGCGGTGCGTAACTCCGGCGCCACTGCCGTCGTCGAAGGCGTGGGTGATTTCGCCTGCGAATACATGACCAACGGCGCGGTGCTGAATATCGGCAGCTTCGGCAAGGGTTTCGGCAACGGCATGAGCGGCGGTTTCGTTTACCAGTATGATCCCTATGGCGATCTGCCGAAGAAAGTCAGCCACGATTCCATCCTGCTCGGTTCAGTCACCGGTGAGGATGAACAGGCCGCCATTCATAATCAGGCCATCCACCAGCTTCTGACCTGGTATGTCGCAGAGACCGGCTCGGCCAAGGCGGCATGGCTTCTGGAAAACTGGGAAAGCGAACAGCATAACTTCGTTTACGGCATGCCACGCGCCCTGCTGCTTTATCAGGATAGCGATGAGATTCTGAAGGCGAAGCCCCGCAAGGAACTGCTGGAGGAACTGGCATCCGCCCTTGCCGCTCATCAACTGCGCAAGTTCAAGCTCGCCTATCGCGACCGCAAGGCCGTCCTGAACGGAACGGTGCCGGGTTATGGCGAGACGGATACCGAGGAAATGTATGCGCTGCTCAACAATTATACCGTGTTGAGCATGGCGCAGGCCATCGCCATGCAGCGGGTGCCGATGGCCTCAGGTCCTTCCGACCCGGCCATTGAAAAAGCCGTGCGCAATCTCATCCTCACGGAAGACTATGCGCTGATGCAGCGGCTGCTGAAATATGCGCGCGAGGCGCTTTCAGACCATAGCGATGAACAGCTTGCGGTGATGATCGCCGCCAAGCGTCTCGACGACTACAAGCAGGCGCTGGCGCGCAGGAACATCTGGTCGGTGGACAGCCCCGGCACCTATGGCTGGATCATTCAGCAGAACCGGAAAAACATCGAGAAGATCGGCCGTCTGCCGGGCTTCGAGGAGCTTTTCGCAGCCCGCGCCATTCCCGATCTCGCCACCGCATCCAGCCACAGGGCAGCATGATGAAGATACCTTATATTCCCGAAGACGCGCCCTTCAACGGTGATCAGCGCGCATGGCTTTCCGGTTTTCTGGCGGGCCTCCATTCCCGCGCCGCCATCGGCCTGGAGACATCGGTTGCCGCCGCTGCTCCCAGGGCGGCGGCTAGTGTGCTGAATATTCTCTTCGGCACCCAGACCGGCAATGCGGAGGCGCTGGCGATGGATATTGCCGCCGCCGCCCGTGCGCAGGGCATGCAGCCGGTGGTGACGGCACTCGATGATGTCTCGATGGACAGTCTCGGGGCGATGAAACGAGTCATCGTCGTCACCTCGACCTATGGCGAAGGTGAAATGCCTGATAATGCCCAGCTTTTCTGGGAAGCGCTCGCTGCCGACAGCGCGCCGCGTCTGGACGAGGTGAATTTTGCCGTCCTCGCGCTCGGCGATACCGGTTATGACGGCTTCTGCCAGGCGGGCAAGCTTATCGATACGCGGTTCGAACAACTCGGCGGCAAGCGTATGAAGACGCGTATCGATTGCGATATTGACTTTGAGGATGCCGCCGCCGCATGGATCGGCGAGACCCTGCCGCTCGCGCTTGCTGTCGATGGCGGCAATGCGGCATCTGTCACCATGCCCGATATCGCCGAGCCGCCCATGCGGGCAAAGCAGGGCTGGAGCCGCAAAAATCCCTATTCGGCTGAGGTAAGCGTCAATCGTCGTCTGTCCGGTCCCGGCTCGTCCAAGGAAATTCGTCACTACGAATTCGATCTCGGCGAAAGTGGCCTGGACTATGAGGCGGGTGACGCTCTTGGCGTCGTGCCTCTGAACGATCCGAAACTGGTCGGCGCGCTGCTGGAACACTTCGGAGCGGCTGCGGATAGCCAAATCGCCGGGCTGGACCGGCCGGTCGGCGATGCGCTTCTCAACATGTTCGAGATATCGACGCCGTCGCGTGAACTCGTCGCCGAAATCGGCAAGCGTGCGGGGCATGACGAACTCAGCCACATTCTCGCAAACGGAGACAGGGAGCAGCTGGCCGCCTTTCTTTGGAGCAAGGATATTCTCGACCTCATCAATCTCGGCGGAAAGCCACTATTCGATGTTGCTGAATTCGTGACATTCCTGAAGCCTCTGCAACATCGCGCCTATTCCATTTCCTCCAGCCCTCTGGTTGCAAAAGACAGCGTGCATCTGACCATCGCCAGCGTGCGTTATCGCGCCGAGGGCCGTGAGCGTGGCGGCGTGTGCTCCACCTATCTCGCCGACCGCGTGGAGGCCGGGCAGAGTGCCGGGATTTTCGTCTCGCCGAACAAGGCGTTTCGTGTGCCGCAGGACAATGATGCCCCTGTTATCATGGTGGGACCGGGCACGGGCATCGCGCCTTTCCGGGCTTTTTTGCAGGAACGGCAAGCCAGAGGTGCAAAGGGCAAAAACTGGCTGTTTTTCGGCGATCAGCACCGGCAGTCGGATTTCATCTATGAAAACGAGCTTGGCGACATGAGCCGCGATGGTGTGCTCACCCGCCTCGACCTCGCTTTCTCGCGGGATCAGGCGGAGAAGATCTATGTCCAGACCCGCATGCGGCAGAACGGCAAGGCGCTCTATCAATGGCTTGAAGAGGGCGGTTATTTCTACGTCTGCGGCGACGCGACCCGTATGGCGAAGGATGTCGATGATGCTCTGCACAACATCATCAGCGATGAGGCCGGCATCTCCGTCGAGGCGGCAAGCGAGTATGTGAACCGGCTGAAGCGCGAAAAACGTTATCTGCGCGACGTCTACTAACTATTGCCATGACGAGACCGTTCTGACGCACCGATTGGTTCAGCAATTGGTGCAGACGGTCTCGGCGTCGCGCTGTTTGAAGAAATACTCCCGGCCGATCGTGATCGACTTCACCCCGGACGAGGCAAGATCGGGCATGAACATCAGCAATTCATGCGGGATGGAAAGTTCGACGTGGATGAGAAAGCTGTTTTCCACGAGCAGGCGCGTCGGAACGGCGACCGGTGACCCCACCGCATAGGGTCTCAGATTTTTCTCATCCCAGGACCAGGTGATTTTCGCCTGTTTTTGCGCGTCGATCTTGATGCCGCTGATCTTCAGTTGCAGACCCTTGGTGCTGTAGGGCGCAAACACGGCGGCTGCGACGTCCTGCATGCCCGCGAGATAGGTTTTATCGACGGACCCTGTTTTCGATATCAGATCGTTGATGGAGGCTGCGGCGCTGCTTGCCCGCTTGTAGGTGTTGTATCCGATCGTCAATTCGAAAGAGGTCAGATAAAGCGCAAGCAATATCGGAAAGAGGATCGCGAACTCCACCGCGCCCACGCCTCGGCGATCTTTGGCAAAGCGTGAAACGAGCGCCATCAGGCGTCGTTTGCCGTTTGCCGCAACGGACACCAGCCCTGCCATCATGAGCCCCCGCCTGTGATGTATTTCTCGTTCATGAACGCATTTGTCGCGACGATGAGGAAATGTGAGGGCATCGATCCATCGGCCGGACGTATTTTGGTCAGGTATGGCCGGATGATATCGGCAACCACACGCCAGCGATAATAGACACGCAACATGTTGATGGTTTCCGGCCCGCCCGGTTTGAAGCCGAATTGAGCGGTATCGAGATCGTAATATTCGCCATAGGCCTTCAGCGGTATCGTGGTCGGAATATCCTTGAAGGCGGTAAAGGAGCGAAGGTCGATATAGAGCTTCTGTTCTTTTTGGATTTCATCCGCGGAGCAGGTGATCATCACCGAAACTTCGTTGCAGAAGCTCTTGCGGAAATCCTCTTTCGAAATCGAGCTGCTGATCTGCCCGGTGCGCAGACGCCGCGCCATGTTCTCGGTGGCATTGGCGACGACCTGTTCCGCCATCAGGGCGATGAAGGTCTCGATGATCGCAAAGACGACGAGGAAATAGGGGATCGCGAGTATCGCGAATTCTATAGCCGCTGTCCCGTCGCGCGAGACTCCGAATTTTTCCAGCAATGGCTTCAGTCTGGCCAGTCGCATGAGGCGATATCGATCTCTAAGAATATGCGGCAAGCGCAACCGTTGAATTTGTTGCGGACCATAACCACCCCGATGTTTAGATTCTATTACTTCGATAATTTATACTTTAGTGATTTCCGAATTTGGTACGTGCCAAAATAAAAAAGCCCGGCTCAGGGCCGGGCTTTCTTGAAAGCGGATGAGGCGGAGGCTTAATCAGCATCGGCCCTGGCGAGGACCTCCAGCGTGGGCGTGGAGGTGATGTTATAACCGCAGTCCACATAATGGCATTCGCCGGTCACGCCGCGCGACAGATTGGACAGCAGGTAAAGCGCGGATCCGCCGATATCGTCGATGTCCGCGGTCCGCCGAAGCGGTGCGTTTTTCTGGTTCCATGCGTAGATCGCCCGCGCATCCGAGATGCCGGCGCCCGCCAGCGTGCGGACCGGACCGGCCGAGATGGCGTTGACGCGAATATCGCGCGGGCCGTAATCGGCAGCGAGATAACGCACGGACGCTTCAAGAGCCGCCTTGGCGACGCCCATGACGTTGTAGTTCGGAATGACGCGCTGAGAACCATTATAGGTCAGCGTCAACATGGAGCCGCCATTGGTCATCAGTTCGGCGGCGCGCTTGGCGATTTCCGTGAAGGAGAAACAGGAAATGACCATGGTGCGGCTGAAATTCTCGCGCGTCGTATCCGCGTAGAGGCCCTTCAGCTCGTTCTTGTCGGAAAAGCCGATGGCGTGGACGATAAAATCCAGCGAGCCCCATTTTTCGCGGATCGTCGCGAACAAGGCGTCGACCGAGGCGATATCCTCGACATCGCATGGTACGATGAAATCGGATCCGAGCTCGGCGGCAAGCGGTTTCACACGCTTGCCGAGCGCTTCACCCTGATAGGTGAAGGCCAGTTCCGCGCCCTGTGCCGCAAGCGCCTTGGAGATACCCCAGGCGATGGAATGATTGTTTGCGACGCCCATGATGAGGCCGCGTTTACCCTGCATGATGCCGTTCATGGGCAATTATCCGTTATGACGCTGGAAGACGAGCGTGGCGTTGGTGCCGCCGAAGCCGAAGGAATTGGAAAGGATGGTGTCGATCTTGGCGTTGTCGATACGGCTGCGAACGATCGGAACGCCCGCAAATTCGGGATCGAGCTCGGAAATATGCGCGCTTTCGCCGATGAAGCGTTCCTGCATCATCAGCAGGCCGTAGATCGATTCCTGCACGCCGGCCGCACCCAGCGAATGGCCGGTGAGCGACTTGGTCGACTGGATATGCGGGATCTTGTCGCCGAAGACTTCCCGGATCGCGCCGATTTCCTTGCTGTCGCCAACCGGCGTCGAAGTGCCGTGGGTATTGATGTAGTCGATGTCGCCCTTCACGGTGGAAAGCGCCTGCCGCATGCAGCGGATTGCGCCTTCGCCTGAAGGAGCCACCATGTCGTAACCGTCCGAGGTCGCGCCGTAACCGACGATTTCGGCGTAAATCTTGGCGCCGCGCGCCTTTGCATGTTCCAGCTCTTCGAGAACCAGCACGCCCGCACCGCCGGCAATCACGAAACCGTCGCGGTTGACGTCATAGGCGCGCGAGGCGACGCTCGGCGTCTCGTTATATTTGGACGACATGGCACCCATGGCGTCGAAGAGGTTGGACATCGACCAGTCGAGATCCTCATGGCCGCCCGCAAACATCACGTCCTGCTTGCCCCACTGGATCATTTCGGCGGCGTTGCCGATGCAATGCGCCGAGGTGGAGCAGGCCGACGAGATGGAATAGTTGACGCCATGGATCTTGAACCAGGTGGCAAGCGTCGCGGAGGCGGTGGAGGACATGGCCTTCGGCACGGCGAAGGGACCGATGCGCTTCGGGCTGTTGTTCTTCAGCGTAATGTCGGCTGCCTCGACGATGGTACGGGTGGACGGACCGCCCGAACCCATGATGATGCCGGTGCGCTCATTGCCGCTGATATCGCTCTCTTCGAGACCGGAATCGGCGATTGCCTGTTTCATGGCGACATGGTTCCACGCGCCGCCCTGCGACAGGAAGCGCATGGCGCGGCGGTCGACCAGATCGGTCGGGTCGAGAGACGGCTTGCCCCAGACCTGGCATTTGAAACCGTGTTCGGCAAAATCCGGCGAAAATGAAATGCCGGATTTGGCATTGCGCAGCGATGCGGTGACTTCAGCGGCATCACCGCCGATGGAAGAAACAATACCGAGGCCGGTGACAACAACTCGTCTCATGAAAGGGACCTTTTCTTAAGATTTCGGCTGGACGGCAGAAGCCGCCCGGCGTTTGTCAGGACTATTCCGTCTGCCTCAGGCAGCCTTTTCCTTCGACAGGCCTACGCGCAGGTCCGTCGCCTGATAGATGGTTTCGCCATCCGCCTTGAGCCAGCCGTCTGCGGTTCCTAGCACCAGACGGCCGCGCATCACGCGCTTGAAATCAATACCATATTGAAGGAGCTTCGTGTGAGGGCGAACCATGCCCTTGAACTTCACTTCGCCGGTGGAAAGCGCCATGCCGCGGCCTTCTTCGCCCAGCCAGCCGAGGAAGAAACCTGTCAGCTGCCACATGCCGTCAAGGCCGAGGCACCCCGGCATGATCGGGTTGCCCTGGAAGTGGCAGGGGAAATACCAGTCGTCGGGGCTGACATCGTATTCGGCGCGGATGAAACCCTTGTCGAAGGCGCCGCCGGTTTCGGAAATTTCGGTAATGCGATGGACCATGAGCATGGGGGGCAATGGAAGCTGTGCATTTCCCGGGCCGAACAATTCGCCGCGACCGCAGGACAGGATCTCCTCGTAATTGTAACTTGATTGCCTCGTTGCCATACCGTTTTCACTTCCCCAGTTACTGGTGTTGATCGACTTCACTAGAGCAAGTTAGGTTCAAAATGAAGCGCTGCAAGGGCAGAGGCCGCTCCGCCCACATTCTTTGTCTTCGAACCTTCTTCGCAGAAGTCATTACCTCAATATGCCGTCCGCATACAGGAACCGTACGGCTGGAACCAGAGGAAATTTGCAGGAATGGCCGGTTTGCCGCCATTTGCCGCGCCTAAGCCACGCCGAAACTATTGAAAGCACTCGCCGCAAAAGATATATGCTAATGCAATTGGTAAGTTTCATACCTCTGTTTGGAATGGGATTGCATGGCATTTGACGCCACATTGGATATCGGAACGAGGTTGCGGCGCTCGGGGCTGCGCCCCACGCGACAGCGTGTGGCTTTGGGCGATCTGCTTTTCGCAAAGGGCGATCGCCATCTGACGGTCGAGGAACTGCACGATGAGGCGGTCACCGCCGGCGTGCCCGTTTCTCTCGCCACGGTCTACAATACGCTGCACCAGTTCACTGAAGCCGGCCTCATCCGTGTTCTCGCCGTGGAAGGCGCCCGTACTTATTTCGACACCAACGTCTCGGATCACCACCACTTCTTCGTGGAGGGCGAGAACGAGGTTCTCGATATTCCCGTCAATAACCTCCAGATCGACAATTTGCCGGAAGCGCCCGAGGGCATGGAAATCGCCCATGTGGACGTGGTCATCCGCCTTCGTCGCAAGCGCGGATGAAGCTTCAGTCCGACAACAGGCATGAAAATGGCGCCCACGGGCGCCATTTCTGTTTTCGGCGGATTTCTATATGTCACTTCATGACATCTTCCGGCCGTCTGCCGGGCTTTGCCTTGTAGGGCGGAAAAGTCCAGCCGAAGACCAGAGCGCCGGATCGGACGGCGAAGGCCGTAAGGACGCCTGCGGCTGATGCGGCATAAAGCGGTGCGCCGAGAAAATAGACGACAATGAAGGTGGAGGAGCCCAAAAGCGCGCAGGTGATGTAGATTTCCGGCCGCAGCAGCACGGACGGTTCGCCGGCGAGAATATCGCGCAGCACGCCACCGAACGTCGCCGTCAGAACGCCGGTGACGATGGCGACGGTTGCGGAGCCGCTGGCGGCAAGCCCCTTGGCTGCGCCCATGACGCAATAAGCGGAAAGGCCCAGCGCATCGAGCCAGATCAGTACGCGGTAACGGGATTCGAACAGATGCGCGGTGAAGAACAGCAGCACCGCGACCGAGACGCAGACGAGGATATAGGTCGGGTTCACCACCCAGAATACCGGCGTCCTGCCAAGCACCAGATCGCGCACCGTGCCGCCGCCGATGCCGGTTGCGGCGGCGAAAAACAGAAAGCCGATCAGGTCGAGCTGCTTGCGCGAGGCGGCGAGCGCGCCGGTTGCGGCAAAGATGGCGACGCCGGCATAGTCGAGAAAACCCAGAAGCGTCATGAAAAGGTCCCCCCCGGAAACACGGGCTGCGAACACGTCAGTGTCGCGCAAGCACTAAACTCTAGGCTGGCCGCCCGGATGATCGCAACATCCATAACCGAAACGGATGCAAAGGAAAATGCCGTGCGAATCGCTCTCGTTGCCGCTCTTCAGGTGCTGGTTCTCTTGATGTTTCCGGTGGCGCTCTCGGCGCAGCAGCAGCTGGTGAACGACCCCGAGATCTACGAGAAGGATCATTTTCGCAACGAGTGCAAGGTGGCGGCCTTCGGCGACGATTTCGTCACGCGGCTGGATATCAACAATGACGGGCTGATGGACGCCGTCGTCAATCACGGCGTTCTCGATTGTGATGGCGAAAAGGGCCGCAGCTGCGACGACGAGGGATGCCCCTATAATTTCTATGTCCAGGTGAAAGAGGGCGGTTATCTGATGATCGCGACGGCCCGGATTTACGACTATGATTTCATCAAGCGCTTCGGCAACATGGTTTTCGTGCTGAAGATGCATCCGCGTTATTGCGAGCGTACCGACAAGGAACCCTGCCTGATGACGGTGCGGGTGCGCGGCACGAAATTCGTCACCATCTCGCGAAAGTGACGGCGACGATTTTCAGGGCGTAATCCTCCGGATTTTGACCCTTTGATTGTAGCGCTGGCGAAGCGAGCGCGGGATGATGAAGGTGGCGATGGCGACGGCGAAAACCGTGGCCGCAACCACCCAAAGGGCATTCGATTGCAGCGTGGCGGCGAGAATGGCACCGCAGATCGCGCCGCATATCATGCCAAGCCATGGCACGATCTGAATGCCCCAGTCGAGGCTTCGTTCGCCGAGAAGAAAACGGCCGATGCCGCGGCCGAAGCGGGAAAGCGCGCCGGTCACATAGGTAAGCCCGATTGGCAGTCCCTCAATGTGCTCAACGGCGGCGTTGACCATGCCCATGGCGAAAACGACGAGATAAAATTGCGCAAGAGCGGAAGTCTCGCCGCCGAGCAGCGCGGCAATTGTTACCAGCAATCCCACCGCCATCAGAACGGCGAAGATGCGCCGGTCGAACTTATGCGCCACCACGATGCCGCCTGCATTGCCCGCCACGAAGGCAACGATTGCGAAAAGCAGTTTCGCGGCATGGGAATAGAGGCCAGCCTCCATCGAGACTGCGGCGCGCGTGGTGTTGCCGGTCATGAAGGACACGAAGTCGCCTGAAATATGCAGGCCCACCGCATCCGTCATGCCCGCGATGAAGGAAATGGCGGCAACCAGCGCAATTCCGGTTCCGGTTCGCCTTGCCCTGATGATACTGCGGCGTCTTTGTCTGGTCATGGAAAAGCTCGATATGGAAAAACGGCGGGCCTGTGCGCGGGGCCGTGTTATCCTATGTCTAGAATGCCGGATGGTGTATTTGCAATCTTTCTGGAGGCCTTTGGAAGCTTCTATTTTGTCTAGACAAATATAAATTCCCTGCCTACCATGCCTCAAATAAAGCGATAAACAACATCGCACAAAAATAAATCAAAAGGGGTTCAGATCATGAAGAAAACATGGGTTCTCGCCACAGTCGCCGCGCTGTTGTCATCCGCTTCCGCCTATGCCGAGACGTCGGTGACGATTGGCATGTCCGGCTGGACCGGTTTTGCACCGCTGACGCTCGCCAAACAGGCCGGCATTTTCGAAAAGAACGGCCTGAAAGTCGATATCAAGAAAATACCGCAGGCGAGCCGCCATCTGGCCCTTGCTTCCGGTGACATCCAGTGCGCCGCCACCACGGTGGAAACATGGATCGCGTGGAATGCCAATGGCGTGAAATCCACCCAGATTTTCCAGATGGACAAGTCGCACGGCGCTGATGGCATTGCGGTGCGCAGCGATGTTGCAAAGGTCGCGGACCTGAAAGGCAAGACGGTTGCCGCTTCCGCGCCGGGCACCTCTCCTTATTTCTTCCTTGCCTGGATTCTCAAGGAAAACGGCCTCACCCTGAAGGACGTCAAGGTCGTCAACCTCGAGCCGGGACCGGCCGCGCAGGCATTCGTTGCCGGTCAAAATGATGCGGCCATGACCTATGAGCCCTATCTGTCCACTGTCCGCGCCGCCCCCGACAAGGGCAAAATCCTCGCCACGACGCTGGATTATCCCGCCGTCATGGATACGTTCGGTTGCACCCCGGATTTCCTGAAGGCCAATCCGCAGGCGGCGAAAGCCCTGGCGGACAGCTATTTCCAGGCCCTCGAGCTCATCAAGGCCGATCCCGAAAAGTCCTATGCGACGATGGGCGCGGATGTGAAGCAGACCGGCGAGGCCTTTGCCGCTTCGGCAAAGTTCCTCGAATGGCAGGACAAGGCCGCCAACCAGAAGTTTTTCGAGGGTGAATTCAAGACATTCTCGGAAAAATCGGCGGACCTGCTGCTGGAAATCGGCGTGATAAAGTCGAAACCCGATCTTTCGACCCTCGCGGATACGTCCTTCATCAAGTAACAGAAGAGGCGGCGGCATTCCCTCCAGGGAATATTGCAGCCAAAGACAAGTGAGTGCGTCGATTGTGCGTCACGAGACGCGCACGGCGTTCTGATGGCGCGGCGAAGGTGCCGCGCCGGTTTTCCGGACAGGCGACAGATGCAACCTCTTCAACCCATAAGGAACAGCACGAGAATTGCTCTCGGCATCCTGTTCTTCGTGCTGTTTTTTTCTGCCTGGGGCATTGCCACGCTGGGCGGTTTCGTGTCGCCGACCTTTCTGGCCGACCCCATCACCATGCTGAAGGACGGCATCTATCTGCTGACCGATCAGGGTTTTGCCAGCGATATCGGCATGACGATCTGGCGCGTGGTGGGCGGTTTCGTGCTGGCATCGCTCGTTGCCGTGCCGGTCGGCATCGCCATGGGGGCCTATAAGCCCGTCGAGGCGCTGCTTGAGCCTTTCGTCTCCTTCGCGCGCTATCTGCCTGCTTCCGCCTTCGTGCCGCTCCTCATTCTCTGGGCCGGGATCGGCGAGATGCAGAAGCTGCTGGTGATCTTCATCGGCGCGGTGTTCCAGATCATCCTGATGGTGGCCGTGGCTGTCGCCGGCACGCGGCGTGATCTCGTGGAGGCGGCCTACACGCTTGGTGCGAAGGACCGGGGCGTTGTGCGCCGTGTTCTCATTCCCGCCAATGCGCCGGATATTGCGGAAATCCTCCGTCTCGTTCTCGGCTGGGCCTGGACCTATGTCATTGTCGCGGAATTGATCGGCGCCTCCTCGGGCATCGGCTATATGATTATCAACAGCCAGGCGCTGATGGCGACCGGGCAGATCATCTTCGGCATCATCGTCATCGGCATTATCGGTCTTATTTCGGACTTCGCGTTCAAATCGCTGAACCGAAAGCTTTTCGCCTGGAGGCTTGCCTGATGAGCGAACTCGTCATCAAGGGCGTCAGCCGCACTTTTCCGGGTGTGCAGGGCGGGCAACCGACGCTGGCCCTCCAGCCCACCGATCTGGAAATTCCCCGCAATGATTTCGTCACCATCCTCGGCCCGTCGGGATGCGGAAAATCGACCTTGCTGCGCATCATCGCCGGTCTCGACCGCCCGACGACGGGCGAAGTGCTGCTGTCCGGCAAAGCGGTGACGGGGCCGGGGGCGGATCGCGGCATGGTGTTCCAGTCATATACCCTGTTTCCCTGGCTGACGATCCGCGAAAATGTCGCCTTCGGCCTGCGCGAACGCGGCGTTGCCGAGAAGGAAAAATGGGAGATTGTCGATAGCTATATCGACAAGGTCGGCCTGCGCGGCTTCGAGAACCATTGGCCGAAACAGCTCTCCGGCGGCATGCAGCAGAGAACGGCCATTGCCCGCGCCCTCGCGAACGGCCCGAAAATCCTGCTGCTCGACGAGCCTTTCGGCGCTCTCGACAACCAGACGCGCGGGCTGATGCAGGAATTGCTGCTCGGTATCTGGGAGCGGGAGCAGAAGACGGTCATTTTCGTCACCCACGATATCGAAGAGGCGGTCTTCATGGCGTCGCGTGTGGTGACCATGTCCGCAAGGCCGGGTCGCATCAAGTCGATCACGCCGGTCGACCTGCCGCATCCGCGTCACTACACCGTCAAGGCCAGCCCGGAATTTTCCGAGCTGCGCGCCAAGCTTACGGAGGAAATCCGCAGCGAGGCGATTGCCGCCGCTGCCCATGGATAGTTGATCCGGCAAAGGGGAGGATAAAAGCATCGGGATGAGGAGCACAGGCGCCGATCTTCAGGAAAAATCGCTGCACGAGCGCATTCGCAATGATGTCGAGCGCCACATCATGTCGGGCGAATGGCCGCCGGGTTATCGTATTCCCTTCGAACACGAGATGACCCGGCAATATGCCTGTTCGCGCATGACGGTGAACAAGGCTCTCAGCGAATTGGTGCAGCGCGGACTCATCGAAAGACGCCGCCGTCTCGGCACCTTCGTTCGCCAGCCCCATGCGCAATCCGCCGTTCTGGAAATCCACGATATCGAGCGGGAGGTGCAGGCGCTGGGTCTGGTCTACGGTTACCGTCTCGACAAACGACGGCTGCGCCCTGCGGGGGAAGAAGACGGCGCGGCCATGGCGCTTGCCGCCGAGGCCCCGGTCCTGGAACTCACCTGCACGCACTTCGCCGGCGGCGTTCCCTTTTGCCTTGAAGAGCGCATCGTCAATGTCACCGCCGTTCCGGAGGCGGAAGCCGCGGATTTTTCACAGATCGGGCCGGGCAAATGGCTGCTGAAAATGGTGCCCTGGAGTGCGGCCGAACATCGTATCAGCGCCGTTTCCGCCGACCGTAAAAATGCAGCGGCGCTGGGTATTGCTTCCGGTGCTGCCTGTCTGGTCATTGATCGGCGGACCTGGCATGGGGCGGATTACATCACCCGCGTCCGTGTCACCTATCCCGGTGACCGTCATGCTCTCATTGCGCAGTTTTCGCCCTCGCAGAGCAGCTGAAGGCCGTCGATCGGTCAATTTTTTGTAAAGAAGAGTTTACGGGTCGTCTTTTGACAATATAATAGTTGTCAAAAGAACTCAGGTTTATTATCGGAACGTCAAGCTTTCACGACGGTATCCGTTCATGACCCCGGTTTTCAGGAACCGGTCAATCTGCGGATGAGTTCATTGACGGAAATCCGGGATAAAAATTATGTCAGCTGAGACCTCAACTTCTTCCGCATCCTTCAACAAGGCAAACACGACAAGGCATCTCTCCCTTGCCATGACTGTCACCTTGCTGGCCGGCCTGAGTGCTGGCCTGAGTGCCGGCGCGGTTTTCGCTCAGACGGCATCGGAAACCCAGATACAGCCCGCACCGCAAACGGAAGCGGTTCAGCCGGCCGCTCCTGCGACGCCGAGCGCTCCGGCGGCCGCGCCCGTCCAGCCTTCCGCGACTGCACCGGAACAGCCGGCCGCCACCGCACCCTCGCAGCCTCAGTCTACTCAGCCCGCACCGGTCCAGCCTGCACCCGCTCAGCCCGCGACGAATACCGCACCGGGCGTCGAAGGCCTGGCGCCGCAGCCGACGCAGACCGAGCAACCCGCACAGACGGGCCAGACGACCGCGCCGAATGAAGCCGCGACCCCGATAGAGCCTGTCAGCACCGAGCCCGCGAGTGCTGAACATCGTGCGGATATCCCGCACAACCTTTCTCCCTGGGGCATGTTCATGGCGGCCGACTGGGTCGTGAAGGGTGTCATGATCGGCCTTGCCTTCGCATCTCTGGTCACGTGGACGGTCTGGGTTGCGAAGTCTATTGAGCTTGCGGGTGCGCGGGTGCGCGCCGGCGCGACGCTCAAGGTCATTCGCAGGGCAAAAACCCTGACCGAGGCCACCGAGGCCGTCGAAAAGAAGGGTGGGCCGGCAGCACTGATGCTGCGCATGGCGACCCACGAGATGCAGCTTTCGGATGCGGTGGTCGAACACACGGATGGCGGCGGTATCAAGGAGCGTGTCTCTTCGGCGTTGTCGCGTATCGAAACCCATGCCGGTCGCCGCATGTCGCGCGGAACGGGTGTTCTTGCGACCATCGGTTCCACCGCTCCCTTCGTCGGTCTGTTCGGCACCGTCTGGGGCATCATGAACTCCTTCATCAGCATTTCGGAATCGCAGACGACCAACCTTGCCGTCGTCGCGCCGGGCATTGCCGAAGCGCTGCTCGCCACCGCCATCGGCCTTGTCGCCGCCATTCCGGCCGTGGTGATCTACAACGTCTTCGCCCGCTCCATCACCGGTTACCGCCATCTGCTGGCGGATGCCGCAGCCGGTGTGGAACGCCTCGTCAGCCGCGATCTCGATTTCCGCCGTATTCCGCCGGGCAGCACCAGTAAGCCCGCAGTATCGCTGGTTGGACGGTGATCGGCCATGGCTGGCGGTATTCGCGAAAATAGCGGAGACGATCTCTCCGAAAACCACGAGATCAATGTCACGCCCTTCATCGACGTGATGCTGGTTCTGCTCATCATCTTCATGGTGGCGGCACCGCTCGCCACCGTCGACGTGAATGTCGATCTGCCCGCATCCACCGCAAAGCCGGCGGAACGCCCGGAGGAGCCGCTTTATCTGACGGTCAAGGACGACCTCTCGCTCAATCTCGGTAATGATGCGGTTGCCCGCGAAGCATTGGCGGCCGCCATCGACCGGCAGACGGGCGGCAAGAAGGATACGCGCATCTTCCTGCGGGCCGACAAGGCGGTCGATTACGGCCACTTCATGGAAATCATGAACCTGCTGAGAGATGCCGGTTATCTGAAGATCGCCCTTGTAGGATTGGAAAACGCGGCTGCCGCATCGCAGCCTGCCGCGGCTGGTCAACCTGCAGCGCCGGGAACCGCGCCATGACTGAAAACGGCTACCCGCAGGCCCGGCATTCCCGTCTCGGGGAAGTAACGCTGTGGTCCGTCGCGGCGCTGCTCATGCTGGGCGTTCACGCTGGTTTTGCCTATTATCTGATGCAGGAGCCCGAGGAGCTGGATGCAGGCGGGCCGCCGCCTGCTGCGATCATGATCGAAATGGCGGCGATACCGGAGGCCGTCAAGACCGAAGAAACGACGCAGGCGCAGGATGTCGAGGACGCCGAAGAGGTGAAGAGCGACAGCAGCGAACCGGTGGAGGAAGCTGCCCCGGAAGAGCCGCCGCCACCGGAGCCGGTTGCGGAAACGCCGCCGCCAGAGCCGGTGCAGCCGCCTGAACCGCCGATCGAGGAGATCGTCGAACCGCAGGAAATTCCCGAACCCGTGGAGCCGGTCGATCCGGTTCAGGAGCAGATGATGGCGGAACTCGAAAATGTCGAGGTTCCTCTGCCCGTCATGCGTCCTCCGCCGCCGCCCGTCGAAAAGAAGGTGGAAAAGAAAGAGCCGGAAGAGAAAAAGAAGGTCGAGCGGCAGCGTCCCAAACCGCAGCAGGCATCGGAACTGCGCGAAACGGCGAAGGCGGAAGTCCAGCAGTCCGACAGGACCGCGGCATCACGCAGCAATGCCGGCTTCTTTTCTTCGTCATCCGCTTCACCGGCAAAATGGGGTTCTAAGGTTCACGCGCATATCAAACGTCGTAAACCGCGTTCTCTCCGTGGAGGTGATATGACGGCGACTGTTCGATTCCGGGTCAATGATGCAGGGGTGATCAGCGGTGTGAGCGTCGTGCAGTCGACGGGGGATTCTTCGATTGATCAGCAAATCGCAGCTTGGGTGCAGAGTGCGTCTCCAGTGCCCCCACCCCCTCCTGAGGCGGGGAAAACCATTACTCTCCCAATTAGTATCCGATAGAAAAATTGTGAGCGTTGATTGATCCTGCGTTTAGATGGGCGGAAACTCTTCGGCCGTATAAATAACATTTCGCGAATGTTTTCGATGGTGTAGGTCTTGTCGACTTCACAAGCAGAGGCATTCCGGAATGAAATTCTCAATCGCAGAGGCGGAGGATCTCGTATCCTCTATCTTTGAGCGCAACGGCGTTCTGCCGCAAAACGCCCGTTCGGTGGCAAAGGCGCTCGTCGCCTCCGAGGCGGCCGGCCAAGGTGGTCACGGTTTTCGCCGCATCCCCGTTTATGTCCGGCAGGCGCGGGTTGGAAAGGTCGACGGCAAGGCGCGTCCGGTGGCGACCCGCGTGAAGCCGGGCGTGCTCTCGGTCGACGCCAATCACGGCTATGCCTATCCGGCGATCGATTGCGCCCTTGAGGAATTGCCGGACATGGTCCGGCAGCAGGGCATTGCGCTTGCCGCGATCCACCGCTCCCATCATGCGGGTGTCATGGCGCTGACCGTCGAGCGCCTCGCCGAAATGGGATTTGTCGCACTCATGTTCGCCAACGCACCGGCATCCATGGCGCCGTGGGGCGGCAGCAAACCGCTCTATGGAACCAATCCGATCGCCTTCGCCACCCCCGTCAGCGGCGCCGATCCGCTGGTCATCGATCTCGCGCTCTCCAAGGTCGCGCGCGGAAAGATCATGGCGGCCCGCCAGAAGGGTGAAACCATCCCCGGCGACTGGGCGCTCGACCGAAACGGCCGGCCGACGACCGATCCCGAAGAGGCCATAGAGGGAACCATGGTGCCCGCAGGCGAGGCCAAGGGCGCTGCGCTGGCATTGATGGTGGAGATCATGGCCGCTGCGGTGACAGGCGGAAACTTCGCATTCGAGGCTTCTTCCCTTCTCGACGACAAGGGAACGCCGCCCTCTCTCGGCCATACGATCATCGCCATAGACCCGGTATCGTCAGGCGGTGCGGCCTTTACCGAGCGGCTGGCGCTCATCGCCGGCGAGATAGAAAAGCAGGAAAATGTGCGCCTGCCCGGCCGCCGAAGCCAGGGGATTCGCAAGCAGGCGCTGGAAAGCGGCATCGTGATCGAAAGCGATATTCTGGCCGAAATTCAAGCGCTCTGACGTGACAATAAAAACCCGGCGGGTCGACTATGACCCGCCGGGCAAACCGTAAATGGCTGCTTTGCATTTGCGTCGATAGGGCCGGACATCATGTCCAGCCCGCTTTTGGTCCGCCATCCCGCCATTGATATGGAAGGATTTTGACGCAGAAAGCCGCTCATTCGGTTTTCAGCTTACGGGAGGGGACGTTTCGCGTAAGCTTGGACGATCAGGTGGCGATTATGCGTCCTGCTCGATCAGGCCGCGCAGTAGGGCGATGCTGACGGCATTCAGCAGATTGGTGGCGCCCAGCCTGTGGCGCACCCTTTCAAGAGTGTCCTTCACGTCCGCTTCGTCCGCGCCGGTTATCAAGGCGATGTGGGACGGATGCTTGCCCCGCGCGACCAGCCCCAGATAATGCCGCTCACGCTCCGAAAGGATGATTTCACGCGTCTGGCGATGTTCATGCGGCGTATTTGAAGACATTTTCTTTCAGCCTTAAAAGAGATTGGCCTTCCCGGGGCACGATCAGTCAATGATTCATTCCCCGAAACCAGCTCGTTTACCGCTCTGTCTATACGCGAACAGAAACGCTAGTTTCGCCAATAGGTTTCATCGGGCATCGGTAATTATGCAATAAAGGGCCGATTTCGCAGCCAGCCGATCCCGGCGCGGACGCTCTATTCTGTGCATTGAAAGGAACTGCAACATCGATATCGCCAAGGACCACAATTGGTCTGGCGTGAAATGCAGCTTCAAAGCTCTGGAATGTTTTCGTCACACCCGAAGGATATGCGGCGCTCTAATAGGCGATGTGCCTCACCGATAGAATAACATCTCGCGCCAAGTTTTTCGTTTTATTGTTATGTTTCGGCACATATTGCGATGAGCACCGACATATTTCTCAAATTTAATGGGTCATTTCGAAATATTGATGCCGTCAACATGTATCATCCGGCGGAATGATGCGCGTGTTTCTTGCGAATGTCGGTCGGTGTCGCGCCGAACCAGCGGGAAACGGAACGCGAAAACGCACCGGGTGTCGAATAGCCAAGCCTGTAACTGATGTCGGATACCGGAAGATCGCTTTCCACGAGGAGTTTGAAACCGGCATTTTTGCGAATGGTGTCCTTTATCTCGTTGAGATTGGTGCCGAGCTCTGCGAGCCGCCGTTGAAAACTCCGTTCCGACAGGTTGAAATAGGGAGCGATCTCGCCGAGCGAAAGCTCGGCATCCGAGAGCCGCATCTGCATATACCGCTTCACCTGATCAATGAAATGGGTCGCGTCCGCCGATGTTTCCGGTCGCAACATGCGGCATTGCAGGTTCATCAGCTCGAACAGCCGCTCATCCGCATTCGGATTGACCACATCGAGAAGCGATACCGGCAGACGCATGGTATGGATCGGCTGGGAAAAACTGACGCGTCTGGTCATTCTTTCTTTAAATAGCTGAATATTATTCGGTTTCGGCCGCTCCAGACCGATCTCGATCTGGTTGATACGATCTCCGAGAATATCACGGAGACGCTGTACCAGGACGGCGAGCGACAAATCCACATATTGATCGCGTTTGGCGATAACCGGCGCGAAGGACCATGACAGGGTTACCTGCGTGGCATCCGTTACCATTGTGAAATTGCTGTTGTTGGTCGCGTAATAGACATGGTCCTGAAGAAAACGCAGGAACGCCCGTACCGTCGGTGCGCTGATCAGCCCATATCCGAACGCGCCGGATGCACCCGCTGGAAAGGTGGAGGCGCATTGCAAACCGAAGGCGTCGTCGCCGGAAATCAGTGCGCAGGTTTCGAGCAGGCGGGAAAATCTATCGAGGCTGATGCGTTCCGTCAGGCTGCTGAATATGGCTGGATCAATGTCCAGAGCCTTGCAGATTGGCGCGATATCTATGCCCCGTGACCGGGCATAATTGCTGACGCCGGCAGCCAGACCGGCCACCACACTTATCTCGCCACTGACCCTCTTCTCGGGCATCCCTCGCCTTGGCGTACCATGTTTGGAAATTGTCGCGTGATGGTAAGCCTTGAGAGAGCGTTTGTCGAGCAGCCCGGCTCCGGGATTTTAAGTGCGGTCGGTGTCTGCGCTTTGCTCCAGCACCTGCATGATGGCTTGGCCGGCATCTTCGATAGCGCCGCTATTATCGACGGTCGTAACGTCGAAATCTCCAGCGACCGTCAACGAGCTGCGTTCCAGCCGCCGGAGAATATCGTCCCGGCTCTCCCGCCCGCGCTGCTCCAGCCGCCTTGCCAGCACATCCGGCCGCGCAACGATGTTCACGACCTTAAGACGGGAAAAGGCGGTGCCGAAATGCGGCAGGGCGGAACGCGAACCGTTGGCGATGACCACGTCTCCCGCATTGAGGTGACGATAGACAGCGGCCGGGATGCCATATTTCAGCCCATGCGCCTGCCAAGACACCGCGAAGGCGCCCGCATCTTCCAGCCGGTTGAACTCGTGCATCGAAACGGCATCGTGGTTTTCACCTCCCGCATCGCCGCTGCGGGTAATGACGCGGCGGGTGAAGTGAAAGCCCGGCCGCCCACACAGTCGCGCTGCGGCATAGTCCATCAACGTGTCCTTGCCGGCCCCGCTCGGGCCGACAATCACGATCATCGTGCCGGGCGATGCCGCGCGCCGGCTATCCTGCCCATCGTCGGTCATGCCACGCGCTTGCCCTGACGCCAGACGGAACGGGCGACCGGCACACCATCCTCGCGGTGAACCCGGACCAGATCGGCCCGCAATCCCGCCGCGATACGACCGCGATCAAGAAGGCCGACGGTGCGCGCCGGCGTGGCGGTGACCATGCGCAGCGCTTCCGGCAGGCTGATGGCTTCTACCTGATCGGCGAGCAGGAATGGCGCGAAGAGCAGGCTGAAGGGCACATAGTCGGAAGAAAGAACATCCAGCACGCCGATCTCGGCAAGATCGCGGGCGGCGATATTGCCGGAGTGGGACTTGCCGCGAACGATGTTCGGCGCACCCATCAGCACGCTCATGCCGGCGCTGTGCGAGGCTTTTGCGGCCTCGACGCTGGTGGGGAATTCCGCCAGTTTCACGCCGTGGCCGATAGCCTCGCCGACATGCGCTTCGGTGGCGTCGTCATGGCTTGCAACGGTGATGCCGCGCTCGGCGCAGCGGGCGGCCAGATAATCGCGGTGCTTGGCGGAATATTCCGCCGACGCCGCCTGCCGACGCCGCACGAACTCGGCGAAAGCCTCGTCGCTCAGCCCACGCTTCTTCTGGTAATAGAAGATATATTGATCCATCGACTGGAACTGGCGCTGCCCCGGGGAGTGGTCCATCAGCGAAATCAGCCGCACGCGCGGATCGGTTTCGAAGTCTTCGAAATGTTCCAGCACATCTGAGGAGGCGACTTCACAGCGCAGATGCAGCAGGTGATCCGAACGAAGGCGGTTCTGATCCGCCGCGGCCTCGATGGCGTCAGCCATTTCGCGCATTTCACCCTTCTTGAAGCCGCCGTCTTCATCCGAACCGAGCCGCAGGCAGTCGAATACGGTGGTGATGCCGGAGGCAGCCACCTGCGCGTCATGAGCCTGAATGGCGGCGATCTTGTCCCAGATCACGCCGGGGCGCGGCGAATAATGCTGCTCAAGATGGTCGGTATGCAGTTCTACCAGACCCGGGATCAAATAATCACCTTCGAGGTCCTCGCCGGTTTTGGAAGCACCTTCGCTGATATCGGCGATCTTGCCGTCACGGATCAGGACGGAGCCCAGAATAATATCGTCTTCCAGAACGATACGGGCATTGGAAAGGGCGTGCTCGGTCATGGGTTCGCATCTTTCTTTGGTGGCTGGCCAAGGGGGTGCCAGCTATGAACGGTAAAGGGCGCGCCGCGCGTTTCTTCAATGAACAAAGCGAGGCCGGAAATGCTGAGAGGTCGATCGGTGAATTCGGAAAACCGCGCCGAAAGCACCTCGTGCATGGCGGGCTGCTCGCTCTCGTCGATGCGGCCGGTCAGCGTCATGTGAAAACGGAAATCATCCATGACATGCGGATAACCCCAGAGAGACAGATTTTGCCGCTGGCTCTCCGTCAGCATCTGTGGCCGCCGACGGGCAATATCGGTCTCCGACAGGGGCGCGCGAAACCGGTCGAAATGATCGACGATCTCGGCGGCAAAATCCTGCAGCGGCTGATAGGTGCGGTCCGGGACCAGTGCAAAAAACGGCCCGAGTGCACCGACGACGACACGCGGAATTTCGAAGGTGGACTGGCTGGCCGCGAAATCTTCGAAGGCCGTGAGCAGCTCCGCTTCGCTGTATTTTTCGGCAAGCTCGAAAGGAGCCTTCAGGGTCGCGTGGAAACCGTAACGGCGTGGCTCCTCCGTCATGTCGGCATAGTCGTCGTGGTCGTCATGCAGCGTGCCGGAAAATGCATTGCGGCCCAGCCAGCGTGACGCTGCCTCAGTCAACGGGTGATCTTTAGCCGGAGAAAAATAGATGGCATAGCGCACGGCAAGCACTCTTCAGTGTCATGGGAGACCAGGGATGAGAAGCTATTTGGCGTGACTCGCCGGCTTCCCGCAAGGTCAGGAGTGCGAGGTAATTGGTTTCCGTGACAGAATGATGATGCCGAAGGAAAAAAGCGCATTGGAAATGCGGCAAGCTTCCGAATGTGCTGAAGACACAGGCGGAGATGATGACGGGATACGGCCGGCATAAATCGGGACTGCGCGAGTGTCCGGCGGAGATGACGAACATCATTACGACGTTCGCCATTCCATCCCTTCAGAGCTAGTGCTGTGTTTTGCCGATCAGGCGTGAACGCAGCGAATTGGAGATGTGGTCGAACAGGAAAACGACGAAGAGGATAAGCAGGACCATATAGGCGACCTTGTCCCAGTCGGCATTGGTGCCCATCGCCTCCAGTAGTTTCAGACCGATGCCGCCCGCGCCCACCGCGCCGATGATCGTGGCGGAGCGGGTGTTGCTTTCCCAGAAATAGAGTGACTGCGAAATGAAGACCGGCAGGACCTGCGGCAGCACGCCGAAACGGTTGACCGCAATCGGGGAAGCGCCGACCGATTTGACACCCTCGCGCTGCTTGTCGTCGACATTTTCCAGCGCCTCGGCATAGACCTTGCCGAGCGCACCGGTATCGGTGAAGAAGATCGCGGCAATGCCGGGGATCGGTCCGGGCCCGAAGCTGCGGGTGAAGAACAGCGCCCAGATCAGCATGTCGATGGAACGCAGAAAGTCGAACAGCCGCTTCATGCCCCAATTTGCGGCCCTGTTGGCGGTGATGTTGCGCGCGGCGATGAAGGCGAGCGGCAGGGCGATGAGCGTGCCGAACAGCGTGCCCACAAAGGCCATAACCAGCGTCTGCATTAGCTTGGAAAGAATATCGGCATGCTGCCAGACGCTGTTGTCGAGGAAATCATCCACCATGTGGCCGATATTGGAGCGCTCGGGATCGAGCCTTTCTCCCCACAGCGCGAGAGCGGCGAGTTCACCATAGCCCTTGCCCCAGAATTCCGATTTGGTGTCGAACAGGAAATTCGCCCATCCGAGGAACCGACGCTGGACATAGACCTGACTGGTGCGGATTTCCGCCTGTCCGGCAAAACCAAAATGCACGAGAACCTTGTTGCCGTCCTGCTGGATTTCCTGCGGCACGTCGTCGGATGCCCGGGCCTGTTCTCCATTGATGATGACGGGATAATTCTTGCCGTCGACATAGACATCCACCCGGGTCGGGGTCACGTCGAGGCGATTTTCCATGCCCGCATAAACGACGCTGTAGCCACCACCCGGCAGGGGCTGCAGCCAGTCGATCTTTGCATCAACCGGATATTGCCCGCGGCTGGACCATTGCGGCTCCACCTTGCCGTCTTCGAAACGCAGGCGCGGCTGGGCGCGCCAGGAATACCAGTCCTGAACATAACTCGAGGCACGATCCCACCGACCCTGCATGAAGGCCGGACCGACATTGAAGAAGAAAAAGCAGCCGATGAGATAAAAGGTGACAGTGAGAAGGCCGACGAGCAGACCATATCGCTGCATAAAACCGCGATTGAACACGTGCGGATGCGCGGCCGCCAATCTCTCGCGGTCGGCGGTGTTGAGAATGAAGCTGGACGACATCAGGCCGCTCCCCGTCCGAATTCGAAGGATTGATGGCCGATCAGCCTGCGGCGCAGCCAGCCGGAAAACTGGTCGACGGCGATGATGGTGATCAGCAGAAGGATGATGATGGCATAGGTCTTGGAGGCATGATCGTTACCGATCGAAAGCCGGAAGACCTCGCCGATACCGCCGCCGCCCACGGCACCGATGATGGTGGAGGCACGCACGTTGATTTCGGCGCGCAGCAGCGCATAGGACACGAAATTGGGCAGAACCTGCGGCACGATGGCGAAGCGCACCCGCTCCAGCCAGTTGGCGCCAGCGGCGCGCAGGCCTTCATCGGGCTTCATGTCGGCATTTTCCACCACTTCGAAGAACAGCTTGCCCAAAGCGCCGATCGTGTGGACAGAAATCGCGATAATCGCGGCGATTGGACCGATGGATAGAATGGCGGTCAACAGCCCGGCGACGACGATTTCCGGGAAGGCGCGCAGCACTTCCATGACCCGGCGCACCACAAAGCGCACGAGACCGGCGCCGACGAGATTGGTGGAGGCGAAGAAGCAGAGCACGAAGGCGAAGCTTGTGCCGATGATCGTCGACACCAATGCGATGTTGAGGGTGATGATCAGCTGGTAAATGAAATGCGGGATGTAAAAGCTGTCGGTGACATAGACGCGATCCGCGACGTAATTGTATTTCATCGAGCCATTGTCATAGGGCGACGGCAGATCGAACATTGCACGGAAGATTTCAAGCGGGCTATCCGGCACAAACGTTTTTAGAAAATCGAAGAAATATGGCAGGCGCTCGAAGAACTTGCCTGAATTTGCCTCGTTGGCGAAATTCAGCGATGCCGCGAGAATGATTAGAAAGACCACGAGCGAAATGACGGTATAGACCCGCCGCGTCGCAAGCTGCTGTTGATAATGACGCATGACCGTTCGGGACGATGCGCTCAATCCCTCGGGCGTGAGGGTACCCTGTTGCAGTGTGGTCGCCATGCCGCTTTTCCTTTATTGGCAAAAGCGGCGATGCCATAGGGCACCGCCGCTTTCAGAACATTCCGTCAGGATCAGCCGCCGATAACGGACTTACGGGCGTCGATAATCGTCTGGTAGAAGGACGGATCGACCTTGATGTAGGCGGTGTTCTTGCCCTGCGTGTAACCCTGGAAGCAGGCGAGGTCCTTCTTCGGCAGTTCCATGAAGAAGTCTTCGACCTTCTTCTTCATGTTGTCGCCGAGCTTGTTGGCGACCATCAGCGGGCCGTTCGGGATCAGCGGCGACTTCCAGACTTCGACGATATCGTCCATGTCGAGGTTGCCCTTCTTCACCATCTGGTGAAGGTTGCCGCCGGAATAGCCCTCTTCCCACTTGCCAACGCCCGAACCGAAGGTGGTGCCAACGTCGAACTTCTTGTCGAGAACGGCGAGAACGAGGTTCTCATGGCCGCCGCCGAAGCCGGTTTCAGCGAAAAATTCCTTGATCGGCGTGCCGGTTTCCTTTGGGATAGCGACGTTCGGAACGAGGAAGCCGGAGGTGGAGTCAGGATCGGCGAAACCGATCTTCTTGCCCTTGGCGTCTGCCAGCTTCTTGATGCCGCTGTCCTTGCGGGCAACCATGATGGTGTAATAACCGCTGGAACCGTCAGAACCCGTATAGGTCAGGATCGGATCGACGGCCTTGGGGTCTGCGAGCGCGATCTTGGCGTAGGAGGAAGCGCCCATGGACGCGATGTCGATGGTGCCGCCGAGCAGGCCCTGGATGACGCCGTTATAGTCCGGCGACGGGAAAACCTGAACTTCCGAAACGCCGGTCGCGGCCTTCAGGCCATCGGCAACGCATTTCGTGCTGCGGATCATGTCGGCTTCGTTCTCGGAACCGTCGAGACCGATACGCAGGACCTTGACGTCCTGAGCCATGGCGGAACCGGCCAGAACGCCAAGGGCGACTGCCGAAAGAAGGACTTTCTTCAACATGGACTTTCTCCTGTTTCCCGGCGAGCCGGAGTTTGTTGTGAAATATCGGCCCTTGACGCGGGCGCAAACGATGCTGAGCGGTTCCTCAGAGCCCGGCGAGAGCGAGCGGTTCGGGGCCGGCAGATTGCTGCACCGGACGCGCGGGAAGCTGCGCGCCGGGAATATTGATGCTGGTCGAGGTCATCGTCTCGTCGATGCCGGACCCTTGAGAATCGGTTCCGTAAATCTCCGTGACGGCCGCAGCCGTCAGCTCAGTAGGGGTTCCGTCGAAGACGACGCGGCCCTGAGACATGCCGATGATGCGTTCGCAATAATTGCGCGCCGTATCCAGCGTATGCAGGTTGGTGATGACCGTAATGCCTTCGCGTTCGTTGATGTCGCGCAGCGCATCCATCACGATCTTGGCGTTCAGCGGGTCGAGGGAAGCGATAGGCTCATCGGCCAGAACCATCTTCGGAGACTGCATCAGGGCGCGGGCGATGGCGACGCGCTGCTGCTGGCCGCCGGAAAGCGTGCCGGCAGCCTGCATGGCCACATGCTCGATGCCAAGCCTTTCCAGGGCGGCGATCGCCATCAGGCGCTCGTCATTGGTGAAGATGTTGAACAGGCTGAGCGCCGTCGAGCGGTGATTGAGGCGACCGAGCATGACATTGGTGAGCACATCGAGGCGCGGCACCAGATTGAACTGCTGGAAAATCATGGCGCAGTCGCGCTGCCAGCTGCGCAGCACCGCGCCTTTCAGCGCCGAAACTTCCTTGTCGTTGAAATGGATGGAACCCGAGGACGGATCGACGAGGCGGTTGATCATGCGCAGCAGCGTCGATTTTCCCGCACCCGAGCGTCCGATAACGCCAACCATCTGGCCCTGCGGAATTTCGACATTCACGGAATCGACCGCAGTGTGGTTGCCGAAACGGCGCGTGACTTGCTTCAGGTGAAAGCTCATTTCCCCGTCCAATCTTCTTTTTGACGGGGTTCGGCGTAACAGCGGTGCGTGAAGTGTGGATGTCAGTTTGATGAATAAAATATTACAGATTTCACGGATATCGCATCCGCCTGTTCGCCGACAAAGCTTTCGGGAGGAATCTTGGACCGTTCAAATCTGCGTGTCTTTTTTGATCGCATAAACAAAAATCCCGGGGGTGCCCCGGGATTTGCAGGTGTTCGGCAGAGGGAGATTTCATCCGCCATATTTCGCGACGAAATCCTCGGCGTCCAGATTACGGAAATCCTCGAGAGCGACGCGCAATGCCGCGTGGTCCCAGTCCCACCACTTCAGATTATCCATTTGCCGGCCCAGTTCCGCCGGGAAGCGTTCCCGGATCGGCCGGGCGGGCACGCCGCCAACGATGGTATAGGGCGCGACGTCTTTTGAGACGACTGCACCCGCCCCGATCACCGCGCCGTTTCCCACCGTGACGCCGGGCAGGATCGTCGCACCATGGCCGATCCACACATCGTGGCCGATGACGACGCGCTTGGCGCGGCGGGCGGCAAAGAAGTCCGTCTCATCCTCCGCATCGTCCCAATAGTTGTGGGCACGATAGGTGAAGTGATGCAGCGTCGCCCGCTGCATCGGGTGATTGGTGGCGTTAATGCGGACGGAGGCGGCGATGTTGACGAATTTGCCGATGGTGGCGCACCAGATCGCGCCATCCTGCATCACATAGGAGTAGTCGCCCATCTCGACCTCCTCTATGCGGCAGCGTTCCGAAATTTCGGTATAGCGGCCGATCGAGGAGTTGCTGACACGGGCGGTCTCATGGATGACCGGTTCCAGACCGACCTTGACGCTCATGCCGCTGCCTTTCTGGGAGAAAACTGTGAGACGTCCAGAATGCGGTCGGCCACGGCCTCCCGTACCTCCTCGTCATGGAAAATGCCGAGCAGTGCCGTGCCCTTCTGTTTTTTCTCGACAATCATATCGACGACGACACGCCGGTTAAGGGCGTCCAGCGAGGCTGTCGGTTCATCGAGAAGCAGGATCGCATGGTCGGTGATGAAGCCGCGCGCGATATTCACGCGCTGCTGTTCGCCGCCCGAAAAGGTCGCCGGCGGCAGTGACCATAGTTCCCGTGGCAGGTTGAGCTTCGAAAGCAGCATGGCTGCGTGTTCGCGGGCTTCATCGGCGGCAACCTTGCGCGCCAGAAGCGGTTCGGCGACGACATCTATGGCAGCGACACGCGGCACGGTGCGCAGGAACTGGCTGACATAACCGATGGTGCGGTGACGGATATCGAGGATCGTGCGCGGCGAGGCGTTACCGATATCGATGACCTGGCCCTCATGACGAACGAGAATCTGCCCGCTGTCGATGGCGTAGTTGCCATAGAGCATTTTCAGGATCGAGCTTTTGCCGATGCCGGAGGGACCGCCGAGCACGACACATTCGCCGCCGCAAACGGAGAAATTGACATCGCGCACAACGGGCAATTCGATACCGTCGCGAAGATGCATGGTGAAGCTTTTGAAGACTTCCGAAACGATAAGAGGCGTCGGCATGGCGTCAAACCTGCAGAATAGAGGAAACAAGCAATTGCGTGTAGGGCTCGCGCGGGTCGTCCAGCACCCGGTCGGTCAGACCATGTTCGATGACATCGCCGCCCTTCATCACCATCATGCGATGGGAAAGCAGCCGCGCCACCGCCAGATCATGGGTGACGACGACGACGGCGAGACCGAGATCGTTGACGAGACCGCGGACCAGATCGAGCAGGCGCGCCTGCACGGAAACATCGAGGCCGCCGGTCGGTTCGTCCATGAAGACGAGGCGCGGCGAGGTGACGAGGTTGCGGGCGATCTGCAGGCGCTGCCGCATGCCGCCGGAAAAGGCGCGCGGCTGGTCGTCGATGCGGTCGGTGCCGATTTCCACCCGTTCCAACCATTCGCTGGCCGATTGCCTTATGTTGCCGTAATGCCGGTTGCCGACGGCCATCAGCCGCTCGCCGACATTGGCGCCGGCCGAAACCGCCATGCGCAGCCCGTCCGCCGGGTTCTGGTGCACGAAACCCCAGTCGGTCCGCATCAGAAAACGCCGTTCGGCCTCGCCCATATGATAGAGGTCACGCACCGAACCGTCGCGCATGCGATATTCCACGCTGCCCGCCGTCGGCATCAGCCGGGTGGAAATGCAGTTGAGAAGCGTGGTCTTGCCGGAACCGGATTCGCCGACGATGGCAAGCACCTCGCCGGGATAAAGCTCGAAGGAGACATTGCGGCAGCCGGCGCGGTCGCCATAATATTTGGAAACGTCCCTGACTTTCAGAAGCGGTGCGTCGCTCATTCTGCGGCCTCCTTCACATCCGCCAGCAGGTGGCCTTTGTGGCCATGGGCGCGGCGGTCCTCGCAATGGTCGGTATCGGAGCAGACGAACATCCGCCCGCCCTTATCATCAAGCACCACCTCGTCCAGATAGACATTCTCCGCACCGCACAGCGCGCAGGGCTTGTCGAAGCGCTGGATTTCGAAGGGATGGTCCTCGAAATCGAGGCTGACGACGTCGGTATAGGGCGGCACGGCATAGATGCGCTTTTCGCGTCCTGCGCCGAAGAGCTGCAGGGCGTCCGAGAGATGCATTTTCGGATTGTCGAATTTCGGGGTAGGCGACGGATCCATCACATAACGCCCGGCCACCTTCACCGGATAGGCATAGGTGGTGGAGATGCGTCCGTTGCGGGCGATATCCTCGTAAAGCTTGACGTGCATCAGGCCGTATTCCTCCAGCGCGTGCATGACGCGCGTTTCGGTCTCACGCGGTTCGAGGAAGCGCAAGGGCTCGGGAATGGGAACCTGATAGACGAGGACCTGACCCGAATGCAGTTCTTCTTCCGGAATGCGGTGCCGCGTCTGGATGATGGTTGCATCCTTGGTGCGGGTGGTGACGGCAACATTCGCCACCTTCTGGAAGAAGGCGCGGATGGAAACCGCATTGGTCGTGTCGTCCGCGCCCTGGTCGATAACCTTCAGCACATCGTCCGGGCCGAGAATGGAGGCGGTTACCTGCACGCCGCCGGTGCCCCAGCCATAGGGCATGGGCATTTCGCGGGAAGCGAAGGGAACCTGATAACCGGGAATGGCGATGGCTTTCAGGATCGCCCGGCGGATCATTCGCTTGGTCTGTTCGTCCAGGTAGGCGAAGTTGTAGGCAGCCAGCCCGTCGTCAAATGAAACTTCTTCAAGCATTGCGCGTTAGCCTTGTGAAAAAAGGAGTACAAGCTCATGGAGATTGGAATTTTTGCAGCCGTGTTCTTTGCTGTGTTTGCAGCATCGACCGTCTTTTGCGCTTACTGGTTTGGCGAGCAGCACAGCCGCTGAGCTATTCGGCCGCATCGCCCATCCACTCCGCGCCATTGGCGTTGACCGCCTCGAAATCGGCACGCATTTTCCTGACCAGACCGAGTTCGGCCTGAAAATCCACGTAATGCGGCAGTTTCAGATGTTCGACGAAACCCGTCGCCTGAACGTTGTCGGCGTGTGAAATGACGAATTCCTCGTCCTGCGCGGGGGCCACGACGTCCTCGCCGAATTCGCCTGCCCGCAGCGCCCGGTCGACCAGCGACATGGCCATCGCCTTGCGCTCGCTCTGGCCGAACACCAGACCGTAGCCGCGTGTGAATTGCGGCGGCGCCTTGACCGAACCCTTGAATTGGTTGACCATCTGGCATTCGGTGACCTGTATGTCGCCAAGCGAGACGGCAAAGCCGAGTTCCGGCACCTCCAGTTCCACCTCCACCTCGCCGATGCGGATTTCACCGACGAACGGATGGGTGCGGCCGTAACCGCGCTGCGTCGAATAAGCGAGCGCCAGAAGGAAACCCTCATCACCACGCGCCAGCGATTGCAGGCGCAGGTCACGCGGCATTGGAAATTCCATCGGCTCCCGCGTCAGGTCGCCGGCAATATGGTCAGCCGGCATATCGCCGTCAGTTTCGATCAGTCCCTCTTGCGCCAGAATATCGGAAACCCGCATGACATGTTCCGGCTCGCCTTCGCGCTGGGTGGCTGTCTCAACGGCCTCGTCCTCGAGAAGCGAAGGATCGAGCAGGCGATGGGTGTAATCGAAGGTCGGCCCGAGCAATTGCCCGCCCGGCAAATCCTTGTAGGTCGCGGAAACGCGCCGCTGCACCGTCATGTCAGCGGTATCGACCGGAACCGAATAACCGAAACGCGGCAGCGTCGTGCGATAGGCGCGCAGCAGGAAGATGGCCTCGATCATGTCGCCGCGGGCTTGCTTGACGGCAAGGGCTGCTAGCGACTGATCGTAAAGAGACGCTTCCGCCATAACCCGGTCGACGGCGAGCGAAAGCTGCGAAACGATCTGCGACACCGTCATCGCTGGCAGGTCACGGTCTCCGCGCCGCTTGTCGGCAAGAAGCCGGTGGGCGTTGGCAATGGCGGTTTCCCCGCCTTTGACAGCAACATACATCTTACGCCTCCACGGGTTGAATGCGCGTCGTGCGCGGCAGGCAGACAAATCTGTCGGCGGATGTCAGGATGACGTCGACGCCGCGCGGGAAAATGGCGTTGTTCTCCGCCCACAGTCTCGGGAATATGTCCGGCAGGCCGGTGGGGCTGATGATGTTGACGTGGCGGATACCGGGGCCGGAGAGCAGCAATTCCCGTCCCCCATCCAGATCAGGCAACTCGATGATGAGCGTGGTGGAGCGGTCGGGATATTCCTGACTTCCCTGGGCGAAGAGACCGAAGGAGGCTATGGCGCTGCCCGCTTCGATGACGGCGAAATGCGCTACGCTTTTTTCTTCGGTCGGGACCGCACCGGTATGAAATCCGATCCAGCCGGGGACGGTGGTTTTTCGTAGCGCGCCGCTCAGCCAGACCGGCGTATCGTGATCGCAGAGCGCCAGCAGAACCGCGCCGGTGGCGAGGGCGAGAGGCGATGGCGGGGCGACCGCGGTTTCGATTGTCTGCGGCGTGCCCGGCCGGGCCATGCCATCCATGAGTTTCTTGAAAATCCGTTGGGAATCGAAGACGGCATCGGAAAAACCGCCCGTCAATACTTCGGCCTTGACGCTCATCAATCCTCTCCTCGAACCATGGTGAAGAAATCGACCCGGGTAGCGGCGGTCTCTTTTGTTTTCCTGTCCTTCTCTTCGGCCAGTCGTTTCTCGACCGGTGAAAGAAGCTCGGTCTCGACAAAGCCGCGGGTCGGGCTTTCCTGCCAGAGCGCATCGAAAACGGCGGCGTACCAGGCCTTCTTACGGCCGGTGCCGAGAACATGGGCGTGACCGACGGTGCCCGAGGCAAGCTTGACGGTTGCCCGGGTCACGGTCGTCTCACCCAGATTGAAGGGCGCACCGCCGCCGCCGATGCGGCCCTTGACCATGACGAGGCCGGTTTCCGGCCCGCGCACATTTTCCGTCCGGGGACTCTCATCCTGCCGGTTCCAGACGGTTTCGAGTTCCTGCACGGTGGCGCGGGCAAGAAGCGCCGCCACCCGCTTTCTGTCTGCATGCAAGTCTGCAGTTTCGTGAATCATCGCTTGACCTCTAATGTCTATTGATATAGACAACTATACAATATAAGGTACATTTAACGTTCGTGAATGACAAGCGTGTGACATGGGCCCTTCGGCAGCGATGAAAAGAAAGAACGGCGTGGCGCTCTGGCGGCAGATCGCCGACAGGATCAGAGGCGAGATCGCGGCGGGCGATCACGATGAAACCGGCATGTTGCCGCCGGAAATGGCGCTGGCCGAAAAATTCGGCGTCAACCGTCATACCGTCCGAAGCGCCATTGCCGCACTCGCCAGTGAAGGCATCCTCGAGCCGGTGCAGGGGCGTGGCACCATGATCGCCCGCAAGGAGCGCCTGAGTTTTCCGATCTCACGGCGCACACGGTTCACGGCGGGGATCGCCGATCAGGTCAAGGAAATGGAAGCGCTGCTTCTGTCCCATACGACCGAACCGGCAAATGCCGATCTGGCGGCGCGGCTGCAATTGCCGGCGGGTGCACAGCTCATACGTCTCGAAACGCTGCGCAAGGCCGATAACCGCCCGGTTTCCCGTTCGACCACATGGTTCCCGGCGGATCGTTTCGCCGGAATAGGTGAGGCCTATCTTAAAAGCGGCTCGATTACGGCTGCCTTCAATATGCTGGGGGTGGCGGATTACGTGCGTATTTCCACCGTCATCTCCGCCAGCCATGCCGACACGCAGGATCTGGCCGATCTGGAGCTGTCGCCGGGTGCAATTCTGCTCGTCACCCAGGCGCTGAATGCCGATATGGATGGCGTACCGGTGCAATATGCCATCAGCCGTTTTTCGGCCGATACGGTCGAATTCACGGTGGAGAATTAAGCCGAAAGCTTACTCCGCCTGCGAAAGCCCCAGCACATCCAGCATCGAATAGAAGCCCGGCTTCTTGTCGAAGGCCCAGACGGCTGCAGCAATCGCGCCGCGTGCAAAAATGGAGCGGTCGCCGGCATAATGCGAAAGCTCCACGCGCTCGCCCTCTCCGGCGAAGATCACCGAGTGTTCGCCGATCACCGAGCCGCCACGCAGCGTGGCAAAACCGATGGTCCCCGCTTCACGCGCACCCGTATGCCCGTCGCGCACGCGAACGGACGATGTGGTGAGATCGACCTTGCGGCCCGCCGCCGCCGCCTCGCCGAGCAGAAGGGCGGTGCCTGAGGGCGCATCCACCTTGTGCTTGTGGTGCATTTCAAGGATTTCGATATCCCAGTTCTGCGCATCCAGCGCCTGCGCCGCCTGCTGTGTGAGAACACTGAGCAGGTTGACGCCGAGGCTCATATTGCCCGACTTGACGATGCGCGCATGACGCGATGCGGCCTTGAATTTTTCCTCGTCCGCCGGTGAGCAGCCCGTGGTGCCGATCACATGCACGATGCGGGCCTGCGCGGCGAGGCCGGCAAAGGTGACGCTGGTTGCCGGCGAAGTGAAATCGATCACCCCTTCCGCATGCAGAAATGCCTGCAACGGATCGCTGGTGATCTCGACGCCGATCGGGCCGAGCCCCGCGATCTCGCCCGCATCGCGGCCGACAAAGGCCGAGCCTTCGCGCGCGACGGCGGCATGCAGCTGGACGCCGGGCGTCTGGTGAATAAGGCGGATCAGCGCCTGTCCCATGCGGCCCGCCGCGCCGACCACCACCAGTTTCATGCCGCTGCTGCCCATGCTGTCACTCACTTTTCATCTCGGACGGATCGAGATCCGCCGGTATCTGTCGATTGATGTTTTCTACAGCGACGTTAAAGACCGCCCGCCCGCTTCGCAAGCATCACATAAGAACAGGCAGGGCGATCAAGCCCTCCAGCGTCGTCCGTCCAGCGACAGGCCGAAATCGGACGGCGTTCTCGAATAGGTGGCAAGCCCGGAAAGCGCCGCCTGCGGATGGGTGACGACGAAGGTGGGAATGGTCCGCATCAGTGCGCTGTGCGGCGCCTTGTCTTCGAAGGCGGCCCGGAATTCCGGGCTCTTCAGCGCCGGGATGATCTTCTGCGAAATGCCGCCGGCCAGATAGACACCGCCCTTCGCCATGAATATCAGCGCGAGGTCACCGGCCACGCGGCCGAGATAGGTGCTGAAAAGGGACAGGGTCTCTTTCGCCTGCCGGTTCTCGCCCGAAAGGCCTTGCGAGGTAATGTCGGCCGGATCGGAAAAGACAGGCTCGATGCCATCGGCGGTGCAGACGGCTCGGTAAAGATTGACAAGCCCGCGCCCGCACAGGATCTGCTCCCCGGCGACACGGCCCTCGATGGTTTCGATATGCGGGAAAACCGCATAGTCACGCGCGCTTCTCGGGCCGATATCGATATGGCCGCCTTCGCCGGGCACCGGGAACCACATATGGCGGGCGTAAACCAGCCCGGCGACACCAAGTCCCGTGCCCGGTCCAAGAACGACGCGCGACGCCAGCACATCCTTGCGGCCGGAGCCGATGGATTCGCGGTTGTCGTCGTCAAGCGCTGCAATCGCCAGAGCCTGCGCCTCGAAGTCGTTGATGACGATGACATCCTTCAGGCCGAGATTGGCCAGCATGTCCTTCGGCCTGACGACCCAATGGCAGTTGGTGAGGGGAATCTCGTCACCTTCGATCGGGCCGGCAATCGCAAGAATGGTCGAGACCGGCTGGAGCGAGGTCTTGTCCAGAACTGCCTGCTGGATGGCGTCGTCGATGGTCGGATATTCCGCCGTCTTCACGGTGGTGAGGTGCACCGGTTCGGCAAAGGAATCGATCAGAATGGAAAAGCGGGCATTGGTGCCGCCGATGTCGCCAAGAAGGATCGGAAAGGACAGATATTCGGTATCGGACGTCTTCGGCATTGCCTGTTCCATGTTGGGAGGTTCAGTTGGCGACGTGGAAGTCGATGAGATTTTCTGCGGTGGCGCGGTTGAGCGCCATGGGAATATCGTAAACCGTAGCAAGCCGGGTCAGCGCCTTCACATCAACATCATGCGGCATGGCCGTCAGCGGGTCTGTGAAGAAGATCAGCATATCCACCTCGCCGGTGGCGATCATCGCGCCGATCTGCTGGTCGCCGCCGAGAGGTCCGCTTTTGAGGCGAATGACTTCAAGACCCGGACAGGCTTCCTGTACCCGTCCGCCGGTGGTGCCGGTGGCGACGATCCTGAAACCGGCAAGCGCTTTCTGGTGATGACGGGCGAAATCCGCCATATCGTCCTTTTTCTCGTCGTGAGCGATGAGCGCGATACAGCGTTGTCCTTCCATGGTCCCAGCCCGTTCCATCAAGAATTAAATCGATTTGAAGCCTTCTATAACAGCTTGCCGCCATTTGAAAAGGGAAGCTGTTGAATGCCCCATTTCTGTTTCAGTTCAATGTCGGGCGCTGGGTGGGAAGCGGAATATCCGAAGGCGGCTGCAGGGCGGGGGCTGCCTGAATGACCTGTTCCACGTTTTGCTGGCGCGTTGCCGGAGCAGGCGAATAGGCCTGAGCTGCAAGTCCCTCGGGATTGGCGGAAGGGGCGGCAGCCACGGCGGCGCAGGCCGAGGGCAGATCGGAAACCATGACCGGGCGCGGTTTCACCGGCTTGGCATTGGGGTCCTTTTTCGGCGGCGCCCATGGTTCCTTGCTGAACCACCAGGCAAGCGACTTGTCGCAGCCGTCGCCCTTGCCCACGGCCGCCTGCGGTTTGCAGTTGGGCGCGCCGGGCGGGCATTCGAGACGGATGTGGAAATGCTCGTCATGGCCGTAGATTGGCCTGATCTTGCCCATGAAGGTGCGGTCGCCGGTCCATGTCTGGCAGAGTTTCTGCTTGATGGCCGGGTTGACGAAGACACGCTCCACCTGCGGGTAGCTTGCTGCCATCATCACCAGCCGGGCATTGAGCGGTGACCACTTGCGGTCATCGACCGTCAGGAACTTGCTCTTGTCCAGCATGGAGATGAAAGGCACCGTTTCGCGCTGCTCCACGCTCAGCCGTGGGCTCGGCATCGGTCGCCACCATATGTCCACATCGAGGCCGATCTGGTGCGACGCATGGCCGGTCAGCATCGGCCCGCCGCGCGGCTGGGAAATATCGCCCAGCAGCAGGCCCGGCCAGCCGATCTTCTGGGCATCCTGCGAAAATTGCTCGAGGAAGGAAATCATTTGCGGCTGGCCCCAGCGCCGGTTGCGGGAAAGGCGCATGGCCTGCCAGCCGGGACCGTCCGTCGGCATGGCGATGGCGCCGGACTGGCAGCCCTTGGCATAGGAGCCGATCGGCTGCGAGCCCATGGCGGAAGGCAGCACCATGTGGCCGAACACTTCTTTCGCGGGCCTGTCCTCGGCCGATGCGGTTTCCATCTGCAACTGCAGCGCGGAGACGACCGAAATCGCCAGCATGGCCGCCTTGAAAACTCTCGATGATCCCGCCGTCATATAGTCGTGCCCGTCCGATCAGATGATTCTCTTCCCCTCAAGATAAACTGGAACGCGATTTTGTTGAAACCATGTTTCGCCCCGCATGTTGCAAAGCGGGAGGATAAAGGCGCGGATAAAGAGCTTGTGAGCCAGCGCATCTGTTTTTTGCCAATCTTTGTTTTATGCTCTCTTCAACAAACGCGAAAACAGGGACATTCCCCCGATGATATTGGCACCACTGAAATCCCGTCTCCTCATTGCTCTTGCGGCATCCGCCCTGCTGATACCGGCGGCGGCCTTCGCACAATCGGCCGATGTGTGGCGAAAGGGGATTTCGACGGTCGGGGAACTGAAACATCCCGATGGCTTCGATCATTTCGACTATGTGAATACAAAGGCGCCGAAAGGCGGCACCCTTCGCCTGTCGACGGCGGGCACCTTCGATACCCTCAATCCGCTGCTCGCCAAGGGCGAGGCGGCGACCGGCCTTTCGCTGGTTTTCGATACGTTGATGAAATCGACGGAAGAGGAGCTGTCGGCCTCCTACGGTCTTCTGGCCGAGGGCGTGAGCTACCCGGACGATATTTCGAAAGCCACCTTCCGGCTGCGCGCCGAGGCGAAATGGGCCGATGGCAAGCCGGTGACGCCGGAGGATGTCGTCTTCAGCTTCGAAAAAGCCAAGGATTTGAGCCCGCAGCTAGCGACCTATTACACCCATGTCACCAAGGCGGAGGTGAGCGGCGAAAGGGATGTCACCTTCACTTTCGATGAAAAGAACAATCGCGAATTGCCGCAGATTGTCGGGCAATTGCTGATCGTTCCCAAGCACTGGTGGGAGGCAGCCGGCCCGGATGGCAAGCCGCGCGACATATCGCGCGGCACGCTGGAACCAGTCATGGGTTCCGGCCCCTACAAGATTGCCTCAGTCTCTCCCGGCTCGACAATCGCTTACGAACGCCGCGACGACTACTGGGGCAAGGACGTCAATGTGAATGTGGGGATGAACAATTTCAAAACCATCGCCTACACCTTCTTCGCCGATCAGGATGTCGAATTCCAGGCCTTCAAGTCCGGCACCGTGGATTTCCGCCAGGAAGCCTCCTCCAGCCGCTGGGTCACGGGCTATGATTTTCCGGCCGTCAAGGAAGGCCGCGTCAAGAAGGAAGAACTGCCGAATATCTATCGTTCCGTCGGTATCATGCAGGCCTTCGTGCCGAACATGCGCAGGGAGAAGTTCCAGAACCCGAAACTGCGCAAGGCGCTCAATTATGCTTTCGATTTCGAGGAGCTGAACCGCACGCTGGCTTACGGCCAGTTCCAGCGCATCAACAGCTTCTTCATGGGCAGCGAGCTGGCCTCTTCCGGCCTACCGACCGGTCGCGAGCTGGAAATCCTTCAGGAACTGAAGGATCAGGTTCCGCCGGAGGTCTTCACGACAGAATATCGCAACCCCGTGGCAGGCGACCCCACCAAGCAGCGTGACAATCTGCGCGAGGCGGTCAAGCTGATGAAGGAAGCCGGTTACGAGCTGCGCGGCAACCGCATGGTCAATGCCAAAACCGGACAGCCGCTCGATATGGAGTTTCTGATCGATTCCGCCGGCATGGAAAGAACCATCCTTCCCTATGTCCAGAACCTGAAGAAGATTGGCATCAACGCGACGATCCGTACCGTCGACGCCTCGCAATATACCAACCGCACCCGCAGCTTCGATTATGACGTGATCGTCAAGCTCTGGGCGACCTCGGCGAACCCCGGGAACGAACAGGCGGATTTCTGGGGCTCGGCCGCCGCCGACCGGCAAGGGTCCAATAATATTGCCGGCATCAAGAACCCGGCCGTCGATGCGTTGGTCAGGAAGGTCATATTTGCGCCCAACCGGGATGAACAGGTGGCCGCCGCACGCGCTCTCGACCGGGTGCTTTTGGCGAACAGCTATGTCATCCCGCAATTCTATCGCGGTGAGATGTTCATCGCCTACTGGAACACGCTTATCCGTCCGGAAAACCTGCCCCAATATGGTGTCGGTTTTCCCGATGCATGGTGGTCCAGCCAAGCCGGAAACTGACGCCGGCCTTGCTTTCGTGGCGAAGGCTTGATTCACATAGGGCGAGACGAATCGCTTAAAGCGCAGGCAGGCGCTTTCAGGAAAGGACCGGGTTTGACAGAAACGAAAACCGCTGACGTACCGGCCGGGAGCAGAGGCTGATGGGCGCCTATATCCTCAGACGTCTGGCGCTGATGATCCCGACCATCATCGGCATTATGGGCATTTCGTTTCTCGTCATCCAGTTCGCGCCGGGCGGGCCGGTGGAACAGGTCGTCGCGCAATTGACCGGGCAGGGCGACAGCGCCTCCGACCGGCTTTCGGGCGGCGGCGATCTCATGGGCCAGTCCGGCGGTTTCGATGACAGCGGTTCGAAATATCGCGGTGCGCAGGGTCTCGATCCGGAACTGATCGCGAAGCTCGAAAAACAGTTCGGCTTCGACAAGCCGCCGCTCACCCGTTTTCTCGAGATGATGTGGAATTATATCCGGTTCGATTTCGGCGACAGTTTCTTCCGCAATTCCTCGGTGATCGATCTCATCATCGACAAGCTGCCGGTGTCCGCGTCGCTCGGCTTCTGGATACTGATCATTTCCTACACCATCTCCATTCCGCTCGGCATCAAGAAGGCCGTGTCCGACGGCTCGACCTTCGACGTCTGGACCTCCGGCATCATCATCATCGGTTATGCCGTGCCGAGCTTCCTTTTCGGCATTCTGCTCATCGTCCTCTTCGCCGGCGGGTCCTTCTTCGACTGGTTCCCGCTGCGCGGTCTGGTGTCGGATAATTTTGATCAGCTGAACTGGTGGCAGAAGATCATCGACTACTTCTGGCACCTGACCCTGCCGCTCATCGCACTGTCACTCTCGGCCTTCGCGACGACGACGCTTCTGACCAAGAATTCCTTCATCGACGAGATCAAGAAGCAATATGTCATCACCGCCCGCGCCAAGGGCCTCACCGAGCGCAGGGTTCTTTATGGTCATGTCTTCCGCAACGCGATGCTGATCGTGATCGCCGGTTTTCCGGGCGCCTTCATCTCGGCCTTCTTCACCGGCTCGCTGCTGATCGAGAATATCTTCTCGCTCGATGGCCTCGGCCGCCTCGGTTATCTCTCGGTCGTCAATCGCGATTACCCGATCGTCTTCGGCACGCTCTTCATCTTCTCGCTGATGGGTCTCGTCGTCGGCCTGATTTCCGACCTGATCTATACATGGATCGATCCGCGCATCGATTTCGAGCGGAGGGACGTGTGATGACGCTTACCCATACCGCCGAAACGGAAACGCCGGTAAAACCGAAGCGCCCGTGGTTTTCGCCCACGACCAAGCGCCGCTGGCAGAATTTCAAGGCAAACCGGCGCGGTTACTGGTCCTTCTGGCTGTTCCTGCTCCTGTTTTTCCTGAGCCTGATTGCGGAATTCATTGCCAATGACAAACCCATTCTCGCTTCCTACAAGGGCGAGTTACTGGTGCCGGTCATGGTCGACTATCCGGAGGAAAAATTCGGCGGCTTCCTGGCCCAGACCGACTACAAATCCTCCTTCATTCAGGATGAGATCAACGCCAATGGCTGGATGATCTGGCCGCCGATCCGCTACTCCTATCAGACGGTCAATTCCAATATTCCCCATTCGGCGCCCACCGCGCCCTTCTGGCTGATGGATAAAAAGGATCGCTGCTCGGCCTACCCGCAGGGCAATGCCGATCCCGGCTGCACGCTTGGCAATCTCAACTGGCTCGGAACCGACAATCAGGCGCGCGATGTCACGGCGCGGATGATCTACGGTTTCCGCATTTCCGTACTTTTCGGCCTAACGCTGACCATTGCGTCGGCCCTTGTCGGCGTTACCGCCGGCGCGATCCAGGGTTATTTCGGTGGCTGGGCGGACCTGCTGTTGCAGCGTTTCATCGAAATCTGGTCGTCCATGCCGGTGCTTTATATCCTGCTCATCATCGCGGCCATCCTGCCGCCGGGCTTCTTCGTGCTGCTCGGCATCATGCTGCTTTTTTCATGGGTTGGCTTCGTCGGCATTGTCCGCGCCGAATTCCTGCGGGCCAGAAACTTCGAATATGTCCGCGCCGCCCGCGCCCTTGGCGTCGGCAACTGGACGATCATGTTCCGCCACCTTCTGCCCAACGCCATGGTGGCGACGCTGACCTTCCTGCCCTTCATTCTCTCCGGATCGATCACGACGCTCACCTCGCTCGATTTTCTCGGCTTCGGCATGCCGCCGGGATCGCCGTCGCTGGGCGAGATGATCGCGCAGGGCAAGAACAATCTTCAGGCCCCCTGGCTTGGCCTCACTGCGTTTTTCACCATGTCCATCATGCTCTCACTGTTGATTTTCGTCGGTGAAGCGGTGCGCGACGCCTTCGATCCACGCAAGACGTTCCGGTGATCGCCATGACGGAAACAAAGACCCAACCGCTTCTCTCCGTCCGTGATCTCTCCGTCGCCTTTCATCAGGGCGGTGCGACGAGCATCGCTGTCGACCACGTCTCCTTCGATCTGATGCCGGGCGAGGTCGTCGCCCTCGTCGGCGAGTCCGGTTCCGGCAAGTCCGTGACGGCGAACTCCATTCTCAAATTGCTGCCCTATCCGGCGGCAAGCCATCCTTCGGGAAAAATCCTGTTCGATGGCAAGGATATGCTGACTTTGCCGGAACGCTCCCTGCGTGCGGTCCGAGGCAACGACGTCACCATGATTTTCCAAGAGCCGATGACCTCGCTCAACCCGCTCCACACCATCGAGCGGCAGATCGGTGAGATTCTGGAGCTGCATCAGGCAATCACCGGGGCGCAGGCGCGGGCGCGCACGCTGGAACTTTTGCTGCAGGTGGGTATCCGAGAACCGGAAAGGCGCCTGAAGGCTTATCCGCACGAATTGTCCGGCGGCCAGCGGCAGCGCGTGATGATTGCCATGGCGCTCGCCAACCGGCCGAAACTGCTGATCGCCGACGAACCGACGACGGCGCTCGACGTGACGGTTCAGGCCCAGATTCTCGAGCTGCTCGGCGATCTGAAAAGGCAGCACGGCATGTCCATGCTGTTCATCACCCACGACCTCGGCATCGTTCGCAAATTTGCCGATCGCGTCTGCGTCATGACCAAGGGCAAGATTGTCGAGACCGGCACTGTGGAGCAGGTCTTTACCGATCCGCAGCACGCTTATACGCGCCATCTTCTGGCGGCAGAGCCGAAGGGCGAGCCGCCGCATTCCGACGCCAGCAAACCCGTGGTCATGCAGGGCGACGATATCAAGGTCTGGTTCCCCATCAAGGCGGGACTGATGCGCCGGGTGGTCGACCATGTGAAGGCGGTGGACGGCATCGATATCACCCTTCGCGCCGGCCAGACTGTGGGCGTGGTGGGCGAATCCGGCTCCGGCAAGACCACGCTCGGTCTGGCCCTCTCGCGGTTGATTGCGTCTGAAGGGCGTATCAGCTTCATCGGCCAGTCGATCGACCACTATTCCTATGAAATGATGAAGCCGCTCAGAAACCGGCTGCAGGTGGTGTTTCAGGATCCTTATGGGTCGCTCAGCCCGCGCATGTCGGTCGGCGAGATCGTCGCCGAAGGCCTGAAGGTGCATGAGCGGTCTCTGTCTGCCGACGAGCGCGATACGCGTGTCGCCACCGCGCTGGAAGAGGTCGGTCTCGACCCGGCCACCCGCTGGCGGTATCCGCATGAATTTTCTGGCGGCCAGCGCCAGCGCATCGCCATTGCCCGCGCCATGGTGCTGAAACCGCGTTTCGTCATGCTGGATGAGCCGACCTCCGCGCTTGACATGAGCGTGCAGGCGCAGGTGGTCGATCTCCTGCGCGATCTGCAGGCGAAGCACGAACTCGCCTATCTCTTCATCAGCCACGATCTGAAGGTGGTGAAGGCGCTCGCTAACGACCTGATCGTCATGCGCCATGGCAAGGTGGTGGAGAGCGGCCCGGCGGCGGAAATCTTCGCTGACCCGCAGCAGGACTATACCAAGGCGCTGCTGGCGGCCGCCTTCGACATCGAGGCGATGAAAACGAAGGCGATAAGCCAGTAGGCGGCATTGCTGTTTCTGTTAAGGTAATGATTTTTCTGTTGCTTCGCGGAAAATGCCGACCCATGTTGAGGGGCATGTGACGCGGAAACGGATTGATTGCCATGGCAGCGGATGTGATCGTTTTGGGGGCAGGGATCATCGGGGTCTCCATCGCCCTGCAACTGGCCCGCAGGGGTAAGTCGGTGGTACTGGTCGACCGGCGCGGACCGGGTGAGGAGACCTCGTTCGGCAATGCCGGGCTGATCCAGAGAGAAGGCGTCGTGCCTTATGCCTTCCCGCAGGATCTCGCCCTGTTGCTGCGCTATTCCCTGAACAACAGCATCGATGCCCGCTATCATCTCTCCGCCCTGCCGAAGATCGCGCCTTTTCTCGGCCGTTACTGGTACAATTCCGCAGCCTCGCGCCACGCGGCAATTGCCCGCGCCTATGCGCCGCTGATCGAGCATTCGGTTTCGGAGCACAATATCCTGATCGAGGAGGCGAAAGCCGGTGATCTGATCGTCAAGAACGGCTGGATGGAGGCCTACAGGACCGCCGCGAGGCGGGATGCCGATTTTGCTTTCGCCGAGCGTCTGGCGCGCGACCACGGTATTTCCCATACGAAACTCGACGCCAAGGAGCTTGCCGCAGCCGAACCGCATCTGAGCCATGATTTCGTCGGCGGCCTGAAATGGAACGATCCCTGGTCGGTGCGCGATCCTCATGCACTGACGCTCGCTTATGTCCGGCTGTTCGAGAGCCTCGGCGGAAGCTTCGTCAGGGGCGATGCCTCCACCCTCAGCCAGACGGTGAGCGGGTGGACGGTGCGCACCGAAACCGGCGCGGTCGAGGCCGAACATGCCGTCGTGGCACTTGGCCCCTGGGCGGACACCGTCACGGAACGGCTGGGTTATCGCTTTCCACTTGGCGTGAAACGCGGTTACCACATGCATTATGCGCCGCAGGAGGGCACGAAGCTCAATAACTGGCTGATCGACGCCGAGCGCGGTTATTTCCTCGCGCCGATGCGAAAGGGCATCCGCCTGACGACGGGCGCGGAATTTGCCGAACGCGATGCACCGAAATCTCCCGTGCAGATCGAGCGGGCGGAGCGGGTGGCGCGCACCGTCTTTCCTCTCGGCGGCCGGCTGGATGCGGAACCGTGGATGGGTGCGAGGCCCTGCACGCCGGATATGATGCCTATCATCGGCAAAGCGCCGCGCCATAAAACATTGTGGTTTGCTTTCGGCCACGCCCACCATGGCCTTACACTTGGGCCGATCACCGGCCGTGTGCTGGCGGAAACCATGCTTGGCGAAACGCCGGTTATCGCCATCGACGCCTATCGCCCGGAAAGGTTCAATCCCTGATAGCTAAATCCGCTGGCCTTCCGGGGACAGGCCACGTAACATGGTCGCATGCTGGAGCGGGATGGCGAAAAGTGTAAGCGGTTTTCGCCTGAAATCCCGTTCTAACTATATAATTTAGATCATGTAATGATCTAAAGGGAAAAGGGGCAAAACGTCATCATGGTGGCGAGGTTTCTCATCTATCAGCAGCAGGACGACTTTCGTTAGCGCAACTCGCTGCGCATGGAACGAGATGGAAACGGCTTGCTGGTGCATGATGGATGATATTGAAAACGCAAAGAAATTTTTCGCCGATAATCCCGATATCGAAATTCTCGAAGCTTTCGTCATAGATGCGAACGGCGTGCCGCGCGGCAAATGGATTCCGCGCGAACGGGCAATCGACGTTCTTGAAAAGGGAATGGCCATTCCCCGGTCGGTCTATGCGCTGGATATCTGGGGCCGGGATGTGCATGCCGCAGGTCTTGCGGAAGGCACAGGCGATCCGGACGGGTTTTGTTTCCCCGTTCCAGGCACACTGTCGCGGGTGACATGGCTTGGTCGCCCGACGGCACAGGTTCTCCTGGCAATGAAAAATCCGGATGGAACCGGCTTTTATGGCGATCCGCGCCATGTGCTGGCGCAGGTTCTGGGCGCCTATAAAAAGGCCGGCCTCACGCCGGTCGTGGCCACCGAACTCGAGTTTTACCTGATCGATCCCGTTCGCTCCGCGCTTGATCCCGTTCGTCCGCCGCACAGCCGCGAGGGTCGGTGGCATACGGGCCAGACACAGGTTTTGTCGATTTCCGAACTGCAGGATTTCGAGGACGTCTTCCATGATATTGCCACGGCCTGCCGCGCACAGGGCGTGCTTGCCGACACGACGCTGCGGGAAAATGGTCCCGGACAATATGAGATCAATCTCAACCATGTGCCGGATGCATTGCAGGCGGCCGATTTCGCCGTCTTCCTGAAACGCATCGTCAAGGGCGTGGCGCGGCGGCATGATCTCGACGCCACCTTCATGGCCAAGCCTTATGGGTTGCAGGCCGGCAATGGCATGCACGTGCATTTTTCCGTTCTCGACAGGGATGGCAGGAACATCTACGCCGGAGAGGACGGTCCATCGGATGCCTTGATGCATTCGGTCGGCGGCCTCTTGGAAAACATGGGTGAAAGCATGGCGATCTTCGCCCCCCATGCCAATTCCTATCGCCGCCTGACACCCAGCGAACACGCACCGACCTACGCCTCCTGGGGCATCGACAACCGCTCCGCAGCTGTGCGTGTCATCGTTGCCAGCAAGGCGGCGACGCGTATCGAACATCGAGTCGCGGGCGCCGACACCAATCCCTATCTGGTCGTTGCGATGATCCTGAGCGCTGCGCTTGCCGGCATGAAGGAGAAGCGCCAGCCTGGCGGCGCGATTGCCGGCGACAGCCACGCGATCAATCACGAGCCGCTGCCCACCAACTGGGACTATGCGTTGCAGCGCTTCACGCGGTCGAGCTTTGCCTATGCAACGCTTGGCCAGAAGTACCGCACGCTGTTTTCCGCCTGCAAACAGCAGGAGCTTTCCGAATTTTCCCTGCGTGTAACCGACGTCGAATATGACGCCTATATCAGGACGGTGTGAAATGGCTGAGGTAACGAATATTCCCAATCCCGGCCACACATCGTCATGGTATGCGGCCTCCGCCAATGTCAAAACCGTGCGGCCGACACTCGAAGGCGCGCTGGACGCCGATGTCTGCATCATCGGCGGTGGCTTCACTGGCATTTCCGCCGCGCTGGAACTCAGTGAACGCGGCTATTCCGTCATCGTTCTGGAAGGCGTCCGCGTCGGCTTCGGCGCTTCGGGCCGCAATGGCGGCCAGATCGTCAACGGCTATAGCCGCGATCTCGAAACCATTGCTGGCCGTTATGGGCATGACAAGGCGGTGAAACTCGGCGAAATGTCGCTTGAAGGCGGCGCGATCATCCGCAACCGCATCGCCAAATACGCCATCGATTGCGATCTCGTCGATGGGGGTTTCTTCGCCGCCTTCACGCCGAAACAGATCCGCGAGATGGAGGCCCATAAGGCCCATTGGGAGAAACACGGCCATGGCGGGCTCGAAATGGTCTCGAAGGCGGATGTCGGCCACTATGTGAAGACCGATCGATATGCCGGCGGCATGATCGACCGCTTCGGCGGGCATATCCACCCGCTCAATCTGGTGCAGGGCGAAGCGGCGGCGGCCGAAAGCCTCGGTGCTCGCATATTCGAAAATTCGCGGGTCATTGCGGTAGAGCAGGGCGCAAACCCCGTGGTGCGCACGGCAACAGGCAGCGTCAAGACGAAATATGTCCTCGTCTGCGGCAACGCCTATCTCGGCAAACTCTTGCCGGAAATCGGCGACCGGATGATGCCGGTCTCAAGCCAGGTCATGGCGACGGAGCCGCTCGATGCCGATCTGATCGAGGCTCTTCTGCCTGCCGATTATTGTGTCGAGGATGCCAACTACATTCTCGATTATTATCGCCGGACCTCGGACAATCGCCTGCTCTATGGGGGCGGCATCGGTTATGGCGGCAGCGATCCGGCCGATCTGACGGGCGTGATCCGCCCGAACATGCTCAAAACCTTCCCGCAACTGGAAAAAACGAAAATCGACTTTGCCTGGAGCGGAAATTTCGCGCTGACCCTGACGCGTATTCCGCATATGGGCAGGCTGTCGGACAATATCTATTTCTCGCATGGCGACAGCGGCCATGGGGTTACGACAACTCATCTGCTCGGCAAGATACTGGGCGAAGCCGTTGCCGGCCACGCCGAACGTTTCGATATCTGGAGTTCGCTGCCGAACTATCCGTTCCCCGGCGGCAAGACCTTCCGGGTGCCGCTGACCCTGCTTGGCGCGTGGTGGTACGGCCTGCGCGACAGGCTCGGATTTTAGAACGTCACCGTCTTCAAACCGGAAAGTGCGTTATTCGCAATATCCTCCGGTGTGGCATCGATGCTGACGGTCACGACGCCCGGTTCGCCCGTCGGCACTTCCAGCGTGGCAAGCTGGGTCTGAAGTAACGAAAGCGGCATGAAATGGCCCTTGCGCTCGCCCATGCGCCGGCTGAGAAGCTCCAGGCTGCCATCCAGATAGACGAAAGCCAGCGGGCCGCCGGCGGCCTTGCGAAGGCGGTCGCGATAGATTTTCTTGAGCGCCGAGCAGGAAACGACGACACCGTTGCTTTCGCTGCCCTTGCGCAGTTCCGCGCCGATCAGGTCGAGCCAGGGCCAGCGGTCTTCGTCCGTCAGCGGAATACCTTCGGACATTTTATCGACATTGGATTTCGGGTGAAGCTTGTCGCCCTCTATGAAAGCAACGCCCAGTTTTTCCGCCACTGCTTCCGCGACCGTGGACTTGCCGGAGCCGCTCACTCCCATCACGACAATTGCCTGTGTCACTCGAACCTCGAATGTTTCTGTTTCGACGGTCAGCCCCTACCATGTGCGGCAGGTATCGGGAATATAAAAATGCGGGGCTTGCCTGTGTCAGTGCGCGGTTTTGCGCGCCGCACTCTTCTCCAGGGCGGAAAAGGCAGCGTGAATCAGGATCGCCAGCGCCGCAACAATCAGCCCGCCCTGAAGAATGAAGGCGAGATTGTTGGATTGCAGGCCGGCAATGATCACTTCGCCGAGGGTACGCGCCGCGACGGTCGAGCCGATGGTCGCGGTCGAAAGGCTGATGACCGCCGAAAGCCGGATGCCGGCGAGAATGGCTGGAAGGGCAAGCGGCAACTCCACTTTGACAAGACGTTGCCAGCCGGTCATGCCACTGCCTCTCGCGGCATCCATCACCGTGGCGGGCAGGGTCGTAAGACCCGTCAGCGTATTTTCGAATACCGGCAAAAGCGCATAGAGAAACAGGGCAATGAGCGTTGGTTTTTCGCCAAAACCGATCATCGGTACGGCCAGCGCCAGCACCGCTACCGGCGGAAAGGTCTGGCCGATATTGACGATGCTGCGCGACAGCGGCAGGAAATCCGCCCCGAATGGCCGGGTGACGAGAACCGCAAGCGCTCCCGCCGTGAGCGTGGCCAGCCCCGTGGCGATCGCCACGATGGTTAGATGCGACAGCGTGAGGGAAAACAGATTGGCCTGCGTGTAGATTGCCGGCGCATTGGCCTGCACGAGAGGGCGAAACACCGGTGCGAAGACCTGCGGCACGGCAAGGAAGATGATCAGCGCCAGCGTCAGGAAACCGAGGGTAAAGAAGGATAAGGCGTTTTTCATGGGGCTCCGGCGGCACGCTGGAGGAGAACGTCACGCCGCACCCGGCCGGCGGGTTGCCCATCGTCCCTGACGACCGGCAGGGCATCGCAGCCCGCCCATAACATAGCCGACAGGGCGTCACGCTGGCTCGTATGTTCGGTGAGCGGTTCGCCCTCTGCGTTTCCCGGCTCCACGACATCGGCAACGGAGAGAACGGACAGCAGTTTCAGCGCCCGTTCGTTTTCGCCAATCATGGTGCGTACGAAATCCGTCGCCGGTTTCAGCACCAGTTCGGCCGGCGGGCAGTCCTGCACGATGCGGCCCTTGTCCATCACGGCGATACGGTCCGCCAGATGAAAGGCCTCGTCCATATCGTGCGTGACGAGAACGACGGTCACGCCGAGCTTTTTCTGGATATCGAGAAGATCGTTCTGGGCCTTGGCGCGAATCACCGGGTCCAGCGCGCCGAAGGGTTCGTCCATCAGGAGAATGTTCGGTTCGGCGGCGAGCGCACGCGCCACGCCGACACGCTGCTGCTGACCGCCTGAGAGTTCATGCGGGAAACGGTCGGCATAAAGCGCGGGATCGAGCTGGAAGAGATGCATCAGCGCGTCGATCTTCGCCTCGATCCGCTTGCGATCCCAGCCGATCAGCTGCGGAACGGTCGCGATATTTTCGGCCACCGTCCGGTGCGGAAACAGGCCATGGCCCTGAATGGCGTAGCCGATCTGGCGGCGAAGCTTGAAACCGGGTATCGCGCTGACATCCTCACCGTCGATACGGATCGTGCCGGAGGTCGGCTCCACCAGCCGGTTTATCATGCGCAGCAGGGTGGTTTTTCCCGATCCTGACGTGCCGACGATGACGGTGACGGTGCGCGGCGCGACAGTCAGCGATACCTGATCCACGACGGCTGCATCGCCATATCGTTTCGTAATGGTGTCGATTTCGATCATGCCTTTTGCCTTCCGCCTGCGCTGAAGAGATTGCTGTCGATGAGGGCGTCGAGTGTTATCGCGGCGGCAAAGCCGAGAAGAACGGTCGGCACGGTGCCGAGTAGCACGAGGTCCATCGCCGTCTGCCCGATGCCCTGAAATACGAAAACGCCAAAGCCGCCGCCGCCGATCAGGGCGGCAATCGTCGCCAGGCCGATATTCTGCACCAGTACGATGCGGATGCCGGTGAGGATGACCGGCATGGCCAGCGGAAATTCCACCCGCAGCAGCCGTTGCATCGGCGTCATGCCAAGCCCGCGCGCCGCTTCCCGCACCGCCTGCGAAACGCCGGAAAGACCGACCACCGTGTTGGAAACCACCGGCAGCAGCGAATAAAGAAACAGTGCCACGAAAGCGGGCGCCATGCCGATGCCGGCGATGCCGATTTTCGCGGCACCCGGCACAGTGGCCGCGATCCACCCGAGCGGGGCGATCAAAAGGCCGAAAAGGGCGATGGAGGGAATGGTCTGGACGATGTTGAGGCTGTTCAGTACGCCTGCGCGCAACCGCTCGACCTTGTAACAGAGTATCCCCAGGGGAATGCCCACTACGGTCGCTGCGATCAGCGAGCCAATGGCAAGTTCCACATGCCGCAAAGCCTCTGTCCAGAATGTATCGGCCCGGCCGGTATATTCCTTGATGATGGAGAGGTCGTTCCAGAGGCCGCTTGTCAGCACGGCCGCGAGCGCGGCGATGGCCGCAATCAGCAACAAAATCCGGGCTGTGGGCTTCGGCTCAAGACGCGCAATGCAATCCGTGGCGAGCAGAGCCAGCCCGGCAAATATCAGCCAGAAGCCGCTGGCAGGTGAAACTCGGGCAAAACCGTTACCCTCCGGCATGAGGAAAGAAGCCGCCTTCCCGACGAAAACCGCCAGTGCAGCAAGACCGACCAGCGCAAATGCCAGCTTCAATCGCGTAGGAAAGCGGAAAAACGCGATGAAGGCCGAAAGAAGAACGATGGTGACGAGAACAGTTGCAGCCGAACCCGGAAGAGCTTCGAAGACCGTCCGTGTCTCGCCCTGAACGATCCGGTTGGCACGGAATGTCATGAAAGGCGATGCAAAAAGCGCATAAAGAAGCAGGTACGAAATCACCACGCCCACTTTGTCAGGCCATTTCGTCAAATCCTGCTCCCCTGTCTTTTGGCCCGTGTATGATTTGGGAGGGAACCACGGGAACGCACCGGTTCCCGCGACCCCCTCCGGCGCCGCGAACGGTTACTTGACGAAGCCGTTCTTTGTCAGAAAGTCGAGCGCCACGGTCTTGGCCTGTTCGCCGCCCACCTGAACGCGGGCGTTCAAATCCTGCAGCGTTGCCAGATCGAGTTTTTCGAACACCGGTTTCAGCAGCTCTTCGATATTCGGGTGCTTTTTCAGAACCTCTTCGCGAATGATCGGCGCTGGCTGATAGACCGGCTGCACATGTTTGTCGTCCTCCAGAACCACAAGACCGGAGGGCGCGATGCCGCCATCCGTGCCATAGACCATGGCGGCATTGGCGTTGTTCGTCTGGTTGGCGGCGGCGGCGATGGTGGCCGCGGTGTCGCCGCCGGAAAGCGTGATCAGCTGGTCAGGTTTCATGGTGAAGCCATAGGTGGTCTGAAATGCGGGGAGCGCAGCGGCGGAGTTGACGAATTCGGAAGAAGCAGCAAGGACGACTTCGCCGCCATCGGCAACATATTTGCCGAAATCGGAAAGCGTCTTCAGATTGTTCTTGTCGGCGACATCCTTGCGCAGGGCAATGGCCCAGGTGTTGTTTGCCGGCGATGGCGTCAGCCAGACGATCTTGTTGGCGTCGAAGTCGAGCGTTTTCGCTTCTTCATAGCCCTTGGCTGCATCTTTCCAGAGCGGATCGTCCGCCTTGGAGAAAAAGAACGCGGCGTTGCCGGTATATTCCGGATAGATGTCGATCTCACCGGCCGTTATTGCTTTTCGCACAACCGGCGTGGCGCCAAGCTGGATGCGATCCGTCGTTTCGATCTTGTTCTGGTTAAGGACGGCGAGGATGATGTTTCCGAGAACACCGCCTTCCGTGTCGATCTTCGACGACACGACCACCTGCGCCTGAGCGATGGAAACAGAAAGGGCAAGCGCAAGTCCGGCGCCCGTCAACGTCATCAAGCGGTTCATGAGTGTTCCTCCGGTGGGTCAGCCTGCCGAACAGGCGAAAGATCGCCGCCGCAATTGCGGCCGAATATAAACGGCCGGGAGGAAAAATGGTTGCATGCCACCTGCGTTTTCGCGTCGATGGCTCCGGCCACACGCCGATGGTCAGGTTTCGCCGTCGCGCTTGCGCGCATCCTTGCCCATGACGAGCGGCATGAGAACCGAAAGAAACAGGAGCCTGATGACGTGGTGGGAGCCGACATAGGCGGTATCTGCATGCATCATCACCGCCATCGCCGCCATGGTCTCCAGGCCGCCCGGCGAATAGGCGATCATGACGGCATTGAGCGGAACGCCGGTCACGCCGGAAATCATCCAGGCAATGCTTCCGGCAATCAGCATCACGGCGATGGTGACGACAAAGCCCGCCAGAAAGCCTTTCCGCACGTCCATCAGTGAGACATTCGAAAAGCGCGTGCCGATAAGGCAGCCGATCAGCACATAGACGGGCAGGCTGAGCCAGGTGGGAACGCCGCCTTCGGTAAGGCCGGTAATGTGGGTGCCGATGGAAATGGCGACGCCGCCAAGCAGCAGCGCGGCCGGAAACTTCCAGCGCAGGAAAAGCCAGCCGGTCAGAAGCGATGCGCCGATGGTCAGCGCGAGTGTGAGCAGACCCATTGGCGGGTTGGCCACAAGCGGTTCCGTGCTGACGAGATCGAAATATTCGACGATCAGCGGCACGGAAAGCGTCAGCGCCAGCACCCGCACGCTTTGCACGATGCTGACGGTCGCAAGGTCGCTTTTCGTCTCGGCGCCGAGGCTGATGATATAGCTGAGATGACCGGGAGAGGCGCCCAGCATCGCCGTTGTCCGGTCGTAACCGAAGCCATAATGCAGGATCCAGTAGGCGACATAGAGCATGATAACGACAGCGACGAGCACAACGACGAAGCTCACGGGCCAGGTCTTGGCGGCGTCGATCACGGAGGGCGTCACGCTCGTTCCCATGGAAATGCCGACGACGACGAAACAGGCATTGCGGATGAAGGCGGGAACGCCAAGCCTTACACCGGCCAGCCCCGTGATTGTCACGGCAAGCGCCGGGCCGGAAAGAAAAGGCGCCGGAATATCGATGAGGCTGGCGAGTAGCGCCCCTATGCTGCCGACGAGCGCGGTGAGCGCAAATGTATGGAATTCAGGCTTGATGATCATTGCGACGCTGATTGGTTGCTTGAAAAAGCTCGCGACCAAATGCGCCGCTTCCATTCGCGACGTCAACACGCAGGATCAAAAATATTACATTTCATGCGTATTCTATAAAAGAAAAGCCCGTGGCCTCACGGACACGGGCTATGGCAACTGCCGACGGGGGGAAACGGGATGATCAGGCCGCCGGGGCAGCGATCTTCGGCATTTCCGTATCGAGGCCCAGCAGGAAGTTGATCTGGGGCCGCGCCTTGACGAGATCGTCGATCGAATATTCCGCCAGAACGTCGAAAAAGGCATTGAGCGCCTTGCGAAGCGCCGAGTTGAGGCCGCAGCTATCCACAAGCGGACATTCCACAGCACCGTCCTCGAAGCATTCGGCCATGGCGAAGCTGTCTTCAGTCACCTTCACTACGTCGAACAGGCTGATCTTTTCGGCGGGTTTGCCAAGACGCACGCCGCCGTTGCGACCGCGCACGGTTTCCACCAGGCCCGCCTTGTTGAGCGGCTGCAGGATTTTGAACAGGAACAGCTCCGAAACGCCATAGGCTCTGGCGATCTCAGGAATGCGGCTCAGATGGCCTTCATTGGCGGCGCAATACATCAACATGCGAACGGCATAGTTGGTCTGTTTGGTCAAGCGCATGCTGGTCTCCTAACTCTCAATGTGGAGTTATATAGTCTCTTTTTCAGTTTAGAACAATTCCAGAAACTGAAAAAACTGGCACCCGTCCGATATTTCTCGAACAGCCTTGTTGACCGTTCGGATGATTCATGAACAAACAAGTCAAGAATCGGAATGTAATGGAGGCATTCATAATGGCAAGCTTGAAATCATACTTTTCCGCTGCCGTTTTTTCAGGGCTGACGATCCTTGTCGCCGCGCCCGTCGCTTTGGCAGAGGGAGAGGTTAATGTCTATTCCTATCGCCAGCCTGAATTGATCCAGCCGCTGCTCGATGCTTTCACGAAGGAAACCGGGATAGAAGCGAATGTGCTTTTTCTCGATAAGGGGCTGGTGGAACGCATTCAGGCCGAGGGCGTCAATTCGCCGGCCGATGTGCTGCTGACGGTCGATATCGCCCGTCTCGTCGAGGCGAAGGAGGGCAAGGTTACCCAGCCGGTCCTCAACGATCCCGTCATCGAAAAGGATATCCCCGCCAATCTGCGCGATCCCGAGGGCGAATGGTTTGGTCTCACCACGCGCGGCCGGGTGGTCTATGCGTCGAAGGAGCGGGTGACCCAGAAGGACATCACCTATGAGGAGCTTGCCGATCCGAAATGGAAGGGCAAGATCTGCATTCGCGACGGCCAGCATTCCTATAATATCGCGCTGATCGCCTCCATGATTGCCCATCACGGCGTCGATTATACCCGCACATGGCTGACCGGCCTGAAGAACAATCTTGCTCGCAAGCCTGACGGAACCGACCGCAGCCAGGCGAAATCGATCTTTTCCGGTGAATGCGATATCGCGCTCGGCAACACCTATTATGTCGGCCTGATGCTGACCAATGATCGCGAGCCGGAAGAAAAGGAATGGGCCGGATCGGTGCGGGTGATCTTTCCCAATGCGGGCGATCGCGGCACACATGTGAATATTTCCGGCATGGCGCTGACGAAATACGCCCCCAACAAAGACAATGCGCTGAAGCTTATGGAATTCCTGGCCTCGCGCGAGGCGCAGGAAATCTACGCCAAGCAGGTCTTCGAATATCCGGTGCTGCCCGGCGCGGAGCCATCCGATGTCGTGAAGGGCTTCGGCCCCATCAATCCGGATAAGCTGCCGCTGACGGACATAGCGGCCCATCGCAAGCAGGCGTCCGAACTGGTGGATGAAGTGGGTTTCAACGACGGCCCGACCAACTGATCCCAGCGCAGCCCTTACCGCCCAGCCGAAATCCAATAAAAAGCCCCGCTGTTTTTCCAGCGGGGCTTTTGCTTGTGTACCGGCTTCCCGGCTTACTTCATCGTCGGCATCACGAATTCAGCGCCCGACTTGATACCCGACGGCCAGCGCGAGGTAATCGTCTTGGTCTTCGTCCAGAACTTGATCGAATCCGTCCCGTGCTGGTTGAGATCGCCGAAGCTCGAGGCCTTCCAGCCGCCGAAGGAGTGATAGGCAAGCGGAACCGGGATCGGAACGTTGACGCCGATCATGCCGATATTGACGCGGCTTGCGAAGTCGCGGGCGGCGTCGCCGTCGCGGGTATAGATGGCGACGCCGTTGCCATATTCATGCTTGATCGGCAGTTCCAGCGCGTCTTCGTAATTCTTGGCGCGAACGACGGAGAGAACGGGTCCGAAGATTTCCGTCTTGTAGATGTCCATATCAGGGGTCACGTGGTCGAACAGGCAGCCGCCGACGAAATAGCCATCTTCATAGCCCTGCAGCTTAAAGTCGCGGCCATCGACCAGAAGCTTCGCACCCTGTGCGACGCCGCTGTCGATAAGGCCCTTGACGCGCGTCTGCGCTTCCTTGGTGACGAGCGGACCCATATCGGCCTTGTCGTCGGTATAAGGGCCGATTCTCAGGCTTTCGATCTGCGGAATGAGCTTTTCGACGAGACGGTTTGCCGTCTCCTCGCCAACCGGAACCGCAACGGAAACAGCCATGCAGCGCTCGCCCGCCGAACCGTAACCTGCGCCCATCAGCGCGTTTACCGCCTGGTCGAGATCGGCATCCGGCATGATGATCATGTGGTTCTTCGCACCGCCGAAGCACTGCGCACGCTTGCCGTTCATGGCGGCCGTGCCATAGACATAGCGGGCGATCGGCGTCGAGCCCACGAAGGAGACCGCGCCGATATCGGGATCGGTCAGGATGGCGTCGACGGCGCCCTTGTCACCGTTGACGACGTTCAGGATGCCGGCCGGAAGACCGGCTTCGATCATCAGTTCGGCAAGACGGATCGGCAGCGATGGGTCGCGCTCGGAAGGCTTGAGGATGAAGGCGTTGCCGCAGGCGATTGCCGGCGCGAACATCCACATCGGGATCATGCCGGGGAAGTTGAACGGGGTGATGCCCGCGCCGATGCCAACCGGCTGGCGGATCGAGTACATGTCGATGGCCGGGCCTGCCCCTTCGGTGAATTCGCCCTTCTGCAGATGCGGAATGCCGCAGACGAATTCGCAGACTTCGAGGCCGCGCACGATATCGCCCTTGGAATCTTCAACGGTCTTGCCATGCTCGCTGGAGAGCAGCACCGCCAGTTCGTTCATGTCGCGGTTCAGAAGTTCGACGAACTTGAAGAAAACGCGGGCGCGACGCTGCGGGTTGGTAGCGGCCCATTTCGGCTGCGCAGCCTTGGCGCTCTCTACGGCGGCGCGCAGTTCGGCGTCGCTTGCAAGCGCGACAGTTGCCTGAACTTCGCCGGTGGCCGGGTTGTAGACATTCGATGTGCGGCCGCTGGTGCCCGGCACATGCTTGCCGTTAATGAAATGACCGATTTCCTTCATGGGGCTTTCCTCCGCGATTTTTTGATGAGCGCAGCATTGCACTTGAATTTGTACAAATCAATGAACTGAGATAATAAACCGTTGTGCGTAAATTAAAGTACGACAAGCCTTTTGAGACGTTTCCCGAGGTCAAAATAGAAGGTCAAAAAAAGTGGCGAGCGAAGAACCTGTCGTGAGGATGGCTGAAATCGAAATCGATCCCATTCATCTGGAAGCCTATCGCAAACTGCTTGCGGAAGAGATCGAGACTTCGGTCAGCCTTGAAAAGGGCGTGCTTGCACTAAATGCGGTGGCGATCAAAGGCAGCCCGGAAAAGATTCGCATCCTCGAAATCTATGCGAACCGCGCAGCCTACGAGGCGCATCTGCAAACGCCGCATTTCCTGACATACAAAGAGGGGGTGGCGGGAATGGTGACATCGCTTACTTTGATCGAGGTTGAACCCGTAGTGATGCGCAGCAAGCCATGAATTGGGATGATGTCCGCATATTCCTTGCCGTTGCCCGCTCCGGGCAGATTCTCGCTGCATCGAAACGGCTCGGGCTCAACCATGCGACGCTTTCGCGGCGATTGACGCTGCTGGAGCAGGCGCTGAAGACCCAATTATTTATCCGCCGGACGAACGGCTGCGAATTGACCGAGGAGGGGCAACGGTTTTTGGGCGCCGCCGAGCGCATGGAGACGGAAATGCTGAATGCCCAGGCAAATCTCGGCCGCGTCGATACGGCGGTGGCGGGAACGGTGCGCATCGGTGCGCCGGATGGTCTCGGCGTTTCCTTCCTCGCGCCAAGGCTCGGTCGGCTGACGGCCCGTTATCCCGATCTGAAAATCCAGCTCGTGCCGGTGCCGCGCTCTTTCTCACTGTCGCAGCGCGAGGCCGATATCGCCATCACAATCGAAAGGCCGGAGCAGGGCAGGCTGATGTTTTCGAAGCTCACCGATTATTCGCTGGGCCTCTATGCTTCGGTGGATTATTTGGCCGATTATGGAACGCCTGATGATGTCGAGGCGCTGAAGCGCCACCGGCGGATCGGCTACGTGGAGGACCTGATCTTTTCGCCTTCCCTGAACTTTACCGGTGAGATCATGCGCGACTGGGACGCCGCCTTTGAAATCTCCAGCGCCACCGGGCAGACAGAGGCGGTGCGTTCCGGTGCGGGTATCGGCATCCTGCATAATTACATCGCCGGGCAATATCCCGAACTTCTGCGGATCATGCCGCACCTCACCATCAGCCGGTCCTACTGGACGGCCTATCACGAATCCGCCCGTCAACTGGTCCGCGTCCGCACTGTGGTCGATTTTCTCCAGGAACTCGTAGCCGAAGAACGGCGAATCTTCACCTGACATCCCAAATGCAGATATTATTAGTACTATTAATTGTTCGGACCCGGCCGTTCGGGGCTTGACAAAGGATGGCTGGCTGGACGACCAATGCAGCCATTGGGAGAGATCGGAACTGACATGTCTATGATACGTAAGCTTTCGCCGACTGGCCTCGGCGTGGCCGTCATGCTGCTTGGAATGCTGCTTTTCGCACTGAACGACGCCATGGGGAAATGGCTCGTAGCCACCTATAGCCAGGGTCAGGTGATCCTCATTCGCAGCGCGGCGGCGCTTATTATCCTCGTTCCGATCGTCTGGCGTGCCGGCCTCTCCGGCCTTGTCAGAATTGAGCGTCCCGGCCTTCAGTTTGCGCGCGTCTTCTTCTCCACCGCAGAGCTTTTCTGTTTCTATTTCGCGGTTGCGGCCCTGCCGCTCGCCGATGTCATGACCTATTGGCTGGCCGCCCCCATCTATGTGGCGGCGCTTTCGCCGTTTCTGCTCGGAGAAAAAGTGGGCTGGCGTCGCTGGACTGCCATCGCCATCGGTTTTGTCGGCGTTCTCATCGCGCTCAAACCCAGTTCGGCAAGCCTTACCTCCGCAGCATTGTTTTCGATCCTCGGCAGCGCCGCTTTCGCTTTCATGATGTTATCCGGCCGTCAGCTGCGCAATACGCCGGATACGGTGCTTGCCTTCTGGCAGATCATCGGTGCGGCGCTTGCGGGCATTGTCGCGGTATTCCTCACGCCATCGGGATGGCTGCCGGTTCAGTCCAGTTTCGATCTCGCCTTCCTCGGTCTGCTCGGCGTCGTCGCCATGACGGCGCATGTGCTGGTCAACCGGGCGCTTAAACTCGCCGATGCCGCCACCGTCGCGCCGCTGCAATATACGCTGTTGCTCTGGGCGGTGATTTTCGGCTGGCTGTTCTTCGGCGATGTGCCGCAGACGAGTATCGTCGTCGGCGCGGGTCTGATCGTTCTTTCCGGCCTTTATATCTTCTTCCGCGAAAATACTCTCAAACGCCGCCGCGAAACCGCTGAAGACCTGGCCGCGGAGCAGGTTTGATCTTTCTCAGGGCCTTGATCACGATCACGGGACTTGACGAAGGCGTGATCTTCGGGGAGTAAGAAAGAGCCCTGCGATGATTTGTCTCGCAACGGCAGAGGAAACAAAGGTGCCGGGCCCCTCTGGCGAGAGTTTTACGGCGCTCTCGCGATGTCGGTACCGCCTGCAAAAATTGGCCGGCGGATTAAAAACTATGAAAAACCTGAATGTGCTTCGCGCGCGTGCTTTCTGCGTGCGGCCTGACGCCCTGCGTCGGTCCGTGAACGCCCTCGTTATGGGAGGCGACCGGACATGAGCGCTGCCCAGAAAAACACCCTTACCTACTTCAAGTGGGCTTTTATCGTCACCGTGGTCGGTTTGATCCTCGGCGGTTATCTCGGTTGGGAAATGACCGGAACGGTCGGCGGCACGGCGACGATCTTCTTCATCTGCGTCGTTCTGGCGGTGCTGGAAATCTCGCTCTCCTTCGACAACGCCATCGTCAACGCCAACAAGCTGAAGGATATGACGCCAGTCTGGCAGCACCGCTTCCTGACCTGGGGTATCCTGATTGCCGTTTTCGGCATGCGTATCGTCTTCCCGCTGCTCATCGTGGTCGTCGCGGCCAATGTCGGCCCGTGGACTGCGCTCGTCATGGCGGCCACGCAGCCGGAACGTTATGCGGAAATCATGCGTGACGCCCATCTGCCGATTGCGGCTTTCGGCGGCACCTTCCTGATGATGGTCGGTCTCAACTTCTTCTTCGACCATGAAAAGGACGTGCACTGGGTGCGCTGGATCGAGGAAAAGGCTGCAATCTATTCCTCCGTCAAGGGCATCGAGATTGCCTTCGTGCTGGTCGTCATGCTGATCTTTTCCCGCATCATCGGTGCTAGCGACAATCCGGAACTTGGTCCGGTCGCGGCCAACACCTTCTTCCATTCGGCGATCTGGGGTCTTTTGACCTTCCTGCTGGTGGAAGTCGTCGGCGGCATTCTCGACCGCAGCCAGGAAATGCTGGAAGGTGCGGCAAAAGGCGGCTTCGGTGCGTTTCTTTATCTTGAAGTGCTGGATGCCAGCTTCTCCTTCGACGGCGTTATCGGCGCTTTCGCGCTGACGCAAAACCTCTTCATCATCGCCATCGGCCTCGGCATCGGCGCCATGTATGTGCGTTCGATGACCATCATGCTGGTTGAGAAGGGAACCCTGGCCGAATATCGCTATCTGGAGCACGGCGCCTTTTATGCGATCCTCATCCTGTCCGTCATCATGTACGTGCAGACCATGGTGCATATTCCGGAGGTCATAACTGGCCTTGGCGGCGCGGGCCTGATCGGCATCTCGCTCTGGTCGTCGATCCGCTATAACCGGCGACAGAGTGCCGATGCGGTTGATGCCGCGCGCGGCGCGGAGATCTGATCCGCGATTACCCATGCCTTCCGCTGTCGTGGCGGAAGGCAGTTTTTAAGCATTGAATTATTTTTTGCCTGTTTTTGTTGCTGTTTTTCCTTTGCGGAAAATTTCGCCAAAAGGCGGAATTTTTGCCTTAAGGCGCTGTTTTTACGAGTATTTGTGCGTCGCATCAAAACTGGCACGCTTCCTGCATCTCATTCTGCAAGTCCAGAGGGGACATTATGGCTCGAAAACGGGTCAACAAATACCGCCGCGCCGCGCGATCTTTCCGATCTGCGCCGTGCGGCGGTTCTGTTTGTGCGGGATGGTTCTTGAGTTTTCCGTTCGGTTGAATGAAAACGATAAGACAACGACTGGAAGGGTCACGGTTTGCCTGCACAATTGTCGCCCACGGAGGCCCTGGGCCTCTGGCATCGTGTATCCACGGCGCAGGTCATTGACGATCAGCCGGATTTGACCTTGCGTCAAACCGCCATCCTGCTGCAGATTTATCTCGTGCCGCCGCCGCACACCGTGCGGGGCCTCGCCGCCATGCTGGGTGTGACCAAACCGGTTATTACCCGCGCCCTCGACAGTCTGGGTGCTCTCGGACTGGTCGACCGGGTTCGGGATGAGCGGGACAAGCGCAATGTCGTGATAAAACGCACCGTGGCCGGTGCGCTTTATCTGGAAAAATTCGGCGATCTGATTATTGATCAGGCGCGCAAGATCTAACCTCTGGATGTGAAACCCATGATGCTCGACCGCCGCCTGAATGTCTTCCGCTCCGATCTCGCCGATGAAAAGCTGCAGGGCGTGGTGCAGGCCGAACGTTTTGTCAGTGGCTCGCCCGCGCAGATCGCGGTGCCGGTTGTTGGCCTGCGGCCCACGCCGGACCTTGCCGCCGGCATCGATACCGAGTTGCTGTCTGGCGAAACCATCCGCGTTTTCGACAGGGCCAGCGGTTGGGCATGGGTGCAGGCGGATGCGGACGGGTATGCCGGTTACGTGCCGGAAACGGCGATCGGCGATGTCATTATCGCCACCCATCGGGTGATTGCACCACGCACTTTTCTCTATCCAGCCGCTGAATTGCGCAAACCGCCGGTCGCAGCGCTGTCAATGGGCAGTCTCATTCGCATCGTCGGCGAGGCGGAGACACGCGGCACCCGTTACCTGCTGACCGAAAAGGGCGAAGGCATCATCGCCGCCCATTGCCGCGCCGTTGATGCGGCGCTTGAGGAAGATTATGTGGCGGTGGCGCTGCGCTTTATCGAAACGCCCTATCTCTGGGGCGGCCGTTCCGGTTTCGGTATCGATTGTTCCGGCCTCGTGCAGCTTTCCATGGCCATGACGGGTCGGCGGGTTCTGCGCGATACCGACATGCAGGTGAAGTCGCTCGGCGTGGAAATAGAGCGCGATGAATTGCGCCGCGGCGATCTCGTCTTCTGGAAGGGCCATGTCGGCCTCATGGAAAACGAGGAAACGCTGCTGCATGCCAATGGCCATACGATGAATGTCGCACGCGAAAATCTCGATGCGGCCATCGAGCGCATCGGCTGGCTTTACGAAAAGCCGACGGCTTTCCGCCGCCTGGAAGACTGAAAAGGCGACTTTCACGAAATTGTGCCTGTGCGGCCCTTTGTGCGAGAGCCGCCGACAGCCTACATCGGTTGGATGATGGTTCGGGACCGGCATCGATGAAGACAAGAACGGCGACACGATTGGCAGCGATCCTTACGGCAGTTTTGCTGAGCGCGTCGGCGCAGGCGCAGACTGTTTTCCAGAATGGTTTTGCTCCCGCGCCGGATGCCTATGCAAACCTGCCGGGCGTCAAGGATCCGCGCACGCTGCAGCCAAAGGTCCGTTACAATTGCCACAGCGCACTTGGCTCGACCGGATATTCGCGCGGCCCCTACCGGAATGTTTTCGGCAGCCGTGGACTTCCCGTTCAGGGTTACCATTGCACCGATGAAAACGGAATTTCCAGCTTCGGCGGCAGAAATCCGGTTTCCAAGGACTGGTATCCCGGCATAAACCCCGTAGACCCGACCTTCTGAAGCGGCATCGCTCTAGCACCGGACCGAAAACCCCCTTTGCGCTCTTCGGAAAATCGATGCGTGAGCGGTGGCGGCGGGCATTTGCCTGGCCGGTGCTCTGGACTTGTTGTCGCTTTTTCAGATAAATCTTCCGCATGACAGGTTGATACCTGCCGGGGTGCGGAGTGACATCGGCTATTCTGACCTTTGGCCGATATTGGGGAATGCGAGTATGACGAAGACCGATATAGCCACCCGTGTCCATAATCATACCTGGAAACTCGACCCTATCGTCCGCAGCCTGATCGATACGGATTTCTACAAGCTGTTGATGTTGCAGATGATCTGGAAGCTCTATCCGGAAGTCGATGCGACGTTTTCGCTTATCAACCGCACGAAAACGGTGCGGCTGGCGGAAGAGATCGACGAGATGGAGCTGCGCGAACAGCTCGATCATGCACGCACCCTGCGTCTTTCCAAGAAGGAAAACATCTGGCTTGCGGGTAACACGTTTTACGGCCGCTCGCAGATTTTCGAGCCGGAATTCCTCTCCTGGCTGTCGAGCTATCAATTGCCGGAATATGAGCTTTTCAAGCGCGACGGGCAGTATGAGCTGAATTTTCATGGCCGCTGGATGGATACGACACTCTGGGAAATCCCGGCGCTCGCCATCATCAACGAGTTGCGCTCGCGCAGCGCCATGCGTTCGCTCGGTTATTTCACGCTCGATGTGCTTTATGCCCGCGCAAAGGCCAAGATGTGGGAGAAGGTCGAGCGGCTGCGGGAACTGCCGGGCCTGCGCATTTCCGATTTCGGTACTCGCCGCCGTCACAGCTTCCTTTGGCAGCGCTGGTGCGTCGAAGCGCTGAAGGAAGGCATCGGGCCTGCCTTTACCGGTACGAGTAACGTCCTGCTCGCCATGGATTCCGATCTCGAAGCCGTGGGCACGAACGCGCATGAACTGCCGATGGTGGTCGCGGCACTGGCGCAGACGGATGAGGAGCTGGCTGCAGCACCCTATCAGGTTCTGAAGGACTGGAACCGGCTTTATGGCGGCAACCTGCTGATCGTGCTGCCGGACGCCTTCGGCACGGCGGCTTTCCTGCGCAACGCGCCGGAATGGGTGGCAGACTGGACGGGTTTCCGTCCCGACAGCGCGCCGCCTATCGAAGGCGGGGAAAAGATCATCGAGTGGTGGCAGAAGATGGGCCGCGACCCACGCAAGAAGATGTTGATCTTCTCCGACGGTCTCGATGTCGACGCCATCATCGACACCTACAGGCATTTCGAAGGCCGGGTGCGCATGAGCTTCGGTTGGGGCACCAACCTCACCAATGATTTTGCCGGTTGCGCGCCAAAAACCATCGCCAGCCTCAAGCCGATTTCCATCGTCTGCAAGGTGAGCGACGCCAATGGCCGGCCTGCGGTGAAGCTCTCGGACAATCCGCAAAAGGCAACCGGCGACCCGGCCGAAGTGGAGCGTTACCTGAAGTTCTTCGGCGAAGAAGACCACAAGGAACAGAAGGTTCTGGTTTAAGGCTTTTCCAGGAAAATTGGACCCCGGTTTTCCGTCCGGAAATGCTCTAAATTGAGAACGGGCGCTCCGCTTGAGGAAGCGCCCGTGGAAGCCTGTACCTATCAGCAGATTACTTCGCGAACTGATGTGCGATGTAATGGAAGAGCGCTCTGATACCCTGTGCCTCCCCGCCGATCGATGAATGATGCCTCTCGCTCAGAGACCAGCCATAAATATCGAAATGCGCCCAGCGCCTGGTATTGGTAACGAAACGCTTCAGGAACAGGGCGGCGGTGATCGATCCGCCCATGCCGCCCGAAGGCGCGTTGGTGATATCGGCTGCGCGTGAGCGGATATCCTTGTCGTAGCCCATATAGAGCGGCATGCGCCACAGCGGATCGTCCGTGTCGATGCTGGCTTCCGCGATATCATGCGCCAGATCCTCGTCATCGGTGTAGAATGGCGGCAGATCCGGGCCGAGCGCGACGCGGGCAGCGCCAGTCAGCGTCGCCATGTCGATCATCAGGTCCGGCGCATCTTCGTCCGCATAGGCCAGCGCATCCGCCAGAACAAGACGGCCTTCGGCATCGGTATTGTCGATCTGCACCGTCAGCCCCTTGCGGCTGCGGTAGATATCGCCGGGGCGGAAGGCATTGGAGGAGATGGAGTTTTCGACCGCGGGCACGAGAACGCGAAGTTCGACCGGCAGTTTCGCATCCATGATCATCAGCGCAAGGCCGAGCACATTGGCTGCACCTCCCATATCCTTCTTCATAAGCGCCATGGAAGCGGCGGGTTTGATATCGAGGCCGCCTGTATCGAAGCAGACGCCCTTGCCGACGAGGGTGAGGCGCGGATTGCCCTTCTTGCCCCAGTTCATCTCCAGAAGCCGCGGCGCGCTTTCGCTGGCCCGGCCGACAGCATGGATCAGGGGTAAGTTTTCCTTGAGCAGATCATCGCCGGTGGTGATCTTCACCTTCGCCTTGTAATGGGCGGCAAGCGCGCGGAAGGCAATCTCAAGCTCATCCGGTCCCATATCGTTGGCCGGAACATTGATGAGGTCGCGCGCAAGGAAAACGCCGGCCAGAACGCGCTTGATCTCGCCGTCTTCCGCGTCCTGCGGAATAAGGAGCTTTGCCCCGTTCGTCTTGGTGGTCTTGTATTTGTCGAAGCGGTAGCTGCCGAGACCGAAACCGAGAGCGAGGCGATTGGCCGTCAGGGGTGCTGTCTCGATGTGCCACTCGCCTTCCGGCAGCTCACGGGCAAGTTTCCCGGTGATGAAGGGGATTTCCGAGGGATTGCCGCCAAGGCCGAGAAGGACGCCGCCCAGTGAACCATCGGCGGAAGGAACGAGCAGGATGGCGCCTGCCTCCGCCTTGAACCCCGCCTTCTTCGCCCAATCCAGAGCGACAGGGTCGATGGCGCCCTGTTCGATATGGGCCGGTGTGACGGCGAAAACCGGCAATGTGCTGCCGGCCTTGGAGCTGAAGGGGGTCGGGCGTTCGATGAACTGATAGGGCGCCATTGTATGCTTCCGTAAATGTCGAGAATCGGTGCGATTAACGCTCTGTTAGGGTTAACAGATTATTGCTTAAGCGAAAGTTGCGTCATGTGAGTCTGTCGTGTGTCGGGCGCAAGATTGATCATTCTTGGGCGGGGGCGCTGCCATGACTGCATTTTCTTTGGGCGAGAGGGACCGGACAGGGTTGCTGCGGGGAGCGTGTCTTGCCGCATTGGTTCTTGCGGTTTCAGGATGCGCGAGCACCAACAAGCCCGATCGCATGTCCACCGGCTCCATTCCTGCCGCCACGCGCACCTATGATCACATGAACATGGAGCAGCTTCGGCAGGCGGAGGAGAGCGCGGGCAAAGCCTATGAACGCAGCCCCAAGGATAAATCGGTCGGCATGAATTATGCCAGCGTGCTGATGATGACCGGCAAGAACACACAGGCTCTCGCCGTCATGCAGCAGATCGCCATCGCCAATCCGGCCGACCGCGATGTGCTTGCCGCCTATGGCAAATCGCAGGCCGCCGCCGGCCAGCTGGAGCAGGCGCTTTCGACCATCCAGCGGGCACAGACGCCGGACCGGCCCGACTGGCGGCTTTATTCCGCCGAGGGCGCCGTGCTCGATCAGCTTGGACGCTCGAACGAGGCGCGTTCCCGCTACAGGCAGGCGCTTGACTTGAAGCCGAACGATCCGAGCGTGTTGTCCAACCTCGGCATGTCTTATGTCCTGTCGAGCGATCCGCGCACTGCCGAAACATATCTGCAATCCGCTATTGCTCAGCCGGGCGCCGATAGCCGCGTTCGCCAGAACCTCGCGCTCGTGGTCGGTCTACAGGGCCGCTTTGCCGAAGCCGAGCGCATCGCGGTTCAGGAACTCTCGCCACAGCAGGCGCAGGCAAACCTCACCTATCTGCGTGCCATGCTTTCGCAGCAGAACTCCTGGCAGCAACTGGCGAAAAAGGACGGCAAGCCGGCTGGCTGATACGCTTTCGGTTGTACCGGTGCGATCCTGCAACATTATGGCTTCTGTTCCGCTCGACCTGCCGGCGCGTGTCTTCGTCAGAACGTATCCATGACTCGAAGGCCGGCCGGCCCAAGAATGACGGCGATGAGAACCGGTAGAAAAAACAGGATCATCGGCACGGTCAGTTTCGGCGGCAAAGCAGCCGCCTTTTTCTCGGCTTCATTCATTCGCTCGTCCCGGCCTTCCTGCGCGAGAACACGCAGGGCCTGGGCAAGCGGAGTGCCGTACCGCTCCGCCTGGATAAGGGCCTGCACCACGCTTTTAACGCCTTCCAGCTGGGTGCGCATACCGAAATTCTCAAGGGCCATGCGCCTGTCCTGCAGGAAGGATAGTTCCGCTGTCGTCAGGATCATTTCTTCCGCCAGTTCAGGCGACTGTTCACCCATCTCTTCCGCCACGCGGCGCATGGCTGCTTCCATCGATACGCCGGATTCGATGCAGATCAGCATCAGGTCAAGTGCATCCGGCCATGCCCGCTTGATCGAGGCCTGCCGCTTGGTCATGCGGTTCGAAACATAGATATTGGGGGCGTAAAAGCCGACATAGCCGAAGAGAAGCACCGCCATCAGCCGAACGACAAAAGCCTGATCAGCCAGGTTTCCGAGAATGAAAACCCAGGTGAATGCCACGGCCAGGAAAATGAACGGCAAGACGAACCGGGCAGCAAGAAATGTATTGAGCGCATTCTGTGAACGGAAACCGGCGGCGCGCAGCTTGTTCATCGTGTTCTTGTCGGCAAGCGCTTCGCGAAGATTGAATTTTTCAACGATGCGCCGTGCGGATTTGTTGTTATTGCTGCGAAGGGAGGTTTTACCCTCTCTGGTCGCGGTTGCCAGACGCTCGCGCTCGCGGCTGCGAATGAGTTCCCGCTCTGACGATACGGCTTTCATGCGCTTGGCGAAGTCTTTCCGTTCGAAAAAAGGCATGATCAGCGTATAGAGGGTCGCGAAAACCGCCAGTGTGACGAGGATGGCGATAATCGTCTGCGGGTCTGTCAGACGAGAAAGCAGATTTGCTGTCATAGTCGCCCCTCAGATATCGAAATTGATCATTTGGCGCATGATGAAAATCCCGATGAGCATCCATAGTCCGGATGCGCCCAGAATGATGTGGCCCCGCACATCGGTGAAAAGCACCGAGAGATAGTCCGGCGACGTGAAGTGCACCAGCACCATAACAATAAAAGGCAATGCGCCGATAATGACGGCAGATGCTTTCGCTTCCATGGACAGGGCATTCACTTTGGCGCGCATTTTTCTTCGGTCGCGTAATACCCTTGAAAGGTTGGACAATGCCTCCGAAAGATTACCACCTGCCTGTGCCTGGATATTGATGACGGTGCTGAAGAAGCTGACTTCGAAAAGCGGCATGGTCAGCATCATGCGCTCGATACCCTGTGGGATTCCGATACCCACCTGCTGTGCATCGACAACCCGCTGAAATTCCGTTTTAACCGGTTCCTGACCGTCTGAGGCGATCAGACGTACCGCGTCGTTCAGCGGCAAACCCGACTTGATCGAGCGGCACATGACATCAAGCGCATTAGGGAACTCCTCGAGGAATTTTTTCTGCCGGCGCTTGAGGAGAAATGCCAATACCCAGCGCGGCAAACCCAAAGCCGCAACGGCTGCTATGAGGAGAGCGGTCAGCAACGAGAGACCATAGATAAGTGCAATAAAAGCGGAACAAGCCGCCGCGCCGACGCTTAGAAGGTGGAATTGCCGAACGGAAATTGCCAGCCCAGCCTGCACGAGTTTATCGCGCAGGCTCACATTCTTCGCTTTTTTCGCCTTTTCATTTTGTTTCTTTTCCATATCCCGCAAGCTGTCCTGCATGGATTTGCGGCGCTTGCTGAGCTCCTGGACCCGATCGCGTGCAGCTTTGATATTTACGTGATCCGTCTCTGCGGCCTGCACTCGCTTGAAACGGCTGGTGGTCTTTTTTTCGACCTCTATCTGCTGGAAAAGAAAGGCGTAGGCGAGTGCTCCTGCCGAGATGGCGACGAGTAAGGCCAGTAACACTATTGTCGGGTCCATGGCAGTCGCTTTCCCTTAGGATGTCTTTTCCATCTCATCGAGCGCGGCCGCCAGACGTTTTTCTTCGCCGTAATAACGTGCGCGATCCCAGAAATGCGGTTTGCTGATACCGGTCGATACGTGTCTACCAATCAGCTTGCCGTTCGCATCTTCGCCTTCGATTTCGTATCGCATCAGATCCTGGGTGACGATGACATCGCCTTCCATACCGATCACTTCCGTAATCTGGGTTATCCGGCGCGAGCCGTCACGCAGACGTGCCGCCTGAATGACGACATCGATCGAGCCTGAGATGATTTCACGCACGGTCTTGGCCGGCAGGGTGAAGCCGCCCATGGCGATCATCGATTCGATACGGCTGAGGCATTCGCGTGGCGTATTGGCATGCAGCGTTCCCATCGAACCGTCGTGACCGGTGTTCATGGCCTGGAGAAGGTCGAAAACTTCCGGTCCGCGCACTTCGCCGACGATGATGCGTTCGGGCCGCATGCGAAGGCAGTTCTTGACGAGATCGCGCATGGTGATCTCGCCTTCCCCTTCGATATTGGGCGGACGTGTTTCGAGCCTCACCACATGCGGCTGCTGCAGCTGAAGTTCGGCGGTGTCTTCGCAGGTGATAACGCGTTCATCCCTGTCGATGAAGCTCGTCAGGCAGTTGAGAAGCGTCGTCTTACCCGAGCCGGTGCCGCCCGAGATGACGACATTGCAGCGGACGCGACCGATAATCTTGAGCAATGTCGCGCCTTCGGGCGTGATCGCTCCGAAACGTACGAGCTGGTCGAGTGTCAGCTTGTCCTTCTTGAATTTTCGGATCGTCAGCGCCGGGCCGTCGATGGCAAGCGGCGGAGCGATGACGTTGACGCGCGATCCATCCGGAAGGCGGGCGTCGCATATCGGGCTCGACTCATCCACGCGTCGGCCGACCTGGCTGACGATGCGCTGGCAGATGGAAAGCAACTGCGCATTGTCACGAAAGCGGATATCGGATTCGATAGTTTTACCGCCGACTTCGATGAAGGTCTGGCCGGAACCGTTGACCATGATATCGGCAATGTCGTCGCGTGCGAGAAGCGGCTCCAGCGGCCCGTAACCAAGAACGTCGTTGCAGATATCTTCGAGCAGCTCTTCCTGCTCGGCGATCGACATGGCGAAATTCTTGATCGTGATAATGTCGTTGACGATATCGCGAATTTCCTCACGCGCGCTCTCCGCGTCGAGTTTGGCGAGCTGCGAAAGGTCGATCGTATCGATAAGCGCGGAAAATACCTGGCTCTTGGTATTGTAGTAATCTTCCGTGCGGGCGCGTTTTCTCTGCGCGGGCGGTGCGCTCGTTGCCGCCTGACGCACCACTGGTGATTGGCCGGGTTCAAGAGTGTCAATTGCAGCAGAACGAGGCTCAGGCGCTGTCATCACCTGCGTGGACACAGGTGCAGCATGATCCGGCTTCGTGCTTCTGGCTGGGCCTTCAGGCCCGCGTTTTCCGAACATCGGCGTTTCCGTCTAAGGACGCAGGCAGAAGACCTACTTGCGCTTGAGAATATTCTTCAGTTTTTCCAGACCGCCGCGCCTGCTTTTGCGCAGCACGGAGCGGCCTGTGATGGTATGGGCGATTTGCGAAAAGGTTTCCGCCGTCTGGGATTTTTCATCCATTTCGCTGATCATACGGCCGCTATTGGCGGCATTTCCGAACAATTGTGCGTCGAACGGAATGATCGCGATCGGCTCGATTTCCAGCGGCTCAAGGAAATCCGCCGGCGCGATTTCCGGACGCTTGGGCATGCCGACCTGATTGAGAACGAGATGCGGCAATTTATCGTTGGGTCTCAGCTTGATCAGTGCGTCGAAGAGGTTCTTCGTATTGCGCAGATTTGCCAGATCGGGAACGGCCGTTATGACCACCTCATCGGCTTCCGCAAGGACTGCCCGCGTCCAGTCGCACCATTGGTGGGGAAGATCGAGAACCGCAACCGGGGCACTGCGCTGCAAAACCTCGAGGATCGGCAGAAAGGCCTGACGATCGAGATCATAGGTTCTGTCGAGAAGAGACGGCGCTGCCAAAAGCGACAGATGATCGGAACATTTCGTCAAAAGACGATCGAGAAATACCTCGTCCAGCCGCTCCGGCGAAAAGACTGCTTCAGCCATGCCCTGGGCAGGGTCCTGATCGAAATCGATATTCGCCGTTCCATAGGCAAGGTCCATATCCGCCAGAATGGTTTCCGTGGAGAAAAGACTCGAAATGCCGAAGGCGCAATTATGCGCTATGGTGGATGAGCCTACGCCGCCCTTGGCGCCAATGAAGGCGATGTTGCGGCCCAGCGGCTCCGCTTCCGGATCGACGAAGATCGCGGCGATAGAGGCCAGGAGATCGGCCATATTGATCGGAGCGACGAGATATTCGGAAATGCCGTTGCGGATGAGATCGCGATAAAGCGTTATGTCGTTGTGTCGGCCGACGATGATGACACGCGTGGAGGGATCGCAAACTTCTGCCAGGGGCGCGAGATCGTCCAGCAGCGAGGCGGTTGAGCTTGCTGTTTCAAGAACGATGAGATTGGGCGTGGGCGACGTCGAAAACATCGTGGCTGCCGCATTGATATCGCCTTTGGTCACCCGAAGGGTGACCTTGCTCATGCGCCGGTCGCTGGACAATGCGTCCATGACGCCTTGCATGTTGTCGCTGACGCAGAAAGCGTGAACGGAAATACGGGGCAGGGGGCGCAGGCGATCCATATCCGAAGCGCGCACCGACGGTTCGGCTTCTGCGCCGTCGCTAGGCTTGATATCGTATTCTACAGCGCTCATCGTCTTTCCTGCCGTGACAAATGTTGGGTCTGCATCAATCTGTTGCCGCGGTCGAAGTCTTGCCGCGATAGGTGTCGATGACGACCGCTCGGCGCTCGGCATCGATCGGGCTCATACCGCGCGGGCCGACCAGATCCATGGGATTGGCAATCTGCGCCGCGAGATTGCTTTGGGAAGCGCACCCGAAATTGTACCAGTTCTTGTTGGCGAAGGTATTGTCCGAGAGATCCTCGGGCCATTGGCCGCACTGACCGGTCATGGCGGTAACGGCGACATAGCTCAGTCGGATGGGGGAGGCGTCGCCATTCGGGGAAGCGGCATAACGCGTCTCCATGATCTTGCCCGGCGCTACACCCGCGCCGGAAAGCGTCGAGCGGATCTGTTTTGCCATTCGCGATGCGGCCGCCGAATTGGCCGATCCCGACGGGGTCTGAATATTGATGATCCCGGTCGACATCGACGCATAATTCTGGGCAAAACCGCGGACATTATCCGCCATCGCTGTGGTCAGCCGGCTGTCGCCGGCCGAGACCGGAATATCCAGCGAATGCTCCGCTTCCGACAGGGTAATCGGGTGGCGTGTGCGATAATCGTCAGGAATGGCGTTGGTGGTCATCGGATCGCGCGCGCAGCCCTGCAACATGCCGGCGGCAAGCGCGGCAATGACGACGAGGCCGGTCCGTCTTCCGGAAAGGTGGGGGGAAAAGGAGGAATAGGGTTCCTTCATGACGTTTCCTGCCCTGACCGGGCTTGTTGTGAAGAGGGGATTTTGTGTGCGTGTCGTCATTTGTAGATGAACCCCACTGACCCCTGATAGGGCGCGGCCTGAACCTGATCCTTGCGGCCATAGACCTTGTTGACGCGGTTCATGAAATACATGGCGGCGTCGTTTTCCGGATTGAAGTTATCGTCTGGCCGGGCGATCTGATTGCGGGCAACGGGCCGCACCAGATAGGGCGTTGCGATGATGACCAGTTCCGTTTCGTTGCGCAGGAAATCCTTGCTGCGAAAAAGCGTGCCGAAAATCGGTATTTTCGACATGCCCGGAAGGCCGGACATTGCCTGGCGGATATTGTCCTGAACGAGACCTGCGATCACGATCGAACCGCCAGAGGGAAGCTCGACCGTTGTGGATGTTTCGCGCTTGCGGACAGACATGTAGGTCGAACCTGGAATGCCTCGCCCGTAGTTTCCGGTGACGACATTGCCTTCATAAGTCGGTTCGGACACGTTGGTCTCTATCTTGAGACTTATTCTTCCGGGTGAAAGGACTACAGGCTTGAAGTTCAACGTGATGCCGTAGTCAACCGTTTCCACCTCACGTTTGACGACCGTGGTATTCGTATCCTTGTCAAGCGAAACGTCCTGTTCCGCGGCGATCCGGAAATCTCCCCCGACGTAAAATTTCGCCTGTTCGCCAGAAATTGCCGTCAGGCTCGGTTCTGCCAAAGTGCGCATGACACCTGCCTGCTCCATGGCATTAAGATAGGAGGCGAACCTGAGTGAGCCGGAGCCTATTGCACCGCTGGCGATCCTGGATGCAGTGTCGATTGTATTTCCGAGATTGGAAGGGTTTGCGAATTCGAAACCATTGTTGCTTGTCGAACTGCTGATGGAGCCATTGAAGCCGAGTTGCTTCAGAACCTGCCTGCTGACTTCGGCGACGGTGACCTTCAACGTCACCTGATCTTCACCTTCGATCGTCAGCATGTTGACGATTTGCGATACCTGCCGGCGCTCAGCAAAAATCGCCGCATCGCCGCCATTGTCGCCGCCCGTCAGCGATATATTGCGGGTGGTGGCCTCGCCGCCTTTTAGAAAGGCGTCGGCAAGTTGAACGGCGCGGGCGGAGTCCTGCGGTGTGCGCACCGATCCCGTAAGAACGATGTTGTCCGAAACGATTTCTACCTTGATATCCGACTCCGGAATGAAACGGCGGATATTGGCCTCGAGCCCGGAGATGTCGCGCTCGACCTCCAGGTCGAGGCTGACGATTTCCCGGCCATTTTCACCAAAGATGAAGATGTTGGTCTGTCCCACCGTTTTACCGAAGAGATAGATGCGTCTTGATGTGCGGGTCACGGCATCGGCAAGACTTGGATCGGCAACAAGAATGTCGTGGGCATCCTCCGGCAGGTCGATGACGAGCGCCTTGTTCAAACCGAGGTTCAAGCGCTTGCGAGTGCCAGCGCCGCTTTCGGTGATCCGCACGACGCTCGCGCTTTGCGCCTCTGCTTCGCTGACGCGCAGAAACCCGGGGGCATGCTGGCCGGGAACACCTGAAAAGGCCAGGCAGAATGCGAGCCCACCCGCCATCGATGAACGCAGGCGTTGTTTTAGACGGTTTGTCATGAGCTCCCCGGTCATTGTGATGCTCCTTGACCGCTTTTCACGATCGAGCCGGATTTGATCACCTGAATTTCCGGTTGTCCGGAACCTCCATTGAGAAGATATCCGGCCGAAAGCGTGTCGTTTTCCTGTGCATCGGCGACGGAGCGCAAGGCGAGTGTGAGACGATCCGCCATCTGTTGCGCCACCGTTATGATCTTTGCCTGCTCCGGGGTCAGTTCGAGTGTAGCGGTTGCGCCGACAACCGCCGACGTTCCGTCCTCGCCTTCCTTGATCTGCTGATCGATCGCCAGGACACGAACATTGTTCAAAACATTTTCGGTCAGAAAGTTATTATTGTCGCCCTTGCGGACCATGATTACATCGACCCGGTCGTTCGGCAGCACGAAACCGCCTGCGCCTGTCGAGACGGAAATCTCGGTGGCGACAGCGCGTTTTCCGGCCGGCAAAAGGGAGGACATGATGCGGGTGCTGGAATCGACCACTTTTTCCGGCCGGATCGGCTCGCCTTCGAACAGAGGCAGCCGCACGACCGCGCCGGTGAGTTCGGTGATGGCGTCGGGCCTTTTCGCTTCCGTTATGAAACTGTCGACCACATTGCCCTGTGGCCACGGTGTCCAGCGCACGGAACTGTCGTTCAGGCGGCTGCCGACGGGCAGGTTGACCGACGAAACGAGAACGTTGACCGTCGGCTCCTTCTGGATGATCGTTTCTGCTTTTTCGATGACCTGCTTCGCGCCGGAAATTTGCATGGCGACAACACCGGCAAGACCGGCGGCCACCAGAGCAACGGACAGAATGACGATACGCGACGGTTTCATGCTCGATCCTTGAGGGAATCAGATTCTTCTCCCGTCAGGATGGCGTGCGATTGGTATAATTATGGTTAATATTATGCTTGGATTTGTAGTTAACCGATGCTTAACGCTCAAGGTTACTCAAGAAAGGCTCGCAATGGCTGCCTTGACAAGTGGTGTTTCCCCATAGGTTAGAAGACCAGCTATCGCTATGCCGATACCGTAAGGGATTTTTTTTGCCACAAGCAGGGAATCGGGTACCGGAATTCCGGCCGCCATGATTTCTCTTGAGCGTGTCCGCAAAAGAAGGATGCCGATCGTCAAAGCACCACCGATAAAGGTCACTGCGAGCAGGAATTCGATGACGGAGATATTGAAGCCATACCAGATCGCCGCGGCGGTCAAGAGTTTCGCATCTCCCCCGCCCATGACATTGGCGGCAAAGAGCGCAAAACAGGCGGCAAAAACTGCGGTGCCAGCGGCAAAACTAAGGGCAAAAGTTTGCCAGTCCATGCCTGAAACTGGTGCAACGATTATAAAGGAAAATAACAGGATGAGCGGTATCCTGTTGGGAATCGTCATGGTGAAGAGGTCGTTCAGCGCGGCGAAGCTGAGGCATAATGGAAGTATAAGGAATATCGCCGCAACTGTCATGATTTTTAAATCTACCTATGGTTACGGATTGTGTTGCGCCGACGGCAGCCAGCGCAACACAATGAAATCCAGTTTCAACCTGGGTTTTTCGCAACGTTCATGTAGCTGCCCAAGTTCGTGAACTGGGTGCTGAGGCTGGTACCCAGGGTCTTGGCGCCGCCGATGATGGCGACAGAAATAAGGGCCGCAATCAGGCCGTATTCGATAGCGGTCGCACCGGATTCATCCTTGAGGAAACGAGCGAAAATCTTGGTCATAGGGTCTCTCCTAACTCTGTGTTGGTTCAGCACGCCGACAACTGTTCTCCGTTGTTCGGTTGGGTTCAAACTACAGCGGAGCGATTTCCAAGCGCTTAAAAAAAACGATTAACTCAAAGTAAACGGCAGGATGAGTTTCTCTTGGTAAATAAAAACAAAAAGTATTGTCTGCATTTTTATATTTGCTGATAAACAAATATATTCAGGCGCTGACCATTTCTCTCTTTCGGCAAAGTTTCCTTTGAAAGAGGCGTAGCTGTTCAGTTTTGACGCGGGGCGGAGAGGCGTGAAAATATCAATACATTACGAATGGTTACCATCCTCGTTGCGGATTTCCGCCATTTAACGCTTCATTCACTAAAACCGCGCATTCTGTGGAGCAATAAAGTGCGGGTAGTGAGCAAGGGCCAAACGCGTGTCATCCGGAAAACTGGCGAAAATTGTGATCGGCTTGTCCGTCTTTATATCGGGTTCGCTGCAGCCCGCTTTTGCTGAGGATGACATATTGCGCGTTTCGATGAATCACGCCCGTGTCCTTCGTCTCGACCGCGCCGTCAGCAAGGTTATCGTCGGCAACTCCAAAGTCGCCGATGCCACGGTTGCCGATGCCACCACGATCGTTCTGACAGGCCGCAGTTTCGGCACGACCAATCTTGTGCTTCTGGATGCCGATGGCAATCCTATCGTGGATGAACGCATTCTCGTCTCTATCGACGAGGGCAATACGGTGCGTGTTTTCCGCCAGACGGAGCGGACCGTTCTGTCCTGTACGCCGAATTGCGAACAGCATTCGCAAAATAGTGGCGACAAAGACGCTCAGCCATAACAGGCAAGGTCGATCATATTTCAGACAGGACAACAGGCCTTCCGGCAAAAACGGAAGCGGCTTGTTCGCCGCTTTTCTGTAAGTGGAAAAGGCGAAAAAGCAACACGCTTCCCGGCGTTTACCGGTCGGCTATATGTTGCTGTTTTTTCGGCTAAGTTCTTGATCTGGCTAAGATCAAAAATGGAATGGTGCCCAGAAGAGGACTCGAACCTCCACACCCTTGCGAGTACCAGCACCTGAAGCTGGCGCGTCTACCAATTCCGCCATCTGGGCGACGGAGAGCGATGTACGAGGGCAGCCGCCCGGTGTCAACAGACTTTTTGAACTTTTATGACGATCATTGATTTTAAAGGGAAAAAACTTGGTTGGGGCTGTTGAAACATGTGGCCGGGTCAGGTGTCGAGCCCTTCATGCTTCGTTCTGTCCACATGACCGAGGTCGCGCTCCGGGTCGATGATGTCCCGGATTCTCTGTTTGAGTTCTTTGGGGCCGGGAAAACCGCCATCGCGTTTGCGTTCCCATATGGTCGTGCCGTCCACGGTGATCTCGAACAGACCGCCGGTTGAGGGAACGAGGCTGACTTCGCCGACATCGGAAGCGAAGGTCTGAAGGATTTCCTGCGCCATCCAGCCTGCCCGAAGCAGCCAGTTGCATTGCGTGCAATAGCGGATGGTTATGCGGGGTTTGGTCTCGGTCATCCTCAGGTCTCCTTCACCGCCCGGCGGCAATAATGTTCACGATAATGTCAACTATAATACTCATGTTTTTACCGGGCGTACGCTTGTTCTTATCATGCGGCTTTGCGAACAGAGAAGCTGTCGAAGGCTGAAACGTGGAGATCCTATGGCCCAGTTCGAGAATAATCGTCAGCGTCTTTTCGTTCCGGCGGTCGCACCGCTTTATAATGCGACACACGATCTGGTGGAGACGATCCTGCGCGTTACGGCCGGGCTTCTCCTCGTCACCCATGGGTTCGGCAAGATCGTCAATCCTTTCGGCGCAGTCGGCATGGTGGAGAGCCTCGGCTTTTATCCCGGCGTTTTCTGGTCGCCGCTGCTTGCTGCCACGGAATTTTTCGGCGGAATTCTGGTCGCAATCGGCCTGTTTACACGGCCGGCATCTTTCGCGGCCATGATCGTTCTTTTGGTAACGGTTTATTTTCACGGCATCGTAAAGGCGGAAGGTCTGGGCGGCGCGGAAAAATCGATTCTTTGGGCCGCGATTTTCCTGTTCTTCGCGGTTCGCGGCGGCAACCGGCATTCCGCAGACGCCAAGCTGGCGCGTGAATTCTAAGGCGCATCAGGTCAGGTCATCCACCTGTCGTCGCACTGCCGATGTCGCGGCTCTTGAAAATCGATTTTTCTCGTGGTGAAGCTGGATTCGATCGGCACTCTTGACCGGTTGAATCCATTGTCGTCCCCACGAGGTCTTATGCGCGTCGCAATCATAGAAAACATGGCGGGTACGCCGCACGGGCAGCTCGGCGTCGCGCTGGAAGAAGCGGCGGCGGAAATCCATGTCATCCGCGCCTATGCGGGTGAGCCTCTCCCAAGGGATGCCGCCGACCATGATGCGCTTGTCGTTCTGGGCGGCGAACAGAACGCGCTTGACGATGCGCTTTATCCCTATCTTGCCGATCTCACCCTTCTGATGAAAGCCTTTGGCGATGCTGGTAAAGCGGTCATGGGTGTGTGCCTCGGCAGCCAGTTGCTGGCTCGTGCCTATGGGGGAGAGAATATTCTCTCGGGGCCGCCGGAATTCGGCTGGCAGGATATATCCCTGACGGAAGAGGGCGTGTCCGATCCGCTATTGGCCGGGCTGGAAAAGACTTTCCCTATTTTTCAGTGGCATTGCGATACATTTACGCTTCCGCTGGGCGCCACGCGGCTTGCGACCAATGGCGCGACACGAAATCAGGCCTTTCGCATCGGCCGGGCGGTCTATGGCACGCAATTCCATTTCGAGGCCTCGACCGCCGTGGTTGATGGTTGGTGTCAGGCGTTTCCTGCTTCCGTCGAAAGAATGTCGCCGGGCTGGCTGGAGAATTATCGTGACCACCGTGGCTTGCGCGCAGAAATGGCCGATGCAGCCGGGCTGGAGATCGCTCGAGCCTGGGTACGGCTCATTGAGATCGGCGATTTTCCGTTGCGAAAGTGATCGAGGCCGAACAGAGTTGCAGCTGATGGACTACCGCGCGAAAGGAGGCGCAAAGATCATGTACAAATTCGAAATCTATCAGGACAAGGCCGGCGAATATCGTTTCCGCTTCAAGGCATCCAACGGGGAAACAATGTTCTCGTCGGAAGGATACAAGGCGAAGGCGTCGGCCATCCATGCGATCGAATCGATCAAGAGAAATTCCCCCGGCGCCGACACTGTCGATCTGACCGCCATGACGGCCTGAGCCGCGCCGCTGCGCGAGAACTCGAACCGTTTCGCCTGCCAGAAATGACGGGCGCATCGGCGGGTGCCGACGTAAAGATAAGATTCAGTCTTTTTTGATAATCTTCCGTTAGCATTTGTATTTCGAGGTCTCCGGGCGGCATCAGAGTGCCCCCTATTTGTTTTGCGTACGGGTTCTCATGCGTTCATCGGCTGTGCCAGCACTTTTCTTCGGTTGCTTCCTGCTTGGAGGCTGCACGTCCAGTTCCGGGCCGGAAAGCCTGATGGCCGGCTTGCCCTCGAAGGAAACGACGAGTTCGGTCACGCCATCCGCACCGGTGCCGCAGGCAGGCGTCGGTACCCAGGCCATCGCCGCCCAGCCACGGCAGGAAGTTCTGGCATGGGGCGGGCCGGTGCCTGACGAACCCAAGGCCTTTTCCGCTGTCACCCCCAGGGCGTCGTTAACGCAGAATGCACCTGAAATCCGTTTGCCGGTTCCGTCACAGGCGGCGGGAATGGTGCGGCCCGCGGAGCGCCCCACGATCAACCAGATGGAGCGTCCGGTGCAGTTGGCCATGGCTGCGGCCCCGGCGGCGAGCGCCGGTGCGCAGATCCGCTCGCGCATTTTCCGCTCCAGCTTCAGTGATGCCAAGCCGATCAATTTCGGCAGGGTCCAGCCGCGTCATTTTCAGGTCCACGGGGTGGATGTATCCCGCTGGCAGGCCAATATAAACTGGCCGCAGCTGCGCACGCGCGGCGCCAATTTCGCCTTCATCAAGGCGACGGATGGCGGCGACCATCTCGATCCGATGTTCCGCACCAACTGGCAGCGCGCGAAGGAGGCGGGCATTCGCCGCGGCGCTTACCACTTCTTCTATTGGTGCCGCAACGCCAGCGAACAGGCGGACTGGTTCATTCGCAATGTACCGCGCGATCCCGACGCGCTGCCGCCGGTGATCGACGTGGAATATAACGGCGAATCGAGCTGCAAGATGCGCCATTCCCGCGAACGCGTTCTGGAAAAGATGCGCGTCTTCATGGACAAGCTCGAGCGCCATTATGGCCAGCGGCCGATCATTTACACGGCGCCCGATTTTTACAAGGACAACCTCCAGGGCGAATTCCAGGATTACCCCTTCTGGCTACGCGCTGTCGCCCAGCATCCGTCGGTGGTTTATCCCGGCCGCAAGTGGCTTTTCTGGCAATATTCCGGTTCCGGCCTGTCACATGGCGTCGATGGCCGCATCGATCTCAATGTCTTCAATGGCAGCGAGGACGCATGGCATCGCTGGGTGGACCGCCGTTCGAGCTGACGATGGCAATCATCAGCGCGCGAATTTTCGCGCGCCTGCAACACAGAGCACCACCACAAGCGTAACGGCGATCATGGCCGGGCTCACCTCCTCATGCAGCAGGGTTGCGGCAAGTGCGAGCCCGAAGAAGGGCTGAAGCAATTGCAGTTGGCCGACGGCTGCGATGCCGCCAAGTGCCAGCCCGCGATACCAGAAGATGAAGCCGACCAGCATGCTGAACAGGGAAACATAGGCAAGGCCCGCCCAGGCCTGCGGGTTGATGCCGGCAAGCGTTTCCGGCCCGGTGAAGAAAGCAAGCGGCAGCATTACCGGCAGGGAAAGAACCAGCGCCCAGGAAATGACCTGCCAGCCGCCCAGCTTGCGGGAAAGGGCAGCACCCTCCGCATAGCCGAGCCCGCAGACGATGATTGCGCCGAGCATCAGAAGATCGCCGGCAAGCGAGGCCTCGATCCCGGCGGCAAACGAATTCGACAGCGAAAACCCCGCAACAAGCGCGCTTCCAAGACAGGAAAAGAACCAGAACACCGGGCGCGGGCGTTCTCCGCCGCGCAGCACGGCGAAGATTGCTGTCGCGAGCGGCAAGAGCCCCACGAAAACGATGGAGTGCGCCGAGGTGACATGCCGCAGGGCGAGCGCGGTCAATAGCGGGAAGCCCACCACGACACCCAGTGAGACGATGAAAAGCGATGTCAGGTCATCGCGCGCCGGGCGCCTTTGCCTGAACAGAAACAGCAGCGCCAGCGCCAGCAGGCCGGCAATGCTGGCGCGGGCGACGGTCAGGAACACCGGATCGAAACCCGTTACCGCAATGCGTGTCGCGGGCAGCGAACCGCTGAATATCACCACGCCTGTCAGACCGCTCAGCCAACCGCTCGTCGTCTTGTCCATCGTCAACTCCTGCGTTTTGCCTTTCTTGATCCGGAATGGCTGGCAGGAACAGCGACAATCATATACAATTTCAACAAACTGTTATGGTATCACAAGCGGTACAGTTGGAGGAAAGTGTGGACGGACAAGTCGCTGCGGGCACGCGCATAGAAAAGGTAATGGCAAGTGTGCGGCAACGCATCGCCTCGCGCAGCCTCGTCCCGGGCGCGCGCCTGCCGTCGGTCAGGGCGCTGGCGAAGGCCATGCAGGTATCCACCTCCACCGTTGTCGAGGCTTATGACCGGCTCGTGGCGGATGGTACGATAAGCTCGCGCCCCGGCTCCGGTTTTTTCGTTTCGGGCCCGCTTGCGCCCCTGTCGCTCGCCGATATCGAGCCGCAGCTCGACAGGGCGGTGGATCCTTTATGGGTCTCGCGGCAGGCGCTGGATGAAGGTTCCGTTCTCGCCAAACCCGGTTGCGGCTGGCTTCCCGCATCGTGGATGCCGCAGGAGGCGTTGAGGCGGGCGATGCGCGGGCTTGCCCGCGCCGACGCCGCCCTGCTTACGGATTATGGCAACCCGATGGGGCTGCTGCCGCTGCGGCAGCTTCTGTCACGCCGGCTGGCCGAACACGGGGTGCAGGCGGGCGCCAGCCAGATCATGCTCACCGATTCCGGCACGCAGGCGATCGATCTTATGTGCCGTTTCCTGCTGCAACCGGGGGATACGGTTGTTGTCGATGACCCTTGTTACTTCAATTTCCACGCTCTGTTGCGGGCGCATCGGGTGAAGATCGTCGGCGTTCCCTATACGCCGACCGGACCGGATCTGGCACTCTTCGAGCAGGCGCTGAAAGACCATCAGCCCCGGCTCTATATCACCAATTCCGCAATTCATAATCCGACAGGTGCAAGGCTTTCCGCCGTTTCCGCGCATCGCCTGCTGATGCTGGCCGAGCAGGTGGGGCTGACCATCGTCGAGGATGATATTTTTGCTGATTTCGAAACCCAGGCCGCGCCCCGGCTGGCGGCCTTCGATGGTCTGAACCGCGTCGTCCAGATAGGCAGTTTTTCAAAAACACTGTCGGCCTCCGTGCGGTGCGGTTTCATTGCAGCACCCATGGCTTGGGTGGAAGGCCTGACCGACCTCAAGATCGCCACCACTTTTGGCGGAACGCATTTTTCGGCGGCGCTGATCCTGTCGCTTTTGACCGATGGCAGTTACCGCAAGCATGTCGAGGCGCTGAGGCAACGTCTTGCGGCAACGATGCCGGAGGTCGCGGCGCGTCTGAGGTCGGTCGGATGTGTGCCGTGGATCGAACCGCAGGCGGGCATGTTTTTATGGTGCCGCCTGCCGGACGGGGTTGATGCCGCCGATGTGGCGCGCAGGGCGCTTTCGCGGCAGGTGGTGCTGGCCCCCGGCAATGTGTTCAGTTCCTCGCAGAACGCCTCCGGTTTCATGCGTTTCAATGTGTCGCAAATGGCAGGTCCGCAGGTCATGACGGTGCTGGCGGAGGCGCTTCAGCAAGTGCCCGAACCTCGTCGGTTGTAAGCGTTCTGGAGGGAATCGGAACAAAATCCCGTGAACGTCGTTTTCTCCGCAGAATGAAGAGGAGGAAACACCATGACATTCGATCCCAACAACCCGCGTCCGGACCGCGATCTTCGTCCGGAAGTGAATATCAGCAATGAACCGCGTGCCCGAACGTCGTCGTCCTGGGTGCCGTGGTTGGCAATCATCGTCGTCGTATTGGTGGGCGTTTTCGCCTGGTCGCAGATGAGCGGCCCGACCACCGATCCGGCCACGACATCCTCCACCACGCCGCCTGCGGCAACGGATCAGGCACCGGCTCCCATGGCTCCGACCGCTCCGGCAACACCGCCTGCGAACAACACCGCACCGGCAAGCCCGAATACGGGCGGCACGCAGACCCAGCCGTAACGGGCTTACTGATATGATAAAACCGCCTGCCTCCGGGCAGGCGGTTTTTCTTTGCGGCCCTCATCCGCGCCCTAAAGCTGCTCCATCGCGGAAGGGTGGTTGGAAACCCTGGACCAACGGCTGATGGATTCCTGTGCCAGTTGCGAAAGGGCAATGCTCCCGAAACGGGATAGCAGAATGTTTTCCGCCTCTTTCATGGCGTCGAAAAGGGCTGCATTGACGGCCTGTTCGATGACGCAGTTCGGGTTGTCGCCCGCCAGCCCGATCGAGAACAGTTCCGGCGCCCCAAGCGCCCGGTAAATATCGAGCAGCGTGATTTCGCTGAGCGGCCGCGCCAGCACCCACCCACCGCCATGGCCTTTTTCCGACGAGACATAACCATGCTCGCGCAAGCCGGCCATCGTCCTGCGCACCACCACCGGATTGGTCTGAAGCATCGCCGCGATGCTCTCGGATGTCGCCGCACCCTTATGATTTTCCATATGGATCAGAATATGCAGCACCCGTGAAAGGCGCGTGTCGTGTCTCATTGTCCAAACCCGTCTGTTTACACCGACGCTATCACTTTCGATGTGACGTAACAATATAAGTTGCGTGACTATTGACTCCGAAAATCACGTAACAATATAAGTGTCGTGAAATGAACGGGCGCTTCCGCCTCTTTCCTGAAACGATGGGTGCATCATGAAATTCGACGTCATCATTATCGGCGGTAGCTATGCCGGCCTCTCGGCCGCCCTGCAGCTTGGACGCGCCAGAAAAAACATTCTGGTGGTGGATGCCGGTGAACGGAGAAACCGTTTCGCCAGCCATTCCCACGGTTTTCTCGGCCAGGATGGCAAGGCACCGGGTGAAATTATCGCCGAGGCGCGCCGCCAGATCGAACGTTATCCGACCATAGATTGGGCTGAGGGCAGGGTGACCGATGCCGAAGGCGCCTTCGGCGATTTTGTAATCGAGATCGATGGCAAACGCCGTGAGACAGCGAACCGGCTGATCCTCGCCATGGGCGTCGCCGATGAATTGCCTGCTATTGCCGGGCTGAAAGAGCGTTGGGGCTCTTCGGTCTTCCATTGCCCCTATTGCCATGGTTACGAGCTCAATCAGGGAAAGATCGGCGTCATCGCCGCTTCACCTTTGGCCATTCATCACGCATTGATGCTGCCCGACTGGGGCGAGACGACCTTTTTCACCAATGGCGTATTCGAGCCGGATGGGGATCAGCAAGCATTGTTGTCGGACCGGGGTGTGCGGGTGGAAACAACCCGCATCCGGGAAATTACGGGGCATGCGGATGTCGTTCTGGCGGATGGACGCAGCATCGCATTGGCCGGCCTTTTCACCCAGCCGAAGTTGCGTATCGCCTCGAACTGGCTGGAAAAACTTGGCTGCGCCGTGGAGGAGGGGCCGATGGGATCGACCATCGCGACAGATCCCATGAAACAGACCACCGCCCGCGGCATCTTCGCCTGCGGCGATGCGGCAAGGCCTGCCGGCTCGGTCGCCCTTTCGGTGGGAGACGGCGCCATGGCGGGTGCTGCGGCTCACCGGTCGATCCTGTTTCCGGGGTGATCAATGCGAAACAAGATTGAGCCAGCGTCCCGGCGGCATGCCGAAGGCATTTTTGAAATGTCGGGTAAAATGCGCCTGATCCGCAAAACCGCAGGCAAATGCCGTTTCCGCAAGGCCCGCACCCGCACGCATCATGTCCTTGCATTTCTGCAGTCGGCGCATGATGAGATAACGGTGCGGGCTGGTGCCGAACAGCAAGCGAAAGTGCCGAAAGAGCGTGAAGCGGTCGAGCCCGCTTATCCGTTCCAGCTCTTCAGAGCCGACGGCGTCGGCGCTATTCTCCAGCAGATAGTCCCGGCATCGTAAAACGGCGATCCGGTCGATCCGTTTGATGGTTCTGGCGCTTCCGTTTGAATGTTTCCAGAGCAAATCCGCCAGTCTCGACTGCCAGTCGGTGAGAAGCAGATTGTCCGGCTCGCCTTCCAGATTGCCAAGCGCCTCGATGAGGCATTGCCGGAATTCCTCATCCTCGATGACGGGGTTCTGGGCGAAGGGCAGCGCATTACATCCCGCCTCAGTCGTTTTTTCGGGCGGAAGATAAAGCATTCGGTAGCGCAGGCCTTCATCGGTGCCTGCGCCGCCATCGTGAACTTCGTCCGGATGCAGCACGATTATCTTTCCGGGTGTGCTGAAATGCGATTTCCCCCGATAGGAAAAGGTCTGGACGCCGGAAAGCGTGACACCCAGCGCATAGGTATCATGACGGTGCGGCGCATAGGCATTGCCATGAAAGCGCGCTTCGATGCGTTCTATGCCTTCGCTGGAGGGCGCCTGCACGATCCCTTCGAATTTGCACGAACGTTCAAGATCGCCGACGCCCCGAGGCGCTAGGATCGCTTCTCTTTCGTAACCACAGCCAGATTGAGTTCGCATGTTTGATACCAAGATCGCCGTCATCCTTCGCGATGACCTTGCCGTGTGGCAAAAACTGAACGTTACCGCATTTCTCATGTCCGGGATCGTCGCCCAGACCAGGGAGATCATTGGAGAACCATACCGCGACGGGGCGGGCAACGTCTATAATCCCCTGTCCATCCAGCCGATTGTCGTCATGGCCACGGATCAGGAGGCGTTGCGCAAAATCCACCAGCGATCCCTTGAGCGCGACGTCACGACATCGCTTTATATCGAGGAAATGTTCGCCACCGGGCACGATGTCGCCAATCGCCAGGTATTTTCGGAGTTTTCTCCTGACAACGCCAAGGTGGTCGGCATGGCGCTGAGGGCTGACAGGAAGATCGTCGACAAGATCACCAAGGGTGCGAAGCTGCACGCGTGACCCTTAACGCAAAAGGGAGGCTGTGGGCCTCCCTTCCATAGCGATGGCAATATGATTTTGCCGCTTATTCGTCGTTCATCTTCAAAGCGGCGATAAAGGCTTCCTGCGGAATTTCCACCTTGCCGAACTGGCGCATGCGCTTCTTGCCTTCCTTCTGCTTGTCCAGAAGCTTGCGTTTGCGCGTCGCGTCGCCGCCATAGCATTTCGCCGTCACGTCCTTGCGCAACGCGCGCACGGTTTCGCGGGCGATGACCTTGCCGCCGATGGCCGCCTGGATCGGAATCTGGAACATGTGCGGCGGAATGAGTTCCTTCAGCTTTTCGCACATGCCACGCCCACGCCGGTCGGCCGCCGAGCGGTGCACCAGCATGGAGAGCGCATCCACCGGATCGCCATTGACGAGGATCGACATCTTGACGAGATCGCCTTCGCGATAGTCGATGATGTTGTAATCGAACGAGGCGTAACCCTTGGAGATGGATTTCAGGCGGTCGTAGAAATCGAACACCACTTCGTTGAGCGGCAGCTCATAGGTGATCATCGCACGGTTGCCGACATAGGTCAGCTCCGTCTGCAGGCCGCGCCGGTCCTGACAGAGTTTCAGGATACCGCCGAGATATTCGTCCGGCGTCATGATCGTGGCCTTGATCCAGGGCTCGCGGATTTCCTTGATCTTCACAACGTCGGGCATATCGGCCGGGTTGTGCAGTTCCTTCTCCGTGCCATCGGTCAACGTCATTTCATAGACGACCGAAGGAGCGGTGGCGACGAGATCGAGATTGAACTCGCGCTCGAGGCGTTCCTGAATGATTTCGAGATGCAGCAGGCCGAGGAAACCGCAGCGGAAACCGAAACCGAGGGCGGCGGACGATTCCATTTCGAAGGAGAAGGAAGCGTCGTTAAGACGAAGCTTGCCCACAGCCGCGCGCAAATCTTCGAAGTCGGCCGCATCGACCGGGAAGAGGCCGCAGAACACCACGGGCTGCGCAGGCTTGAAGCCGGGCAGGGCTTGCGACGTCGGGCGCTTGTCGTCGGTGATGGTATCGCCAACACGCGTATCGGCGACTTCCTTGATCGAGGCGGTGATGAAGCCGATCTCGCCGGGGCCGAGGCTGTCGACATTGACCATCTTCGGGGTCAGCACGCCGACGCGCTCGATGCCGTATTTCGCGCCCGAACCCATCATGCGGATCTGCTGGCCCTTGCTCAGCACGCCGTCGATAACGCGCACCAGAACCATGACGCCGAGATAGGTGTCATACCAGCTATCGACCAGCAGCGCCTTCAGCGGACCGTTTTCGCCAACTTCGCTCTTCGGCGGCGGCAGACGATGGACGATGGCTTCCAGCACATCGGGAATGCCAAGACCGGTCTTGGCGGAAATCATCACGGCGTCGGAGGCGTCGATGCCGATAACCTCTTCGATCTGCTCCTTGATACGGTCGGGTTCGGCCGCCGGCAGGTCGATCTTGTTGAGCACCGTCACCAGCTCGTGGTTGTTGTCGATGGCCTGATAGACGTTGGCGAGCGTCTGGGCTTCCACGCCCTGCGATGCATCGACCACCAGCAGCGAACCTTCACAGGCCGAAAGCGAGCGGGACACTTCGTAGGCGAAGTCGACGTGGCCGGGCGTGTCGATGAGGTTCAGCACATAGGTCTCGCCGTTATTCGCCTTGTAGTGCAGGCGCACGGTCTGGGCCTTGATGGTGATGCCGCGCTCGCGTTCGATATCCATCGAATCGAGAACCTGTTCCGACATGTCGCGTTCGGCAAGGCCGCCTGTCGACTGGATCAACCGGTCGGCCAGTGTCGATTTGCCGTGATCGATGTGGGCAACGATCGAGAAGTTGCGGATATGGTCCAGGGGCGTGCGGGTCGAATTTGTGCTCATGTCCCGCGCTATAGCAGGGGCTTGTCACACCGCAAAGCGGGAATTTGGTTAAAAGCCCTTTAAAATGGGCTTTCAGATCGCAAATTGCTCCGGCCAGTCACGGCGGGTGGCCACCTGTCCTTCGGTGCGGAGCCTTGCGACGGCGGCAAGATCGATATCGGCGATCAGAAGCGTGCTCTGTGTCACCGCATCGCTTTCGCTTTCCGCGACGATACCGGATGCGGGCATGCCGTAGTCGGACGGCACGTAAAGGGCGGCGCGGCCGCGATTTTCATCAACAGCGGGAGACCAAGGGGCCTCGCCCGCCGTGGGGGAGGAGAGGATGGCATATTGGTTTTCCAATGCCCTGGCCTGCGCGCCGATGCGTACCCGGTAAGCGCCGGCCAGCGTATCGGTGCAACTCGGCGCGAGCACGAGTTCGACGCCAAGCTCCGCCAGCCGGCGGCCCAGCATCGGGAACTCGTTGTCGTAACAGATCAGGATGCCCAGCCTGCCGATCGGCGTGTCGAAGGCTTTCAGGCCCTCGACGCCGGCATGAATGTTCCATTGCTCCCGCTCGAAGCGGGTCATGATCTGCTTGTCCTGATAACCGATCAGCCCGTCCGGGCCGAACAGCCATGCGCGGTTGCGGAACTTGCCGTCCGGGTCCTTCACCGGTGCGCTGCCCGGCTGGAAGAGGATTTGATGTTGCCGCGCCAGCTCCTCGCAAAGCTCTACCCAGGAAGGGATCAACGGCTGTATCTCTTCGATGGAACGATGCAGATCGGAGCGCGCGGCGGGCGGCAATTGCCCGGTCAGCGCCATGGCCGAATATTCAGGAAGCAGCAACAATTCCACGCCTTTTTCCTTCGCCTCGCGAACGATGGCGGAGAGATGTGCGGCGTAAGCCTCCCATGTCTCGATCAGCTCGATGGCATATTGGCTGGCGGCGAGGCGCGTCATTTGTCTCCGTCTCCGGCAAGAATGGTCTTCATCCAGAAGGACAGGGGTTTCGGGCTCTCGGTGCTTTCGTCGAGGTCCTGCCATGTGAAGCTGGTGCGCAGTTCAGGGTGATGGTGATAACCGCGCTTTTCCCAGAAGGCGTTCAGCGGCACGTAGTCCGCCGGCCGTCGTGGATGGTCTGCGGGTCGCTCCACAGCACAGAAAGTGCACCTGTCGAAGCCGAGTCGCTTTGCATGCGCCTCCCGTTCCTCGAAGAAGCGCACGCCGACGCCATGGCCGCGATAGCCGGGCAGCAGCACACTTTCACCGAAGTAGAATATCCGGTCCGGACCGTAACCCGCTTTGACGAAGGGCTCCTTTACCTCGTCTGTCTCTGCCGCCATCGGCATGCCGGTGGACATGCCGATCACTTTGCCGTCGTCGAGCGCCAGCACGAAGACGGCGCCGTCCGTATCGGCATAGGTCGCGAGATATTTGCGCTCATAGTCCAGCGAGCCGTCATAGAGATAGGGAAAGGCGCGAAATACTTCGATCCGCAGGCGCGCGAGGTCATCGAAATAGGGTGTGGCGTCAATGCCGGAAAGAGACTTGATTTCGACGGTCATGGGCATTTTCACTTTCGGTTGCACTGGTTATACCGTCATGGAAAACCCGCGCAAGCATTGAACGGAGAAGACGATGACCGCTGCCGAGACCATCCGCGCCTATTACGATGCCTTCAACCGTCAGGACATGGATGCCTTTCTGGCGCTTCTTCACGATGAGGTGGTGCACGACATCAATCAGGGCGAGCGCCAGTCTGGCAAGGCCGCTTTCGCCTCCTTCATGGACCACATGAACCGCTGCTATAAGGAAAACCTCACCGATATGGTGATTATGGCAAGCGACGACGGCAATCGCGCTTCCGCAGAATTCATCGTCAATGGCGAATATCTCAAGACCGACGAGGGATTGCCCGAGGCGAATGGTCAGAAATACGTCCTGCCGGCCGGCGCCTTTTTCGACCTGAGGGACGGTAAAGTTAGCCGAGTAACGAACTACTATAATCTGAACGACTGGATTGCACAGGTCGGCGCCTGAGACGCCCTTTCGCCGCAAAGCAACCAGCGGCAAAGAAGATGATAATTTCCATTATCATGGATATTGACTCCATCATATGAGAGTGCAATTCTCATATGATGGAAAACGAAGATCATATTCTTGAACGCTCGATCGGCGAGCGGATCAAAACATTGCGGGCTGAAAACGGCCTGACGCTGGATCGACTTGCGTCCGAATCAGGCGTCAGCCGCGCGATGATTTCCCGTATCGAGCGTGGAGAGGCGAGCCCCACGGCGTCGCTGCTCGCCCGCATCTGCGCAGCCCTTGGTTTGTCGCTTTCCGGTTTCTTCGCCGAAAACGAAGAGGCTGTTTCCCCGCTCATGAAAAAGCGCGATCAGCAGCTCTGGAAAGATCCGGAGACCGGTTATGTACGCCGCGCCATCTCCCCGCCGCGTGTGGGATCCGATGTCGATATCGTCGAAGTCGAGTTTCCGCCCGGCGCGCGCGTCGGCTTCCCTCCGCATGCGGCAAGCCGGGGGATGACGCAATATGTCTGGCTTTTCGAAGGTGTGCTGGAAATGACGAGCGGCGGAGACGTTCACCGGCTGGAACCCGGCGATTGCCTTTTCATGCCGGTGGGCGAGGGGCATGTTTTCCACAATCCTACCGAAAAACCTGTCCGTTATGCCGTCGTGCTGGATCAACGACAGCGCTGATTTCCCCACAGGAGTTTTTATGACCACCATCCGCGTGTTGAACGGGCAAGAGACGATCGACGCCCTGCCCGAACTCTGCGAAGTCCTCGCCGCCTGCGTGAACGGCGGCGCTTCCGTGGGCTTCATGTTGCCCTTTTCCCCGCACGATGCCGAACCTTTCTGGCGATCCGCAGCGGAAACAGTGGGCGAGGGGACGACCATTCATGTGGTGGCGGAAGTCGATGGCAAGGTGGTCGGCACCGTGCAGGTCGGCCTTGCTTCCAAACCTAACCAGCCGCATCGCGGCGATCTGATGAAACTTCTCGTGCATCCGTCCGCGCGAGGCCTCGGGCTTGCCCGCAAACTCATGCAGAAAGTGGAGGGGGAGGCGGCAAAACGGGGTCGTACCCTGCTGGTGCTGGATACGGCCACGGGCAGCGATGCCGAGGCGATTTATCCTCGCCTCGGCTGGGAGCGGGTCGGTGTCATCCCCGATTACGCTTTGTTTCCGGATGGACGCTTTTGCGGCACGACCCTGTTTTACAAGCGGATCGGCTAGGCCTCCCAATCTGCCGCCCTATTGACCCGGCTTCAGTGTACGGTTGAAGGCGGCAGCGATCATCGTCTCCAATTGCGCGTGAATATCCGCACGGTCCCTCAGTCCGGCCGGTTCGCAGATCGGATCGCGCTCGCCGACGGATTTGAGAAAGGCGTCGGCACCCGGTTTGCACAGCGGCAGGAAGCTGAAATGATTGGCCTCATCTACTTGCTGATAGGTCGCGCCAGGCACTTCGTCCGCGAGTTTATCCGCAAGCACGGCGGGCGGAATTTTGCCCTTGCTGCCGAGATTGATGAAGGTCAGCGGAATATCGATCTGCTTCAGGCTGTCAGGCTGAAAGGCGAGCGCCAGACCGGGATCGACCAGCACGGCGGACCGAATGCGGGGATCGCGGTTCTGCTGCTCGAATCTTGCCTTGTCGATGGTTCTGAGATCGAGCTTCGGCACGCTGACCGGCTCGCCGTTGAGGTAACCCCGGCCACCGGTGAACCATTGGCAATCCATCATCGTGGAATAGTCTTCGCAATAGCGCGCATAGGCATCGAGATCGGCGCGCGCACCCGAAATCTCCATCGCCGCACTGCCGCCGAGCGAAAAGCCGAGCACGCCGATCCTCTGCGCGTCGATCGCACTCGACCATTTGCCCTTTGCCGTTAGAACAGTGACAATCGTGGAGAGATCGTCCGTTCGCTCCCAGATTTTCGGTGTATCGGCGGGTGTGGAATCGCCGCTGGTGGTCCCGGGGTGGTTGGCTCCGGCCACAATGAAACCTTCGCTCGCAAGCTTCGCGGCGATCCATGCCATGCCGGACGCTCGTGAACCCGAGCCGTGAGACAGAAGCACAAGCGGCAGCTGACCCGTTTTCACGGCACCATCCTTGAACATGGGCGTGCCCTGAAAAATCCGGTCATCGCCGGAAAGCGTCTGCGTGCCCTTTCCGTCGGAGGGATACCAGATGGTGACGGCAAGGTCCTTGCCGCGTGCTGGCGAATGGATGGTGGTTTCGCTGACACCGACAGGCTCGCCTGCAAGAACAGGCTGGGTGACGAGAGCGGAAAACAGGATGGCCGTGATGGTGGCGATAGGGCGCATGAAAACCTCGTGCAGTTGAAAAGAACGGGATTCAATCTGCGCTGCCACATATTTTTTGCGTCCTTGATCGTGTTAAAGGTCGTCCCGAAACGCGATATGGTCCATGAATTGGCAATATAAGCCGTTCTTTCGGGGATATTCATTCGTGCTGTTCATTCCGCTGCCTTTCGTCGTGGCGCTTCTGCTGGTTGTCATGTTCATCGTTTTCTTTCGAGGCGGAGACGATGTGCGAACCAATCGGGCCTTTCTGACGCTGATCGCGCTTTGTGCCCTTCAATCCGTCCTTGTCGGACTGCGCTGGGGGTATGGCGTCAGCGAAGCGCGTTATGTTTTGCCGGTCCTCGCCGCCTGCCTGCCGCCGCTCGTCTACATTGCTTTTCGTGGGCTGATGAGAGTGGCGGCGGAGAGCAGGATGGCGATGCTTGCCAACCTTGCTTTGTCGCCTTTGCTCATCGTCATCATGGAATTCATCTGGCCGATGGCGATCGATCTTGCGCTGATCGTCATCTTTGTCGGCCACGCCATTGCCCTGCTTCTTCTTGGCAGAAAGGGGCCGGATGGGCTGGACGAGGCGCAATTTGCCAGCGTCACCTCGGCGCACCGGGCGCTTATTATCGCTGCCATCGCTCTTTGTGTTTCTGCCCTGTTCGATCTGCTCGTGTTTTTCGATTTCGAATGGGCGCATGGGCAGAATGTTGCAGCGCTGGTCAGTAACGCCAATCTTTTTGGCCTGCTGTTGATTGGCCTCATGGCCGCGCTGGCCGGCAAGAGCAAGGCGCCGCAAACAGCCATAGAACCTGTCGCGGAATTGCCACCGTTGGCGGAGCCATCGGAACAGGACCGCGATATCGTTGCAAGGGTTGATCGGCTGATGGAGACACAGGCGCTTTACCGCGACGAGAACCTCAACCTGTCGCGGCTTGCAAGACGCCTCGGCCTGCCGAGCCGGCAGATATCAGGCGCGATCAACCGCTCGCTCGGCGTCAATGTCTCGCAATATGTCAATCAGTTGCGCATCCGCGAAGCCTGCCGGTTGCTGGAAGAGACGGAGCAATCGGTGACGGCGATCATGCTGTCCTCCGGCTTTCAGACCAAGTCCAACTTCAACCGCGAATTTCGCCGCGTCACCGGTATGAGCCCGGTCGACTGGCGCGAGCGTGAAGTGTGGAAGCTGGTCTCGCCAAACAAAACGGCCACCCGGCAGCTGCCAGATGACCGTTTGAAGATCGTCGGAAAATGATGGGTGATCAGAGCGTGCCGTTGCGCTGCTGGATCATCATATAGGTGTCATAGGTGTATTCGGCGATCTGCGCCCAGAGATAGGCGTCCTTTTTGAAGGCCTGCTGGCTCTCGTAGATTTTCTTGAAGCTCTCGTTCTTGGCAGAAATCTCCGCATAGGTGTCCTGGGCCGCCTTGTGGCAGACGTCGAGGATTTCCTGGCTGAAGGGGCGCAGGATGGCGCCCTGCGCCACGAGTTCCTTCAGTGCCTTGGGATTGCGCGCGTCGTAACGCTCCAGCATGCTGGCGCTGCCGGCGGCGCAGGCGTCTTTCAGGATGCGCTTGTAGTTCTCCGGCAGCTCATTGAACTTCTGCAGGTTCACGAAGGCATGCACGGCCGGGCCGCCTTCCCACCATGCCGGGTAGTAGTAATATTTCGCGACCTTGTAGAAGCCGAGCTTCTGGTCGTCATAGGGGCCAACGAATTCGGTGGCGTCGATCGTGCCCTTTTCCAGCGCCGCATAGACATCGCCGCCGGCGATCTGCTGCGGTGTCACGCCGACCTTCTGCATCACCTGGCCGGTCAGGCCGGCAATGCGCATCTTCAGGCCCTTCAGGTCATCGATGGTGTTGATTTCCTTGCGGAACCAGCCGCCCATCTGGGCACCGGTATTGCCGAGCAGGATCGAGTAGATATTGTGCTGGGCAAGGAATTCATTGAGCAGCTCATTGCCGCCGGCCTGGTTGAACCAGGCATTCGTCTGGCGTGCATTGAGGCCGAAAGGAACCGAGGTTCCGAGCGCGAAGGTCGGGTCCTTGCCGACGTAATAATAGGAGCAGGTATGCGCCATTTCGACGGTCCCGGCCGTCACCGCATCCGCCGCCTGCAGCGCCGGCACGATTTCGCCGCCGGCAAAATGCTGAATGACGAAGTTGCCGCCGGAGGCTTCCTTGACATGGTCGGCGACGATCTGGCCCGCGCCGAAAAGAATGTCGAGGCCCTTGGTGAAGGACGACGTCATGCGCCAGGTGATCTTGGGGTTTTCCTGTGCGATGGCCGGAGCGGCAAGCGCCGTTGCGGTAACACCGGCGCCGAGCGCGCCCGCCTTGCGGATAAATGATCTGCGATCCATGTCGATAAGCCCTGCTATGTCTGCATATTACAGGCGAACCGCACGGTACGCCTCCCGCTGGCTACTAATCATTTATCCCTGCAGCCATCAAGAGGGAATGTTCGAAACGTGCGTGATCTCCGGTGATGCTTGGCGAATGTTGCTTCGTCACGTCTTTCCGCGTCACTTGCTGCGCATCAACGCCGGGTCGTCCATTGCGGGATTATAAAACAGCGAAAGCGTCAGGCTTCTGGCGATGCGTTCCGCCGTTTCCATGAACCAGCCATGGGCCTCTCTGTTCGGCGCGATGTCATCCAGCGTGGCGGAAAAAAGCGCAAGCCACTGCGGGAAAAGCTCCGCCGACATGCCCTTTACGCCGAGATGCGCCTGCACGGGCTTGCCGCCATAGCCACCATTCTTGAACGCGACAGCCGCCCAGAACTGTTTCATCCTGGCCATATGCTCCGGCCAGCGCCCGGCAAGCCGCGCATCAAAAACCGGGCCGAGCGTGGGATGTTCAAGAACGCGGCCGTAAAATGTTTCCACCAGCAAATCGATAAAACCGGCATCGACGCCGATCTCCGCCATGGCTTTTTCCGCCCTGTCCTGAATTTCCGCGCTGTGAGCGGCTCTGGCCGCAACGTCGTCCTGCATGGTGTTTCCTTTTTTGCGAATTTACCCCGCTGCGATGCGGCCTGCAATGCGACCCTTTGCCTTATTGGAATTATTCTAAAATAGCTTGATCCTGCTGCAGCATGGATGTATTTAGAATTATTCTAAAAAAGGTTTCAGCCATGTTTCGCAGTCTTTTTTCCCTGTCCAAACGCCCCTTTTCCTCCCTCGGCGAACAGGAAATCCTCGCGCTCGCCATTTCATCCGAAGAGGACGATTCCCGTATCTATCGCTCCTATGCCGATCATCTGCGCGCGCAATATCCGCAATCGGCGAAAGTCTTCGACGATATGGCGGAGGTCGAGCAGCAGCATCGAAACGTGCTGATCGACATGCATCGCCGTCGCTTCGGAGAAACCATCCCGCTGATCCGCCGCGAACATGTCCGTGGTTTTTACGAGCGTACCCCGGACTGGCTGGTGAAGAACCTGTCGCTCGAAAAAATCCGCGCTCAGGCCGAATTGATGGAAGCCCAGGCGATCCGCTTCTACGATGAGGCCGTCAAGCGTACCAGCGATGCCTCGACACGCAAGCTCCTCGGCGATCTGGCCGAGGCGGAGCGGGGTCACGAAGACATTGCGCAGATGCTGGAAGAAAAACACCTCGATGAAAACGGCAAGACCGAAGAGGCGGAAACCGCAAAACGGCAATTTCTTCTGACCTATATTCAGCCGGGTCTTGCGGGGCTTATGGATGGCTCCGTCTCGACGCTCGCGCCGATTTTCGCGGCCGCCTTTGCCACGCAGGATACCTGGCAGACCTTCCTCATCGGCCTCTCGGCCTCCGTCGGTGCGGGCATCTCCATGGGTTTCACCGAGGCCGCCCATGATGATGGTAAGCTTTCTGGCCGCGGTTCTCCGGTAAAGCGGGGCCTGGCCTCGGGCATCATGACGGCCATAGGCGGTCTCGGCCATGCCTTGCCCTATCTCATTCCGCATTTCTGGACGGCAACGGCGATTGCCGCCGTCGTCGTTTTCGTGGAACTCTGGGCCATCGCCTTCATTCAGAACCGCTTCATGGAAACGCCGTTCCTGCGCGCGGTGTTTCAGGTGGTCCTCGGCGGCTCACTGGTGCTCGCGGCCGGCATCATCATCGGCAATGGGTGAAAAAAGAAAGAGCCCGCGAGGGCGGGCTCTTAATTCCATCGAACTTGGGATTAGGTGTCAGCGCAATGCGCCAACCAGCACGTCGCGACCGTCTTCGATGGACACCCAACGGCCCGTATTGAAGGACGCCTGCCGCTTCAGATAGGTGTAGTTGGTGTCGGTCCACAGCTTCACGTCGTCGGTGAGATTATCGAGAATATAATCGCCGTCGGTGGTGCGAAGGGTCAGCACGGCATGGCCCTCGCCATCCGGCTTGCGCACGACGGTGATCAGAAGATCAGCCACGGAAAAACCACGCTCGACCAGCTTCTTGCGCTTCAGCAGCACGAAATCTTCGCAGTCGCCGGCGGTCGTCGGATATTCCCAGACTTCGTCTTTGCCGTAGATTTCCTGGTCGGTCATCGCCACGATGGTGGTGTTGACGGACGTATTGACCTCGCGAATGACATCCCAGCCATAATCCGTGACGCGCGGCGGCGGTGTCGCCTTGCTGCGAATATTGCATTCGTCGGCATATTTCTGACAGAACTCATAATGGCCGATCGGCTGGGATGTAATCCCCCCCGTCACCATGGAAGGGCTTCCCTTGGTTTCCGCCGTGGCGGAGGCGGCAGTCATTAGCCCGGCGGCAACTGCAAACAGCAGCGCACGCGCCAGCGGTGCGTTCATCATGAAACCCGTCCCTTAATTCTTAACGAAAAGTTAAGAGGGATAGGGGGTTTGAGTCAATCGCTAGCAATCGGCGGCGCGCAAGACTCGTCGAATATGGTTAAGAGCGTTGCGCAAATGCCTATATTGCAAGGGCTTTGACCGCGGCGAGCATCCGCTCGATATCCTGGGGCCGGGAAAGCCGATGGTCGCCGTCGCGGATCAGCGTCAGCACGACGTCGTCGGACGGAAGATGTTCGAGAAGCTTCAGCGCATGCTGATAGGGAACATCGGGATCGCGCATGCCCTGCAGGATGTGAACGGGGCAGCCGGTGGTGATGATACCCTGCAGCACGCGGTTCTGCTTCCCGTCCTCCATCAGTGCGCGGGTGAAGATGTTGGGCTCGGGGCTATATTCCGAATGTTCCTCGAAGTACCCCTTTTCCACCAGAGAGGTTTTTTCCGCATCGGAAAGGCTTGGCTCTATCAGTTCCTGCGTGAAATCCGGCGCTGGCGCAATGAGGACGAGACCGGCGACGGATGGCGCGCTACCCGTCTTGCGCAGCTCCTCGACCATGCGTAGCGCAATCCATCCGCCCATGGAGGAACCGATGAGAACGACGCGCGACGGCGCCTTTGCGCGCACCACGGCAAGCGCCTCTTCCAGCCAGCGGGAAATCGTGCCCTTCCTGAAGTCGCCGCCGGAAGCGCCATGGCCGGAATAGTCGAGCCGCAGGCAGGCAAGACCGTTTTCCGCGGCGAAGCGATCGAGTTCAACCGCCTTGGTTCCGGTCATGTCGGAACGATAGCCGCCGAGCCATACCAGCGTCGGTATATTTTCGCCCGAAGCCGCCGGGCGATGAAGGAAAGCGATGTCGCGCGTGTCGTTGTCGGGGCCTACACGCAGGAATTCAGCGGCTTGTTCGGTCATGTATATGCAATTCTCCTGATTTTGGTGCAACAACGGCGGCGTATTTGCAAAAACCGTGACAACAGGTGATCTTTTCGGGCAGATATGCTATTGACTTCGCCACGGCAATAACGACATTTCCGCCGCTTGTACCAAACAAGCTGTTTTTTGCCGACGTGATCCAGAAACAGATCAGGAGAATACGACCATTCGCAGACCTTTCAAAGCCGATGCCCCCGTCAAGGAGGGGCCGCGCTCCAACCGGGAAATTCGGGTTCCCAGAGTTCAGCTTATTGATGAAGAGGGCCAGAACCTCGGTAGCATGCCGACGGATCAGGCTTTGAAACTGGCGGAGGAGGCCGGTCTCGATCTCGTTGAGATTTCGCCGAACGCGGAACCGCCGGTATGCAAGATCCTCGATCTCGGCAAGCTGAAGTACTCGACCCAGAAAAAGGCCGCTGAAGCGCGCAAGAAACAGAAGATCGTCGAAGTTAAAGAAATCAAGATGCGCCCGAACATCGACACGCATGACTATGACGTGAAGATGAAGGCGATGGGACGTTTCTTTGACGATGGCGACAAGGTGAAGGTAACGCTGAAGTTCCGCGGCCGCGAAATGGCCCACCAGGAACTCGGCATGAAGCTTCTCCTCCAGGTGAAGGAAGACACCCAGGCGATTGCCAAGGTGGAGGCCGAGCCGAAGCTGGAAGGCCGTCAGATGATGATGGTTCTCGCCCCGAAATAATCTTTTTACGCGTTCACATCACCGGCGCGTATCCCACCGCAAGGGGAAATTTTCATTCCCCGTTGCGCTTTTAGCCGACTGCGGTTATAAGCGCGCGTCCGAACGGTCCGGCAGGGCATGCCGAGGCCGTTCCTGAATAGCTTGAAATAGGCCTCGTCTGCCTGTTTCGATACAAAAACGGAGTAGCAAAATGCCCAAGATGAAGACGAAGTCCGCTGCAAAGAAGCGGTTCAAGATCACCGCAACCGGCAAGGTTGTTGCAGCCGCCGCCGGCAAGCGCCACGGCATGATCAAGCGTACCAACAAGTTCATTCGCGACGCGCGTGGAACCATGGTTCTCGCCGAAGCTGACGGCAAGAAAGTCGTCAAGAACTACCTGCCGAACGGTCTCTGAGACTTTTCCGCACTTTTGGACACTTTAAGGAGATCATGACATGGCACGCGTAAAACGTGGCGTAACTTCCCGCGCCAAGCACACCAAGACACTCAAGGCAGCCAAGGGCTTCTACGGCCGCCGCAAGAACACCATCCGCGCAGCAAAGGCTGCCGTGGATCGTTCCAAGCAGTACGCTTACCGCGACCGCAAGGTCAACAAGCGCAACTTCCGCGCTCTGTGGATCCAGCGTATCAACGCTGCTGTTCGCGAATTCGGCCTGACCTACGGCCGCTTCATCGACGGCCTGAACAAGGCTGGCATCGAAGTCGACCGCAAGGTTCTGTCCGACATGGCTATCCATGAGCCGGCAGCATTCGGCGCGCTCGTCGAAGCAGCGAAGAAGGCTCTTGAGTACCTCAAGGATGCTGGTACGGCCAACGAGTTTGAAACCGCTGTAAAGTAATTACGGCGCGGACAATCTGTTGTTCATTTGAAACCCGCGCCGGTCCTCCGGCGCGGGTTTTCGTTTTTTGGAATTCACGGCAGTTTCGGCAAGGGCGTGGAACGCTTTTGCGCCGAGGTTGCCAAAAGGGTGGGGCATCCGGCTCTCGGTCGGCAGGTTCCATTGGGGGCGGAAAATGCTGGTTGCCGCAAGCGAGGCGGAAAAGGCGAAGGGTTTCCACGTCCATCTCGAAGATGGCGATATCGCAGCCTTGATGCGGGCTTTGCTTAAGAGCGAGCGCCGCGTGCAGAAACTCGAGCTTTCCACGACAACCGTCTGGATCAAGCGCCAGGGCACGGAAACGCCATCCTGGTGGATAAAGCTGCAGACCTTTCTCGCAAAGCTGCTTCCCTACACTTTCATGCGCCCATCGCCGCCGCTCGACGGCGCAGGCCTGATGCGCCGTGAACTCGAAACATTGCAGGTCTTCAAGGCTCGCGGGTTTCCCGTTCCGCCCATCATCTATTCTTCGTTGACGGCCGTTGTCCTCGGCGATGTCGGCCCCACCATCATGGAGCATATGGATGCGATTAAAACCGCGAGGCCGGCGGAACATGATGCCCTGCTGGTCAAATCTGCCGAGGCACTCGGCGAATTGCATGCGGCAGGCCTTTGCCACGGACGCCCGCATGTGCGCGACTTTTTTCTCGAACATGGCCGCGTCGGTTTCATGGATTTCGAGGAGCGCCCGCAGGAAGTCATGCCGCTCGAGACGGCGCAGGCCCGGGATATATGGCTGCTGTTTTTACAGGTCGCGACACGCGCCTGCGATGCGCGGAAAACCTGCGATGCCGCCTTCGCCCGCTGGCGCGAAAACGCCCCGCCCCGGGCGCTGGAAGAATTGTGCCGTCTGACCGGCATTCTGGGGCGTTTTTTACCGGTTGCCCGGTTGATCGGGCGCGTGCGGATGGGTAGTGATCTGCGACGCTTTATCATGGCGACCGACTATCTGATGAATGCTGTGAACCCCGAAGCCGCTGTTAAAAAGACCGGCAAGGCAGGAAAAGATGACTGAACTTGATACCTTGAAATCGCAATTGATGTCGGAGATCGCCACCGCTGCCGATGAGCCGGCCATTGAAGCCGTGCGTGTTTCCGCGCTTGGCAAGAAGGGCTCGGTTTCGGAGCTTCTGAAGACGCTTGGCAGCATGACGCCGGAAGAGCGCCAGACCCGCGGCGCCGCCATCAACCAGCTCAAGACCGAAATCACCGACCTCATCGGCGAGCGCAAGAACGCGCTGAAGGACGCCGCCATTACCGCCCGGCTGAAGGCCGAAACGGTGGATGTCAGCCTGCCGGTTCGCCAGTCCCCGGCCGAGCGCGGCCGCATTCATCCGATCAGCCAGATCGTCGATGAAATCACCGCGATCTTCGCGGATATGGGTTTCTCGATCGCCGAAGGTCCCGATATCGAGACCGATTATTACAACTTCACGGCGCTGAATTTCCCCGAAGGCCATCCAGCCCGCGAAATGCACGACACCTTCTTCTTCCAGCCGGATGAAAAGGGCGAGCGCAAGGTGCTGCGCACCCACACCTCGCCGGTGCAGATCCGCACCATGGAAAGCCAGAAGCCGCCGATCCGCATCGTCATTCCCGGCAAGACCTACCGTCAGGATTCCGACGCCACCCATTCGCCGATGTTCCATCAGGTCGAAGGCCTTGTCATTGACAAGAAGGCGCATGTCGGCAATCTGCGCTGGATTCTGGAAGAATTCTGCAAGACCTTCTTCGAGGTCGACAGCGTCGTCATGCGTTTCCGCCCCTCCTTCTTCCCCTTCACGGAGCCGAGCTTCGAAGTGGATATCCAGTGCGACCGTTCCGGCCCCATCGTCAAGTTCGGCGAAGGCAAGGACTGGATGGAGATCCTCGGCTGCGGCATGGTACATCCGAACGTGCTGCGCGCCGGTGGGCTGGACCCGGATGAATATCAGGGCTTTGCCTGGGGCATGGGCCTCGACCGCATCGCCATGCTGAAATACGGCATGCCTGATCTGCGCGATTTCTTCAACGCCGATGTCCGCTGGATGAACCACTACGGCTTCCGCCCGCTCGACATGCCGACGCTGTTCGGCGGTTTGAGCGTTTAATCCGGTTAGCCAAGGAGCAAAGACATGAAATTCACTCTTTCCTGGCTGAAAGAGCATCTCGATACCGATGCGACGCTGGATGAGATTTGCGAGCGTCTGACGGCAATTGGCCTTGAAGTCGAGGATGTTGACGACAAGGCGGCCTACAAGCCTTTCGTCATCGCCAAGGTACTCTCCGCCGAGAAGCACCCGGAAGCTGACCGCCTGAAGGTTCTCTCCGTCGATGCCGGCGACGGCAAGCCGGTGCAGATCGTCTGCGGCGCGCCGAATGCACGCGCCGGCCTCGTCGGTGCGCTCGCGCGTCCGGGCATGTATGTTCCGGGCATCGACGTCACCCTTGCCGTCGGCAAGATACGCGGCGTGGAAAGCCACGGCATGATGTGCTCCGAAAAGGAGCTCAACATTTCCGACGATCACGACGGCATCATCGACCTGCCGGAAGATGCGCCGGTCGGCACCTCTTTCGCCGCCTATGCCGGGCTCGACGATCCGGTCATCGAAATCAACCTGACCCCGAACCGCCCGGACTGCACCTCGATCTACGGTATTGCCCGCGATCTCGCCGCTTCCGGTCTCGGCACGCTGAAGACGAGACCCGCGCCGTCCTTCAAGGTGGAAGGCGCAACCCCGGTCGACGTGAAGCTTGAGCTGGACGATGCGGCGCTCTGCCCCGGCTTTTCGCTGCGTATCGTGCGCGGCGTGAAGAACGGCCCCAGCCCGAAATGGATGCAGCAGCGCCTGCTGGCAATCGGCCTGCGCCCCATCAATGCCCTCGTTGACATCACCAACTACATGACCTTCGATCAGGGCCGGCCGATGCACGTCTTCGACGCCGCCAAGGTCAAGGGCGATCTGACGGTTCGTCGCGCGAAAGAGGGCGAGACCATCCTCGCGCTCGACCAGCGTGAATATAAGCTCGGCCCGAACAATGTCGTCATCGCCGACGAGAAAGGTCTCGAATCCATTGGCGGCGTCATGGGCGGCGAACATTCCGGCTGCGATGACAATACTGTCGACGTGCTGATCGAGTCCGCACTCTGGGATCCGATCAACATCGCCAAGACCGGCCGTTCGCTCGGCATCATCACCGATGCGCGTTATCGTTTCGAGCGTGGCGTCGATCCGGAATATATGGTTCCGGGTCTGGAGCGCACCACCGAACTGGTTTTGGAGCTATGCGGCGGCGTTGCTGGCGAAGCCAAAGTCGTCGGCTACAAGGGCCATCAGCCCGAGGTCGTGGATTTTCCGCTGGCGGAAGTGAAGCGACTGACAGGTCTGGAAGTCTCGGCGGAAGAGAGCCTTGCCATTCTCAAGGGTCTCGGCTTCGGCGTAGAGGGAACGGGCGAGCGTGTGTCCGTCACCGTGCCGTCCTGGCGTCCGGATGTCGATGGCAAGGCCGATCTGGTGGAAGAGGTCATGCGCATTCATGGCGTCGACAATATCAAGCCGGAACCGCTGGAAAGCTTCGGCGCCGTCAACGGTCGTATCCTGACCACGCTGCAGATCCGCACCCGCACCGCGCGCCGTGCGCTGGCAAGCCGCGGCATGCTCGAGGCCGTCACCTGGTCCTTCATCCCGGAAGCGCAGGCGAAACTCTTCGGCGGTGGCTCGCCGGCCCTGAAGCTCGCAAACCCGATTGCGGCCGATATGTCTGACATGCGGCCCTCGCTGCTGCCCGGCCTGCTGACCGCCGCACAGCGCAATGCCGACAAGGGCTATGGTGACGTCGCGATCTTCGAGGTTTCCGGCACCTATGAGGGCGATACGCCTGATGCGCAGCGCCGCGTTGCCGGCGGTGTTCGTCGTGGCACGGCCTCGCTCGCAGGCAGCGGCCGCATGTGGTCCAATGCTTTGAAGGGCGGCGGCAAGCCCGTGGATGTCTATGACGCCAAGGCCGATGCGCTCTCGGTGCTGGAAGCCTGCGGCCTGCCCATGGCCAATGTGCAGATCGAAGCCGGCGGCCCCGGCTGGTATCACCCCGGCCGCTCCGGCACCATCAAGATGGGTCCAAAGGTCGTGCTCGGCTATTTTGGTGAGTTCCATCCGAAGACGCTGTCCGAACTGGATGTCTCCGGCGCCTATTGCGGTTTTGAGATTTATCTTGACGCCATGCAGGAGCCGAAGAAGAAGGCAACCCGCACCAAGCCTGCGCTCGAGCTTTCGCCCTTCCAGGCGGTGAAGCGCGACTTCGCCTTCGTGGTCGACAAGTCGGTAGAGGCGGGGGCCATCATCAAGGCTGCAACGAGCGCTGACCGCAAGCTGATCACCGGCGTCAATGTCTTCGATATTTTCGAGGGCGCATCGCTCGGTGAAAACCGCAAGTCGGTGGCCATCGAAGTGCAGATCCAGCCGGTCGACAAGACGCTGACGGACGAGGATTTCGAGGCGCTGACGGCCAAGATCGTCGGCAATGTCGAGAAATCGACGGGCGGTGTTCTGCGCGCCTGAAAACGGATGACGAAATGAAAAAAGCCGCGGCAACTGCCGCGGCTTTTTTGTTTTATCGGTTGGCCATCCGTGACATCTGTTCTGGGTAACGCGCGCCGGCGACCTTTGCGGGCGAAAGCAGCGCGCCAAGGCTGGCGGCTTCTTCTGCTGTCAGCGATACCTCCGCTGCGGCAACATTCTTCTCCAGATTGGCGATTTTTGTCGTGCCGGGAATAGGAACGATGAAGTCGCCCTGCGCCAGAACCCAGGCCAGCGCCAGTTGTCCGGCGGTCACGCCCTTCTCAGTCGCCATGTCCTCCAGAAGCTTGATGAGCGCCAGATTGGCGTCGAAGTTTTCGCTCTGGAAGCGTGGCAGGCCGCGGCGGAAGTCGTCGGATGCAAGGCCGTCGAGCGTCTTTAATGCGCCAGTCAAAGCGCCGCGCCCGAGCGGGCTGAAGGGGACGAAACCAATGCCAAGCTCACGGCAGGTTTCCAGCACGCCGTTTTCCTCCACGTCGCGGGTCCACAGCGAATATTCGCTCTGAATTGCCGCAATCGGATGAACGGCGTGTGCCTTGCGAAGTGTCTCGGCACTCGCTTCTGAAAGGCCGAGATGCTTCACCTTGCCCTGCCGGACCAGCTCGGCCATGGCGCCTACCGTGTCTTCGATCGGAACATTTGGATCGACGCGATGCTGGTAGAACAGGTCGATCTCATCGACGCCGAGGCGTTTGAGAGAGGCTTCGGCGACGGCGCGCACATTTTCCGGGCGGCTGTCGGTGCCCACCATCATCTGGCCAGCGGGTTTGCTGGTGTCGATTTTGAAGCCGAACTTGGTGGCAATGATCACCCTGTCGCGATAGGGCTTCAAACCCTTGCCGACAAGGATTTCGTTATTGTAAGGCCCGTAAACCTCCGCCGTATCGAAAAAGGTGACGCCGAGTTCGACGGCGCGGTGCAGCGTTGCAATTGCGCTGCTCTCATCGCCGGTCGGGCTATAGGCATGTGTCATGCCCATGCAGCCGAGGCCAAGCGTCGAAACGGAAAGGTTGTTTCCGAGGGTTCTTTTTTTCATCTGTTCGTCCTTCCAAAGGAACCGCCCGTCATCAGGGCGTTATGAGAAAATAGCGTCTCGTGGCGGCAAAAATAATCGCTGCAAATCCGCTTGGGTTGTTCTATCATTTAGAACAATGAACCGTGTGCAACTCTCCCAGCTGGCTGTTCTCGCCGCCGTTGCCGAAGGCCGCAGCTTTCGCAAGGCCGCCGCCGAACTTGCCATTGCGCCTTCCGCCGTCAGCCATGCGGTGTCGTCGCTGGAGGCAAGCCTTGGGCTGCGCCTGCTTCATCGTACCACCCGCAGCGTTTCACCGACAGAGGAAGGCAAGCGGCTTCTCGAGACGCTTGGTCCGGCGCTTGCCGATATCGATGCGGTCATCGAGACACTCGCCGAGCAGGGCGGAAGACCGGCCGGCCCCCTGCGCATCACCCTGCCGCGACTTGCTGCCGAGGACCTCATCGTGCCCCGGCTGGGCGAGTTCCTGCGGCTCTATCCCGATATTTCACTCGAAATTTCAACGGATGATCGTTTCGAGGATATTGTCGCGAAAGGTTTCGATGCGGGTTTGCGGCTTGGCGAACACCTCGATGCGGATATGATTGCGGTAAAAGCGAGCGGCGCATGGCGCGGCGCGATTGTTGGCGCCCCCTCCTACTTCGTAGAAAATCCACCGCCAATTGACCCAAGGGATCTCATCCGGCATCGCTGCATCCGCCGGCGTTTCGCCAGCGGCCTTATCTACCGCTGGGAACTGGAGAAGAATGGCAAGCCATTGGTGGTCGATGTGCAGGGGCCGCTGATCCTGTCGGACCAGAGCCTCATTCGCCGGGCAGCGATTGACGGCGCAGGGCTGGCCTTCGTTTTCGAGCAGCGTGTTGAAGACGATATCAGGGAGGGAAGGCTGATCCGCGTGCTGGAGGACTGGTGTGCGCCCTTCGATGGCTTCTATATCTATTATCCCTCGCGCCGGCAGATGCGGCCGGCGCTGAGAGCCTTTGTGGATTTCTTCCGCTTCAGGAGTTGATCAGAACTTGATGCGATAGCGGATATGGCCGTCGCTTTTAACGTAGCTGTCATAGAGCTTCTGGGCGCGGTGATTGTCCTCGCCGGTATGCCAGTATAGCCGTGACCAGCCCTTATCCTTGCAGATGGCGACAAGATCGTCCATCAGCGCCCGGCCCGTTCCCTTGCCGCGGATTTCGCCATCGACGAACAGGTCCTCCAGATAGCAGTCGGGCGTCTTTACCCAGGTGGAATCATGGAAGTGGTGAATGGCGAAACCGGCCATGCGGTCGCCGAGCAGCGCCACCCGCATGGAGACGCGGGATGCGGGATCGAGAATGCGCGCCCAGGTATGCTCGGTCACCTCATCGGCAAGATCGACATCATAAAAGGCAAGATAGTCGTTCCACAGGCGCAGCCATTCCGCCCGGTCAGCCGGCTGCGCGTCGCGAATTCTAAGCTCCATGTTATGCGCCCGCCTTGTCGAGCAGCGTCATCATCTCATCCGTCAGCTTTAAGTTGACGGCGCGTTTGAAGCTTTCAAGCTGGGACAGGCTGGTGGCGCTGGCGATCGGCGCGGTTATCGCCTTCTTTCGCAACAGCCAGGCCAGCGCAATATCCGCGAGCTTCGCGCCGGTTTCCACTGCCACCGCATCCATGGCACCCAGAATGGCAAGCCCGCGCGTATTGACATATTCGCCCACGCGATAGCTGCGGGCGACGCCTTCCGTATCGGCCTTGGCACGATATTTCCCGGTGAGGAAGCCGGCGGCGAGGCTGTAATAATTGATGACGCCGATCTCTTCCTTCTGGCAAAGCTCGGCAAGCGGACCTTCGAAATCCTTGCGGTTATAGAGATTATACTCCGGCTGCAGCACGTTATAACGGGGAAGATTGTTTTTTGCAGCCGTGTCCAGCGCTTCCTGAAGCTGGCTTGCGGAATAATTGGAGCAGCCGATGGCGCGGATTTTTCCCTGCTCCTTCAGCTTGCCGAAAGCGGCGAGCGTTTCCTCCAGCGGCACATCCGCATCCGGCTTGTGGGCGAGGTAAAGGTCGATATAGTCGGTTTGCAGCCGCTTCAGCGACGCTTCCACGGCCTCCGCGATCCACTTGGCGCTGAGGCCTGTCTTCTGGCCGCGATTGTCAAAACCAACCTTGGTGACGATTACCGCATCTTCGCGCCTGACGCCCGACTGCTTCAGCCATTTGCCGATGATCGTCTCGGACTCACCGCCCACATGCCCATCCACCCAGGCGGAATAGACATCCGCCGTGTCGATGGCGTTGAACCCGGCGTCGAAAAAGGCGTCGAGCAGGGCAAAGGAAGTCTTCTCATCCGCTGTCCAGCCGAACACGTTGCCGCCGAAGACGATCGGGGCGATGGAGAGGCCGGTGCGGCCGAGGCTTCGTTTTTCCACGGGGAATGCTCCTGTTGCTGTCTTGGTGGCAAGGTAGCAACTGCTCATCCGCATAACCATTCAATTCCTTTGATGGCATTCATCAGGAAGCAGCGGGGTCTGAGATTATCAGGCCTGAAAACCGCGATAATGGCTGGGAGGGTAACGATTATGCTGCTGCCAGACGCGCCGCAAATGCCGGGCAGAGGCAAAACCCGCCCGTTCGGCGATGGCTTCCATATCCAGGCGGCTGTTGGCGAGAATGTCGCGCGCGAGATTGACCCGCATCAGGTTGACATAGTCGATGACGCTGATGCCGGTATGCTCGCGAAACAGACGCGACAGATGCCTTTCGCTGAGCGCCGCAATATCGGCCAGCCGCTCCAGTGACCATTCCTGCGCCGGCTCGGCCATCACACGGTCCTGAACCCGGTGAATGGCGGGGTGGATGTGGTTGCGGCCGGTGAGCCAGGGGGAGATTTGCGGATCGCTGCCGCTGCGCCTGAGATAAACCACCATGGTTTTGGCAATACGCGCGGCGACCGCCGGGGATGTCAGCCGGGAAACGACATGCAGCATCAGGTCGATGCCGGTGGAAATACCGGCACTTGAGAAGCGGTTGCCATCCTCGACGAAAAGGCGGTTTTCGGCCACCTGGGACAGCGGCGCAATGCGGCGCAGCCCTTCAACGCAGTCGGCATGGGTCGTGCAGTTGCGCCCATCGAAAAGCCCGGCTTCGCCCGCCAGCAGCGCGCCGGAACAGATGGAAATGACTGTCGTATCGGGGCGCACCGCGCGGCGCAGCCATGCCGCCAGCGCCTGCCGCTCTCGCCGTGTCTCCGGATCGTTATCGAAGCGTGATGTGCTGCCCGAGATCAGCAGGAAAGCATTTTCCGGCAGGGTCGCAGGCAAGTTCTCCAGCCCTGAAAGCGCAAGGCCGATGGAAGATTGTTGTTTGTCAGTCGCCGCAATGTAGCGGCAGTCGAAATGGATGTCCCGTTGTTCCCCGTTGGCATAACGGATCACTTCGAGCGGGCCGGCAATATCGAGCAACAGCGCATGTGGCGGCACAAGCGTATAAAAGGGAATGGTGAGCGTGCCGCCTTTATCCATCAGGCGGCCTCTTTCACGGCGGCCAATGCATCATCGACGGTCACGATGCGCGCAAAGCGGCCAGCCAGCACCAGCTCGGTCCGCTTGCGGATATCGTCCGGGCTGAAGACGGTGCCGGAAGCATGTGTCATCGGGAAAGTCAGCGTCGCTTCGGTGACGTAGTCGACGCTGTAACCAAGATCGGAAGCGTGCCGGGTGGTGGTTTCACAGCATTGTTCGGTACGGATGCCGGAGACGATCAGCCGGTTGATGCCCTTCTGCGTCAGCCAGATTTCGAGGCCGGTGCCGGCAAAAGCCGAATGGCGGTTCTTGTGAAAGGTGACATCGGGGGTAATCCGCACACCCTCCAGCGCCCGGATATAGCCGCTGTCTTTTGAAAAGGCCCTGTCGCCATCGACATGGAAGATTTGTACGACGGGAATGCCCGCAGTCCTTGCACCGTCGATCAGTGCCTGCTGCTTCTCCAGATAGGCGGCAAGCTCGCTTTCCTCGAAGTAAGGGGCATGCCGAAAGGATTCCTGAACGTCGATGACAAGCAGTGCTGTATGGGAAGAGGACATTTCATGTTTCTCCATTGGGTTCATGCATAGCATAATTCCTCTTATCCCACTCGGGGAAAAGCAGGTATTCCGACAAAGACAGGACAAATTCAGCCATACATTATTCTGTCATGCATCTGCGGCTTGCCAGACCGTGTGACGATGGTAAGTTTCCGATGGATGGTAGAGCTGGAGAACGGAATGCTGCGCTTCGGAATAATCTCAACGGCGAAAATCGCTCAGGATCACGTCATTCCGGCGATACAGGATGCGCAAAACTGCGTGGTCAGCGCCATCGCCAGCCGTGACCTCGCCAAGGCGCGCGCGGTGGCGGATCGTTTTTCCGTGCCACACGCCTTCGGCTCTTATGAGGAGATGCTGGCCTCGGATGTGATCGACGCCGTCTATATTCCGCTTCCGACCTCGCAGCATGTGGAATGGACCATCAAGGCCGCCGATGCCGGCAAGCACGTTCTGTGCGAAAAGCCGATTGCATTGAAGGCGGGGGAGATCGACACCCTCATCGCCGCGCGTGACCGCAACCGTGTTATCATCTCGGAAGCTTTCATGGTCACCTATGCGCCCGTCTGGGCGAAGGTGAAGGAATTGCTGGCGTCCGGCGCGATAGGCACACTAAAGCATGTTCAGGGCGCTTTCAGCTATTTCAACCGCGATCCCGGCAATATGCGCAATATTCCCGAACTGGGTGGCGGCGCCTTGCCGGATATCGGCGTTTACCCGACCATCGTTACCCGCTTCGCTACCGGCGCGGAGCCCCGGCGCGTACAGGCCACCGTCGAGCGCGATAAGGAGTTCGGCACGGATATCTATTCCAGTGTCAGGGCCGATTTCGGCGGCTTCGAACTGAGTTTTTATCTGGCAACACAGCTTGCCGCCCGTCAGCTCATGGTTTTCCATGGCACTGAGGGGTACATTGAGGTCAAGTCTCCCTTCAACGCCAATCGCTGGGGTGCGGAAGAGATCGAACTGACCAATCAGGCCCATAACCAGTCGCAAATATTCCGGTTTCAGGATAGCCGCCAATATAAGCTGGAGGCGGAGGCCTTTGCCCGTGCGGCGAAGGGCGAGGGCGACGTTGTGACGCTGGAAAGCTCGAGAAAGAACCAGCTTTTCATCGACGCCATCTACCGAGCGGCGGAAAAGAATGGCTGGGAGACGGTTTAGTCCTGATCTTGCCGTTGCTTTTGAAGCCGCCAATAACCGTAAAGCGCCAGCGCCAGTGCCGCCAGCGCTGAAAAGGCAAGTGGGACGAGCGGCTGCACCAGCGGGTTGCGCCATTGCAGCAGGGCAAACAGCCCGACGCTGACGATACGTGAGGTGAGTGTGACGGCATTCATCAGAAAGCTGTTCAGCCTGGCTGACGCCTCACCATTTGCACGGTTCAGCCGCCAGCTTGTTGCAAGCCCCGTTGCCGCGCCCGGCAAACGGGCGGCCAGGGGATCGACGCCGAGATAGAAAATAAGCAGACAGGTAACGGCAAGGTCGGCGGCCAGTCCGCAAATCTCGGTCAGCGCAAAGCGGGAAAGCCTCAAGACTGTGGGCTTTTAGAGGGTTGGCTGGGTGGAACGCGGGCGCTGCAGCACCAGAAGGCTAAGGACGACACCCACGACACCGAAATTGTAACCGGCGAGCGCCAGAAGCAGCGACATCAAGGGCACGGCCGTGGAAGAAAGTGTAATCGCCACGCCATAGGCACCAATAATCATCATGCAGATGAAAACGATGCTGAAAACCGAACGAAGCGCAACTGCGGTTACGCCGAGCGCTGTGGCGGTAAGAAAAATCATGATGCCGCCTCCTCTTTGGTTGCCGGGCCTGGGGCAAGACGTAACGCCGTTTTCCCTAACGAACCCTTGTTTCCTCCTCCAATCCCCATTTTCCTAACTCGTTAGTTGAGGATATGGTTTCATCGCCGTTAAAATGAGGCCGGCCGGTGCCGGCATTTCCGAATCGACGGGTTTTGGTTACAAACGGGCATGAGCGATATCTTCTCCCACGCAGCATTGAGCAATCTTGCCGAGTTCTCGGTCTCCGAACTGTCGGGTTCCATCAAGCGCACGGTGGAGACGGCTTTCGAGCAGGTGCGGGTGCGCGGCGAGATTTCCGGCTATCGCGGTCCGCATTCTTCAGGACATGCCTATTTCTCGCTGAAGGACGACCGCGCCCGTATCGATGCGGTGATCTGGAAAGGCACCTTCTCGCGGCTGAAGTTCCGCCCGGAAGAGGGCATGGAAGTCATCGCCACCGGCAAGGTCACAACTTTTCCCGGCTCGTCGAAATACCAGATTGTCATAGAAAGCCTCGAGCCTGCCGGCGCCGGCGCGCTGATGGCGCTTCTCGAAGATCGCCGCCGGCGTCTGGCGGCGGAAGGGCTGTTCGATGCGGCCCGCAAGCGCCGGCTGCCCTTCATGCCGCATGTCATCGGCGTCGTCACCTCGCCGACAGGCGCTGTCATTCGCGATATTCTTCACCGCATTTCGGATCGCTTTCCTGTCCATGTGGTCGTCTGGCCGGTCAAGGTGCAGGGGGAAGGTTCGGGCGAGGAGGTGGCGAACGCCATTCGCGGTTTCAACGCGCTTCAGCCCGGCGGTGAGATTGCGCGGCCGGATGTGCTGATTGTCGCGCGTGGCGGCGGCAGTCTGGAGGACCTCTGGAGCTTCAACGACGAAATCGTCGTGCGCGCCGCTGCCGAAAGCGAAATTCCGCTGATTTCCGCCGTTGGGCATGAAACCGATACGACCTTGATCGACTACGCTGCCGATGTGCGTGCGCCGACACCGACGGGGGCCGCCGAAATGGCCGTGCCGGTGCGTGCGGAACTGGAAGCGCAGCTCTCCGGCCTTGCCGCGCGTCTTTCAGGCTCGGTATCGCGGCAGATGGACAATCGCCGTCAGGGTGTGCGGGCGCTGGTGCGGGCGTTGCCGTCGCTCGATCAGCTTCTCGCTTTGCCGCGCCGCCGGTTCGATGAGGCCGCCAGCGATCTCGGTCGCGGCTTGGAAATGACAACCCTCAACAAGCGCCGCGCCTTCGAGCGCTCAGCCTCGGGCCTCAGACCGGAAACCTTGCTGAACGGTCTCAAACAGCACAGGCAGCGGATTACCGAGCGCATGCATCGAGCCGAGACAATGGTCGAGCGCCGTCTGCTGCAGGGAAAAGGCCGTGTCGATGCCTTTGATTCTTCGCTGCGTTCGCTTCCCGCCCGGCTGCTCGGCCAGCTGGAACGGCAGAAAGAACGCATTGTCACCGCTGCACGTCGTGCCGATACAGCCGTGTTGCACCGCATGACGCAGAACCGCGCAGGCCTTGCCGCCCATGACCGCATCCTGCAATCGCTCTCTTATAAAAACGTGCTGAAACGCGGTTATGCCGTGATCCGCGACGAGGAGGACCGGCCGCTGACCCGCGCTGCCGCTGTCGCTTCAGGTGCTGTGGTCTCGATGGAATTTGCCGATGGCCGCGTCTCGGCCATCACGACGGGGGAGGGCGCGCCGTCCCCTGATAACCCTGTAGTGCCCAAAAAGAAGCCGGCGAAACCGGCTTCTTCCGATCCGGGCAATCAGGGCAGCCTGTTCTGATCAGATCGACGCTGCATCCGAAAAACGGCGGCTGACGGTGAAGGTCTTTTCGATATCGGGATGCAGTTCCATGCCAAGGCCGGCGCCCGGCGGCACGGTGATCATGCCGTTCTTCACCTCAGGCAATGCGGTGACAAGATCGCGATACCAGGTTTTGTAGAAGGCGCGCACGCTTTCCTGCACTAGCGCGTTCGGCGCGTTGAGCGACAGATGGGTGGAGGCGCAGAGCACCACCGGCCCGGTGCAATCATGCGGGGCGACCGGCAGATGCCAGGCTTCCGCCATTGAAGCGATCTTGCGCGCCTCCGAAAGGCCGCCGCACCAGCTGATGTCCAGCATCACCACACCGGCAGCACCTGTCTCGAGCAGATCGCGGAAGGCCCAGCGGGAGCCGAGCGTTTCCGAGGCGGAAATGGGCGCAGGCGAAACGGCGGCATAACGCGTCAGGCTGGAAAGACTGTCCATCTTGATCGGGTCTTCATGCCAGAAGGTCTGGTAGGGGGTGAGCGCCTTGGCGATCTGCATGGCGGGCAGAAGCTGCCACATGGAGTGAAACTCCACCATGATATCCATCTTGTCGCCCACGGCCTTGCGGATTTTTTCAAATGGCTCGAGCGCACTTTTCAGGTCCGGCATCGACATATATTGCCCGCGCGTCTTTTCCGCCGCCGCATCGAACGGCCAGATCTTCATGGCCGTGATGCCCTCTTCCAGCAGCGAATGGGCAAGCTCGTCAGCGCGATGCAGGAAGCCGTTGAGGTCGTCGTAATCCATGCCGCTGGAGAGGCCATAATTGGCGGTCTGCTGCCCGGTCGCCTTCTTGATATATTCGGTGCCCGCGCAGGTATTGTAGGTGCGAATTTCCTTGCGGCTGAAACCGCCGAGCAGCTGGGCGATGGGCTGGTTGGTGGCCTTGCCGAAAATATCCCACAGCGCAATATCGAAGGCGGAATTGCCGCGCACTTCCGCGCCCGATGAACGGAAGCCGAGATAACCGACGAGGTCGTGCGCCAGAAGGTCGATCTGCAGCGGATCGCGCCCGATTACGCGCGGGGCGATATATTCATGCACATAGGTCTCCACCGTCTCCGCTCCGAAGAAGGTTTCGCCGAGCCCGGTAATGCCCTCGTCCGTATGGACCAGAACCCAGAGCAAGTTCGTCCGTTCCGCCACGCGGACGGTCTCGAGTTTTGTGATTTTCATGAAGTGTCTCCTCCTCCAGAGGCAGGTCGTGTTCCGTCTGGAACCGTGTTTGAAAAATCAGGCGATGCCGGCTGCCAGAAGCGCGTGCACGCTTTCATCGAAATGCCGCGCCATCAGTGTTGAAGCCGTTTGTGGATCGCCGGCGGCAATGGCCTGTCCGATGGCGATGTGAAGCTCGCTTGCGGCATGGCGCTGCGCATCGGATGTGCGGCTTTTCCAGCCGATCGGCCATGTCTGGCGCGTCACGTTCTGGAAAGCGCCGAGAATGAGTTCGAAAACCGGGTTCTTGGAGGCTCTGGCAACGGCGATGTGAAAAGCAAGGTCGTGTTCCATGACCTTGTCGTTGTCGCCGAAATCCCGCTCCATATTGTTGGCATGGTCGAGAATGGTGAGCGCTTCCGCATCCGTGCGCCTCAGTGCAGCGAGCGTCACGGTTCTGACTTCGATCGTGCGGCGCACATCGTAGATCTGCTGGATGTTGATCTGTTCGGTGTGAATGCCATGTTCGAACATCAAGGACATTGCACCGTGATCCAGCGTCGCCACAGTGGCGCGCTTGCCGGCGCTCACGTCGATCAACCGCATGGCCGACAGAGACCTGAAAGCCTCGCGAACGACGGTACGGGAGACACCGAGCTGCTGCGAGAGCGAGAGCTCGCTGGGGAGCTTCGCTCCCGGTGCAAGTTCGTTTTCGCGGATATGGCGGGTAATAGCGCCGATCGTGCTGCTGACGAGACCGGATTCATGCGAAATGGCAGTTAACATTTTTCCTCCAACCTGTAGTACAGGTTTATGGAAAATTGCTTACAGGATTTTTGGGGGCGAAACAAGCGCCATCACGGATCCATTGTGTGTTTGTCGGGCCGAAAAGCCTATTCTTCAAAATCCCGCAAAAACCGTTTCAGCAGCCGGTTCAGCGTCGCAAGCTCTTCTTCGCTGAGACCGGCGACCAGGCGATGCTGGTTTTCGACGTGAGCGCCTGCCGCTTCCTCGACAATGGCAAATCCCCGTTCCGTCAACGATATCAGGACGCTGCGCCGGTCGTTCGGGTTATGGATGCGCTCCACCAATCCGGCTTTCTCGAGCTGGTCGATCCGGTTGGTCATGGTGCCGGAACTCACCATCGTCATGGCCAAAAGATCGCCGGGGGAAAGCCTGTAGGGTGAGCCGGAGCGCCGCAATGTAGCCAGCACATCGAAAGCGGAAGAGGAGAGCCCGTGCTTCAGCAACACCGCCTCCACCTCCCGGCCGAGATGGGTGGCGAGACGGTTCAGGCGCCCGAGCAGCCCCATGGGACCGACATCGAGATCGGGTCGCTCCCTGCGCCATTGCGCCAGAATGTGATCGACATGGTCCAACGGTTCTTTGCTCATCACCAAGGCATAACAATTGATGTCTTGACGTCAAGATAAAATCGGCTAGATTGCATTTATCTTGATATAGAGATTCTTGAAATGAAGAAAAATACGACCTATGCCGCCGATGTGCTGGTGACCGCCCTTGCCCCGGCCATCTGGGGAACCACTTATTTCGTGACGACCGAATTTTTGCCGCACGGCTATCCCTTTCATGTCGCGATGCTGCGCGCATTGCCGGCCGGCGTGCTTTTGCTGCTTTTCGTAAGAAGGCTGCCGCACGGTATCTGGTGGCCGCGCAGCTTCATTCTCGGGGCGCTGAATTTCTCGTTCTTCTGGGCGATGCTTTTTGTGTCGGCCTATCGGCTGCCGGGCGGCGTGGCGGCAACGGTGGGTGCAGTCCAGCCCCTGATCGTGATTGGCCTTTCCCGGCTGTTTCTCGCGGCACCCGTTCGGCCGCTGGCCATCGCGGCCGGTTTTCTCGGCATTGTCGGCGTTGCGCTTCTGGTTCTGGCGCCGGGTGCTGCGCTGGATGGTATCGGTGTGGCGGCAGGTCTTGCCGGTGCCGTCTCCATGGCTTTTGGAACGGTGCTGACCCGCAAATGGCGGCCGCCGGTATCGAACCTCACGTTTACCGCCTGGCAATTGACGGCGGGCGGCCTTCTGTTGCTGCCGGTCGCCTATTTCCTGGAACCGGCCCTGCCGACGCCGACAACGGCCAATATTCTCGGCATGGCCTATCTGGGACTTATCGGTGCCGCCCTGACCTATTTTCTGTGGTTTCGCGGGCTTGCCCGCATCGAACCTTCCGCCGCCGCGTCGCTCGGTTTTCTAAGCCCGGTCGTTGCAACCCTGCTTGGCTGGCTGGCGCTCGGCCAAAGCCTTACGCCAGCGCAGATCACCGGTTTCGTTGCGGTGCTTTTCAGCATCTGGCTCAGTCAGCGCAGCCAGTTGCCGAGATAGCTGTCGTCAGGCCCATTCGCCCTTGCGCATTACCGGAACCGTGGAGCCGTCCGGCTTCACACCGTCAATATCCACCTTGTCGGAACCGATCATCCAGTCGATGTGGATCAGGCTTGAGTTGCCGCCCTGCGCCTTGATCTCATCCTGCGACAGCGAAGCGCCGTCGAGGAAGCATTTCGAATAGCATTGGCCAAGCGCAATGTGGCAGGAGGCGTTTTCATCGAAAAGCGTATTGTAGAACAGAATGCCGCTTGCCGAGATCGGCGAGGAATGCGGCACCAGCGCCACTTCGCCGAGACGCCGCGCGCCCTCGTCGGTGTCGAGCACCTTGTTCAGCACCGCTTCGCCCTTCGAAGCCTTGGCTTCGACGATGCGGCCGGCTTCGAACTTTACCTGGATGTCATCGATCAGCGTTCCCTGATGCGAGAGCGGCTTGGTGCTGGAGACGTAACCGTCGACACGCAGCGCATGTGGGGTCGTGAAGACTTCTTCCGTCGGGATATTCGGGTTGCAGGTCACGCCATTCTTGGCGGTGGAGGCGCCGCCATGCCATTCATGGCCGTCCGCGAGGCCGATCTTCACATCCGTGCCGGGGCCGGTGAAATGCAGCGCAGAGAAGCGCTCGCCGTTCAGCCATGCCGAACGTTTGGCGAGATTGGCATTGTGCTGCGCCCATGCCGCGACCGGGTCGGCCAGATCCACCCGCGATGCGGCGAAGATGGCGTCCGCGAGCTTGCGAACAGCTTCGTCTTCCGCGAGATCGGGGAAGACCTGCTTTGCCCAGGAGGGATTCGGATAGGAGATGATGTTCCAGTTGATGTCGAAATTGGAAATCTTCTCCAGCGCCGGCTTGTAGGCCGTGGAGTTGGCCTTGTTGGCGCGGGCTACTTTGGCGGGGTCCTGTTCGGCCAGCAGCATGGGGTTGTCGCCGGCAATGGCCAGCCGCGCCGCGCCATTGGCATAGGCCTTCGCCATGCCTTCGTAGAGCCAGCCGGAAGCCCGGTCGAAATTGGCGTCGCTGGCGTGGCGATAGCGGGCAAGCGTGGTTTCTTCGTCGGAATAGAAGGTGGTGACCAGCCCGCCACCCGCCATATAGGCGTGTTTGGTCAAAAATCGCACCAGCGGCAGGGCCGCCAGCGGTGCGGTAATCACCAGATCCTGATCCTTCTGCAATTGCAGGCCGACCTTGACGGCGACTTCGGCCAGTTTTTCGAGTTTGACGGGATCGATGGGGGAAACGGTCATGATCTGCCTTCGTCTATTTCAATAGGAGGCGCCGACCATAGCCCATTCCTTCCGAAAGCCAAATGCTTTCAGGCGCGCCTCCTGCGCTTCAATCGGCGACCAGCGGCGCGGCAATCGCCTTCAGTGCGCTTTGGGCATCGCGGGGCGAAAGCCTCACCTGCAGGCCGCGTTGCCCGCCATTCATGTAAACATAATCATGCGCCATGGCCCCAGCCTCAATGGCCGTCGGCACCTGTTTCTTCTGCCCGAAAGGGCTGATGCCGCCGACATGATAACCGGTGGCGCGCTCCGCATCGGCAGGCCTCATCATGCTTGCGGATTTGCCTCCGAAGGCGGCGGCCAGCTTCTTCATGCTGACCTCGCGATCCGAAGGGACGACGACGCAGACCGGTTTGCCATCGAGTTCCGCCATCAACGTTTTCAGGACGAGATGCGGTGGTTCACCGATCGCCTCGGCCGCCTGCAGGCCGATGCGGTCGGCATTCGGATCGTAATCATAGGTGACGGTGGTGAAGGCAACGCCGGCCTTGGTCAGCATTTGGGTGGCACGGGTTGTTTTGGACATGGCGGGCTGCGTTCACGCAAAAAGGGTCTGGTAGATTTCCGGCTTGAAGCCGATGGTTATCTTGCCCTTCGCTTCAAGCACGGGACGCTTGATCATGGAGGGCTGTTCCAGCATCAGCCCGATGGCCTTCTCATGGGTGAGATCGGCCTTCTGGCCGTCAGCGAGTTTCTTGAAGGTGGTGCCGGCGCGGTTGAGAACCGTTTCCCAGCCCGTGGCATCGCACCATGTTTCCAGATGGGCACGGTCGATACCGGCCGCCTTATAGTCATGGAAAGAATAGTCGACACCGTTGGCTTCCAGCCAGCTTCTGGCCTTCTTCATCGTGTCGCAGTTCTTGATGCCGTAAATCGTGACCGTCATGCCTTCTGCCTCTTCGTCTCTAAAAGCACTTCCGGCATAACAAAATATCCGTCTTATTCAACCCGCCTGCTGAAGTGCCCTGCGCATATACCCGGTCCCGGTGCCTAAGCCATGCAAAATCGCAATGGCTGATATCCAAACGAGCGCGAGCAAAGCTGCATGGCTTCCCTGCTGCATCATGAGTTGTAGAACGGGCCGGAAATGCCCATTATCTGGGCATCAAAGATGGAGAGAAAAATGCGTCAGGTTGCAAAGACATCGCGTAACTTCTTCGGTGAAACTTTCGCCGTTCTCGGTGCAGCGCTCTCGGTTTCGGCCGCTGTTCGCGCACATCGCAAGCCCGCCCGCGCCGATCTCGAAGCCCTCGGCATCGACGGCAAGGCTTTCGACAAGGTACAGCTCTAAGCTGGTCATTATCCGTTGCGAGGCGATATCGCCTCGCTTGCGCTCGGGATCGATAACCGGATCGGTTTTCGGCTGGCGCGGCGGATGTGCGGCTGGCGGGAAAAGCGCCGGATTCGCACAAGAAGGTTCCGCATAGTTCCCAATGGAGAATGCGGAAAAATTGTCGGTATCAGAGCGCTATGCCGCTTCAAGTGCATGTTATCGCACCGACGCCCTTTGTGTCGGCCGTTTCGAAGGTCCGATCACTTTTTCCGGCAAATGTAGCTGGCTTTCAGGCCGTTCATAACGCTCCGCTTTCGGCGAGAGTGCGAAGCGCCCGAGCAACTCATGCCGTGTTTCGCCATTGTGGCTGAAAACGAGTTCGAAGCTCCCCGCCAGCCAGCTATAGGGTCTGTCAGCCGGCATAAGCTCAATTTTCCCGCAGCCGTAGATAACGGTGAGATGTGGCGTAAACGACGATGCGGCGACATAGGGCAGGTTTGCCCGCCGTAGGGCGCGCTGCACCATTTTCGCCAGAGCCTTAAGTTCCTGCATCTCGCGGCTGCTGCGTAGCGCCAGACTGTTGCGATTGCCGAACAGCAACGTTTCATCGAATGTGATCGGAACGGGCCGCGCCTTGATCTCCCCCAGTGCTGCCTTCAGCCTCTTTACCAGCCCTTGAGGCACGGTCTCGAAACCTCCGATACAGAGCAGGCTTATATGCAGAAGCTCCGGCGGATAGGCTTCACGCTTCGTCCGCCCTGCGGCATGGCGCGACGCATCGGCAAAAATTCGTTCCGCCAGGGCTGCCGGCGGTTTCACCGTGATCAAGAGCTTGCTGCTAAATCGCGGATTGAAACGCCGTATTTTCTCCGGCTCCCATCCTTCGAAGAAAAGCTGCCTTAAACCTCCTTCATCTGCCAACCCGAAACCCATAGCGATGCTCCACGGCCTTTGCCCGGGCCGGGATATTATCACTAACGGCAATAATTTAAAGAACAAAATGAGAACAATTGTCTGGCGGCGCTTACCAGATGCCGGGAAATAGCCGATAGTGCCTTTCACGGGCATAATCAGCATAGCCGGGCAATTCTGCCTGGAGCAGACGATCTTCCCAGCCGGTGCGCAGGATCAGCAGGGCGATGGCCAAGGCGGCGGGGAGCAGAGCCGCCCAGGAACCCAATGCGAGCGGTATGCCAGTGAACATGGCGATTGCGGCCGTGTAACCGGGGTGGCGCACGATACCGTATGGGCCCGACGTGATCACCCGCTGTCCGCGCTCGTTTTGGATGCGGACACCCGGCTCGAAGAACGGATTGACGGCCTGGGCCCACGCCGTAACCGCAATGCCGCCGACAAGCAGGATATACCCGAGCAGAATGGCCCAAAGCGGCACGATGGACCACCCCATCCGGCCGGCGTCGAGTGCCGCAACCGGGATTTCAGCGGCAAAAGCGAGAAGGATACCGGTGACGAGGAATAGGTCCCATGTCTTGGTGCCCGGCTGGAACCGGCTGCGCGCGCGGAAAATGACCGGGTTCACACGCGCCAATACCAGCGCGGAAAGGCCAAAGGCGGCGACGACGACCGCGAGGAAAACCCAGCCCGGACACCAGTCTATCCGGCCCGCAGGCAGAAAGATCAGGGCCATCAGGCTGAGCGGTGAAATAATGGCGTAGAGGATTGCGGCGGCGCGTGACATTGGCTTCGGATCGACATCGTGTGTCATCGATGGGCTCCTCCCATTGTCCTTTGCAGGCGAATGTAGCCCGTCCTAACGGACTGCATGGCACTGGTTAAAGCCATGCCGGACCGACGGGTGCTCTGCAAAGGATGGTCGAAATACTGGCGAAAAAGGGCGCAAAGTCAAACGTGCAAGCGGCTTCGTGGCTCGTCAACCGCATGACACGAGCTTCTGGACCGGGACGATGCGGCCTCGGTTCGGGGCGTGGATCAGCTGCCATCGGCCTTGGAATAGGCCCGCCATATCCGTCACGCGCATTCGGTCTCCGGTTCATAGGTTAAAACCGCCTGGCATTGACATTCTACCTACTAGTTGGTATGTAGCTCTCATGAAAAATCCACAGACCAAAGCCGATGAAATCCTCCGTTGCGCACGCTCCCTGATCATAAAGGGCGGCTACAACAGTTTCAGCTACGCCGACATTTCCGCCGTGGTCGGCATTCGCAATGCGAGCATTCACCATCACTTTCCCGGCAAGTCCGATCTGGTCCAAAAACTTGTCGCTCAATACAGGCAGGAGGCTGAAGCCGGTATCGCCGAACTGGAGCGAAACATTTCCGACCCGCTCGAACAGCTCCGCGCCTATATCGGCTATTGGGAGGGCTGTATCGCCGAGGCCACTCATCCCTTCTGCGTCTGCGCTCTGCTCGCCAGTGAAATTCCGGTTCTGCCTGAAACAGTCGCTCTTGAAGTGCGCGCGCATTTTCGAAGTCTCTCCGACTGGCTCACCGCCGTTCTGGAACGCGGCGTTGCCCAGGGGCGCCTCGCGCTGAACGGAACCGCCAAAGCCAATGCTGAAATCTTCATGGCCACCGTGCACGGCGCGATGCTTTCCGCCCGTGCCCATGGTGATGCGACGACTTTTGGCGCAATAACCCGCCCCATGCTGGAGCGCATGACCGCTTAAGCTTGCAGTTTTGCGAGGGAGCTCGATGGATGACCTCAGCGGCACGCCACCGAAAAAATAGACCGTATCAAGCTGGCAGATTTGTCGATGACGGTCTGCTTCCCGGACCACCACGTCCTTTTGGACGAGAAAGGCAATCTCTCATGTTCGGAATTTCTCCGCTCGGCTGGATCCATACGCTTGGAAGCCTGCCGGCCATTCCCGCCGCCATTTACATGTTTGCCCGCCACGGTCGAATCGTTCCCCGATCAGCGCCAGGCACTCTTTATCTTGCCTCCATGCTGATCGGCGCTGCGACGGTCTTCCTCGTGGCGCATCAGCCGATCAGTTACGGCGTTGGCGTCCTGACCATCCTGTTCCTGCTCGCAGGTTACGGCATCGAAGGTGTTCTGGGTTCAACGTGCATGGCCAGATATATTGAAACCATCTGTCTCAGCATCAGTGCGTTTCTTTTGATGGTCCCGACGGTCAGCGAAATCCTGCGTCGTGTTCCAGACGGTCACCCTCTGGTTACAGACCTGAAATCGCCGCTGCTTCTCGGCGCTCAGGCAGGGTTGCTGGCGATCCTTGTGGTCGGCCTGACCGCCCAGATCATCTATCTCGCACGGCAAAACAGAAACGCCGCGAACTAGTCGCGGCGTCATCTTTATAGGACCGTGTCGAGTATCGTCCTTATTCCCACTCGATCGTGCCGGGCGGCTTGCTCGTCACGTCATAGACGACGCGATTGATGCCGCGCACCTCGTTGATGATGCGGGTTGCTGCGCGGCCAAGGAAATTCATGTCGTAGGGATAGAAATCCGCCGTCATGCCATCCACCGAGGTCACGGCGCGTAGCGCGCAGACGAAGTCGTAGGTGCGGTAATCGCCCATGACGCCCACGGTCTGCACCGGCAGCAGCACGGCGAAAGCCTGCCAGATGGTGTCGTAGAGACCGGCCTTGCGGATTTCATCGAGATAGATCGCATCCGCCTTGCGCAGAATATCGAGCTTCTCACGGGTAATCGTACCGGGGCAGCGGATTGCCAGGCCCGGGCCGGGGAAGGGGTGGCGGCCGATGAAGCTGTCCGGCAGGCCGAGTTCACGGCCGAGCGCGCGCACTTCATCCTTGAAGAGTTCACGAAGCGGCTCAACGAGCTGCATGTTCATCCGCTCGGGAAGGCCGCCGACATTGTGGTGGCTCTTGATGGTGACCGAGGGGCCGCCGGAGAAGGAGACGCTTTCGATGACGTCGGGGTAAAGCGTGCCCTGCGCCAGGAAATTCGGTGCGCCCTTGCCATCGGCAGCAATCTTGGCCGCTTCGGCCTCGAAGACCTCAATGAACAGGCGGCCGATGGTCTTGCGCTTCACTTCCGGATCGGAAACGCCCGACAGTTCGCCGAGGAACAGATCGGCGGCATCCACATGCACCAGCGGAATATTGTAATGGTCGCGGAACATGCCGACGACCTGCTCGCTTTCGCCAAGCCGCATCAGGCCGTGGTCGACGTAGACGCAGGTGAGCTGGTCGCCGATCGCCTCATGGATGAGGATGGCCGCAACCGAGGAATCGACGCCGCCGGAAAGCGCGCAGAGCACGCGGCCGGTGCCGACCTGCTCGCGGATCTTGCGGATCATTTCGGCGCGATAGGCCGCCATCGTCCAGTCGGATTTGAGCCCGACGATCTTGTGCACGAAGTTGGAGAGCAGCTTGCCGCCGTCAGGCGTATGCACCACTTCCGGGTGGAACATGGTGGAGTAGTAGTGGCGCTTCTCGTCCGCGGCGATGGCGAAAGGTGCATTCTCGGAGGTTGCGATGACCTCGAAACCCTCCGGCAGCTTCGTCACGCGGTCGCCATGGCTCATCCAGACGGGATAGCTCTTGCCCTGTTCCCAGAAGCCTTCGAAAAGCGGGCTCGCCTTCTTGATGTCGATATCGGCGCGGCCGAATTCCGCCGCATGGCCACCCTCGACCACACCGCCGAGCTGCGTGCAGAGCGTCTGTTGGCCGTAGCAGATGCCGAGGATCGGAACCTTGCTGTCGAACACCGCCTGCGGCGCGCGCGGGCTTCCTTCCGCCGTGACAGATGCGGGGCCGCCGGAGAAGATCACGCCCTTGGGCTGAAGCTTCTCGAACGCCTCTGCGGCATTCTGGAACGGATGGATTTCGCAATAGACCCCGGCTTCGCGGATGCGGCGCGCAATCAGCTGCGTCACCTGGCTGCCGAAATCGATGATGAGAATGCTGTCGGGATGGGCTATCTGGGTCATGGCGAGCCTTTAAAGAAAATGGCGGCTTTAGGCAACCCGGGAGCGGGCGTCAAACAGCGGAAATTTGCGAAAATCGCAAGGTTCTAAAGGGCAATCACGCCGTCCTCGATGGCGCGGCAAAGCCGATGGACGGCATCCGCCAGCTTTTCATCGATGATGTGCAGGTACTCCGTCCAGTCGTCCACGTGGTTCACATCCACCTTGCCATCGGAAATGCCGCGCAGACTGACGAGCGGTACGCCGAAGCGCTGGCAGGCTCTTAAAACCGCGAAGGTTTCCATTTCCACCATATCGGCGTCGATCAGCCCGTAGGCCTCGCCCGAAACGACATTGGCGCCCGTGGAAAGCCGCGCCTCGGCAATTTCAGGTATTCGCAAAGGCAAGGCCACTTCGGCGGGCAGATCGAGCAGCGGCGTGCAGCCCTTTTCGAAACCGAAGGCGGAGGCGTCCATGTCGCGATAGGAAACCGAAATCGCCTGATAGATGCCGGTTTGCTCCAGCGTCCGCGAACCGGCGGAACCGAGCGAAACGACGAGGTCCGGCAGGTGATCGGCCGCATCGAGACCGGCAAGAACGGCCGTGACGGCAATCGCCGCCTCGACCGGGCCGATACCGGTCATCAGCGGCGCAATGCGTGCCTGAAGATGGGGACCGTATTCGGGGGAAGCCGCCATGACGAAGAGGACGGATTTATCCGCAACATGCAAAAGCCGGTAGCTCATCCGGTAATATCCTCGCGACCCTTCACCACCATCATCGTACCCGTCATGGAGGCGATCAACTTTGCTGGTCCGTCGGACAGCGCATAGGCGCGGCCATCGGCGACGATCAGGTTGTTCCCTGGCTTGATGATCTCGCCGCGAAACAGGAACCGCTCGCCGCGCCCGGGCGACATGAGGTTGACCTTGAACTCGATGGTCAGCAGCGAGGCTTCCGGCTCGATGATCGTATAAGCGGCATAGGTACAGGCCGTATCCAGACCGGCGGCGATGACGCCCGCATGCAATATGCCGTGCTGCTGCGTCAGCTTTTCATGAAAAGGAAGCTCGATTTCCACCAGCCGGTGTTCGATACGGCTGATCTCGGCGTTAATCGCCTGCACCACGCCCTGCCGCGCAAAGCTTCTTTCTATCCGCTGACGAAAATCGCCGGGATCCGTGATCTCCATGGCCTACCTGCCTGCTTCTGCCTCATCGCAAACTGACATGGCGCGTGGCGGCAGGCAAGGCAAGGGTGGTGCGGGGATTTAGTTCAGCAGGCCGATGCTTGCATTCAACACCGTGGCAAAGGCGACCCATACGGCATAGGGCACGAAAAGCCACATGGATATGCGGTCACGACGGTAGGTGAGCGCCACAAAGGCGACGATGCAGATCAGCATCGGAACGATGATAACGAGTGCACCTACCGGGCTTTGCATTCCGAAAAAAATCGGCGACCACAGGAAGTTAAGCACCATCTGCGTGAACCAGAGCCGCATGCGCGTTCCCCTCGGCTTGCGGATCCAGGTCCGTGCGCCGGCAATGCCGATCAGCACGTAAAGCGTGGTCCAGACAGGCCCGAAAATCCAGTTGGGCGGATTGAAGAAAGGCTTCTGCAGCGATTGATACCATTCGCCGGGCACATTGTTGACGCCGATCAGCGCCCCCACGGCAACAACAGCAACCACAAAAACGACATAGACGGCAAGATTTCTCATGATCCGTCCAATGCGCCGGCCGGGCTTTTGTTCCCCTTTATTTTCAGTATTTTAGCTGGACAGACGCACGATGTGCTGGTCCCACGCCACGTCGCTGCGCCGGGTCTCGAAAAAGCCGTCATAGGAAGAAACCGCAATGCCTCTCGCGGCGGGCGCGACGCCTGCCGCTTCCCGCACGGTCGTCTCGGAAACGACACGCCCGGTTTTCGCATCCAGCGTCACGGCGGCGTTGCCGTTGGGCGATGTCAGGCCCACCAGCCCATCGCGCCGGTTGACAGCAATGGCCCCGACATAATTGGCAAGGCGCACCGTCGTTTCTTCCGGCAGATCGACGAAGGTGAGAGCCTCGCCCCTGGAGAAATGGCCGACAAGCGGCGGGAGATCGTTGCGCGGTCCCTCATATTGGCAGGCGAACCAGATACGCCCGTCATCGCCGAGATCGACATGGCGGGTGGAAAGCTGCCGCAGATGCGCCGGCATGGCGTGTTTCTGGATCACTTGCCCGGTCGAGGCGTCCAGAAGCACGAGGGACGGCTGCATATTGTCGATATTGAGCTTGGTTCGGCCGAAATCCGGATGGGTCTCGATACCGCCATTGGCGATCACGATCAGCCGCCCGTCATCGCTCACCGTCATGTCATGCGTACCGATGCCATGCGCATCATATTCACCGATGCGGACAAAGCCGTTGCGGGCGTCATAAAGCCCGATAACGCCACGGTTGCCGTCGAAGTCGTTTTCGCTGGCATAGAGGATTGCCCCGTCAGGGGAGAATTGTCCATGGCCGTAGAAGTGGCGGTTTTCCGGCGTGTGCATCACGATCGGTTCGCCGCGCCGCGCGGGGTCGAAGGCCATGAAGAAGGTGCCGGGCCGGCGCGCAAAGGCCACGGTCATGCCGGTCGCATGGCTCGTCGCCATTCCATGGGCGCGGGCAGGAAGCGCCACGCGGTCGATGATATCGCCGCGCTCGCTCACCGTCGCAATGCCGTAGGACCCGTCACGGGCGCGGAAGGCGGAGGCAAAGACCGCGTCTGTCCGCTCCAGCGCATAAAGTGAACGGGGAGCCAGCGCGGCGAGGAAGGGAACTCCCGCCGCTTTGATGAAGCTGCGCCGATCTATCAGCATCCGTTTGGTGCCGGAGATCATCGGCTCAGTCCCCATCGGCGAAGGAGAAGCCGGAGCTGAGGCCGATGGCGCCGCCATATTGATCGTTCAAGCGGTAGATCAGGTCTTTGCCATTGAGCAGCAGATAATCCACCTTGGCGCGCTGATCGTCCTGATCCAGCGCCTTTTGCACATCCGTATCGATGGTCCCGGCAACGCGGATCATCGATTTGGCGATGAAATCGATGGAGTTGACGATGGAGCGTTGATCGGGCGGTACGAGTTCGGCCATATCCGCCGTGTGCAGCAGGGTCTGAACCGCCTTGATATTGGTGGAAATGCTCTGCCATGTCAGGCCGGAGCGCCAATAAATGGCGGTACGGGGAAATCTTGCCTTGTCCGGTCCCTTGTAGAAGGTTTCGATCCGCTGATCGCGAATGGCTTCGGAGCCATGGACGAGAATGCCGAGCAGTGCAACAAGCGCCTCGCGCTCGTCACGAAAGACGGGGTTGTCCGCTCCGGGTTGGGTCCAGTTTTTCTGCGCGCCGTCAGGCGCATTCCAGCTGTCAGAAAGTTCCGCCGCCACATTCGCGATATTGCCGGCGATAGCGGCGCCGTAACGGCAGCGGAAATCACCCTTCCTGTCGAGCAGTTCTTCCGCTCCGGTTCCGTAAAGCACGAACTCAAGAGCGCCGAGCCCCTGCGCCGCAACGCTCTTGCCGCTGAGGCCATCCGCACTCGTGACGCTTTCATCCTTTTCGGTGAGATAACGCTGCACCTGTTTCAGCCCGAGACCCTTCTTGTCGGGGTAATAAAGCACGCGTTCGAAACGGTTCTTCTCGATGACAGGACCGACACGCACAATCTCGATGGTCGACCAGCTTGACACCGTATCGACAAAGGCAGCCTTGGCCGCCGCTGCCGTCGTTTCGGAAGGAGCGGTGCAGAAAGCTTTCATGCGGCCTTCCAGCGTCTCCGCCGACTGCCGGAAGCGATCATAGCCGGGACGGATGAAGCCGTTCACCGCCTTTTCCATCACACCCCGCACCTCAACCGGGTCGAGCGGCGGCGGCGGCATCAGTTCCACATCCTGCGCCCTCGCCGGCGGCGTGGTCAAAAGCAGCAGCACGGACATGACGCCGGAAATTTTTCGCATGGCATTTTTCATCAAAGGGACTCCAGAAAGGCCAGCAAAGCCTGCCGGTCGGATTTTTGCAAGGCGGCAAAGGCGTCGCGCGCTTTTTGCCCTTCGCCGCCGTGCCACAATATCGCTTCCGTCAGGCTGCGCGCCCGCCCGTCATGCAGGTAAAAACCGTTGCCATTGACCTTTTGCGTCAGGCCTATGCCCCAGAGCGGCTGGGTTCGCCACTGTCTGCCGTTTGCTTCGCCCACCTGCTGGCCATCGGCAAGTCCTTCGCCCATGTCATGCAGCAGAAAATCGGAATAGGGCCAGATCAGCTGGAAAGAATGCATGGGGTTGGCAGCGTCGCGGCGTGTGACGAATTTCGGGGTGTGGCAGGCCGTACAGCCGGAGGCGTAGAAAAGCTGCTTTCCCTGCAGGACCGTCGGATCATCGACGTTGCGGCGGCGCGGCACGGCGAGATTTTCGGTGTAGAAGGTCACGAGGTCGAGAACCGGATCGGGCGCCTCCACCGACCCGAGCCTCAGCTGCACGCCGGTCGGCATGGCAAGACATTCCTTCTGGACGTCCGTGCAGTCGCCATAGGCATTCGGCGCATCCGGTGTGGAAATGCCGATATCGTGGGAGAAGGCGCCGGCGCTCTGGTCTCGCACGCTCGCATTCTGCGCTTTCCAGCCAAACCGCCCGAGTTTCACCTCGCCGGTGCGATGGTCTTTGACCCATGCGGGACGCCCGGCAATGCCGTCGCCATTGTTGTCGTCCGGGTCGGCCCTGGCCAGAATATCGGCCTCGGAAATGGCCTCGATCAGGCCAAGACCGAGGGTGGGCATGGCGATGCGCGCCGAAAGCGTCGTGTCGGCACCGAGCGGGCCATATTGCAGGTTCGCCACGGCATAGTCGGGCTTGCGCAGCATCACCACCTCACCATCCGCCAGCTGAAACGGCTCTTCCGTATAGGCGATGACCGGTTTGCCTTCGGCGGCGAGGCCGGGAATGGCCAGGTTCTGAAGCTGCCGGCCATAGGTCTCATCGGGAAAATTTAAGGTCTGGTGGCTGGCAATGGCCTGTCGTTCGGCTTCATTGCGCGCCGGTCGCGCCAGTCGCAGAAACAGCGAGACGGCATCTTCTCCGGCAAGTGGCGGTCGACCCCTGCCATCCTTCACATGGCAGGTCTGGCATGATCGAGCGTTAAACAGCGGCCCGAGCCCGTCCGAGGCCTGTGTGGAAGAGGGGGAGGAGACCCAGAGCTTCTGGAACAGTGCATTGCCGAGCTTGAAATCCTGCTTCCGTTCGAGCGGCATTGTGGCGGAAGGATGGGAGAACGCGCCGCTGTCGGCCTTGCTGGTGCTGGTCGTCGCTCCGCCGGCCATGGCCTCGAAAGGTTCCGGCTCGGTAAAATCCGCCGTTGGCGCAGTCACGGCCAGCACACGGCTTCGATCTTTCTCCGTCAGGTCGTCCCGAAGCGGTTCGGCAAGCGCCATCGACGCCACAAGGCAGGCTGCCCCGGCGAAGAAGAATGGCTTGCGGATCGGCGGCAGCAAAAATTGCATGACAATAAGGGCGGGTGAAAAGTAACGGGCCGCAGCGATCTGCGGCCCGTTTTACCGCTTATTTGAAGACGGCGTTCGGATTGTCGAGGCTGTCGGAGCCTTCAAGCTCGATCTTGCCGAGATCGAGCGCCGCGATGACGCGTTCGACAGTCTTTGTCTGGTCGAGAAGGCCGTCGATGGCCGTCTGAACCACGGCGTTGCCTTCCTTATTGCCTTCGCCGATCATCTGGTCATAGGCCTCGACGGTCTGCGCGCGCTTTTCCATGGCATGCATGGCGTCGAGCGTCTTGTTCAGCTTCGCCATCATCTCGTCGTTCAGCGCCTTGTCCTTGGCGCCGACCAGTTCCGACAGCGAGGCGCCCGTCATCTTCGTCCCGTCCACGCGGGTATAGTCGCCGGTATAGGCCGAGGCGATACCGATCGCGTCGTAAAGATGCGAATTGTAGGTGTTATCGGAGAAGCAATCATGCTCCTCTTCCGGATCGTGCAGCAGAAGGCCAAGCTTCATGCGCTCACCCGCCAGCTCGCCATAGGAGAGCGAACCCATGCCGGTGAGAATGGCGGTCAGGCCCGCTTTCGGATCGGCTTCCACCGTTTTCGTGGCTTCGCCTTCCGGCGCCCAGGCATCCACCATCTCCTGAAGATCCTTGACCAGCAGGGTCGAGGCGGATTTCAGGTAGTCAGCGCGGCGGTCGCAATTGCCATTCGTGCATTTCGCCTTGTCGTAATCGGTATAGGGGCGGTTGCCTGCGCCCGGTCCGGTGCCGTTCAGATCCTGACCCCAGAGCAAGAATTCGATGGCGTGGTAGCCGGTCGTCACATTGGCTTCGACATCGCCTGCCTCGTGCAGGCTTTCGATCAGCTCGGGGGTGATCTTGGAGGCGTCGACCTCTTCACCGCTGATCTTGATCTTCGGATTGGCGATGATGTTGGCAACGTAAAGCTCGTTCTCGTCGCTTTCCGTGCCATAAGAACCGTCGACATAGTCGATCAGGCCTTCATCCAGCGGCCAGGCATTCACCTTGCCTTCCCAATCGTCGACGATCGGGTTGCCGAAACGATAGACTTCCGACTGCTGATAGGGAACGCGGGCCTTGATCCATGCTTCCCGGGCGGCCTTCAGGGTTTCTTCGCTCGGCGTTGCGATCAGCGCATCGATGGCCTTGTCCAGCGCCTTCGCCGTGGTCAGCGAATCCTCATATTTCGCATGCGCGACATCGGCATAATGCTTGACGACGGCGGCCGCGTCGGTGGCGGCCCGGGCTGGGAGCGCGGTGAAAGCCGCAGATGCGGCGAGAAGCGCAAAAGAAGCGCTGAGAATGGTTTTGCGGATCATGATCCCTCTCCTTCGGCAGGCGTGAAATGACTTCGCGCCGCGGCAAGCGAGTTCTGACCCAATCACAAACTTGTGTCAAACATTCTAGTTTAGAATGCTTTGAAACAAGACCTGGCGTTGTTTTCCAAGTAAAATCAGTGCTTGCAAAGACAGCGTTATGCTTTGCGTTTCATCAAGCAGAAGAAGAAGCCATCCGTATCTGTGGTTGCAGGCGTCAGCGTCACTGTCTTGCCGTCGGAAGAATGCGGTTTGTTTGCGTTGCCGCCGAAAGTCGTCTGCCAGCGTTCCAGTGCGGAGCCGATGGAAAATTCCGGATTTTCCGCGCAGAAACGTCTTACCTGCTGTTCGTTTTCTTCGGGAAGCACGGAACAGGTGACATAAAGCAGCTCTCCGCCCGGGCGTACGAACCCCTTGGCCTGTGAGAGCGCCTCGCCCTGCTGCTGTACGCGCTCTTCCAGATTGCGGGCCGTCAGCCGCCATTTGGTGTCGGGCCGGCGACGCCATGTCCCGGTGCCGGTGCAGGGCGCGTCCACCAGAACGCGATCGAATTTTTCCTGAAACGGCGTCAGGCCGGAGGCGCGGTCGTGTACCTGCACATTGCGCGTGCCGGCCCGCTTCAGCCGTTCGATGATCGGCGCAAGCCGCTTGCGGTCGGCGTCGAAGGCGTGGACCTGGCCCTTATTGTTCATGCTGGCCGCCATGGCCAGCGTTTTGCCGCCGCCGCCCGCGCAATAATCGAGGATCTGTTCGCCTTCATGCGCGCCGGCAAGATCGGCAACGATCTGCGAGCCCTCGTCCTGCACCTCGAACCAGCCCTTCTGGAAGGACAGTTCGGCAGTGACGTTCGGCAGGCGGGAAGGGCCTTCGCCGGCGGGAATGCGCACGCCCTGCCGGGCGATATGCGTGGCTTCCGCGCCGCTTTCTTCCAAAGCCTTCAGCACCTTGTCACGCGTCGCTTTCAAGGTGTTGGCGCGCAGATCAAGCGTGGGCCGCTCATTCAGCGCCTGTGCCTCGGCGAGCCAGCGCTCGCCAAAGGCGGTTTCGAAGGAGGATTGCACCCATTCGGGTATGTCGCCCTGAATATGGGCCGGTGCATCGCTAAGGGAACGGGACAGAAAGGCCTTCTGCCTTTGTTCATCCGGTGCGGCCGGGGCGAATTTGTCGCCATCGAATTCCGCCGAAAGGTCCGAAAAGCTCTTGCCCCATTGGCGCAGCAACACGGCATAACCAAGCGAGGCAGCGCTGTCGTCATCCATCAGCCAGGCGTGCGACAGTTTCATGCGCAGCGCGTCATAGACGATGTTGCCGATTGCAGCCCTGTCGCCGGAACCGGCGAAACGATGGGCAAGGCCCCAATCTTTCAGAGCATCGGCGACGGGACGCCTGCGTCCCTCAATATCCGCCAATACTTCGATTGCTCCGGCCAAACGCCCGCCTAAACGCATTGTCTACCTCGTTCTTGTGCTAAGCCCGGTTGGTAGACGCGAATGGCGGCGAGGGCAAGGCTCAATCGGCCTTGACGACCTCGTAGCAGACCTTGGCGGTGCCGGAGTTGATCATGCCGATGTTCTTGGCGGCTGCCTTGGAAAGATCGAGAACGCGGCCCTTGATGAACGGCCCACGGTCATTGATGCGCACCACAACGGCCTTGCCATTGCGCGCATTGGTCACCTTGACCTTGGTGCCGAACCGCAGCGAGCGGTGGGCGGCGGTCAGGTTGGCGGCGTTCATGCGCTCGCCCGAAGCAGTCTTGGACGTCAACGCATACCACGATGCGCCTCCACAACCATTTGCCGCATTCGCCTGAAGAGGCGCAATGATGGAACAGGCGGCGATAGTTGCAGCGGTGAAAGTTATACGACGGATATTCAACAAACTGTGCTTCCCTGAAAATCGGCCCCGCGCCGATTGATTGTGCCCTTGCTAAACGGCCATGAACTGGCCTGAACGCCTTTTGATGCGAGATTGTAGGGCGAGGGAAAAATGGCGAAAAAAAGCTGACCTCAAATCACGAACTGTTACAGTCTGTAATATTCGTGATCGTTAGCCGGAAAGCTGTCGGCAGGGCATCCCGGCCAGAAGCTGGAAAAAATAACGCAGAATCAATGGATAACGGAAATGCTGTTGCGGGTCACGGCTTCGTGAATCCAGTTCACGAAATGTGAGTGAAATATTTTTCTAATGACTACGATTTTAGCGATTTTTGGATGGTTAATAAAATCCTAATTGGCTGAAATAAGACGAAAACCATCCGCAAAAGCGGGATTGGAAGGATTTTTCATCGCTTTTCAGGGTGGGATTTTTCAGCCTCGCCAGAGGCCGTTTTGCCACAATTGTCTGAGGGAGAACCTGTACTCCGGAAAGCGGAAATCGAAGCCGAGATCGCGTATTCTGGCGTTGGAAACGCGCTTGTTCTCGCCATAAAAAGAGCGCGCCATCGGCGTCAGATCGGCGGTCTCGAAGGCCTGCTCGGGCGGCGGTTCCACCCCCATCAGCGCTGCTGCGAAGCTCACCACATCCTGCGGCGGGCAGGGTTCGTCGTCGGTCACGTTGAAGATGCCGCGTTCGTTTTTCCGTGCCAGAAAGGCAAGTGCGGCACCGATATCCTCGACCCGGATGCGATTGAACACCTGGTCTTTCTTCACCAGCCGCCGCGCCGTTCCCTTCTCGAAATTCATGAAGGCATTGCGTCCGGGGCCGTAAATTCCGGAAAGGCGCAGGATGGAAAGCGGCACATCCGCCTTTTCCGCTGTCGCAGTCCAGGCGGTTTCCGCAGCCACCCGTTCCACGGATCGCGCGGAGACCGGGCGGCAGGGTGTTGTCTCGTCCACCCAGGCGCCGCCATGGTCTCCATAAACGCCGACGGTGGAAAGATAAGCGACCCATTTCAGATTGGGCATGAGCTTTTTCAGATCGCCACCCAGAAGCGCAAGCAGCGGATCGCCCTCCTTGCCCGGCGCGACGGATTGTACGAGATGCGTGACATTGCCCATTGCGGCGACGAGCGCGTCATTGAGCTGAACGCCATCGAAGAGCAACGGTGTCATGCCTGCGGCAACGAGGTTTGGGAACTTGTCCTGGCTGCGTGTGGTGCCGGAAACGCTTCCCGCTTCGGTTCTCAGCGCGCTAGCGATCGCTTTTCCCGAATATCCCGCGCCGAAAATCATCACATGCATGCGTCACGCCTCTGCCAGTTGCCATTCCATTTCCGCCTCCGGATCAGGCTCCGGCGCGCGACCGGCAGAGTATGTACGGAATTCGTCCCTGTCCATAAGCCGTGACAAAGCCCATGCGGCCATGCCGCGTACTTCGGGCGAAAGGTCGGTTTCAGCAAGCGCCTTGCATCGTTCCACGAATTGCCGGTCTGCGGAGTTTCCCGCCGCGATCAGCACATTGCGGATGAAGCGATTGCGGCCGATGCGCTTCACGGGCGAGCCGCTGAAAAAACCGCGAAAGGCGGCGTCGTCGAGCGTGAGCAGGAAGGCGATGGAAGGTTCCTTCAGATCCTCGCGCGCCTGCAATTTCATTTCGGAGGCGCTGGCCGCGAATTTATTCCACGGACAGGCGGCAAGGCAATCGTCGCAGCCATAGATGCGATTGCCGATCATCGGCCGGAATTCGTGCGGGATCGGCCCCTTGTGCTCGATGGTGAGATAGGAAATGCAGCGGCGCGCATCCAGTTGATAGGGAGCGGGGAAGGCGGCCGTCGGACAGGCATCGAGACAGGCGCGGCAGGAGCCGCAATGGTCCCTCTCAGCCTCGTCAAGACAGAGTTCGGCCGTGGTGAACATGCTGCCGAGAAACAGCCATGAGCCATGGGTGCGGCTGACGAGGTTGGTGTGCTTGCCCTGCCAGCCGAGACCGGCGGCGGCGGCAAGCGGTTTTTCCATTACGGGTGCGGTATCGACAAAGACCTTTACATCCTCGCCGGCACGCGCGGCAAAACGGGTGGCGATTTCCTTCAGCCGCCCCTTGATGATGTCGTGATAATCGCGATTGCGGGCATAGACCGAAATGGCCGCCTTGTCGGGTTTGGAAAGCAGGCCGCGTGGGTCTTCCTCAGGGCCGTAGTTCAGCCCGAACATGACGATGGAGCGCACGTCTCCCCAGAGCGTTTTCGGCTCTGCCCGGCGGGCCTCGGTTTCTTCCATCCACGCCATCGTGCCGTGATAGCCATTGTCGAGAAATTGCCTCAGCCGTTCGGGTGCGAGCGGAATGCTGTCCGGGGCAGTGATGCGGCAGAGATCGAAGCCAAGCGAAAGCGCTTCCTGACGAACGAAGTCCGTCAGTTTACGCGCGCGTATCCGCTGCTTTTCGCTCGCGACGTCGATGGTCGTCTCTCCTGCGGGTTATTCTGCGGCATATATAATGCATGTCGCCCGAAAGTGCGCAGCGATTTCGGGCGACATGCTTTAGATACAGCCGCACGCCACAGCAAATCACCGGGAGGCCAGACCTTAAAAGTCCAGATCGGCGTAGTGGGAGGAAGGGGCAAGGCGCGGAATGCGTTCGCTGAGGAACGGCCGGAAGGAAGGCCGGGATTTCACCCGCTGATACCATTCCTTGGCAATCGGCGCTTCGAGCCAGTTGATCTCACCGAGATAATCCAGCACCGAGACCGCGGCAGCCGCGGCAAGATCGGCATAGCTCAACCGGTCGCCAGCCAGCCAGGTGCGTGAACCGGCCAGCCATTCCAGATATTTGATGTGCTGGCGAATATTGTTGCGGGCGGTGCGCAGCAGCTTGGAATCCGGCGGTCCGCCACCCTGCGCCGCCGTCATCTGCAATTTATAGACCCGTTCCCGCACCAGCGGCCGGGTCACATCGTTTTCCATCTTCTGCAGAAACCATTCCGTCAGCCGGCGGATTTCCGCGCGCTGAAACGGGTCTTCTGCAAGAAGCCGACGGTCGCGCTTCAGAACCCCATGCGTTTCATCGAGAAATTCCGCAAGCACATAAGGCCCGCTCAGCGAGCGCATATTGTCGTCCAGATAGACCGGCAGGGTGCCGGCCGGATTGAGCGCCAGAAACTCCCGCCGTCTTTCCCATGGCTGCTCCTCTACGAGATCGGTCTGGAACCCGTATTCCGCGAGGATCAGACGAACGAACCGGGATGCGGTCGACATCGGAGAGTGATAGAGAGTTGGCATCGGTACTCAATTTTTACGATTGGTTGTCATGATCGGCATTTGCCGAAAAACTTTTTCAGTTTCGCTTCATCAAGACGCTATAAGAGCTTGGCTACTTTAAAACAAGTTTAACGCAATTGCCTTCCATTGCCACTTTCCCCCTGAAAAGAAGGATACCTCATGGGTGACCAATCGATCATCAGCGCGCTTCTGCTGGGCATTATCGAGGGTCTGACGGAGTTCATTCCCGTCTCCTCAACGGCGCACGTGCTGCTGGCCGGGCATTTCCTCGGCTTCAAATCACCCGGCAACACCTTTGCCGTTCTTATTCAGCTTGGTGCGATCCTTGCGATCCTTCTTGTTTATTTTCAAAAGCTTGTGTCGATTGCGCTCGCTCTGCCGACAAGCGCGAAAGCGCGCCGCTTCGTGCTGGCCGTTGCTCTCGCTTTCCTGCCGGCGGCGATAATCGGCGCTTTGGCGCATGACTTCATCAAGACCGTGCTGTTTGAAACGCCGATGCTCATCTGCGTGGTGCTGATCATCGGCGGCGTCATTCTGCTCGGCGTCGACCGCATGCCGCTGAAACCGAAATATACCGACATCATGGACTATCCGCCGTCGCTTGCCTTCAAGATCGGCCTCTTCCAATGCCTTGCGATGATTCCCGGCACGTCGCGGTCCGGCGCCACAATCGTCGGGTCGTTGCTGATGGGAACGGACAAGCGCTCCGCCGCCGAATTTTCGTTCTTCCTGGCGATGCCGACCATGCTCGGCGCTTTCACGCTCGATCTTTACAAGAACCGCGATGCGCTGAGCTTCGATGATGGCGCACTGATCGCCGTGGGTTTCATCGCCGCTTTCGTCTCGGGTCTCTTCGTCGTTCGCTCCCTGCTGGATTTCGTGTCACGGCGGGGCTTTGCACCCTTCGCCTGGTGGCGCATCGCCATCGGTTCGCTGGGACTGATCGCGCTTCTGGTTCTGGGTTGAACCAGGGGCGGGAATAATCTCCGTTCGCGACGAACGAACAGAAAAAGAAAAAGCGCCCCCGGAGAACCGGCGGCGCTTTTTCTTTGAAACTTTTAAAGGCCGATCAGTTGGTGCTGATCGAAGCCGTTGCGCAGGGGTCGACGCCATAGGCGGGAGCGCAACCGCTCTTGCCCGCTGCAACCGTTCCCGGCGCCATGAAAGAACCCGCCAGAACCACCAAAGCCGCACACGCAAAAAAGAGTGCGATAGATCTGCCCATTTTATGATTGCCTTTCAGACGTTCGTTCGCGCGGATCATGCCGCCGTGTGTGAATTGAGTGGTCGGGATATGTTTGGAATGTGGCGAATATCAATAAAGCAGCTTGTTGAATACCGGGTTAATACGAAGTCTTTTCCACAGTTGCGCTTGTGCCACGCTTGCCTGTGGAGGCCGGACCACCGTTAACTTTTACCCGGCTTTGCAAAACAGCCCTGGTTCATTCAACACCTCCCCTGCAGTTGAGGGGAAAATGCACGAATAGCGGTTTGGTTGCGATTGAATTGCGCAATAACAAAAAGCGGGAATGGCTCCCGCTTTCGTTTATGGTCGATGAGGCTGAAGGTGGGCTTCAGGCCGCTTTTCCGGCATTTGAGAACTGGCCGTGCGGGCGGTATTGCACCATGTAGGAAGGCAGAATGGACGCGACGCGAACGGGGGTGATGCCGATGCCTTCCAGTGTCAGGCCGTTCTTTTCGGCGTCAGTGGAAACGACATTGTCCTTTTTCAGCATGGTCACCTGATCGGGCGTCAGCGGCGGCGCAATCAGCGGCACCATTGAAGCGATCTTGCCAATCATCGACGCGACGCCGAAGGGCAGGTTGACGAAGGGACGCTCCCGGTAGGTTGCGGCAAGAACCGCCTCGAGACAGTCACGGAACGTCATGACATCCTGACCGCCGAGTTCGTAGATCGCGCCGGGCTTCAGCTTGCCATCGACGCCAAGGGCGACGGCTTCCGCGACATCCTCGACATAGACCGGCTGGAATCTGGTTTTTCCGCCGCCGATCAGCGGCAGGAACGGCATGCTGCGGGCCATTTTTGCGAACTTGTTGAAGAAATCGTCTTCCGGTCCAAAAATGATCGACGGGCGCAGGATCACGGCGCCAGGCAGAATGGAATGAATGGCGGCCTCGGCGCGGCCCTTGGTGCGGCCATAACCGGTCGACGAACCGGCATCCGCGCCGATGGCGGAGATATGCGTCAGCGTGGCACCGGCATCGCGGGCCGCCTCGGCAATGGCTTTCGCGCCGAATTCCTGTACGGCGTCAAAGGTGTTGCGGCCGCTTTCGGTCAGGATGCCGACGCAGTTGACCACATGGTCGGCGTCTTCCACTGCTTTGACGATGGAATCGCGATAACGCAGGTTCGCCTGGGCGAAGGAAATCTGGCCGACATTGCCGAGCGGCTGCAGGAAACCGGCGAGATCCGGGCGGCGCACGGCGACGCGGATGCGGTAACCGCGCTTCGCAAGTATCCGCACGACATGCCGCCCGACAAAACCCGAACCGCCGAAAACGGTGACGAGGGGTGGAAGGTTGGCCAAGGTCATGGGAGGCTCCTCAGAAGCTGTCGATAAAGCGTTTTTCAGTCTCTTAGCCCAAAGCCGCGCGCGCGTGAAGAGATGTTGTCGCGAGGCTGGAAGACGGTTTGGGAAATGCGGTTGACGGTCGTCAAATTCCTTCGACGATCATCATCTCCGCATCCGCGACTTCCTGGCGGATTTTGGCCGCGGCCTGATATTCGGGAGAATTATAGCAGTCGATGGCGTGCTGCACCGACGGGAACTCGATGACGACGTTGCGTGCACGCGCCTTGCCCTCCAGCTCGGTCAGCGCGCCGCCACGGGCCAGGAAATTGGCGCCGAACCGCTCGAAAGCGGGCTTGGCCGTCGTGACATAGTCCTTGTAACGCTCACTATCGCGCACATCGACGCGGGCGATCCAATATCCCTTTGCCATTTCATCTCCTCCGATTGTCGTTACTGATTGGCCGGAAAGCTGGCGCGCAGCATGTCGTCAAGAATGGCGCGGGCCGCCGCTTTCGGGTCTTCCGCCCTGACGATCGGGCGGGCGACGACCAGATGGCTCGATCCGGCCTTGATGGCGTCGTAGGGTGTCATCACCCGCTTCTGATCGCCGAGATCCGCGCCGGCCGGGCGAATGCCGGGGGTGACGACGGCAAGGTCCGGGCCGAGGATTTCGCGCACGGCGGTCGATTCTTCCGCCGAACAGACGATGCCGCCCATGCCCGCCTCGCGTGCCTGCTCCGCCCGGCGCAGCACCAGCGAACGGGCGTCAGAGGCATAACCCGCCTCGGCGAGGTCGACGTCGTCCATTGAGGTCAGCACGGTGACGCCCAGCAGGCAGAGACCGGAGCCTTCGGCGGCCTTGACGGCAGCGCGCATCGCCTTGGGATAGGCATGCAGCGTCAGCATCGACATGCCCATGCGGGCGATGTTTTCGACACCGGAGGCGACGGTGTTGTCGATATCGAGCAGTTTCATGTCGAGAAAGACCTTCTTGCCGCTCCGGACAAGGTCGCGCGCAAATTCGAGACCGCCGGCAAAGACCAGCTGATAACCGATCTTGTAGAACAGAACCTCGTCGCCGATCTTCGACACGATGTCTTCGGCCTGCTGCACAGTCGGAACATCCAGCCCGACGATGAGTTTTTCGCGCGCGGTCATTGTCTTATCCCTGCCATGTTTCCATTGCCGTCCAGTCGCATGTGGGGGACGCGGCTGCAAGTGAAAAGTCGGCGATGGAGAAGCGAAAGAGATTGCCACCGCCGGGCGGCTGGTCCTTGCTGCGGCTGATGCCGCGGCCTTCGATATGGCATTTCAGAAGCGTGCCCACGCCACCATGGCCGACAAAGGCAATCGGCTGCTGCGGGTCGTGCCGGTCAAGAACGGCTTTGACTGCCCCGACGATCCGCGCCTGCGCGTCGATTGCACGCTCCCAGCCGTGAAAGCTTTCCTCGGGATGGGCGAAGAACCAGTCCGCCGCCTTTTCGAACTCCGGCGGCGGCAGGAAGCCGGTGGCTGACCGGTCGTTTTCATGCATCGCCTCGACGATGTCCATTTCCGCCCCGGAGGTTTCAGCCAGGATGCGGGCGGTTTCGATCGCCTTGGTCTCGGCGCTGGAAACGATGCGGCGCAATGACCGTGCCCAGGGCAGGCGGCTTGCCTCGCGCGTGCGCTCGGCGCCCCTGCCCGAAAGCCCCCATTCGGGAACGGGAACAGCCGGATCGATCCTGACCTGGGGGTGGGTGATGTAGAGCGCATGCATGGCAATCGGTCCTCAAGGGCGATGGAAAGGGCAAATCGACACCCTAACCATTCGTCACGACCGGGAAATGACGGGTTCCGGCACTCTGTCGAAGATCAGGCCCGCGTATAGGTCCACAATTGCGCCGGCGGAATATTGCGCACGATGAAATCGAAATGGCGGATGTGGTAGAGGTGCGGCTGCGCGACGATGGGGGAAATCGGGCCATAGGATATCTGCACGACGGGGCGGCCATGGGGCACGCGCTTCAGCAATTCGTCGAGAAGCTTGATACGGGCGGCCATGGGGAAATTCAGCATCGGCACCGCGGAGACGACGCTGTCGAACATCTGGCCCTTGTGTTCGCCAAGCGTCGCATCGAGATCGAAGGCGTCGCCATTGACGAAATTGACGCCCGGATAGCTCCTGAGCAGCTGATTGTAGAAATCGGTCGAATATTCGATGGCGGTCAGGTTCTCCGGCTTGATGCCGCGCGCCAGAATGGCCTTGGTGATGACGCCCGTGCCAGGGCCGAGTTCGAGAACAGGCAGGCCGGAATGGGGATTGATGACACTCGCCATTTTTTTCGCCGTGATGGACGATGTCGGCACAATGGCCCCGACTTTTTTCGGCTGGCTGACCATGCCCTTGAAAAAGCGGATTTCTTCTTCAAATTTCTGTTCAAGCCGTTGCTTCAGGTTAAGTGCCATAGTTCCCTCAGATGCTTTTGGTCATTGTCAAAAAACTGTTACGCAATGTTGATCCCATTTGGCGCAAAAACAAGGCAAAATGTCGTAGCTGGAAAAATTCGCTTACGGTTTGAAATACACCGTCACCGAATCAAAAAAAGCCGGTGAAGCGTTCCACCGGCTTTTTTAATGAAACCTGCAAAAAAGTCCCGTTTCAAACGCGCATCGGCATCAGAACATAAAGCGCATCGTCGCCGGCGGTGTCGCGAACGAGCGTCGGCGAACCGGCGTCGGCCAGCAGGAAAATCGCGTCGTCGCCGGAAAGCTGCGAGGTGATGTCGAGGAGATATTTGGCGTTGAAGCCGATTTCCATCGAATCATTGTCGTAGCCAACAGCGACTTCTTCCGTAGCACTTCCCGAATCCGGATTGTTGACGGTTAGCGTCAATTGCCCCTCTGTCAGCGCCAGCTTCACAGCGCGGCCGCGCTCGGAGGAAATGGTCGAGACGCGGTCGACAGCCTGCGCGAAGGTCTGGCAATCGACCCGCATTTCCTTGTCGTTGCCGGTCGGGATAACGCGCTGATAATCCGGGAAGGTGCCGTCGATCAGCTTCGAGGTCAGAACGACCGAGCCGATGGTCAGGCGGATTTTCGCATCCGAAACTTCAACCGTGACTTCCAGTTCCGGGTTGTCCATCAGCTTCTGCAACTCGCCGACGGTCTTGCGCGGAATGATGATGCCCGGCATGCCTTCGGAACCGGAAGGCGCATCCACATCGGCGCGCGCCAGGCGGTGGCCATCGGTTGCGACGGCGCGCAGCTTCAGGTCGCCATTGCTTTCGATGGTATGGAAGAAAATGCCGTTCAGGTAATAGCGCGTTTCTTCGGTCGAGATCGCAAATTGCGTCCGGTCGATCAGCATCTTCAGGTCGGTCGCCTTCAGTTTGAAGGTGTGGCTGAAGGTGCCGGCCGTCAGGTCCGGGAAGTCCGCTTCCGGCAGGCATTGCAGCGAGAATTTCGAACGGCCGGAGGCAACCGTCATCGAGGAGCCGTCCGGATTGGTGGCCAGAAGCACTTCGGAACCGTCCGGCAGCTTGCGCACGATTTCATAAAGCAGGTGCGCCGGCACGGTGGTGGCGCCTGCCTGCTCCACCATGGCCGGCGTCGCTTCGGTGATTTCGAGATCGAGGTCGGTCGCCTTCATGTCCAGATTGGCGCCGGATGCGCGCAGCAGGACGTTGGACAGGATCGGGATCGTGTTGCGACGCTCGACGACCCGGTGGACGTGGTTCAGCGATTTCAGAAGGTTCGACCGCTCAAGAGTAATACGCATGGACGCTACCGCTTTCAACCGTTGCGAACCGGCCACCGCCGGATCGGCAAGAAGAGTCTTCACCGGCCAGAAAGCCGGATAATGTGGACGGGCAAAATGGCAGAGTTATTGCAGGAAATGCAAGAGCCGAGTGCATCTGCCGCGGGTCATTTTGCTGCTATACAGCATGATCCACAGGCTGGCACCGCTCATGGACCTTGTTCGCCTGTTTTCTATTGCCCATAAAGAGGGGTAAACCAGAGCGGCCGGCCAGACAGGATCGGCCAGAATGATTGGAAGCCGAGTGACGGAAGACATATCGAACAGCGACATGAGAGAGGCGACCAAGAGCTTCAGGATCGGCACTGCCACCATTCCGGCGCGGCCGCTGGAGCCGGCGCTTTATCTCGTGGCCACGCCCATCGGCAATCTTGGCGATATCACTATCCGCGCGCTGGAAACGCTGGCCTCGGCCGATGTTCTCGCCTGCGAGGATACCCGCGTCACCCGCATCCTGCTCGAACGTTACGGCATCCGCACCCGCCCGCTCTCTTATCATGAGCACAATGCAAACGAAGCGGGGCCGAAGCTCATTGCGGCGCTTGAGGCGGGAAAATCCGTGGCGCTGGTCTCGGATGCCGGAACGCCGCTCGTTTCCGATCCCGGTTACCGCCTCGGCCAGCTCGCGCTTGACGCCGGGCATCGTGTCGTGCCGGTGCCGGGAGCCTCCGCGCCGCTCGCCGCCCTCGTGGGTTCGGGAATGCCGAGCGACGCTTTCCTGTTTGCAGGCTTCCTGCCGGTAAAGGATCGCGGCAAGCGCGATCGTTTTGCCGAACTCGCGAAAATCCCGGCCACGTTGATCTTCTTTGAATCGCCGCATCGCATCGGCGCTTCCGTCAAGGTCGCGTCCGAAGTGCTCGGCCGCGCCCGCCGCGCCGTGGTCTGCCGCGAGCTGACCAAGACCTTCGAGGAGTTCCGGCGCGGCACGCTGGGCGAGCTTGCGGATTATTACGGTGGCGACCGTGTGGTGAAGGGCGAGATCGTGCTTCTGGTGGAGCCGCCCTCCTATGACGAGATTCCCGATATCGAGGATGTCGAGAAACTGCTGAAGGATCTCGTCGCCACCATGCCCGCCGCCAAGGCGGCAGGCGAAGCCGCAAAGCTGACGGGCCTGCCGCGCAAGGAGCTCTATCAAAGGCTGCTGGACATGAAGGAAACGGATGGCCGCTGACGGGCGAAGCAATAAAAGGCGCAAGGCCGAGCAACGCGGCCATGCCGCGGAATATTGGGCGGCTCTTTATCTGCTGCTGAAGGGATATCGCATCCTCGCCATTCGTTATCGCACCCGGCTGGGGGAAATCGATCTCATCGCCCGCAAGAAGGACCTCGTCGCCATCGTCGAGGTCAAGGCGCGAACGTCCGGTGAAGGTGCCGTCGATGCCGTCGGTTTCCATTCGCAGCAACGCATTCGGGCGGCGGCCGATCTATGGCTCGCCCGTCGCAAGGATGCCGCGCGGTTTTCGCTGCGTTTCGATATTGTCGCGGTCCTGCCGCGACGCCTGCCGCAGCATTTTATCGACGCCTTTTAAGGGGAGGGAAACATGTCCACCGAGCGGGAAAAAATGGCCGCGGGCGAATGGTACAGCTGCATGGATGCCGAGCTGGATATATTGCGCTGGCGGGCACGAGGGGCCGTCCACCAGCACAATACGATGCCGCCGGATGAGCGCGGGGCAATGGCCTCCTTGCTACGGTCTCTGTTCGCTTTTGTGGGTGAAGGGGCATTTATCGAAGCGCCGTTTCATTGCGCTTACGGCTTCAACATCACGCTGGGCAAAAATGTCTATCTCAATGCCGGCTGCACCATTCTCGATTCCGCAAAGGTTACGATAGGCGACGGCGCGATGCTAGGGCCTGCGGTGCAGATCTATTGTGCGGAACACCATCTGGACCCGGTGCCGCGTGCGCAAGGCATTGAAATCGCAAAGCCCGTCACGATCGGCCGTGATGTCTGGATCGGCGGCGGAGCGATCCTTCTGGCTGGCATCACCATCGGTGACGGAGCGATTGTTGGTGCCGGTTCGGTGGTGACACGCAATGTGCCGCCGGGCGTGACGGTGGTCGGAAATCCCGCTCGGCCGATAAAGCGCATGACCGACTGAGATTTTCGTCAGTCGCTGTAATAAATCTGACATGGAACTGTCAAAGAGGCGTCATGGAACGTCTCTATTCGCATCCTCATCCCAATAAATGGTGGAGAGGATTTAGTAATGTTGAAGAAGATTTCCATGGCCGCAGTGGCCGTCAGCATTTCGGCGACGTCTTCCATGGCTGCTACCAACATCACCTGGTGGCACGGCATGGGCGGCCGCAATGGCGAAGTCATCAACGAAGTCGCCCAGAAGTTCAACGAAGCCCAGAAAGAATGCGCTCTGACGCCGGTTTCCAAGGGCTCCTACGAAGAAGCCCTGGCCAGCGGCATCGCTGCTTTCCGCTCTGGCGAACAGCCGAACATCCTCCAGGTTTTCGATGCTGGCGCCGCCACCATCATCAACGCCAAGGGCGCTGTCATTCCCGCCGAAGACCTCATCAACAAGGCCGGTTACAAGTTCGACCGCGACGCCTTCATCAACGGCGTGCGTTATTTCTACGCTGCCGCTGACGGCAAGTTTGTCGGCATGCCGTTCAACTCCTCCGCTCCCATCATGTACGTCAATGACGAAGCCCTGAAGAAGGCCGGCGTCGAAGCCCCGAAGACCTGGGAAGAGTTCGAGCAGGTTGCGCCAAAGCTGAAGGAAGCCGGCTACATTCCGCTCGTTCAGTCGCAGCTGACCTGGCAGTTCACGGAGAACTTCTTCTCCCGCAACAACATCCAGTTCGCCACCAACAATAACGGCTATGACAGCGTCACCGACACCAAGCTCAAGGTCACCGACCCGAACCTCGTCATGATGTTCGACAAGCTGAAGGACTGGAAGGACAAGGGCCTGTTCGCCTATTACGGCGCCGGCTGGAACGACAACCAGAAGCCGTTCGAAGAAGGCAAGGTCGCGTTCTGGATCGGTTCTTCGGGCTCCTTCGGCGGCCTGCAGAAGACGGCGACCATGCCGTTCTCGGCAACCTTCCTTCCTTACTGGGGCTCCATCAAGGGTGCCGGCACCAACTCCTTCATCGGCGGCGCAGCGCTCTTTGCAATGTCTGGCAAGTCTGAAGCCGAAAACAAGTGCGTGGCCGACTTCTTCCAGTTCCTGACCTCGCCGGAAATCCAGGTCTTCTACCACAAGGCGACCGGTTACGTCGCCATCACCAAGGCGGCTTACGAAAAGGCCAAGGCTGAAGGCTACTACAAGGAAAAGCCGGTCGCGGAAGTCGGTATCCAGCAGCTCTCGCTGCCGGGCGGCGAATGGTCGAAGGGTTACCGCCTCGGCTTCTACCCGCAGATCCGCGCCGTCATGGAACGCGAATATAACCGCATCTTCTCTGGCGAAGTTACGCCGAAGGCTGCTTTCGAGATCATCGAGAAGGAAGGCAACGACCTGCTCGCCCGTTTCGCCAAGACGGCTGGCTGATCGTCTGTTTCGAAACCAATGACCATTGCCGAGCCTCCTTTCCCACGGAAGGGAGGCTCGCTCTCGGATAAGGAAGCGCAAGCGTGGCCTATACATCGTCTCAACCGCGCCGGTTTTTGTCCGGCTGGTCCGCAAAGGCTGGAAAGCCAGCCAAACCTGCCGACGCCGGCATGAAGCGCGTGCAGTTCTCCTCGTCCTACGTACCTTACCTGTTTCTGGCGCCGCAGCTTGCGGTGATTTTCATCTTCTTCTACTGGCCATCGGTTCAGGCCATACATTCGTCCTTCTATATCGAAGACCCGTTCGGTTTCGGCGCTTCCTTCGTCGGACTTGCCAATTATTCGGATGCGATCTTCAGCCCCGAATATCTCAGCATCGCCAAATTCACGGTTGTCTTCACCGTGCTTGTCACCTTCTTTTCGCTGGCGCTCGGCCTGCTTCTCGCCGTCAAGGCGGATGCGGTCATTCGCGGCAGCTCGACATACAAGACGCTATTGATTTCCGTCTATGCCATCGCGCCGCCGGTCGCCGGTCTCATCGGCATGATGTTTTTCGACCAGCATATCGGCCCCTTCGTCAAGATGGCCGCATTCCTCGGCTGGGACATGAAGGTCGGCCTTAATTATTTCGATACGGCCTTCGCCATGATCGTTGTCGCGGTCTGGAAGCAGATCCCTTACAACTTCATTTTCTTCCTCTCCGGTCTTCAGGGCGTTCCGGTCTCCGTGCGGGAAGCCGCCGCCATCGACTGCCGCTCGGGCTTTCGCCGGTTCTGGACGGTGATCATGCCGCTTCTGGCGCCCACGGCCTTCTTCCTGCTGATCATCAACATCACCTATGCGCTCTTCGACACATTCGGCGTCATCGACGTGATGGTGAAGGACAAGGCGGCCAACAACCCGATCACGCTGGTCTACAAGGTGTTTCTGGACGGTTTCCGCGGCAATGACATCGGTGGCTCTTCGGCCCAGTCCGTCATCCTGATGCTGGTCGTCTTCGTTCTCACCATCATCCAGTTCCGCTTCATCGAAAAGCGCATCCATTACAATTGAGGGAAAATACCATGTACAAGACAAAACCCCTCGATCATCTGGTGCTGATCATCGGCGCGCTGTTCCTGATCTTGCCGGTCATCGTGGCCTTCATGACCTCCACCCACACCGCTGCGGAAATCCACCGCAGCGGTCTGACGATGGTTCCCGGTGACAATTTCATTGAGACTTATGAAAAGGTCCTGACCCAGAAGGGCGGCTTCACCGGGCAGATCACGGGTCTCAACATGGTGCTGAATTCGCTGATCCTCGGCATCGGTTTTGCCGTCGGCAAGATCGTCCTGTCGATGACGGCGGCCTATGCGATCGTCTATTTCCGCTTCCGTTTTGCGACGCTCGCCTTCTGGATCATTTTCACCACGCTGCTTCTGCCGCTCGAAGTGCGCATCATGCCCTCCTACGAGATGATGAGCAAACTTGGCCTTCTGAACTCCTATACCGGCCTCATCGTGCCGCTTCTCGCTTCGGCGACGGGCACCTTCTATTTCCGGCAGTTCTTCAAATCCGTGCCGGAGGAGTTGCTGGAGGCTGCCCGCATTGACGGCGCAGGGCCGGTGAAGTTCTTCATCGACGTTCTCATCCCGCTGTCCCGCACCATGATGGCGGCGATCTTCATCATCATGTTCGTTTATGGCTGGAACCAGTATCTCTGGCCCATGCTGATGACGACGGATGAGGGCTTCTTCACCCTGATGCGCGGTATCAAGTCGATCCTGCAGGTCTGGGTCGGCTCGCAAATTCCCGATTACAACGAAGCTTTCGCGCTCGCCGTGCTGGCCATGCTGCCGCCGGTGCTGATCGTCGTCATTTTCCAGCGCTGGTTCATCAAGGGCCTGACCGAAAGCGATAAATAAGGAGACCGAAATGGCCGCGATAGAAATCAGTCAGGTCTGCAAGGATTATCATGGTGGCGTGCGCGCCGTGCACCACGTCGATATCGACATCAGGGACGGGGAGTTCATCGTTCTGGTCGGCCCCTCCGGCTGCGGCAAATCCACGCTCCTGCGCATGGTCGCAGGGCTTGAGGATATTTCCGAAGGCACGGTGAAGATCGGCGACCGGGTGGTCAATCAGGCCGATCCGGCCGACCGGGATATCGCCATGGTGTTTCAGAACTACGCGCTTTACCCGCATATGTCGGTGCGCCAGAACCTGGAATATGGGTTGAAGAACCGCAAGACGCCGAAGACGGAGATCGATGCGCGTGTGGCTGAAGCCGCGCGTATGCTGCAACTTGAGCCCTATCTGGATCGCAAGCCGCGCGCCCTTTCCGGCGGCCAGCGGCAGCGTGTCGCCATGGGTCGCGCCATCGTGCGCAAACCGGCGGCCTTCCTGTTCGACGAGCCCCTGTCCAATCTCGATGCCAAGCTGCGCGTTTCCATGCGCGGCGAGATCAAGCGCCTGCAAAAGCGTCTCGGCACCACCTCGATCTACGTCACCCACGATCAGCTGGAAGCCATGACGCTCGCCAATCGTCTCGTGGTGCTGAATGGCGGCCGTATCGAACAGATCGGCGCACCGCTCGATGTCTATCACACCCCTGCTTCGACCTTCGTTGCGAGTTTCATCGGCTCTCCCGCCATGAACCTGCTGAACGCCGAATTGCATGGCGATAGCCTCGCCATCGGTCCGTCGCTCTTTGCGCTCAACGGTTTCGCACCTGCCTCCGGCTCCGTGACGGTGGGCATGCGGGCGGAAGATTTCCGCCTCGCAGCGGCAGGTGAGCAGGGCTTCCCGCTTCGGGTCGATTACATCGAAGAACTGGGTTCGCAGCGCCTTATCCACGGCATGATCGGCGACCAGAACCTGACCGTGGCCTTCCCGCCGGATGTCGAGGTTCCGTCTGCGCTCTCCGTCACGATCGCGCCGGAAAAACTGCATTTCTTCTCCAGCGAAACCGGCAAGCGCATTGCCGGCAAAGCCGAGCAGCTGGGCTGTGCAGCCCGCGCAAATGGCGACGGCCTGAGCGCATCGCAGAAATCGGTGCGATGACTAAAATTGCGCCGATTGTCAAAACCGCTTCGTTACGATCCCGATGATAGAAGACCTCCAATATTTCACGGGGGTTTTCTAATATGTCCTTCAAAATGATGTTCGCTGCCGCGGCAACCATGGCGATCCGCACGGTGCCGATTTTGCCGGCCTATTTGCGCCGGTCAAAAGACGAGGCTGTCGTCAGCGCATCCTGCACCGATCTGCGGCTTCAGCCGGCCCCCATCAATCCGGAATGGATCATTTCCGGCAACCCCCAGGCGCGCGCGGCGGATCATTCCAGAAGCGGCGACCGCGCTTCCAGCACCGCCATGTGGGATTGCACGGCGGGTGAGTTCCGCTGGTTCTTCGGCTGGGATGAAACCGTCTATATTCTCGAAGGCGAAGTGCATGTGACCGCGGAAGACGGTTCCATCAGTATCCTGCGGGTCGGCGATGTCGCCTATTTCCCTGCGGGAACATGGGCCACCTGGCGGGTGGATGATTATGTCCGCAAGGTTGCCTTCATGCGCCGTCCGTTCCCCAAGGCGCTGGCTTTTGCCTATCGTGTCAAGAACAAGCTGTTTGCCGGCCGTTCCTATAAGCTGGCGGCCTGAACCCATAAAACATTCCAGTCGGCGGGTGCCTGCATGGCTTCGCCGACGGAATTGTGAAGGTTCAATAAAACTCACACAAACCACCGCTTGCAGCAGTTGCCTTTGAATGGTCGCTGCCCTACATCTTCAGGGTTTTCTGAAGCATTTCCGGGTTTCTACCGGTCCTGCAGGGAAGCTTGAAAAGGCGAGGCAATGGGCACCGCGGGCCGACAAGGCGTCCGCATGCTGCAAGAGGAACATGCGCATGGCGAAGATCAAGAACGTCGCGATCCAGATGGATCATGTCTCCGGCATCAATATCGCCGGTGACTCCACCTTCGCCATGAGCCTTGAGGCGCAGGCACGCGGATACCGGCTGTTCCATTATACACCTGAGCGCCTTTCCATGCGCGATGGCAAGATTTACGCCACCGTCGAGCAGATGGAACTGCGTGACATCAAGGGAGACCATTTCTCGCTGTCCGAACCGGAGCGCGTCGATCTGTCGACCATGGATGTCATCCATCTGCGTCAGGATCCGCCATTCGACATGGCTTACATCACCTCGACCCATCTGCTGGAACGCATTCATCCGAAAACGCTGGTGGTCAACGATCCCGCCTGGGTGCGCAATTCGCCGGAAAAGATTTTCGTCACCGAATTCGCCGATCTGATGCCGAAGACGCTGATCACCAAGGATGTGGAGGAAATCGCCCGCTTCCGCAACGAAATGGGCGATATCATCCTCAAGCCGCTTTACGGCAATGGCGGCGCCGGCGTCTTCCATTCCGCGCGCGACGACCGCAATTTCTCTTCTCTGCTGGAGATGTTCGGCCAGATGTTCCGCGAGCCTTATATCGCCCAGCAATATCTGCCTGATGTCCGCAAGGGCGACAAGCGTATCCTCCTGGTGGATGGCGAACCGGTTGGCGCAATCAACCGCGTGCCGGCGGAAAACGACGCCCGCTCCAACATGCATGCCGGCGGTCGGCCGGAACCGACGGAACTGACGGCGCGCGAGAAGGAAATCTGCCGCCGCATCGGTCCTGCCTTGCGGGAACGCGGTTTCCTCTTCGTCGGTATCGATGTGATTGGCGACTATATGACGGAAATCAACGTCACCTCGCCGACCGGCATACGCGAAGTGCGGAAATTCGGCGGTGCGGATGTCGCAAGCCTGTTGTGGGATGCGATCGAGAAAAAGCGCGAAGCGCAGGATTTCTGAGGCGAGCTTTCGCCGGTCCAGCTTTGTTCCGCGAGTACAACTAGACACAACTAAAATACATCGCCAGCGAGAAATTGTTCGCTGAATGTTCTTGTTTTATTCTTTGCCCTGTGGCACGTTGCTTGCGGGTGGCCGCGATAGGGCATGAAGCTCTGACTAGCGCGGCCGGTTTGCGGGGGCAGGCCATGGTGGCAAGGGTCAATACGGTTGCATTTCAGGGCATAGAGGGTGTGCCCGTCGAGGTGCAGGTCATGGTCGCGCCGGGAAAGGTGGGCATCCAGATTGTCGGCCTGCCCGACAAGGCGGTGGCCGAAAGTCGCGAGCGGGTGCAGGCCGCCCTGCATGCCTCCGGTCTGGCGCTGCCGGCAAAAAAAGTCACCGTCAATCTCGCACCTGCCGATCTGCCCAAGGAAGGATCGCATTTCGATCTTCCCATTGCGCTTGGCCTCATGGCCGCTTTGGGCGCGATACCGGCAGAAATGCTGGCACGTTATGTGGTTCTCGGCGAACTCAATCTCGATGGCACCATCGGTATGGTTTCGGGCGCCCTGCCGGCGGCGATCGGCGCCAATGCGCTTGGCAAGGGGCTGATCTGCCCGGCTGAAAGCGGGCCGGAAGCGGCCTGGGCCGGCGCCGGTATCGATATTCTCGCCCCGCGCAGCCTGATTGCACTGGCCAATCATTTTCGCGGCACCCAGCTTCTCTCGCGCCCGACGCCCGCCATTCGCGCCAACCCGGTCAATCTGCCGGATTTAGCGGATATCAAAGGACAGGAGAGCGCCCGGCGCGCGCTGGAGGTGGCAGCCGCCGGCGGACACAACCTGCTTATGGTCGGTCCACCCGGCTCCGGCAAATCCATGCTCGCAGCCCGCCTGCCTTCCATCCTGCCGCCGCTGGAGGCGGCGGAATTGCTGGAAGTTTCGATGGTCCATTCCATCGCCGGCCAATTGTCCGGCGGCAAGCTTTCGGACCGCAGGCCGTTCCGCACCCCGCATCACTCCGCCACCATGGCGGCGCTGATCGGCGGAGGGCTTCGCGCCAAGCCGGGTGAGGCTTCGCTCGCCCATCACGGCGTTCTTTTTCTGGATGAGTTCCCGGAATTTTCGCCGCAGGTGCTGGATGCATTGCGCCAGCCGCTGGAAACGGGCGAATGCGTCATTGCACGGGCCAATCATCGCGTCAGCTATCCGGCGGAAATCCAGCTCGTTGCGGCGATGAACCCCTGCCGTTGCGGCATGGCGGGAGAGCCGGGTTTCACCTGCGCCCGAGGCCCGCGTTGTGTGACGGATTATCAGGCCCGCATTTCCGGCCCGCTGCTGGACCGTATCGATATCCGCATCGACGTTCCCGCCGTCTCCGCCGCCGATCTCATCCGCCCCGTCGCGTCCGAGCCGAGTGCGGCGGTCGCCGCCCGTGTCGCCCGGGCACGCCTTGCGCAGCAGGAACGTTACGCGGCGGCGGGATTTGCCGCCATTCGCACGAATGCCCGCTGCACGACGACCCTGATAGAAAAATATGCTGAGCCGGATGCGTCCGGGCTGCAATTGCTGCGCGATGCGGCCGAGCGGCTGAAGTTCTCCGCGCGCGGTTATCACCGCATTCTCAAGGTTGCCCGCACCCTGGCCGATCTGGATGGCAAACAGACGGTCGGCCGCATCCATGTGGCGGAAGCCGTGTCCTATCGTATCGCTGGCGAAAGGCTGACGGCGGCGGCCTAGAGCATTTCCAGTAAAAGCACGAAGCCGTTTTTGTCAGGAAAGTATGCCAAGGAAGTAGAGAACGTCTAACGATTCCGTTTAAACCGGATATGCTCCAGAAGGTCGCCTTTTGTGCCTTCCCTGAAAAAACACTGTGCCGCCAGCGGAGCCGGCGGCACATAAGAATATTCGCTAATCTGGCGCGCGACCGTACCGCGCTTGAAAGCGTGGCTTAAAGTCCAAGGCCTTCGAAAAGCGCTGTCGAAAGGTAACGTTCCGCAAAGGAAGGAATGATGACGACGATGTTCTTGCCGGCATTTTCTTCCCGCGCGCCGACCTTGATTGCCGCCGCCAGCGCCGCACCCGAGGAGATGCCGACCGGCACGCCTTCCAGCCTTGCCGCCAGACGTGCGGTTTCGAAAGCCTCGTCATTGGTCACGGTGACGATCTCGTCATAAATGCCGGTATCGAGGATGGCGGGTGCAAAACCGGCGCCGATGCCCTGAATCTTGTGCGGGCCGGGGTTGCCGCCCGAAAGAACCGGGCTGTCGGCAGGTTCGACCGCAATGACCTTCACCTCGGGCTTGCGGGATTTCAGCACCTGACCCGTGCCAGTGATCGTGCCGCCGGTGCCGATACCCGAGACGAGAATATCGACCGTGCCTTCGGTGTCGTTCCAGATTTCTTCAGCCGTCGTCTTGCGGTGAATATCGGGATTGGCGGGGTTTTCGAACTGCTGCGGAATGATGGCGTCAGGCAGCGTTTCGGCCAGTTCCTGCGCCTTGGCGATGGCGCCCTTCATGCCCTTGGGACCTTCGGTCAACACCAGTTCGGCGCCGAGCAGGGCCAGCATTTTCCGGCGCTCAACCGACATGGTTTCAGGCATGGTCAGGATCAGCTTGTAGCCCTTCGCAGCGGCCGCGAAGGCAAGCGCGATGCCCGTGTTGCCGGAGGTCGGCTCCACCAGCGTGGTCTTGCCAGGGGTGATCTTGCCCTGAGCTTCCAGAGCTTCGATCATGGCGACGCCGATGCGGTCCTTCACGGAGGCGATGGGATTGAAAAATTCGAGCTTGGCGAGAAGGTTGGCCTTCACGCCCTTCTCTTTCGCCAGCTTGTCGAGCCGCACGATCGGCGTGTCGCCGATTGTTTCCGTAATCGAGGAATAGACGCGTCCGCGTCCGGGCTTTCTGGCTTCGGGCATGATGCTCTCCTGTGTAAGACCGCAAGATTTGAGCGGCAGAATAGGAGCAATAGCTTTCGCAAGCTAGCGAACGTTCGTCCTAATATCCCTAGATTGCAGGAATAATTTCACGATAAATCGCGTAAATGCACGAATTTGTTTTACGTGCTGCGGATCGCGATCATGGTCGCGGTTCCGGCCAGAATACCCGCCGCCGTGCGGTTGAGGATCGTCAAGGCGCTCGGCCTTTTCAGGAGGTTACGCGCCTTGGCCGCAAGCAGGATGTAAGGCAGGAGAACCGCCATCAGCACGACGAAGGTGATGGCGAGAAGTGTCGCATATTCCGAAGGGCCGATCATGCGGATATCGATCAGCGTCGGCACCAGCGCCACATAGAACAGCATGGTTTTCGGGTTGCCGAGCGTGATCAGCAGTCCGGACAGGAAGGACATGGGCATGCTGGTGCTTTTCTTGGCCTTCAGCTCCTGCGGCAGCAGGCCGGCGGTCCAAAGCTTCCAGGCAATATAAAGGAGATAGGTCGCGCCCGCGAATTTCAGAACCATGAAGGCTTCCTGAAAGGTCTGCGCGACGAAGGCCAGGCCCAGGATCACAGCGGTCAGGTAAATCATGTCGCCCAGCACCAGCCCGAGACCCATGAAGAAGGTTTCGCGAAAGCCCGAACCCAGCGCCCGCGCCACGATCGCCGTCATGCCGGGGCCGGGAATGGCGGCGGCGATGAAGAGGGCGGTGGCATAGGCGAAAAGGGTCGTCAGCGTCATGATCGTGTTTCCCGGAAAATCCGCTAAATCCATAACGAAATTGCCGGGTAAAGACAATCAGTCCGCGCGTCTGTCCCAGTGGTGTCGTTAAACGCCGGTGGAGCCGAAACCGCCGGCGCCGCGCGCGGTCTGCGAGGTTTCCGTCACCTCGCTCACAACAACCTGGGTTACCGGCGCAATCACCATCTGCGCAATGCGCATGCCGCGCTCGATGACGAAAACCTCCTGGCCAAGATTGGCGAGGATGACTTTCACCTCGCCGCGATAATCGCTGTCCACCGTGCCGGGAGAGTTGAGGCAGGTGATGCCGTTCTTGATGGCGAGGCCGGAGCGGGGGCGGATTTGCGCCTCGTATCCCTGCGGAACCTCGAAGATGAAACCGGTGGGGACCAGGGCGCGTTCGCCGGGTCGCAGGGCCAGCGGTTCACCGGCAGGTACGGCAGCGCGCAGGTCCATGCCGGCGGCGCCACGGGTCTCATAGGACGGCAATTCGAGGTCAGCGCCATGGGCGAGGCGGACGAGCCGGAGAGGGGGGCGATTGTCGTTTTGAAGGGTCATGCGGCATTAGTTTGCCGAGATCGCGGCAAGGTCAATTGCAAATGTGGGCCTGAAACGCTAGATAGCCCGCAATTCCACAGGATTTGTCAGATGGCCGAAACACTTGCCGAGGCGGTCTCCCGCCGCCGCACCTTTGCTATTATTGCGCACCCGGACGCGGGTAAGACCACGCTTACCGAAAAACTGCTGCTGTTCGGCGGAGCGATCCAGCTTGCCGGTGAGGTGAAGGCGAAGAAGGACCGCATCCAGACCCGTTCGGACTGGATGAAGATCGAGCGCGAGCGCGGCATTTCGGTCGTCACCTCGGTCATGACCTTCGAATATAACGACCGTGTCTTCAACATTCTCGATACGCCCGGCCACGAGGACTTCGCCGACGACACCTACCGCACGCTGACGGCGGTGGATGCGGCGATCATGGTCATCGACGCCGCCAAGGGTATCGAGCCGCGCACGCTGAAGCTCTTCGAAGTCTGCCGCATGCGCGATATTCCGATCATCACCTTCATCAACAAGATGGACCGCGAAAGCCGCGACCCCTTCGAGATTCTGGATGAGGTGGAAGAGAAGCTCGCGCTTGATACCGCGCCGATCACCTGGCCGGTCGGTCGGGCAAAGACCTTCTGTGGCGCCTATAATCTCGCCGACAGCACCTTCCGTGGCGTCGATACGCAGGTGGAAGCCATGCCGGTCAACGGTCCGCAGGCGGTTGCCGATCGCCTGCCGGAAAATGAGCGCCATCTTTTCGTCGAAGAAACTGAACTGGCGCTGGAAGCCTGCCGTCCTTTCGATCGTCAGGCGTTTCTCGAAGGTCATATGACGCCGGTGTTCTTCGGTTCGGCGCTGCGCAATTTCGGTGTGCGTGATCTCATCAATGCGCTTGGCGATTTCGCACCGCCGCCGCGCGATCAGGTGGCGGATACCCGCACCGTACATGCGGCCGAAGAGAAAATGACGGCCTTCGTCTTCAAGATTCAGGCCAATATGGACCCGAACCATCGCGACCGCATCGCTTTTGCCCGCATCTGCTCCGGCAAGCTGGAGCGCGGCATGAAGGCGCGGCTTGCCCGCACCGGCAAACAGATGGGTCTTACCGCGCCGCAATTCTTCTTCGCTTCGCAGCGCCAGCTGGCCGATACGGCCTTTGCGGGTGACGTGGTCGGCATCCCGAACCACGGCACGCTGCGCATCGGCGATACGCTGACCGAGGGTGAAAACCTGGTTTTCCAGGGCGTGCCGAACTTTTCACCGGAAATTCTCCGCCGCGTGCGTCTGGAAGACGCAATGAAAGCGAAGAAGCTGAAGGAAGCCCTGCAGCAGATGGCGGAAGAAGGCGTTGTGCAGCTGTTTTCGCCGGAAGACGGTTCGCCGGCCATCGTCGGCGTTGTCGGCGCGCTGCAGCTCGACGTGTTGAAGGAGCGCCTGATGGGCGAATATGGCCTGCCGGTCTCCTTCGAAATGTCGCGCTTTTCCGTCTGCCGCTGGATTTCCTCCGATCAGCCGGCGGAAATGGACAAGTTCCTCAACGTCAAGCGGGGCGATATCGCCCGCGATCTGGATGGCGATCCGGTGTTTCTGGCGCAGGACGCTTTCTCGCTTCGCTATGAGTCCGAGCGTTTTCCGGCGATCAAGATGGTCGCGATCAAGGAATATCACGTCGCCAAGGCGGCGTGACAAAGGCGTGATTGCACTTTGTATGCCAAGGGCTTAGTTTCCCCTGAAACGGGAAACTGGTCCGGCATCATGACGCTTTCAGGCAAACATATTCTCCTCATCATCTCCGGCGGCATCGCGGCCTATAAGAGCCTCGATCTCATCCGCCGCCTGAAAGAGCGCGGCGCGAAGGTGACGCCGGTCATGACCAAGGGCGCCCAGGAATTCGTCACGCCGCTTGCTGTCGGTGCACTTTCCGCCACCCATGTCTTCACGGAGCTCTTTTCCCGGCAGGATGAACAGGATGTCGGCCATATCAGGCTGGCGCGCGGCTGCGACCTCGTGCTTGTGGCGCCCGCCACCGCCGATCTGATGGCGAAGATGGCGCATGGTCTGGCAGACGATCTTGCTTCCACTATCCTTCTCGCGACGGATCGAAAGGTGCTGGTGGCACCGGCGATGAACCCGAAAATGTGGGCGGCAAAGCCCACGCTGCGTAATGTCGAAACGCTGAGAAAAGACGGCGTGTTTTTCATCGGCCCGATGGCCGGTGAGATGGCAGAGAAGGGCGAGGCTGGTTTTGGCCGTATGGCCGAGCCGTTGCAGATCGTCGAAGCCGTCGCCGCACTGCTGGATGAGGGGCCAAAGCCCCTGAAGGGGAGAACGGCGATCGTGACCTCCGGCCCCACGCATGAACCGATTGACCCGGTGCGCTACATCGCCAACCGCTCCTCCGGCAAGCAGGGCCATGCCATTGCGGCGGCTCTGGCGGAACTGGGGGCAGAGGTCACGCTGGTTTCCGGCCCGGTTACCATCGCCGATCCTGCCGGGGTCACGACGATCCATGTCGAGCGCGCCGAGGAGATGCGCGATGCGGTGATATCGAGACTGCCGGCGGATATCGCCGTCATGGTCGCCGCCGTCGCCGACTGGCGGGTGACGGGCTCGTCGGAGCAGAAGATCAAGAAGCAACCGGGCGATGCGCCGCCGGCGCTGCAACTGACGGAAAATCCCGATATTCTCAAAACCGTCGGCCATCATGAAAAGCGCCCGAAGATTGTGGTGGGCTTCGCCGCCGAAACGCAGGATGTCGAGAAGAACGGCCGGGCGAAGCTGGAGCGCAAAGGGGCGGATTATATCGTCGCGAATGATGTTTCGGCGGAAACCGGCATCATGGGCGGGGATCGCAACAGCGTGAAGATCATTTCCGCAGATGGCATCGACGTCTGGCCGGATCTCGACAAGGCCGAGGTTGCAAAACGTCTGGCGGTCCTGATCGCGGAGAAACTCGCATGAGCCTGTTCGATCGCAAGACATTCGACAGGGTGCTCGGCAAATGGCCGGGCGTGCGTTTTGTCGACCAATGGGATTCCCATGTCGCCAAGGTGGGCGACAAGGTTTTTGCCGTGCTTGGCGAGCGGGAGGACTGGCGGCTGGTCGTGAAATGCTCGGAAGAGAGCTTCGAAATACTGACCTCGCTGGAAGGCATAGGGCAGGCGCCCTATTTCGCCAAACGCAAATGGATATCGATTGGCGATCATTCCCCGCTCGAACAGGAAGAACTGGAGCATTATGTGCGCCGCTCCTATGAGCTTGTCGCAGCCGGTTTGACCAAAAAACTGCGGGGCGAACTGGGTATCGTGATCGATACTGCGCGCGCCCTCTAGTTTTCGGTTCAGTCCAGTTTGGTGTCCTTGCCGATGATCTGGCGGACGCCTTCCTTGGTGAAGGGTTGCAGGAGCTGCGGCAGGAATCCTTTCGCAATCTTACCCTTGATGCCGATATCGGTGGAAGAGGGCCTATCGGGGTTATGATAGGAGCCGAAGATCAGATCGAAGAAGACGAGATTCTCGCCGTAGTTGGTGTTTCCTTCCGGAAGCTGTTTTGAATGGTGCCAGCGGTGCAGGCGCGGGGTGCTGAACACGTAATCGAGCGGCCCCGTTTTCATATCGACGTTGCAATGGGTCAAAATACCGATGAATGCGGTAACGGCACCCAGCCACCAGAAAACCTGTAGCGGCGCACCCATGAAATAAAGCGGAATCTGGCTGAGCGCGATCTTGAACAGGGAATCGGCCACATGGAACCGTCCCGTATTGATGACCCAGAGCCGCACGACGCTGTGATGCAGCGCATGGAAACGCCAGAAGAATACGGTTTCATGCGCAATACGGTGGGACCAGTAGAGGCCGAATTCGGCAATCGTCACCGCAAGGGCGACCTGAACGATCATCGGCAGATGAGACGGCCAAAGATCGAACCGCATGGCGGCGAGCGGCTGCAGCACATTGGCGGTCACCATCGGGAAGATTGCCGCTGCGGCGGCTGCGAGCTGGACCAGCCCTTTCGTCAAAAGCGTGTGGCCGATGCTGTTCGCGGTCTCGCCATCACCATCAAGCCATTGGATTTCATAGGGAATATAACGTTCGAGAAGAAACAGGCTCAAAACCGCGCCCGCATAAACGGTCAAAAAGGCCACGATCGGATGGCTGCTCGTGAAAGCGAAATAGGACCCCACCAGGCCGCCGACGAACACCAGCGGCCACGAAGAATAGGAAAGGGCCTCTTTCAGTACTTGCGCTTTTGCCATCAAAATCAAATCCCGTCCGGCATCGTCCGTCTATACCGCCGGCGCAATTCCGCGCAGGCATCAAAGCAGCCCTTACCCCGCATCGATCACCTGTCTCCATTAGAGATCAGGCCCTTATCGCTCCAATGCATTACACAAACATGGCACTCACCGGTGCCGAGATGCTCAGCTTATCCTGACGGCGATGTAAAGAAGCGTCAGCGCTATCACCCAGAGTGCCGCCCGTCCCCATTTGGTGTGGCGCGCTTCCGCCTTGCCGATAGCTTCCGCCGTCTGCGCGTCGAAACGCAGACCGTTCTCGCTCATATACATCAACTCGGAATGCAGCTTCTCCGTCTTGGCGGCGATCTCCGGCGCTGCCTCGGCAAGCTTGAGGGCCGCCTTCACGCCGTCCTTCAGATCGGTGACGATGCGTTTCGGACCGAGATTGTCCCTGATCCAGCCGCCGACGACCGGGTCTGCCGCCTTCCACATGTTGAAGCGCGGATTGAGCATGCGCGACACGCCTTCCACCACCACCATGGTCTTTTGCAGCATCACCAGTTCCGGCCGCGTTTCCATGTCGAAAAGCTCGGTCACTTCGAATAGCAGCGTCAAAAGCTTGCCCATGGAGATCGTTTCGGCCGGCTGGCCGTGGATCGGTTCGCCAATGGCGCGGATCGCCTGGGCGAAGCTTGCTATATCGTGATGGCCCGGCACGTAACCGGCTTCGAAATGCACTTCCGCCACCCGCATGTAATCGCGGGTAATGAAGCCGTAGAGAATTTCGGCAAGGAAGCGGCGTTCCTTTTTGCCGAGACGTCCGGCAATACCCATGTCGACGGCGACGATCTCGCCCTCAGCATCGACGAAGAGATTGCCGGGATGCATGTCGGCATGGAAAAAACCATCGCGCAACGTGTGCCGCAGGAAGGACTGGATCAGCGTGTCGGCGAGTTTGTTCAGGTCGTGGCCGGCGGCCTTCAACCCTTCGATATCCGACATCTTGACGCCGTCGATCCATTCCATGGTGACGACATCGCGCCCGGTGCGTTCCCAGTCGACCTCGGGAACTCGGAATCCGGGATCGTCCTTGGTGTTTTCCGCAAGTTCGGAAAGGGCGGCGGCCTCGAGCCGCAGATCCATCTCGATCTTGGTGGTCTGCTCCAGCGTGCGTGTCACCTCGACAGGGCGCAGGCGACGCGCGGAACGAACGAAACGCTGCTGCAGATCGGCAATCAGATACATCGCTTCGAGGTCGTTCTGGAAACGCTGGCGCACGCCGGGGCGGATGACCTTGACGGCCACCTTGCGCGTCCCTTTCGGCGTATCCACCATTGCCGGATGAACCTGGGCAATGGAGGCGGCGGCGATAGGATCGCCGAATTCCCTGTAGAGATCAGACACCGAACGGCCGAGCGAGCCTTCGATGTTCGCTTTCGCCGCAGCCGCCGGGAAAAAGGCCATGCGGTCCTGAAGGCTCGCGAGATCGTCGGCGAAGTCGGCGCCCACCACATCCGGCCGGGTGGCGAGAAACTGACCCATCTTCACATAGGAAGGACCGAGCCGCTCCACAGCCACCGCCAGACGGTCGCTGCGCTGCGCCCTTTTCGCCTTGCTGCGGGCGAACGGCTTCAGCAGCGCTTTCAACAATTGGGCGGGAGCAGGCAGGTCATCGGAAGGCAGGGCCAGCACGACGCCTTCGCGCACGAGAACCCAGCCAACCCTTGCGAGGCGGAAATATGCGCCCAAAGTACTCATGCTTATGCTTGTCTCCTGCGTCTGCCGGCCATGGTCTTAAAGCTTCCAGCCGGAATGCAGGGCGGCGATGCCGCCGGTGTAATTGGTATAGGTGACACGGGAGAAGCCGGCGGTGCGGATCATCGTCGCGAAATCCTCCTGATTGGGGAATTTGCGGATCGATTCGACCAGATATTGATAGGGCTCGGCGTCACCCGTGATCATCTTGCCGAATTGCGGAATGGCGTTGAACGACCAGGCGTCGTAAACGCGGTCAAGCAACGGCATTTCTACCTCGGAAAATTCCAGCACCAGCAGCCGCCCGCCGCGCTTCAGCACGCGGTGTGCCTCTTTCAGCGCGACATCGATGCGCGGTACGTTGCGAATGCCGAACGCGATTGTATAGGCGTCGAAACTGTTTGCCTCGAAAGGCAGTTCCTCGGCATTGGCTTCCACGAAGGTCAGATTGTCGGAAAGCTTCTTTTTTGCCGCGCGTTCTTCGCCGACGGCCAGCATCGAGCCGTTGATGTCGAGAACGGTGGCATGCGCCAGACGGTTGGAGGCTTCGATGATGCGGAAGGCGATATCGCCGGTGCCGCCCGCAACGTCCAGAACCTTGTAGGACGCATCCTTGCGCGGCGAAAGCGAAGAGACCATGGCGTCTTTCCACAGCCGGTGCAGGCCGGCCGACATCACATCGTTCATGATGTCGTAGCGTTTGGCCACCTTGTGGAAGACTTCGTTGACCAGCCCCTGCTTTTTGCCTTCGTCCACCTTGTGGAAGCCATAGGACGTTTCCATGCCGCCTTGGGCAGTGGTACGGGCGTCGGTCATCGTTTGTCTCCATCTTTATTGCGTGGCGGACCATAGCGGAAACGCCATGGCAACGCTATCTGTTGCCGCATCGCCTGGGCGCGACATTTCGCGTGCACTGTATAGACCACATGGTCCTAACGATAAACTGTCGGATAAGCCAGATGCCAGAATTGCCAGAAGTCGAAACCGTCAGACGCGGCCTTGCGCCCGCCATGGAAGGCGCAAGGGTCCGCAGGCTCCATCTCGGTCGCCCCGATTTGCGCTTTCCATTCCCGCAGGATTTCGCAGCGCTTATCGAAGGCAAGACGATCCTGTCGCTCGGGCGCAGGGCGAAATATCTTCTGATCGAACTGGAGGATGGGCTGACCATCGTTTCCCACCTCGGCATGTCCGGCTCGTTTCGCATCGAGGCGGAGGCAGAAGAGATTGGCAATGCGCCAGGTACGTTTCACCATGCCCGTTCCAAAGACGGCAAGCATGACCATGTCGTCTTTCATCTGGATAAAGGGGAAGAGCGCGTCTGCGTCATCTATAATGATCCGCGCCGCTTCGGCTTCATGCATCTGGTGGAGCGCAACAAGCTCGACCTTTACCCTGCCTTTGCCGAGCTAGGCCCGGAGCCGACAGGCAATGCGCTGAGCGCGGATTATCTGGCGAGCCGGTTTGAAGGTAAAAGCCAGCCCCTGAAAAGCACGCTGCTGGACCAGAAGGTCATTGCCGGTCTCGGCAATATCTATGTCTGCGAGGCGCTGTGGCGCGCGCATCTTTCGCCTTTGCGGGCGGCGGGAACGCTGGTGACGAAAGGTGGCAAGCCCAAGGCGCAGCTCGTCGATCTGACGGAGAAAATCCGCGACGTGATCGCGGATGCGATCGCCGCCGGCGGCTCCTCATTGCGAGACCATATACAGACGGACGGAACGCTCGGTTATTTCCAGCACTCCTTTTCGGTCTACGATCAGGAAGGCCAGCCTTGCCGGACACCCGGCTGCGGGGGTACGGTTGAAAGGGTGGTGCAGGCCGGTCGTTCGACTTTTTATTGCGCCGCCTGCCAGAAGTAACGGAGCCGGAGTGCCGGAAGGGGAGATTGCCGTGGACTATGAAACGATACTGGTCGAGAAACGCGATGAGGTGGGTGTCATCACCCTCAATCGCCCCAAGGCGCTCAACGCTCTCAATTCGGTGCTTCTGAAAGAGCTGCGGCACATTCTGTCTTCGTTTTCCGCCGATGATTCCATCGGTGCGATCATTATCACCGGTTCGGAAAAGGCATTTGCGGCAGGCGCCGATATCAAGGAAATGCAGGGGCTGGATTTCGTCGATGCCTATGTCGGCGATTTTCTCGGCGGCTGGGACGAGGTTGCGGCCACCCGCAAGCCGGTCATCGCTGCCGTATCCGGCTTTGCGCTGGGCGGCGGCTGCGAGCTGGCGATGATGTGCGATTTCATCATCGCTTCGGACACGGCAAAATTCGGCCAGCCGGAAATCACCCTCGGCGTCATCCCTGGCATGGGCGGCTCGCAGCGGCTGACACGGGCAGTCGGCAAGGCGAAGGCCATGGATCTGGTTCTGACCGGGCGCATGATGGATGCGGCGGAGGCTGAGCGGGCCGGTCTCGTGTCGCGTGTCGTGCCGGCTGCAAATCTCATGGACGAGGCGGTGGAGGCGGCAACCCGCATCGCTTCCCTGTCGCGTGCTTCCGTTCTCATGGCCAAGGAAAGCGTCAATCGCTCCTTCGAGGTGCCGCTTGCGGAAGGACTGAGATATGAAAGACGATCCTTCCAGTCGCTCTTTGCGACAGTGGATCAGAAGGAGGGCATGGCCGCCTTCGTGGAAAAGCGCAAGCCCGCTTTCCGGAATCGCTAAGGATTCGGAATATCGGCGCTTTTAAGCGTTTTGCGCGTTGACGGGCGTAAGCTTTAGCGGTATATGCCCGCCCACGGTTAAGGAAAGCCATCCGGCTTGTCCGAAATTACTCCCGCATTCTTGGGTTAGCTGAGGTCTTCGAACGACCCGATCCTATGGTTGCGGAATTTGGTTTGAATTCGAAGAGAGGCATACATGGCCAATACAACTTCGGCGAAAAAGGCGACCCGCAAGATCGCTCGCCGTACCGCAGTCAACAAGGCTCGCCGTTCGCGCGTTCGCGGCTTCATCCGCAAGGTCGAGGAAGCAATCGCTACCGGTGATCTGGCAGTTGCCACCGAAGCTCTGAAGGCAGCCCAGCCTGAGATCCAGCGCGCAGCGACCCGCGGCGTTCTGCACGGCAACACGGCATCCCGCAAGGTGTCGCGTCTCGCACAGCGCGTTAAGGCTCTTTCCGCCTAATCCGGCTAATCACAAATAATTATTCAAAAAGCCTGGTCTTTTGACCGGGCTTTTTGTGATTCTAACTGCCCGTTAACCATTGCTGCCGTAACGTGACAAACGCATGTCAGATGGACGACAGGAAATTTGTAATAAAAACAAAGGTTTGCTGGAGGTCTCTGGAAAACTCAGGCGCTTTCTCTACGGAAGTCGCGGCTAGTTTTGAGTCAAGAAGATTTTTATTTTTTTGCCAAAATCAGCTCTCAAAAATTGCCAAAATTGAATCTCATTGATTCATAAGCGATTCTGCTTCGCACCTTGTCGGTGATGCAAAACGGCCTTTGCGAGTCAATGGCCGATCTGAGTTTTTGCAGAAAAAACGCCATTGATCTCTCCCCACGATCCTGCCTAAATGCATTTCAACAAGGGGTGCGGATCTCAGTCCACAGATTATCTCGATGATCGTATCGACGATATTCACCTTCTTGCTGGCGGGTCTTTCGGGGTCCGTTTTTTCAGGTCATGGAGCTTTTTGTGCCGTTTCGGTCTCCGGAACGGGCGGGAGTTTTTTGTCCTCAAGAATGCGCCTTAAGGTTGTAACGAAAGGAGCGTTTTAGCGTGTCGCAGGCCTCTCCATGAGGGGGAGGGAAATGGGATAACCGGCTCGCAAACGAGTAGTCGCCTTTGACGTTCTTTCGAGGGGAACGCTGGAGGCAAAAATATACGAGGGGGATCTCTGGCGATCGATCTTTGATCGTCAGGCTATGATTGGCAATTTGAAAGGCGGCAATATGCAATTGAATTTGGCGATGGGTGCGGTGGTTGATGGGGACCGCGCACCAAAGACGCGTGATGCAGCTTGCTCAGATGCGGCAGGGGACAAATCGGCAATGACGCACGATGCGCTGTTTGAACGTTTTAGCGCGCGGCTCAAGGCACAGGTTGGTCCGGAGGTCTATGCAAGCTGGTTTGCACGGCTCAAACTCCATTCCGTTTCGAAAAGCGTCGTCCGTTTTACCGTTCCGACGACCTTTCTGAAGTCCTGGATCAACAACCGTTACATGGATCTGATCACGAACCTCGTCCAGAGCGAGGATCCGGATGTGCTGAAGGTGGAGATTCTGGTCCGCTCGGCCAGCCGCCCGGTCCGTCCAGCTCAGACCGAGGAAAGGGCGCAGCCCGTTCCGGAAGTCGGTGCGGTTCAGCGTAACAAGTCCTTCATTCCGTCGCAGCCCGCGACGCCTGCCGCACAGCCTGCGGCTTCGCAGGCGACCATGCGTCAGGGCGGTTCCGGGCCGTTGTTCGGTTCGCCGCTCGACACACGTTTCACCTTCGATACCTTTGTCGAAGGCTCGTCCAACCGCGTCGCCCTTGCGGCGGCAAAGACGATCGCCGAAGCCGGTGCCGGCGCCGTGCGCTTCAACCCGCTGTTCATCCATGCGGGTGTCGGCCTCGGCAAGACGCATCTTCTGCAGGCAATCGCCAATGCCGCCATTGACAGCCCACGCAATCCGCGCGTGGTCTATCTGACGGCCGAATATTTCATGTGGCGTTTCGCCACTGCGATCCGCGACAATGACGCGCTGACGCTGAAGGACACGCTGCGCAATATCGACCTGCTCGTCATCGATGACATGCAGTTCCTGCAGGGCAAGATGATCCAGCACGAATTCTGCCATCTGCTGAACATGCTGCTCGACAGCGCCAAGCAGGTCGTGGTCGCGGCTGACCGTGCGCCATGGGAGCTGGAATCGCTCGATCCGCGTGTCCGTTCCCGCCTTCAGGGCGGCATGGCCATCGAGATCGAAGGTCCCGACTACGACATGCGCTATGAGATGCTCAACCGCCGCCTCGGCTCGGCACGCCAGGACGATCCGTCCTTCGAGATTTCGGATGAAATCCTGACCCATGTGGCCAAGAGCGTGACGGCAAGCGGACGCGAGCTTGAAGGCGCCTTCAATCAGCTGATGTTCCGTCGCTCTTTCGAGCCGAACCTCTCGGTTGATCGTGTCGATGAGCTGCTGTCGCATCTCGTCGGGACGGGTGAGGCCAAGCGTGTACGCATCGAGGATATTCAGCGCATCGTCGCCAAGCACTATAATGTGTCGCGACAGGAGTTGGTGTCCAACCGCCGCACCCGCGTCATCGTCAAGCCACGCCAGATCGCCATGTATCTGGCCAAGATGCTGACGCCGCGGTCTTTCCCCGAGATCGGTCGCCGTTTCGGCGGTCGCGATCACACCACGGTTCTGCATGCCGTGCGCAAGATCGAGGAACTGATTTCCGGCGACACCAAGCTCGGCCATGAGGTTGAGCTGTTGAAACGCCTGATCAATGAAAACAACGCATGAAAAAAGCGGCCTTCGGGCCGCTTTTTTATTGTCGTCTTGTTTATTGGGCTAAAGCCGGGTGGAGGCTGGCGTCAGCAGGCGAGATCGGCCACCACCGCGTCCAGAATGAGCATGCCGGACGGCGTGCAGCGCAGGCGGGAATTGCCGAGCCTTTCCACGAAACCGTGCTGGAGGAGGAATTCCTCCTTTTCCGGATCGAGATTGCGGCCGGAAAGGTCGCTCCAGCGGGCGAGATCGATGCCTTCGCGCAGGCGAAGGCCCATCAGCAGCAATTCATCGGCCTGCTCATCGACGCCAAGCAGCTCCTGATCGACCATACCGTGGCCTTCCCGCTCGACGGTTTCGAGCCAGTTTTCCGGGTGGCGCTCGGTGGCGGTTGCGAGCTTGGAAGCGCCTCGCGTCAGGCGTCCATGCGCGCCGGGGCCGATGCCGGCATAATCGCCATAACGCCAGTAGGTCAGGTTGTGGCGGCTTTCAGCACCCGGCCGGGCATGGTTGGAAACCTCGTATGCCGGCATGCCGTAACGCTCCGTGATTTCCTGCGTCGCTTCATAAAGCACGGCCGAATGTTCGCCATCCGGGACGATCAGCTTGCCGGCCTTGTGCAGCCCGTAGAAGGGCGTGCCTTCCTCGATGGTCAGCTGATAGAGCGACAGATGGTCGACCGCGTAGGAGACAGCCTCTTTCAGCTCAGCGTCCCATTCGGCCACCGTCTGGTTCGGTCGGGCATAGATGAGATCGAAGGACATGCGCGGAAAAATCTCCCGCGCCAGCCGGATGGCCTTCAAGGCATCGGCAACATCATGCAGGCGGCCAAGGAACTTCAGGTCGCGGTCGTTCAGCGCCTGCACGCCGAGCGAGACACGGTTGACGCCCGCCGCGCGGTAACCGCGAAAACGCTCGGCCTCGACGCTGGAAGGATTGGCTTCCATGGTGATCTCGATACCATCCGGCACATGCCAGAAGCGCGAGACGCCATCGAGAAGTGCCGCGACCGTCTGCGGGTCCATCAGCGACGGCGTGCCGCCGCCCATAAAAATGCTGGTCACGACGCGCGGGCCGCTCAGCGTCCGCATATGTTCCATTTCACGGAGAAAGGCTGCCGTAAACCGTTCCTGATCCACCGGCCGGTGGCGGACATGGCTGTTGAAATCGCAATAGGGACATTTGGCCGCACAGAAGGGCCAATGCAGATAGATCCCGAAACCGGGATCGCCCGTATCCGGCAGAAGCGACGCGCCGGGGGCAGAAAGTTGATGCTCCCCGACCATCGGGTTCATGCCTCCAGGCAGGTTTCTACGAATTTTTTAAACGCCCGGGCACGGTGCGAAAGCGCGAAGGCGTCGCCATGTTTCCAGCCGTGTTTTTCATCCGCGCTCATCTCGCCGAATGTGGTGTCGTATCCTTCCGGTTTGAAGACCGGATCGTAACCGAAACCGCTCGTTCCGCGCGGCGGCCACACCACCGTGCCTTCCACCTCGCCGCGGAAATATTCGAGATGCCCGTCCGGCCACGCCAGGCACAGCACGCTGACGAAGCGGCCGGTGCGGTCTTCCGGTTTCGATGCGCCTCGCTCGGCCAGCGCATCCTCGACCTTCTGCATCGCCATGGCGAAGTCGCGGGTGCCATCGGCCGTTTCCGCCCAATTGGCGGTATAGACACCCGGCGCACCATCCAGCGCATCGATGACCAGACCGGAATCGTCGGACAAAGCCGGAAGACCCGATGCCTTAGCGGAGGCAAGCGCCTTGATGGCAGCATTTTCCTCGAAGGTCGTACCCGTCTCATCCGGCTCTTCGAAATTCAGTTCCGCCGCCGATTTGGCGGAGAAGCCGAAAGGCCCGATCAGATCGGCGATTTCGGCGATCTTGCCCTTGTTGTGGCTGGCGACGACGATCGTTCTGGTATCGAGCTTGCGCATGGTGCTTTCCTGTCGGCTCAGGCGATTGCCTGTTTCTGAAGGGCGACCAGTTCGCTGCAACCGGCCTTGGCAAGACCGAGCAGCGTCAGGAATTCTTCCTCGGAGAAGGGCGCGCCTTCCGCTGTGCCCTGAACCTCGACGATGCCGCCGGAGCCGGTGATGACGAAATTAGCGTCGGTCTCGGCGGAGGAATCCTCGAGGTAATCGAGATCGATCACCGGCTGGTTGGCAAAGATGCCGCAGGAGATCGCGGCGATATGGTCCTTCAGAACCTTCTCGACCTTGATCATGTTGCGGGTTTCCATCCATTTCAGGCAGTCATGCAGGGCAATCCATGCGCCGGTGATGGACGCGGTGCGGGTGCCGCCATCGGCCTGGATGACGTCGCAGTCGATGCTGATCTGGCGCTCACCCAGCGCCTGCAGATCGACGACGGCGCGCAGCGAACGGCCGATGAGGCGCTGGATTTCCTGCGTGCGACCGCCCTGCTTGCCGGAAGCGGCTTCGCGCTTCATGCGCTCGTGGGTGGAGCGCGGCAGCATGCCATATTCGGCGGTGACCCAGCCCTTGCCGCTGTTGCGCAGCCACGGCGGCGTCTTTTCTTCAAGGCTTGCGGTGACGAGCACATGCGTGTCGCCGAATTTCACGAGACAGGAACCTTCGGCATGTTTCGAGAAATTGCGCTCGAAGGAAACCTTGCGCATCTGGTCGGTTTTTCTGCCTGAAGGCCGCATATGATCCACTCTCCATGTTGGTCCCTGCCTTCTAAGGCGAGGTCCGGGCTTTTGCAAAGCCAATTTCCATTTTGCCGCGGCGTTGCAACGCATTATATTGATGCGAGCTGGTTTGAACGACAAAGAACGGACGAAATGGGTTTTTCCGCACCGCTATCAAAAGATCAGGCATCGCTGCTGGATGAACGGTCGCGGGAAATTTTCCGGCGCATCGTCGAAGGCTATCTCGATACGGGCGAGCCGCTCGGATCGCGCAGCCTGTCGCGGCTGTTGCCGATGTCGCTTTCACCCGCCTCCGTTCGCAACGTCATGAGCGATCTCGAGGAACTGGGCCTCATCTATTCGCCGCATATCAGCGCCGGTCGCCTGCCGACCCAGACGGGGCTGCGCTTCTTTGTTGACGCCTTCATGCAGGTGGGTGACCTGCCCGCCGAGGAAAGGGCGACTATCGACCGTCAGATCGGACCGGTCGCCGGCCACGAACAGTCGCTGGAAGGGCTGTTGACGGAGGCTAGCCGCATGCTGTCCGGCATGTCGCGCGGCGCGGGCCTCGTATTGACGGCGAAGAACGACGTCATCCTCAAGCATGTCGAATTCATAAGGCTGGAGCCCACCAAGGCGCTCGCCGTGCTGGTGGGCGACCACAATCAGGTCGAAAACCGCATCATCGAATTGCCGGCCGGCATCTCCTCGTCGCAATTGACCGAAGCGGCGAATTTCATCAATGCCCATCTCTCCGGTCAGACGCTGCATGAGTTGCGCGGTCAATTCCAGACGCAGCGGGCGGAACTGCAATCGGAACTCGGCATATTGGCGCAGGACCTCGTGGAGCGCGGTCTGGCGGTATGGGCGGGAGACAATGAGGAGGGCAAGCTCGGCCGTCTCATCGTTCGCGGTCGCTCCAACCTGCTCGAGGGTCTCGCCGGTGAGGAAGATATCGATCGGGTGCGCCTGCTGTTCGACGACCTGGAGCGCAAGGAAAATCTCATCGAAATCCTCAATCTCGCGGAAAGCGGCTCGGGGGTCAGGATTTTCATCGGCTCGGAAAACAAGCTGTTTTCCCTGTCCGGTTCGTCGTTGATCGTCGCGCCCTATCGCGATGAGGACAATCGTGTCGTGGGTGCGGTCGGCGTCATTGGCCCGACCCGGCTGAATTACGCCCGTATTGTGCCGATGGTGGACTATACGGCGCAGATCATGGCCCGCCTTTCCCGCAAGCAGAGATAGGACAGACCCGCAAGGTCAGGGAATGCGGCAAGCTTTTCGCCGCAAGCCTTGATTTTTGCCCGTCAAAGCTCGATATCGGGCGCAACCAACATATTCAAATCTGGAGAACGTCATGACCGACGATACAAAAAAGCCCGGACCTGACGCGGACGTCGCCGAAGAGTTTGTCGAACCCGCGCTCGCCGGGGAAGAGCCGATTGACGCTGCCGAACCCGATCCGGTCGAGCTGCTCAAGGCTGAAAATGCCGACCTGCGTGACAAGTTCCTGCGCCTTGCGGCCGAAATGGACAATCTTCGCCGTCGTACGGAACGCGATGTCAAGGATGCGAAAGCCTATTCTCTCGCTGGTTTCGCGCGCGATATGCTCGCCGTTTCCGATAATCTTCGCCGCGCGCTTGAAGCCATTCCCGATGAACTCAAGACCAATGGCGAAGCCGGTCTCAACGGTCTGATCGAAGGCGTCGAGATGACGGAACGTTCGATGCTGTCGACGCTGGAACGCCACGGCGTGAAGAAGATCGATGCCGAGGGCCAGAAGTTCGACCCGAATTTCCATCAGGCCATGTTCGAAATTCCGAATCCGGCGGTTCCGAACAATACCGTGCTGCAGGTGGTTCAGGCCGGTTTCACCATCGGCGACCGCGTCCTGCGCCCGGCAATGGTCGGCGTCGCCAAGGGCGGCCCGAAGGCGGAAGTTGCCGCATCGGCCGAGCCGGGCACCTCGTCTCTCAATGAAAAAGACGCGTAAGGCATCTATCCTTACGTCATAAAAAACGCGCCTTCAGGGCGCGTTTTTTATTGCCGTTAAACTGAGGGAGTTAGCCGCGATCAAGCCGCCGTCGCCTGCTCCTGATTGAGGAAAGCGTAGATTGCGGTATCGGAATCGGTGGCGCGCAGCTTGGCGACCAGTTCAGGGTCGCGCAGGGCGCGTGCAATTCTGGACAACGCCTTCAGGTGATCCGCGCCGGCGCCCTCGGGCGCGAGCAGCAGGAAAACCAGATCGACCGGCTGGTCGTCCAGCGCTTCGAAATCGACCGGTGTTTCAAGGCGCGCGAAGACGCCGGTGATCTGATGGATGCTGTTGAGCTTGCCATGCGGAATGGCGATGCCGTGGCCCACACCGGTGGAGCCGAGTTTCTCACGCTGGAGGATGACGTCGAAAACTTCCCGTTCCGAGACTCCGGTAATTCTGGCTGCCTTTGCGGCCAGCTCCTGAAGCAACTGCTTTTTGGAATTCACCTTGAGGGCGGGAATAATCGCATCTTGTTGCAGCAAATCTGCCAACGCCATTCTCTTTTTCCTTCATGCCATCGAGACGATGCAGGAGGCAGCTACGCTTTCGCGCTCTGCCTCCCACGTCTTGTCAGACTGTTCAGCTCTTGATCGTTTCCGCGTCGATCCAGCCAATATTGCCGTCATGACGCCGGTAAACGATGTTGAGATATTCCTTGCCCGGGCTGCGGAACAGCAGAACCGGTTCGTCCGTCATGTCGAGCGCCATCACGGCGCTGGCGACGGACATTGTCTTAATCTGTTTCGAACTCTCCGCTACGATGGTGGGTGCGTAATCTTCAGGAACCTCGTGGTCCTCATCGGGAATAGCATCCATCACCGTATAGGCGATTTCCTGCGACACGCCATTCGCACCATTGTGGTGGTCCTTAAGCTTGCGCTTGTAGCGGCGCAGGCGCTTCTCGATCCGCTCTGCGGCGGCATCGAAGCTGGCCTGCGGATCATTTGCCTGACCCGCCGCATGCAATACAATGCCGGTATCGAGATGCAGCTTGCAGTCCGCGGCAAAACGCGATCCGGACTTCTCCACGGTCACCTGGCCTGAATACCCCCCATCGAAGTATTTGGTAACCGCCAGACCTATATTGTCCTCGATCCGCTGACGGAAAGATTCACCGATCTCCATATGTTTACCAGATACACGCACACTCATGGAAATTTTCCTTTTTGTAGTGATTTGCGAGTACCAGCTTACGTCAAGCCGCGCGCGCATCCAAGCGTTTCGAAGACCTTAAAAAGCCCTCATTCGAATTTTACGCCCATGGACGGTGGAGATGAATCCGTTACAAATGACCTTGCTTACGTGTGCGGCGGGCTTCTAGCCCTTGCCGTGGCAAGAGTCAATGGTGCGGCAAAAAACCGCCATAAACGTGATCGCGGCCACCGCTCAGAAGGCGGATAGCTTGGCCATCGCCTTCTTTTCCCGACGTCTCTGCACGGAGGAGGGGATGTTCATCGCCTCCCGATATTTGGCGACGGTGCGGCGGGCGATATCGATGCCGCTCTTTTTCAGATTGTCGACGATATCATCGTCTGAAAGAACCGCCTCGGCGGCCTCCTGCGCGATCATGGCCTTGATGCGGTGGCGCACCGCTTCCGCCGAATGGCTGTCTCCGCCTTCCACGGCGCTGATCGACACGCTGAAGAAATATTTCAGCTCGAACAGACCGCGCGGCGTCAGCATGTATTTTTTCGATGTCACCCGGCTGACGGTGGATTCGTGCATCTTGATGGCGTCGGCCACCGTCTTGAGGTTCAGCGGGCGCAGATGATCCACGCCATTGACGAGAAAGGCATCCTGCTGGCGCACGATTTCCGTCGCCACCTTCATGATTGTCCGGGCGCGCTGGTCGAGGCTGCGGGTCAGCCAATGCGCCGTCTGCATGCACTCAGTCAGAAAATCCTGATCCTCGCCTGCGCGTGCCTTGTGTTTCGACACCTCGGCGAAATAACTCTGGTTGATGAGCACGCGCGGCAGCGTCTCGGGATTGATTTCCACCAGCCAGCCGCCGGTGGAGGAGGGACGAACGATAATATCGGGAACGATGGTCTCCGAAACCATCGAATCGTAACCCGCGCCGGGGCGGGGGTTGAGCGTGCGGATTTCCGCCAGCATGTCGAGGAGGTCTTCCTCATCGACACCGCAGATTTTTTTCAAGGAGGCGAAGTCGCGTTTCGCCAGAAGTTCCAGATTGTCGACGAAAGCCCGCATGGCCGGGTCGAGCCGGTCCTTCTGGGCAAGCTGGATCGCCAGACATTCGCTTAAGGAACGGGAAAATACACCCGGTGGATCGAAGCCCTGAAGCGTCTTCAGAACGTGCTCGACCGCCGACGGGGCCGCGCCCAGCCGTTCGGCGACGTCGTCGACGGCATCCGCCGCAATATAGCCGGTCTCGTCAAGCTGGCCGATCAGCGCATCGGCGATCATCCGGTCCTCGGCGGCGGATATGGCGAGCGGCAGTTGCTGATTGAGATGGTCGCCGAGACTCTGTCTGGCCGCGACGAAATCGTCGAGATCGTAACTTTCCCCCGACTCCTGGCCGGGCATGGATTTCCACTGGCCGGCCAGTTCGGGCGCATCGGCTTTTCGGGGCTCGGCATCATCGGGAAAGACGTTTTCGAAGCTGGTATCCAGCTGCTCGCCAAGATTTGCGGCACGGTCGCCATACCAGTCGTCACTGTCTGACGTCACCGTGGCGGATCTCTCCGAACTTTCGCTATCGGCGTCGCCAAAACTTTCCGCGTCTACAGGTGCATCGCTGCTCAAATCGCCATCGTTTGCCGCAATTTCCAGCAGCGGATTGCGCTCCACCTCCTGCGCAATGAACTGCGTCAGCTCGAAATGCGTCATCTGAAGCAGCTGGATGGACTGCATCAGTTGCGGTGTCATCACGAGAGACTGGTTTTGACGCAGCAAAAGGCTGGCAGACAATGCCATGGCGGACGCGAAACTCCCCTTACAGCTTCTCCGTCGCCTGATTTTCCAGAAATTTTACTGAGACGACGGAACTTGGCCCAAAAATTGCTTTTTTATTTTGTTTGGTCAAGCGTCAGGGCGGGGCGCGATGAAGAATCTTTCGCGCCCAGGCGTTCAAAGGCTGAAATTATTGCCGAGATAGAGACGGCGTACATCCGGATTGTTGACGATATCGTCCGGACGTCCATGCGTCAGCACCTCGCCGGCATGGATGATGTAGGCGCGGTCAATGAGACCGAGCGTTTCACGGACATTGTGGTCAGTCACGAGAACGCCGATGCCGCGCGCTGTCAGGTGTCTCACCAGATTCTGGATATCGCTGACCGAAATCGGATCGACGCCTGCGAAAGGTTCGTCGAGCAGCATGAAGGTCGGATCGGTCGCGAGTGCGCGCGCGATTTCCAGACGCCGCCGCTCGCCACCCGAAAGCGCCACGGCAGGCGACTTTCGCAGTTGCGCGATATGAAACTCTTCCAGCAGCTCATCGAGCTTGCGGTTGCGCTTGGCAGCGTCCGGCTCATGCACTTCCAGCACGGCGCGGATATTTTCCTCGACCGTCAAGCCCCGGAAGATCGATGCTTCCTGCGGAAGATAACCGACGCCGAGACGCGCGCGTCTATACATCGGCATGGTGGTGACATCATTGCCGTTGATGGCGATCTTGCCGGTATCCACGGGCACCAGGCCCGTGATCATGTAAAAACAGGTGGTTTTACCCGCACCGTTCGGGCCGAGCAGTCCCACGGCCTCGCCTCGGCGCACGACCAGCGAAACCCCGTTGACGACACGGCGCGTATTATAGGTCTTCGTCAGGCCATGCGCGATCAGCGTGCCCTGATAGGGGGTCTTGTCCGCCGGCGAGGCCGCGTCCGCGGATCGGCTGCGCCCGCCGCCGAATATCTTTGAGATCGAGGGTATCTTCACGAGGAAAGACTACTGTTTTTTCTGCGATTTCGGATCGAGCATGATCCGGACAGGACCGCCGCAGCTTTCCAGCTTGGCCTGTCCCGTATTCATCAGAACGGTGAGCTTGCAGCCGGTGAACACATTCGTGCCCTCGGACAGCACGACCTGCTTGCCGGTCAGGATGAAGGTCTGCGCCGCCATGTCGAATTCGCCGTGATCGGCCGTCGCCTTCTGGGTCTCGGACGTCAGATAGACATTATTGTCGACGAAGATTTTTTCGATATTTGCGTCGCCACTGGTGAGCGAAGAACCCTCGCCCTTGTAATTCACGGTCATCTTGCCGGCCTGAAGGGTGGTCGTTCCCTGCACCACTTTCACATTACCGGTGAAATAGGCCTTGCGCTCCTGATCGCGAATCTCGAGCTGATCGCTTTCAATCGCGATAGGCTGGTCGCCGGAAAGCTTGACGCCCTGCATGTTGCTGGTGGTGTTCTGGGCGAAAGCCACAGTTGCAAGACACGAAAAGACAAGGCCTGCGGCTGCAAGGCCGGCGGATTTGCCAAGGGAAACGGGACGGGAAATTTGCATCATCTGGACCGGGCTCTCACTTGCCTTCATTCTTGATATTGGATGCAGCGATACGTGCCCGTACCTGCCCCGAAAATGTAATTGTCTTGCCATTATCGGCGATGTCAATCGATTGCGCAACAATCGAGCCGTCGTTTGTTTTGATAGAAACCGGCTCCTGGCTGCTCATTTTCCCGGCCTTCAGATCGACATCCGCAGACTGGAACTTCGCTTGTATGCCATTGCTGAGATTGATGTCAAAAGGAGCGGTCATCTTCAGCTTGTTGGTCGCCCGGTCGAAAATGCCTTCCTGGGCGATCACCTGCGCGACGCTGTCGTTTACCGGCACTGCCGCCAGAACCTTCTCAAGGGTCATGAGATTGGGGTTGGCGATGTCCTGCAACGCACGGTCGGCGTTCATGGAATAATCGATCCCCTTCTCGTTGCGGCCGGCAACAGCCGGTTTTTCCATCACGATCTTGCCGTCTTCAATTCGCGCGCTCTCAAGAGAAACCTCGTCGGGCGCCCAGGTGCGGATAACCGAAACGGCGATGAAGGCGAGCGAAATGATTGCCGCGCCGAGCGGCAGAATGATTTTCAGCCGCTTCACGCGCGCAGAATGCCGCAGCGCGGTGTCATAGGCGCCGTTCTGGTCATTGGGCAGCGAAAATGCTGGCGCGGGTTCGCGGAGTCTTTCGAGCATAAGAGTGGGTCCGGAATGCTTCTAGGGCGCCATTCTGGCGCACAATCGAAGCTTGTGTCTCTATCTAAATGTCTTTGGCATGAGTGCTTTGTCCTGCCAATATGGTTTTTGTCTGGAGAGGTGCAAGGGAAATGCGAATTTTATCGTAATTCTGGTTTCCTTATTGTTTCCTTGCGGCTTCGCGTTAGAAGAACCATATGGCCTGAAGCGCAAAAGCGGATGACAGAGGTTTTTATGGACAATATGGCGATAGCGGATCGCAGGCGGTTGCGCCGCAAGCTGACTTTCTGGCGGGTTGCCGCCGTTCTCCTGCTTGTCGCCGGCGCTTTCGGTCTTTACCGGTTTTTATGGGATGGACCGCAGCAAAATGCGAAACCCCATATTGCCCGCGTCGAGGTCTCCGGCCTGATCACCGACAATACCGAACTTATCGAGCGGCTCGACAAGATCGCCAAGAGCGAGAATGTCAAAGGGCTGATCGTGTCGATTTCCTCGCCAGGCGGCACCACCTATGGCGGTGAGCGCATCTTCAAGGCCATTCGAGGCGTTGCGGAAAAGAAGCCGGTTGTCTCGGATGTGCGCACGCTCGCCGCTTCGGCAGGTTATATGATCGCATCGGCAGGCGATGTCATCGTCGCCGGCGAGACCTCGATAACCGGCTCGATCGGCGTGATCTTCCAGTACCCCCAGCTTGGCCAGTTGATGGAAAAGCTCGGCGTTTCGTTGCAGGAAATCAAGTCGTCGCCGATGAAGGCGGAGCCTTCGCCGTTCCACGAGGCGCCGGAGGAGGCGAAGACGATGATCCGCGCCATGGTGATGGACAGCTATGGCTGGTTTGTCGACCTTGTGGCAGATCGCCGCAAGCTGCCGCGCGAAGACGTGCTGAAACTGGCGGATGGATCGATTTTCACCGGCAGGCAGGCGCTCGCCAACAAGCTGGTCGATACGCTGGGCGGCGAAAAGGAAATTCGCAGCTATTTCGAAACACGCGGTGTTGCCAAGGATCTGCCGATCGTTGAATGGCGCGCGCCGTCGTCCCGCTCGCCTTTTGCGGTTTTCAGTGTTGCGCAAATAGCGAAGTTTCTGGGATATGACGATTTAATTCCCTTCGCAGGCCCCGGCCAGCTCGGTACGGACAAGTTGTTTCTTGACGGTCTTGTTTCCGTTTGGCAGGTTGAGCCGCGTTAAAAATCCAATTCTTTCAGGGGGCAACCGTGATCAAGTCTGAACTGGTGCAGATCGTTGCTGCGCGTAACCCGCACCTTTATCACCGTGACGTGGAAAACATCGTCAATGCGGTGCTGGATGAAATCACCGACGCCCTGGCGGCAGGAAATCGTGTCGAGCTTCGTGGTTTCGGCGCATTTTCGGTGAAAAACCGTCCGTCGCGTTCCGGTCGGAACCCGCGCACGGGTGAGTCGGTTTTTGTCGAAGAAAAATGGGTGCCTTTCTTCAAGACGGGCAAGGAACTGCGCGAGCGCCTGAACCCCGGCATGGGTGACGAAGAGGACGATTGATCGTCCTCACTGCCCGCGCCGGAAACGGAGCTAGCGGAGCCCCGCAGCGATGGAGTATTCTCGGATGTCGAAAAAAATCATCAACCTCATCATCCTGCTTCCGCTGGCGATTATTCTCGTCATCCTGTGCGTGGCCAATCGTCAATGCGTGACGCTGGCGCTCAATCCGTTCCGACCGGAAGATGGCGTTCTGTCCTTCACCGCGCCGTTTTTCGTATTCCTGTTTCTGGCGGTCATTTTCGGTGTGCTGCTGGGGTCGGCGGCCACATGGTTCGCCCAGGGCAAACATCGCAAACGCGCCCGTATCGAGGCGAAGGAAGCCGTTCGCTGGCATGACGAAGCGAACCGGCAGAAAGCCGCTGCGACAGGCCATCTTCCAAATGCCGGACAACTCCCGGCAAAGTGATGTAGCCGACATTCGTTCCGGCTCTAGGCGAGCGGCGCATGGAATGCTATTTGCTGCGCCATAAGACGCGGGCAGAAGCGGAAAGATTTCCATTGAAGAAAAAAGACAGTCGGCCGGGCAATCGTGCACGTGCCGGGAGCGAGAAAAAACAGGTTCATGCCGCAAAGCCGGCACGACGGGCGGAAGTGGCACCGAAAAAGCGCGAGCCGGACGCTGTCCGCAGCGCGCCAAAACCTGCGCCGAGGGAAAAGGTTACTCCGGCGACAGCCGTTGAGCAGGTGCCTGCGCGACCGCTCAAGCCCCGCACCGGCGACCGTCCCGCTGAACAGGTTCCGATTATTCTGGAATCGAGCGGTGCTGGCGATTTTCACCTGATCGACAGCGGTAACGGCCTGAAGCTCGAACAATACGGCGAATACCGCATCGTCCGTCCGGAGGCGCAGGCGCTGTGGCAACCGTCGGTTCCCGACCGTGTATGGCAGAATGCCGACGCCATTTTCACCGGCGATACAGATGAGGACGGCATGGGCCGCTGGCGTTTTCCAAAGGCGGCGCTTGGCGAAACCTGGCCACTATCCCTGCTCGGGGTCGACTTTCTTGGCCGTTTCACCGCTTTCCGTCACGTTGGTGTTTTTCCGGAACAGATCGTCCATTGGGAATGGCTGAAAAACGCCGTCGAGACCGCCGACCGGCCGCTGAAAGTGCTGAACCTCTTCGGTTATACCGGCGTTGCCTCGCTGATCGCGGCGGCCGCAGGCGCTGAAGTCACCCATGTCGATGCCTCCAAGAAGGCAATTGGCTGGGCCAAGGAAAATCAGGCGCTCGCCGGGCTCGAGCAGGCGCCCATCCGTTGGATCTGCGAAGATGCGATGAAATTCATCCAGCGTGAGGAGCGTCGCGGCAACAGCTACGACATTATCCTCACCGATCCGCCGAAATTCGGCCGCGGCACCCACGGCGAGGTCTGGCAATTGTTCGACCATCTGCCGCTGATGCTGGATATCTGCCGCGAAATCCTGTCGCCCAAGGCGCTCGGCCTTGTGCTGACGGCCTATTCGATCAGGGCCAGCTTTTATTCGATGCATGAGCTGATGCGTGAAACCATGCGCGGCGCCGGTGGCGTGGTCGCGTCCGGCGAACTGGTCATTCGCGAGGCCGGTCTTGACGGCAAGACGCCGGGCCGTGTGCTTTCCACATCGCTGTTCAGCCGCTGGGAGCCGAAATGATGAAAGATATGCGCGAAAACACGACGCGCCGGGTTGGCCAGGTCAAGGAAGTGACCAGCCTTGCCAATCCCATCATCAAGGATATCAAGGCGCTCACCCAGAAAAAGGGCAGGGAAGAGACCGGCACCTTCATGGCGGAAGGTCTGAAGCTGGTCATCGACGCGCTCGAACTGGGCTGGACGATCAAGACGCTGGTTTATGCCAAGGCCGCCAAGGGCAAGCCGCTGGTGGAGCAGGCGGCGGTAAAGACGGTCGCATCGGGCGGTCTGGTGCTCGAAGTCAGCGAAAAGGTTATCGCCTCGATCACCCGCCGCGACAATCCGCAGATGGTCGTCGGCATTTTCGAACAGAAATGGAAGCCGCTGAAGGATATCCGCCCGGAAAAGGGCGAGACCTATATCGCGCTCGACCGGGTCCGCGATCCCGGCAATCTCGGCACCATCATCCGCACCGCAGATGCGGCGGGTGCTTCGGGCGTCATTCTTGTCGGCGACTGCACCGATCCGTTTTCGCTGGAAACGGTGCGTGCCACCATGGGGTCGGTTTTCGCCACGCCCGTCGCCCGCGCTTCGGTCGAGGAATTCCTGTCATGGAAAAAATCGGCGCAGGTCAGCGTCGTCGCCACCCATCTGGCCGGCTCGGTGGATTATCGAAAGATCGACTATGCCGGAAAGCCGGTCGTGCTCCTGATGGGTAATGAGCAATCCGGCCTGCCGCCGGAACTCGCCGGCAAGGCCGACCAGCTCGCGCGCATTCCCCAACAGGGCCGCGCCGACAGCCTCAATCTCGCCATAGCAACTGCCGTCATGCTGTTTGAAGCACGGCGACATCTCCTCGAACTCGCATCGGTGACGTAATGGCCAAAGCGGCTTTGTTCTCGAAATTCGGTCCGGCTTTCGCGCTGATCGTCGCCGCACTGGTGCTGGACCAGATCGTCAAGCAACTGGTCGAAGCCTATCTGCCACTGCAGGAGATGGTTCCCGTTGCCCCGTTCCTGGCGCTTTATCGCACCTATAATCTCGGCGTGGCCTTTTCGATGCTGGAGGACATGCACGGCTGGTTCATCGTCAGCATGCGGCTCGTCATCGTGGTCTTCGTCTTGTGGCTGTGGCGCAAGACGGCGGCGGACCGCACCTTTGCCCATCTCGGCTTTGCCTTCATTATCGCAGGTGCTGCCGGCAATCTGCTCGACCGTTTTTTTTATGGACATGTCATCGACTATATCCTGTTTCATACGCAGACATGGTCTTTCGCGGTCTTCAATCTGGCTGACAGTTTCATAACCATCGGCGCAGCCTGCGTCATTCTCGACGAGTTTTTGCACGCCCGAACGGCTAAAAAGTAAAATTTTAGGGTTTCAGCCAAACATATCAAAACCGCTGCCGTGGTAGCGGTTGCCTATGAGCGAACTGGCAAGACTTCGGCAGAAAGTTTCAGATGAGCTGGGCCTGGCCGCGACGGCGGCGCAGCCGGCGGATCGTGTCGAGGCAACAACGCACCATGCGGATGAAGAAAATGCGACCGATAACAGGTCGATTGCGCTCTATGTCGCCGCGTCGTTATCGGTCGGGGCTTTTTCCGCAGCCCTGATCGCGCTTGCTGTGCCTTATGCGGTTACCGTTGCGCTGGCGACCTTCTTCGGCGCCGTGCTCGTTGGTGTCCTGCTCTATGCGCTCTTTGATGAATCTTTCCATCAGCCCACCGTGCGGGCTGCGGATTCCGATCTTCGGCTGCGGCAAACGCAAAACCGCTCGCTGATTGCTGAGATGCAGGAATTCATGGGCGATATCGTCGTGATCCGTGACATGAACCGGCGCATTGTCGAAGCGAACCGGGTCTTTCGCGAAATGACCGGCTGTGCGGCCCCCGAAGGCCTGAGCTGCGAGGAAATTGGCATCGCTTTCCGTCCGGGCGACAAGGTCCATGCCTATGATGTGGAGATCGCGACCCCGTTTGGTCAGCGCATCTTTTCCTGGCATGACGTCGTGACCCGCGATCTGGCAAGCAGCCGTCTTCTCATCAGCAGCATTGCCCGGGATGTGACCGAAGAACGGCTTGCGCTCGGTGAGCGCGAGGACGCCCGGCTGCGCGCCGAAAAGGCCGATGCCGAAAAGGCGCGGCTGCTTGCCACCGTAAGCCATGAAATTCGCCTGCCGCTGTCCGGTATGCTTGGCATGAACCATCTTCTGTCGCAGACGAGGCTCAACGAGGAGCAGCGAAATTATCTCGATGGCATGCGGCAATCCGGCCAGTCGCTGGTGCAGCTTGTCGAGGATCTGCTGGATTATTCGACAATGGAGGCCGGCCGCTTCAGGCTCAATCCGCGCGCGGAAAACCTGCGCCGGCTGATCGAGAGCATCGTCGAGATGCTGGCCCATCGCGCCCATGAAAAAGGCATAGAAATCACCTCCTTCGTTGCGCCGAATGTGCCCGATCATCTCGATTTCGACCCGGCGAGGCTACGTCAGGTCCTCTTCAATCTCCTCGGCAATGCCGTCAAATTCACGCAGGAAGGCGGCGTCGTCATCCGGGCGCGCATGGCCGACGACGAATTGCACATTGCCGTCGAGGATACCGGCCCGGGCATGAGCCGGGCGGAACAGGCCCGTATTTTCGGGGAATTCGAGCAGGCGGGCCCGTTGTCGCAGCGAAGTGCCGGCACCGGCCTTGGACTTGCGATTTCCGCCCGTATCGTGCGGGAATTCGGCGGCCGCCTCACGGTTTCGAGCCGCAAGGGCAAGGGCAGCACTTTCAAACTGGCGTTTCGCCCGGCGGGCGCCCCTGCCGAAATGGCGGATCCGGCAAGGCGTCATTGCCTGCGGCATACAAATGTCCTGCTCATCGCACCGAAGGGCGTGGCGGCGGCGGTGACGATGGAGGCGATCGAGGCTTTCGGCGGTCAATGCACTCTCATCCATCAGCCTGAAGATCTGGAAAAACTGAGGAAGGGTTCTGCCACGCGCGCGGCCGAGCTCACCGATATCATCGTCGACCGGCGCATTTCGCCGCTGTTCAGGGATGCCCTGAGGGATTGGCCGCAACAGAATGTCCGCCGCACGCTGCTGGTCAGCCCCGAAGAGCGGCCGTCGACCATGCATGTGGCCTTCGACGCCTGGTTGATCCGGCCGCTGCGGGAAAAATCCCTGATCGACGTCCTGTGCGGCCGTCTGCGCGGCATTGAGAGGCGCGACGCCATCAACGACAACCATCCGGATGTGGGATTTTCCTCACGGGTGGCGGAAGGGGCGAGCGGTATCGAGATACTCGTGGCCGAAGACGATGCCGTCAATCAGCGCATCATCCGCGCCGTTCTGGAAAAAAGCGGCTATATCGTCCGCGCTGTCGAGGATTTTGAGGCGTTGCGGCAATCTGTGGAGCCGGGCGCATCCCGCTTGCCTGACCTCATCGTCTCCGATCTCAACATGCCGGGCGGCGAGGGGCTCGATGTGCTTCCCGACCTTCTCCATATGCTGAAGGACGAAAGAAATATTCCCGTCATCGCGCTCAGCGCAGATGCGAGTGACGCGACTGCCGAAATCCTGCTTGGGGCTGGTGTCGGTGCGGTTTTGACCAAGCCTGCCGACCCGCGACGGCTGGTTGAGGAAATTCGCCGTCTGCTGGAGGCGAAACGCCTGTCGCTATCATAACTTGACAGACTCGCGCTGGCGGCATTTTGTCACTATTCTGTCGTCAATTAGTGATTTATGACAGGAAAATTCTTTGGTGGCGGAGCGATTCCCCATGGTTGCCGAAATCCTCAATCACGACATTTGTGAAAACAATGTTGTCATTAATCCTCGTCCCGAGGCAGCTCAGGACAATGAGGGTCTTTTCGGCCGTATCGGCACGCTGGAAACACGGCTCGCCAGAAATGAACGCGAGATCGATGCCGCGCAATCCGTGCGTTACCGGGTTTTCGTCGAGGAAATGAAGGCGCGGCTTCCCGCGGAAGCCATGCGCCGCAAGCGCGACATCGACGCTTGGGACAGTGTCTGCGATCATCTGCTGGTGCTCGACAAGGCGATCGAAGGCGACAGCGAAGACCAGATCGTCGGCACCTATCGCCTGCTGCGGCAGGAAATCGCGCTTGCCAATAACGGTTTTTATTCCGCCAGCGAATTCGACATCGCCGGTCTCGTTGCGCGCCATCCGGGCAAGCGCTTCATGGAGCTTGGCCGTTCCTGCGTGCTACCGGAATATCGCACCAAGCGCACCGTCGAGCTTCTGTGGCAGGGCAACTGGGCCTATGCCGTGAAACACCGCATGGATGCCATGATCGGCTGTGCCTCCTTCCCCGGCGTGCAGCCGGAAGCCCACGCGCTTGCCCTGTCTTTCCTGCATCATAATTGCGTGGCCAAGGGCGAGTGGGAAGCCTCCGCTCTTCCCGAGCTTTATCATGAGATGGACCTCGTTCCGGCAGAGGCGCTCAACGCCCGCAAGGCGCTGAACGCCATGCCGCCGCTGATCAAGGGCTATATGCGCCTTGGCGCCATGTTCGGTTCCGGCGCGGTCGTGGACCATGCCTTCAACACCACCGACGTCCTCGTGGTCCTGCCGGTTTCGTCCATCGCCGGCCGTTACATCAGCTATTATGGCGGCGAGGCCGAGCGCATCAACGGCTGAACGGGTTTCGGCGCAGCCGGGCGGGATGTTCCTGTGGGCAGCGTTCCCGCGCGTGTTGTGTTGAGGTGGAGATTGCCGCTAGTGTCGGCCCTTCTTTTCCGCAACACGATATGACATCGGCAGGCCATTGACGGACGTTCTGACAACCGCTTCCCTGATCTCGGAAGAGAGCCGCGCGACGGCCACTCCGATGATGGAGCAATATATCGAGATCAAGGCGAACAATCCCGGTTCGCTGCTGTTCTACCGCATGGGCGATTTTTACGAATTGTTCTTCGACGATGCGGTTGAGGCTTCCCGCGCTCTGGGCATCACGCTGACGAAACGCGGCCAGCATATGGGTCATGATATCCCCATGTGCGGCGTCCCCGTCCATGCGGCGGATGATTATCTGCAGAAACTCATCCTGCGCGGTTATCGCGTTGCCGTCTGCGAACAGGTGGAAGATCCGGCGGAAGCCAAGAAGCGCGGTTCTAAATCCGTGGTCAAGCGTGATGTGGTGCGGCTTGTCACGCCCGGCACGCTGACCGAAGAAAAGCTGCTGTCGCCGACGGAATCCAACTATCTGATGGCGCTCGCCCGCATTCGCGGCAGTGTCGAGGCGCAGTTTGCGCTTGCCTGGATCGATATTTCCACCGGCGTTTTCCGTCTGGCGGAAACCACGCTGACGCGGCTTCTGGCCGATATCTGGCGCATCGATCCGCGCGAGCTGATCGTCGCCGACAGCCTGTTTCACGACGAAGAGCTGAGGCCGGTGTTCGATGTGCTTGGCCGCGTAGCAGTGCCGCAGCCAGCGATCCTCTTTGACAGCGCCACGGCGGAAGGGCGCATCGCCCGTTATTTCAACGTCTCGACACTGGACGGCTTCGGCACGTTTTCACGGGTGGAGATGGCGGCTGCCGCTGCTGCCGTGGCCTATGTCGAAAAGACCCAGATCGCCGAGCGTCCGCCGCTTGGTGCGCCGGAGCGCGAAAGTGCCGCTTCGACACTTTTCATCGATCCCGCCACCCGCGCCAATCTGGAGCTGGTGAAGACGCTGTCCGGTGAGAGAGATGGATCGCTGCTGCATGCCCTGAACCGAACGGTAACCGGCGGCGGTGCACGGCTTCTGGCCGAGCGGCTGATGTCGCCCTTGACCGACCCGGAAAGGATCAACGCCCGCCTCGATGCCGTCGCCTATCTCATCGATGACGTCTCGCTGTGTGATGGCCTGCGTGATGCGCTGAAACATGTCGCCGATATGCCGCGCGCGCTTTCGCGTCTGGCGCTGGAGCGCGGCGGGCCCCGCGATCTCGGCGCCATCCGGCTGGGACTGGTTTCCGCCGAAAAAATAGCGACCATTTTCGATGACGGGTTGTTGCCGGATGAGCTGGCAACGGCTCTGAAGGATTTGAAAGCCTTGCCCGGTGGTCTCGAAGCCATGCTCGGCTCGATGCTGGCTGACGATCTGCCGCTTTTGAAACGTGATGGCGGTTTCCTGCGTGACGGCGCCAATCCCGAACTCGACGAGGTACGGGCGCTGCGCGACCAGTCGCGCCGGGTGATTGCCGGGTTGCAGCTCAAATACGCCGATGAGACCGGCATCAAGTCGCTCAAGATCAAGCACAACAATGTGCTGGGCTATTTCATCGAGGTGACGGCAGGCAATGCCGATGTGATGATGGCGACGGACGAGGCCAAGGCCCGTTTTATCCACCGCCAGACCATGGCAGGCGCCATGCGCTTTACCACGACCGAGCTTGCCGATCTTGAAAGCCGCATCGCCAATGCCGCTGCGCAGGCTTTGACCATGGAATTGGAAGCCTTCGAGCGCATGGTCAAGGCCGTTGTGCAGCAGGCAGAAGCGATCAAGGCCGGCGCACTGGCGCTTGCGGTGATCGATGTTGCGTCGAGCCTTGCTTATCTCGCCACCGAACAGGCCTATTGCCGACCGATCGTCGATGCTTCCATGACCTTTGCGATCAAGGGCGGGCGGCATCCGGTGGTGGAGCAGGCGCTGCGGCGGCAGTCGGCCGGACCCTTCATCGCCAACAACTGCGATCTGTCGGCCGTCAACGGCGGCAAGAACGGCGCGATCTGGCTGCTGACCGGCCCGAATATGGGCGGTAAATCGACCTTCCTGCGCCAGAATGCGCTGATCGCCATTCTCGCGCAGATCGGCTCCTTCGTTCCGGCGGAGGCCGCCCATATCGGCGTCGTCGACCGGCTGTTTTCCCGTGTCGGCGCTTCCGACGATCTGGCGCGCGGCCGCTCGACCTTCATGGTGGAAATGGTGGAAACCGCCGCCATTCTCAATCAGGCGACGGATCGTTCGTTGGTCATTCTGGACGAGATCGGCCGCGGCACGGCGACCTTTGACGGTCTTTCCATCGCCTGGGCGGCGGTGGAGCATCTGCATGAGGTCAATCGCTGCCGTGGTCTCTTCGCCACCCATTTCCACGAATTGACCGTGCTGTCGGAAAAACTCGGCCGCCTTTCCAATGCCACGATGCGGGTGAAGGAGTGGGAAGGTGACGTCATCTTCCTGCACGAGGTTGGGCCGGGTGCTGCGGATCGTTCCTATGGCATTCAGGTGGCCCGGCTTGCGGGCCTGCCTGCCTCGGTGGTGGAGCGCGCCCGTGAGGTGCTGACGAAGCTTGAAGATGCCGACCGCAAGAACCCGGCCAGCCAGCTCATCGACGATCTGCCGCTGTTCCAGATCGCGGTTCGCCGCGAGGAAACCCGCAAGGCCGGACCGTCGAAGCTGGAGGAAGCTCTGAAAGGCTTCAACCCCGACGAAATGACGCCGCGTGAGGCATTGGACGCGCTCTATGCGTTGAAGAAAGAACTTGGCAAGGCTTGAAGGGATAGATTGCCTGTCCATCGCCTTTAAAACTCGCTATAGGACACTCCCATCGCAAGTGGTGGGATCTCCCACAGGACATGGATACCGGCATAGATGGCCATCAAGGACCTGGATTTTTCCGACATTCTCGATGTATCGGCGCTGAAGCGCGACTGTGACATCATCTTCAAGGAAGACGGCAAACGCATCGCCGATATCAAGTCCGATCTACTGCCGATCTTCCGCAAGGCCAGTACGGAAGGCCGGGAAAAGGCCAGAGAATTGCTGAAAGCCGATGGCAGCGGCATTGACTGCGCCCGGCGCATCTCCTGGCTCCAGGATCGGCTGATCGAAACGCTCTATGATCTCGCCTGCCAATACGTCTATCCGAAAGATGCGCCGCAGATCGCGGTTGCCGCGGTTGGCGGTTATGGACGCGGCACACTGGCGCCGGGATCGGATATCGACCTCCTGTTCCTGCTTCCCACCAAGAACACACCTGACATGCACAAGGCCGTTGAGTTCGTGCTCTATCTCCTCTGGGATCTCGGCTTCAAGGTCGGCCACGCCACCCGCACGGTGGATGAATGCATCCGCCTCTCCAAATCCGACATGACGATCCGTACCGCTATTTTGGAAGTGCGGGCGATCTGCGGCAAGAAATCCCTGACCGACGATCTCGAAAAACGCTTCGAGTCAGAAGTCGTCACCGGAACCGGCCCGGAATTCATTGCCGCAAAGCTCGCCGAGCGCGACCAGCGCCACCGCAAGGCTGGCGATACGCGTTATCTGGTGGAGCCGAACGTCAAGGAAGGCAAGGGCGGGTTGCGTGACCTGCACACGCTGTTCTGGATCGCCAAATATTATTATCACGTCCGCGATACGGCCGATCTGGTCAAGCTCGGCGTGCTGTCGCGGCCTGAACTCAGGCTGTTCGAAAAGGCCGATGATTTTCTCTGGGCTGTGCGTTGCCAGATGCATTTCATCACCGGCAAGGCGGAAGAGCGCCTTTCCTTCGACATCCAGCGCGAAATCGCCGATGCCCTGAATTATCAGCCGCGCCCCGGCCTTTCCGCCGTCGAACGCTTCATGAAGCATTATTTCCTCGTGGCAAAAGATGTGGGCGATCTGACCCGCATCGTTTGCGCCGCCCTTGAAGACCGGCAGGCGAAGGATGTACCGGGTCTTTCCGGCGTTCTCAGCCGCTTCGCCCACCGTGTACGCAAGATTCCCGGCTCGGTGGAATTCGTCGAGGATCGCGGCCGCATCGCGCTCGCCAAGCCGGATGTCTTCAAGAACGACCCGGTCAATCTGATCCGGCTGTTCCACATTGCCGATATCAACAATCTCGAACTGCATCCCGATGCGCTGCGCGTCGTCACCCGCTCGCTGTCGCTCATCAATGACGAGCTTCGCGAAAACGAGGAGGCAAACCGGCTCTTCCTGTCAATCCTGACGTCGCGGCGTGATCCGGCCCTGACCCTGCGCCGCATGAACGAGGCCGGCGTGCTCGGCAAGTTCATTCCCGAATTCGGCAAGATCGTCGCGATGATGCAGTTCAACATGTATCATCACTATACGGTGGACGAGCATTTGATCCGCTCCGTCGGCGTGCTGTCGGAAGTGGACAAGGGAACGGCCGTCGATGCCCACCCGCTCGCCAACCAGCTGATGCCGAGCGTCGAGGAACGCGAGGCGCTTTATGTCGCCGTGCTGTTGCACGATGTGGCAAAGGGCCGGCAGGAGGACCACTCTATTGCCGGCGCGCGTGTCGCCCGCAAGCTCTGCCAGCGTTTTCGCCTCACCGGCAAACAGACCGAAACGGTGGTCTGGCTGATCGAGCAGCATCTTCTGATGTCCATGGTCGCCCAGACGCGCGACCTGCATGACCGCAAGACCATCACCGATTTTGCCGACAAGGTGCAATCCATGGAGCGGCTGAAGATGCTGCTCATCCTGACGGTCTGCGATATCCGCGCCGTTGGCCCGGGTGTCTGGAACGGCTGGAAGGGACAGCTGCTGCGTTCGCTTTATTACGAGACCGAACTGTTGCTCTCGGGCGGCTTCTCGGAGGTCTCCCGCAAGGAGCGCGCGCAGATCGCCCGGCAGGCGCTCTACGACGCACTCGACGATTGGGGCCAGAAGGCGCGGCGCAAATATACCAAGCTGCATTATGAGCCCTATCTGCTGACGGTCGCGCTGGAAGATCAGATACGCCACACCCGCTTCATCCGTGAGGCCGACAAGCAGGAAAAAGCGCTGTCGACCATGGTGCGCACCCATTCCTTCCATGCCATCACGGAAATTACCGTGCTGGCGCCGGACCATCCGCGTCTGCTGTCCATCATCACCGGCGCCTGTGCTGCCGCCGGCGCCAATATCGCCGATGCGCAAATCTTCACGACGTCCGACGGGCGGGCGCTGGATACGATCCTCATCAACCGCGAATTTCCGATCGATGAGGACGAGACGCGGCGCGGCAACAATGTCGGCAAGCTCATCGAGGAGGTTCTCTCCGGCAAGCAGCGCCTGCCGGAAATGATTGCTACCCGCACCAAGAGCCGCAAGAAGAAGAGCGCCTTCACCATTCCGCCCTCCGTCATCATTTCCAACGGGCTGTCGAACAAGTTCACCGTCATCGAAGTGGAATGCCTCGACCGGCCGGGTCTTCTGGCTGACATGACGGCTGTGATCGCCGACCTGTCGCTCGATATTCATTCCGCCCGCATCACCACCTTCGGCGAAAAGGTCATCGATACCTTCTATGTGACGGATCTCTTCGGCCAGAAGGTAACGAATGACAACCGGCAGGCCAGCATCGCCACGCGCCTGAAGGCGGTGATGAGCGAGCAGGAAGACGAATTGCGAGACCGTATGCCGAACGGCATCATCGCCCACCCAGACGTGGCCGCACTGCCGGCCGCGCGCACGGCAAAGGCTTGAGATTATGAGCCTGATCGGCAAGTTCGCCACCGTCGGCACCGCCACGCTCGGCAGCCGCATTTTCGGCTTCCTGCGAGAAACCCTGATGGCAGCCGCCGTCGGCACCGGCCCGGTGGCGGATGCCTTCAATGCCGCTTTCCGTTTCCCCAATACCTTCCGGCGGCTGTTTGCCGAAGGTGCTTTCAACTCGGCCTTCGTGCCGCTTTTCGCCAAGGAAATCGAGGCGAACGGCATGGAGGGCGCGAGACGCTTTTCCGAGGAAGTCTTCGGCGTCCTGTTCACCGTGCTTCTGGCCTTGACGATCCTGATGGAACTGTCGATGCCGTTCATCGTGCGCACGGTGATCGCGCCGGGCTTTCTGGAAGACCCGGTGAAATTCGACAACACCGTCCATCTCGCCACCATCATGTTCCCCTATCTCGCCTGCATGTCTCTGGCGGCAATGATGGGCGGCATGCTGAACTCGCTGCATCGCTATTTCGCAGCCGCAATTGCCCCCGTTTTCCTCAACATCATCCTCATCGGCGTGCTCGCTTTGGCCTGGTGGAAAAATTACGATCCGCTTCAGGTGGGTTATGCGCTCTCCTGGGGTGTGATGGCGGCGGGTCTGGTGCAGCTTGCCATCGTCTGGATCGCCGTGCGCAATGCCGGCATGCGCATCGGTTTCCGCAGGCCCCGGCTGACGAAGAATGTGCAGCGCCTTCTGGTTCTTGCGCTGCCGGCAGCGATTACCGGCGGCATCACCCAGATCAATCTGCTGATCAACACCAATATCGCTTCCGCCGGCGAGGGCGTAATCTCCTCGCTTGCCTATGCGGACCGTATTTACCAGCTGCCGCTCGGGGTGGTCGGCATCGCGGTGGCCACCGTGCTTCTGCCGGAATTGGCGCGGGCTTTGCGCGGCGGGCATATGGTGGAGGCCGGAAGCCTGCAGAACCGCTCGGTCGAATTCGTATTGTTCCTGACATTGCCCGCTGCGGCTGCTCTTCTCGTCATGGCGGAACCCATCGTGCGCTTCCTTTACGAGCGCGGCAACTTCTCGCCTTCGGCCACGATCACCGTCGCGCAAATCCTCGGTGTCTATGGTCTTGGCCTGCCGGCTTTCGTGCTGATCAAGGCCTTCATTCCGGGCTTCTTCGCCCGCGAGGATACGCGTACGCCGATGATCTTCGCGGCGATTTCCGTGGTGGTGAACGTTTCGCTGGCGCTGACGCTGTTTCCGCGTCTTGGAGGCCCGGGCATCGCCATTGCCGAAATCACCGCCGGCTGGGTCAATGCCGCCCTGCTGTTCGGCATGCTTTTGTGGCGCGGGCACTGGCATGTGGATATTCCGCTGCTCACCCGCATTCCGCGTTTGCTGCTGGCTGCGGCGTTGATGGCCGGTTTCGTGCACTATGCGCTGACCTGGTTGACTTTCGAACTGTCTTCCGCCTCGTCCATTTTCGTGCGGGCTGGCACCATCATGGCTCTCGTCTTCGCGGCCATGCTGGTTTATTTCGTGCTGGCCTTTGTTTCGGGTGGGGCCGATATCGGCATGGTCAAGCGAGCTATCCGCAAGCGCGGCAAAAAGAACGTCGAAACGGAGGCGGGCTGATGTCCTTTGGCGAAAACCGCCGCATCGCGCTTGTTACGCTTGTCGTGGATAACTACGATCGGGCAAAAGCGTTTTATTGCAATGTTCTCGGGTTCGAGTGCCTGTCCGATCAGCCGCTTGGTGATGGCAAGCGATGGCTGGTGGTGAAACCTGAAGGCAGCGATGGCGGTGCCCTGCTGCTTGCCCAGGCGGACGGTGAATCGCAGAGGCTTGCCATCGGCAACCAGGCGGGCGGCCGTGTCGGATTTTTCCTGCACACCGATAATTTCCAACGCGATTATGAGACCATGCTCGCCCGCGGCGTGCGCTTTCTGGAAGAACCGCGCCACGAGGTTTACGGCTCCGTTGCGGTCTTTGCCGACCCTTATGGCAATCGCTGGGATCTTCTGGAACCGCGCGGCTGACATGCCCTGAAACCGCTTGATTGCTGGGGGCTGCGGGTGCATAAGCGCGCGTGCAATTCCAACCATGGGGCGGGGCCCTCCACAAGCCTTTTCGAGGACGACAATGAACGCATTCAAGCCGCTGGTTTTCTCGGGCGTCCAGCCGACCGGCAATCTGCATCTCGGTAATTATCTCGGCGCCATCCGCAAATTCGTGGCGCTGCAGGAAGATAACGACTGCATCTATTGCGTCGTCGATATGCATGCCATCACCGCCCAGCTCGTTCATACGGACCTGAAGGCGCAGACCCGCTCGATTGCGGCCGCCTTCATCGCCTCGGGCATCGACCCTGTAAAACACATCGTCTTCAACCAGTCGGCCGTGCCGCAGCATGCGGAACTCGCATGGGTGTTCAACTGCGTGGCGCGCATCGGCTGGATGGAGCGCATGACGCAGTTCAAGGACAAGTCCGGCAAGAATGCCGAGCAGGTGTCGCTCGGCCTGCTCGCCTATCCGAGCCTGATGGCTGCCGACATTCTCGTCTATCGCGCCACGCATGTTCCGGTTGGTGACGACCAGAAGCAGCATCTGGAACTTGCCCGCGACATCGCCCAGAAATTCAACATCGATTTCGGCGATCATATCCGCAAGGCCGGTCTCGGCCTCGATATCACAGTCGGCGATGAGCCGGTGCACGCCTATTTCCCGATGGTGGAACCGCTGATCGGCGGTCCGGCGCCGCGCGTGATGTCGCTCAAGGACGGCACCAAGAAGATGTCGAAGTCCGACCCTTCCGATCTGTCGCGCATCAACCTGATGGATGATGTCGACGCGATCTCGAAGAAGATCAAGAAGGCGAAGACGGATCCGGACGCGCTGCCGAGCGAAGTGGAAGGTCTTAAGGGCCGTCCCGAGGCCGAAAACCTCGTCGGCATCTATGCCGCGCTGTCCGACAGGACCAAGGCGGATGTTCTTTCCGAATTCGGCGGACAGCAGTTCTCGGCCTTCAAGCCGGCCCTCGTCGAGCTTGCCGTCAATGTTCTGGCCCCCGTCAACAACGAGATGCGCCGCCTTCTCGATGACCCGACCCATATCGACGCCATCCTTAAACAGGGCGGTGAGCGGGCGCGCACCATTGCCGAAAAGACGATGAACGAGGTGCGCGACATCATCGGCTTCCTGCGCTGACAGGTTGCTGCTGCGCGAATGCGGCGGGCGGTTTGCGCCTGCCGTGATTTGATATAATCTCCGCCCGAACCGTCGGGCGGTTTCTCGGATCACGGCGGACCTAAGGGAGTGCGGAATGGTTTCAAAACGGCTGTCGCGTCTGGAAGGGCATCGTCGCAAATTTCTCGCTGTTATCGATGACACACCGGAATGCGAAAGGGCCGTGCACTATGCCGGTCGTCGCGCCAAGAACTCCAATGGCGGACTGGTGCTGCTTTACATGATCCCGGAAGGCGATTTCCAGCAATGGTTGGGTGTCGAACAGATCATGCGGGCCGAGGCGCGTGAGGAGGCGGAAGCTACGCTTGCCAAGATCGCCCAGAAGGTGCGCGAGACCATCGGCATCGAGCCGGAAGCGGTGATCCGCGAAGGTAGCGCCACCGAGCAGATCCACGGGCTGATCGAGGAAGACCGCGATATCGCGATTCTCGTTCTGGCGGCAGGCTCGACGAAGGAAGGGCCGGGACCGCTTGTTTCCTCCATCGCCGGACGCGGGGCAGCCTTTCCCATTCCCGTCACCGTGCTGCCGGATACGCTGTCGGACGAGGAAATCGACGCGCTCTGCTGATCCGGGGTCCCGGACAAGATTTAGGGGCTGACGATTTCTTGAATGTAATTATCATGTCAGGGCTTGAAGTGCAGCTTCGCCGGGCGTATTTTTTGGAAGAATTCTAAATTACGGGGCGTGAACGGCGACCTCGAAGGAGACAGACGATGTTCATTCAGACGGAAGCCACGCCGAACCCGACGACGCTGAAGTTCCTGCCGGGCAAGGTGGTGCTGGAAAGCGGTACGGCTGAGTTTCTCAACCCGTCGCAGGCGCAGGCTTCGCCGCTGGCGGAGCGCCTCTTCACCATTCCGGGTGTGACCGGCGTTTATTTCGGTTTCGATTTCATCACCGTCACCAAGGACGGTGCGGAATGGCAGCACCTGAAGCCTGCTATTCTGGGCTCGATCATGGAACACTTCATGTCCGGCCGCCCGATCATGGGCACGGCTGTTGCGGCTGAAGTGTCGGATGAGGAGGGCGAATTCTTCGAAGAGGGTGACGAAACCATCGTCGCCACCATCAAGGAACTGCTGGAAACCCGCGTCCGCCCCGCCGTGGCGCAGGATGGCGGCGACATCACCTTCCGCGGTTTCCGCGACGGCACGGTGTTCCTGAACATGAAGGGCGCCTGCTCGGGTTGCCCATCCTCCACCGCCACGCTGAAGCATGGCGTTCAGAATCTGCTTCGCCATTTCGTGCCGGAAGTGCGCGAAGTCGAAGCGGTATAAAAGCGCAAGCCAGGCCATCATGATTGTTCTCGCACTCGACACCTCAGGTGTGGATTGTTCCGCCTGCGTTTATGACAGCGCCTCCGACAGGGTGCTCGGCGAGGTATGCGAAACGATCGGCAAGGGCCATGCCGAAAGGTTGATGGCGGTGATCGACGGTGCTCTGGAGCAGGCGCAACTCTCGCTCCAGAATGTCGGGCGTATCGCCGTTACCATCGGGCCGGGGTCTTTCACCGGTATCCGCGTCGGGGTTGCCGCCGCGCGCGGCTTTGCCCTGTCGCTCGGCGTCGAGGCCGTGGGCGTCACCACGCTTGAAACACTGGCGCTTCATCATCTGCTCGAAAATCCCGGCCGGCCCGTGGCCGTCGGGCTGGATGCCAAACGCGGCGAAGCCTATCTCCAGACATTCGGTGCGGATGGATCGCCGCTGCGCGAAGCTGCGCTTCTGTCTCTGGACGACGCCAAAACGGTCACTACCGGTTTCGACGGCGCCGTCATCGGTTCAGCCGCGCCGCTTTTGGCGGGGTTGGAGGCGGGTTCGGGACCGGATCACTTCCCGATTGCCTCGGTCGCGCGTGCTGCTGCGCGCAAGCCGGCTGGCCAGCCGAAACCCGCGCCGCTTTATCTGCGCGGGCCGGATGCCCGGCCGCAGACCGGTTTTGCGCTGGCACGTCAGGGCGTTGCCTGATAGGGCATTCGTCAGCCTGTGCGAATGATTCCTGTGATGTCCGATTCTTGTTATGCCCGATCCCTGCTATGTTTGACGAATACCTGAGCTGGAAGCCCTATTTCGAGATCGTGCCGATGCAGCATGAGGATTGCGCCGCGGTGGCGGAGTTGCATGCGCTGCGCTTTCCGCGCCCTTGGAACGACGGGGAGTTTTCCGGGCTGCTGACGCAAGGGGCTGTTTTCGGTGCTGTCGCACGCCAGACCAACGCCTTTTTCAGCAAGCCGCTCGGTGGTTTCGTGCTGGCGCGGGAAGTGGCGGGCGAAGCGGAAATCCTGACCGTTGCCGTGGCCGACAAGTTCGCACGCGCCGGTCTCGGCTGGCGTCTGATGCAGTCGGCCATCCGCGAGGCGATGATGCGCGGCGCCGAAACCATGTTTCTTGAGGTGGATAATAATAATGCCTCCGCGCTGGGGCTTTACAGGAAGCTCGGCTTCAAAACCGTCGCGGAACGCAAGGCCTATTACACCGCAAAGGATGGAACGAAGTCGACGGCGCTTGTCATGCGCCGCGATCTTCGCTAGTTCCCTGCGACAGGCATTTTTTCGGCGAAAGCCGCAAACCGGAATTCTCAAAAGGCCAGAAGACGTGACAGACCTTTCGAAAACGCTGGAGGAGCTTTGTGCCGAACGCGGCATGCGGATGACGGATCAACGCCGTGTCATCGCCCGCGTCCTTCAGGAGTCAGCCGACCATCCCGATGTCGAGGAGCTTTACCGCCGCTCCTCCGCCGTGGATCCGCGCATCTCGATTTCCACCGTCTACAGAACGGTGAAGCTGTTCGAGGATGCCGGCATCATCGAGCGTCACGATTTTCGCGACGGCCGTTCGCGCTACGAGACCGTGCCCGAGGAACATCACGATCACCTGATCGACCTGAAGAACGGCGTGGTCATCGAATTTCATTCGGCCGAGATCGAGGCCCTTCAGGAAAAGATCGCCAGGGAGCACGGCTTCAAGCTCGTGGATCACCGGCTGGAACTTTACGGTGTGCCGTTGAAGCCCGGCGAACACTGAGACGCCGGTGAACAAGCGGGCGTTTTTCTCATGATGTGGCTGCGGACAGCCTATATTGCGGTCGTTCTGCTGATCGTCACGCTCGTCTTGCTGCCGCTTCAACTGCTGGGCCTTGCCTTCGACTGGCGGCTTCGCCGTCGCATTCCCCGCCTCTGGCATCGTATCGCCTGCCATGTTCTCGGCATCCGTGTGCATGTGCATGGCGATGTGGAGCGGGCAAAACCGCTGATGCTGGCGGTCAATCACGCCTCGTGGAAGGACATTCTCGTTTTGGGCAGCATTGCCGACGTGGTGTTCATCGCCAAGACGGAAGTGCGGGACTGGCCGGTTTTCGGTTGGCTCGCCCGCTTGCAGAAAAGCATCTTCGTTCAGCGTGAACAGAAGCGCAGCACCGGCGCGCAGGTGAGCGAGATCGCCAGCCGCATGGCCGATGGCGAGATCGTCGTTCTGTTTCCGGAAGGCACCACCTCGGACGGCAACCGCATGCTTGCCGTCAAATCCTCGCTGTTCGGTGCGGCCTCCACCGCCGCTGAACAGGTTCCGGGCAAACTGGTTTATGTGCAGCCGGTCGCCATCGCCTATACTAGGGTGCAGGGCATGGCCATGGGGCGTTACCATCGCGTCATCGCCGCCTGGCCGGGCAGCATCACGCTCGTGCCGCATCTGCTCGGCATCATCAGGGCCGGCGCCATCGATGTCGATGTGACATTCGGTGACAGCGTTCCGTTTCACAGCACGGATAACCGCAAGCGCCTGGCGACCGATATCGCCGCCTCCATCCGCTCCATGCTGGCCTTCAGCCTGCGCGGCGGCTGGCGGAATTAGCGAGATCGTAGCTTTTCCGGCATTTTTCTGTTTAATCTGGCCGTGAAAAACACTAGATAGCCGCCATGACCCAGGAAACGCTTGGCCTTGACGCCCCACCCATGATCGCCCGCGAGGGCTCTAACAGCCGGAAGGTCTTCATCAAGACCTACGGCTGTCAGATGAACGTCTACGATTCCGTCCGTATGAGCGATGCGCTGGCGAAGGACGGCTATGTTCAGACGGAGGATATGGGCGAGGCGGATCTGGTTCTGCTGAACACCTGTCATATCCGCGAAAAGGCGGCTGAAAAGGTCTATTCGGCGCTCGGCCGCCTGCGCGACATGAAAAAATCGCGCGAAGAGCAGGGTCGCGAATTCATGATTGGCGTTGCCGGATGCGTTGCGCAGGCGGAAGGCGAGGAAATCCTTCGCCGTGCGCCCGCCGTCGATGTCGTCATCGGCCCGCAGACCTATCATCGCCTGCCGGACGCCCTGAAGCGGGTGCGCGGCGGCGAGCGTGTCATCGAGACCGAATATGCGGTTGAGGACAAGTTCGAGCATCTGCCCGTGGCCGAAAAGGCGACGCTGCGCACGCGCGGCGTGACGGCGTTTCTGACGGTGCAGGAAGGCTGCGACAAGTTCTGTACCTTCTGTGTCGTGCCCTATACGCGCGGTTCGGAAGTCTCCCGCCCCGTGCGCCAGATCGTCGATGAGGCGATGAAGCTGGTGGATGCCGGTGTGCGCGAGATCACGCTGCTCGGCCAGAACGTCAATGCCTGGCAGGGCGAAGGCCCGAAGGGCGAAAAATGGGGTCTTGCCGAACTGCTTTACCGGCTGGCGGAAATTCCCGGCCTTGCGCGGCTGCGTTATACCACCAGCCACCCCCGCGACATGGATGATCGCCTGATCGGCGCGCATCGCGATCTGCGCCTCCTGATGCCCTATCTGCATCTGCCGGTGCAGTCCGGTTCGGACCGCATTCTGAAAGCGATGAACCGTCGCCATACGGGTGAGGAATATATCCAGCTTATCGAAAAAATCCGCGCCGCCCGCCCTGATATCGCCATGTCGGGAGACTTTATTGTCGGTTTCCCCGGTGAGACGGATCGCGATTTCGAAGATACGATGGCGATGGTCGAGACGGTGAAATATGCGCAGGCCTTTTCGTTCAAATATTCCACCCGCCCCGGCACGCCGGGAGCCGATCTCACGGATCAGGTTGCGGAAGAGGTGAAGGCCGAGCGACTGGAAAGATTGCAGGCCCTGTTGCTGCGGCAGCAGAAGGAATTTGCGGAATCGCTGGTTGGAAAAACCATGGATGTGCTGCTGGAAAAGCCCGGCCGCATGCCTGAGCAGTTGATAGGTCGCTCTCCATGGCTGCAATCCGTGAATCTTGATGCAAAGACTTTGAAAATCGGTGACATTGTTAATGTACGAATCACCGCAACGGGTCCAAACAGCTTGTTTGCCGAGGTGGCAGGGAGTTAGAGTGAGGAGCCGACACTGATTGGGACAGGAGCCTGACCGCTTGAACGCACACGAATTGGTATCAAATTCATCGCGCCAGCCACGCCAAGCCGCGACCGACGCCAATCACTTCGTCCTCACGTTCGAGAATAACAGGATAGCGGGAGAGCTATTCGGTCAGTTCGATCAGAACCTGAAGCTTCTGGAACAGCGCCTCAATATCGACGCTCGCCCGCGCGGCAATTCCGTTGCCATCACCGGCGATGTCGTTGCCACCAATCAGGCCCGTCGGGCGCTGGATTTCCTTTATGAACGGCTGCTCAAGGGCGGAACCGCCGAGGTCTCCGATGTCGAAGGCGCGATCCGCATGGCCATGGCTGCGGACGACCAGCTGACCTTGCCGACGATGGAACGCAAGGCGAAGATTTCCATGGCGCAGATTTCCACCCGCAAGAAGACCATCGCTGCCCGCACGCCGACACAGGACGTCTATATGCGGGCACTGGAGCAATCCGAACTGGTTTTCGGTGTCGGCCCGGCCGGTACCGGCAAGACCTATCTGGCCGTCGCTCATGCGGCGCAGCTTCTGGAGCGCGGCGCGGTTGACCGCATCATCCTGTCGCGCCCCGCCGTCGAAGCGGGTGAACGCCTGGGCTTCCTGCCCGGCGACATGAAGGAAAAGGTCGATCCTTATCTGCGCCCGCTTTATGACGCGCTTTATGACATGATGCCGGGTGACAAGGTGGAACGCGCCATTCAGGCGGGCGTCATCGAAATCGCACCGCTGGCCTTCATGCGCGGCCGCACGCTGGCCAACGCCGCCGTCATTCTGGACGAAGCCCAGAATACCACGACCATGCAGATGAAGATGTTCCTGACCCGCCTTGGCGAGAACGGCCGCATGATCGTGACCGGCGACCCGAGCCAGGTGGATTTGCCGCGCGGCGTGAAATCCGGTCTTGTCGAGGCCCTGCAAATCCTTGGCGATGTCGAAGGCGTGTCCGTCGTGCGCTTCAAGGATGTCGATGTCGTTCGTCATCCAATGGTGGCGCGCATCGTCCGGGCTTACGAATCCCACACGGCTGTGCCGGATGAAAGCCTCGTGAAGGGCAGCTGACGTAAAGGCAATGACAGCTCTGGATATTCAAATCAGCGTCGAGGCCGAAGGCTGGTCCTCGGAAGAGGACTTGGCTGCCTTTGCCACCAGGGTGCTGGATGTGGCGGTCGATTTCCTGAAGCGGGAAGAGGACCAACCCTTCCCGAAAATGCCGGTGGAACTGTCGCTGGTCTTCACCGACGACGAAAATATTCGCGAAATCAACGCCGAGTGGCGCGACAAGGACAAGGCAACCAATGTCCTGTCTTTCCCCGCTTTTTCGCTGGAGCCGGGCGGAATGCCGGGCCCCATGCTGGGCGATATCGTCATCGCGCGCGAGACGGTTGAACGCGAGGCCCTTGAACTTGAGAAGAGTTTCGGGGATCATCTGACCCATCTGCTCGTCCATGGGTTCCTGCATTTGTTCGGTTACGACCACATGGACGAGGAAGAAGCGGAAGAAATGGAGTCGCTTGAGACTCGCATTTTGGCGGTGCTTGGCCTATCTGATCCTTACGCGGGTCAGGAACCGCTTTAAATATTGTCTGGAGCCATGAACGAACATTCTGCACGACCTGCCAATGAGGGCAGAGAAAACGGCGAGCAGTCCTCTTCGGAGGAGGGCAGTAGTCACTTACGTCAAGACTTCACTGCAAAGCCGAGATCGACGATCTGGTCGCGCATCGCGCGGTTGCTGAAACCGTCACAGGGCGAGCGCCTGCGCGAGGATTTGACCGACGCGCTGATGGACGACACCGAAATCGGTGCGGCCTTTTCGCCCGAAGAACGGGCGATGCTCAACAATATCCTGCGTTTCCGCGAGGTTAGGGTCGAAGATATCATGATCCCCCGTGTGGACATCGACGGTCTCGATGAAAATATGACGATCGGCGATGCGCTGATCCTCTTCGAGGAAACCGGGCGTTCCCGCATGCCGGTCTATGACGAGACGCTGGATAATCCGAAGGGCATGATCCACATTCGCGATCTGCTGGCCTATGTCGCCAAGCAGGCCCGCAACAAACGCCGGGCCGGTTCGCGAAGCGTCGCTTACGGTGAGGTGAAGGCGCCGCGTTCACCGCGGCCGAATTTCGACCTGGCACGTGTCGATCTGGAGCAGACGGTCGCCGCTGCCGGGTTGGTGCGCAAAATTCTTTTCGCACCGCCCTCCATGCTGGCCTCCGACCTCTTGAAGACGATGCAGGCCCAGAGAACCCAGCTTGCGCTGGTGATCGATGAATATGGCGGCACCGACGGTCTCGTCAGCCACGAGGATATCGTCGAGATGGTCGTGGGTGACATCGATGACGAGCACGACAAGGACGAGGCGATGTTCTCCCGTCTTTCCGCCGATGTGCTTGTCGCGGATGCACGCGCGGAACTCACCGAACTTGCCGAGGCGATCGGGCCGGAATTCGATGTGCGTGAACATCTGGAGGAAATCGATACGCTCGGCGGTCTCATCTTCTTCGCGCTCGGCCGCATTCCGGCCAAGGGCGAGGTGGTCCGGGCCGTGCCCGGTTTCGAGTTCCAGATCCTCGATGCGGATAGCAGGCGCATCAAGGGCGTTCGTATCGTCCGTGATCACGGCTCTGAAGGTGAGGATGATCGCGCTCCGGGCGAAGCGGGCGCCAATGAGGTGATTGCGCTGCCTGCGCCGGATGTCCGCCTTATCACGCACCAGCACAACGCCGATTAAGAAAGGGTGACGGGGTTTTCTCCGTCGCTTCCACCTTTCGACATGTCAATCCGACAGGTATGAATGCCCGTGTTCGGCGTCGAAAAGAACACATGGCGCCTCGGTCGCCATGCCTCCTGTGGACTGCGAATCTTTTTTCCTTTACGTCGGGTCTGAGGGGAAATTCCGTGGCGCGGCCTTGTCGGCGGCGGGCTTTTCCGGACGCGCATAAACGGAGATGGCATGGAGCGTCTTGCAGGCAGGGTAATGCTGGCCGGCGGCATGAGCCGCGCAGTTATGGCGATTGCCGCAGGTGCGGTCGGGGCGCTCGCTTTGCCTCCATTCGGCTTTTTCGCGGCGCTATTTTTGACTTTCACTCTGCTTGTCTGGCTCGTGGATGGCTGCACCGGAAAGCCGGGCGGCGGCCTCTTCAGCCGCATCCTGCCGGCCTTCGGCATCGGCTGGTGTTTCGGGCTCGGTTATTTCGTCGCGGGCCTGTGGTGGCTCGGCAATGCTCTCCTGCTGGAAGCCGATGAATTCGCCTGGGCGCTGCCGCTCGCCATTCTTGGTCTTCCTGCTTTTCTGGCGTTGTTTTACGGTTTTGCGGTTGCCGCAGCCAATCTCCTCTGGTCGGAGGGCCTCGGCCGTATCGCTGCACTTGCTGCCGCGTTCGGCTTTTCGGAATGGCTGCGCAGCTTCCTGGCCACCGGCTTTCCCTGGAACGCCATCGGCTACGGCATCATGCCCATCCCGATCATGATGCAGTCGGCACATCTGCTTGGTCTTTTCAGCGTGACGACGCTTGCGGTTTTCATCTTCGCCTCGCCCGCGCTGATAGGCACGAAAAAAGGCATGTGGCCGGGTCTCGTTGTGGCGGGCCTGCTGCTGGCCGGTCATTTCGGTTATGGCTTCTACCGTCTCCAGGCGCCGGCGGAGGTGCCCGCAGACGCACTGACCGTTCGGATCGTGCAGCCGTCCATCGATCAGTCACGCAAGATGCTGAACGCGGACAGGGCGGAGATTTTTGGCGAGCATCTGCGGCTCTCTGCGCTGCCGCCCGGCGAAGGAAAAAAGCGCCCTGATATCATCGTCTGGCCGGAAACCTCCGTGCCGTTCATTCTGACGCAAAACCCGGATGCTCTGGCGGAAATCGCCAAAACCCTGGAGGATGGGCAGGTGCTGTTCACCGGCGCCGTCAGAATGGAAGATCAGGGAGCCGGCCGCCCGCCGCGTTATTACAATTCGGTCTATGCGATCGACAGCCAGGGCGAGATCATCGGCGCGACCGACAAGGTGCATCTGACCCCCTTTGGCGAATATGTCCCCTTTGAAGGCATCCTGCGGGAATTCGGCATCGACAATGTCATCGCCCTGCCGGGGGGCTTTTCCGCCGCCTCATCGCGCACGCCGCTCACGCTTCCTTCGGGCAAGACCTTCTATCCTCTCATCTGTTACGAGATCATTTTCCCGGGTGAGATGACGCCGGGGCTGGCCGGCTCGGCCGCCATCCTGAATGTGACCAATGATGGCTGGTTTGGCGATACGCCCGGCCCCTATCAGCATTTTCTGCAGGCGAGAGTCCGGGCCGTTGAGACGGGCGTGCCGGTGATTCGCGGTGCCAATACCGGAATTTCCGCTGTCATAGACCCCTATGGCCGCATTATTGCGGGACTCGATTACGGTCGGGTGGGAATTGTTGACGCCACTTTGAGTGGTGGGTCAAACGACGCATTTACTTACGACACACATCGGACGTATTTCTGGTTGATTTTTTCTATCTTGATGATCGTTGCGGTATTTCCCGCCTTGAGTTTCGCTCGGCGCCAGAATTGACCGGGACCCCCTGTAATTGCATAGTGAATACGTCAGTCGTAAAACAAGTTTAGACGCTGTCGAATTGCCGACTCATTTCTTCGAATAGTAGCGAAGCGAGATATCAACCCTTTCCGAGTGTCAGGACCGCATGATGACCGAGAATAAGAAAAAGCCTAACCCCATCGACATTCATGTCGGAAGCCGAATTCGCCTTCGCAGAACCATGCTCGGAATGAGCCAGGAGAAGCTGGGTGAAAGTCTCGGAATTACCTTTCAGCAAATCCAGAAGTATGAAAAAGGCACGAACCGCGTTGGCGCCAGCCGCCTCCAGAATATTTCCGCGATCCTCAATGTGCCCGTTTCCTTTTTCTTCGAAGATGCACCCGGCGATCAGGCTGGCGGCACACCCGGCATGGCGGAGGCGTCGAGCTCCAACTATGTGGTCGACTTTCTGTCCTCGGCTGAAGGTCTGCAGCTGAACCGCGCCTTCGTGAAGATCGCCGACCCGAAGGTTCGCCGCCGTCTCGTCGATCTCGTCAAGGCGCTCGCCGCCGAAGGTGACGCCGAGTAAGCGCAGCCCGCGTGACGCAGAAAATTTCCGGCACGGGATGCCGGGCACTCAACGGTCCGCAAGGACCGTTTTTTTGTGCCAGATTAGAAAGGAATTCTCACATAAAGATATATTTATGTGGTTGTGTCCTTGTTTTTCACGGCCGAAATGACTAACAAACTCCAAGACCGTTCTTTGAGGGGAATCCCGCATGCGTGCCAATTATCTGTTCACCAGCGAGTCCGTGGCCGAGGGTCATCCGGACAAGGTTTGTGATCGTATTTCCGATGAAATTGTGGATCTCATCTATCGTGAAGCGTCCAAGACGGGCGTTGATCCCTGGACCGTGCGCATTGCCTGCGAAACGCTTGCGACAACCAACCGCGTCGTTATCGCCGGTGAGGTTCGGGTTCCCGATACGCTTCTGAAGAAGGACAAGGACGGCAAGGTCCTCAAGGACGCCGCTGGCCATCCGGTCATCAACCCGTCGAAGTTCAAGTCCGCCGCCCGCAAGGCGATCCGCGACATCGGCTACGAGCAGGATGGTTTCCACTGGAAGACCGCCAAGATCGACGTTCTCCTGCATCCGCAGTCTGCTGACATCGCGCAGGGCGTGGACAACGCCTCCGACAAGCAGGGCGACGAGGGCGCCGGCGACCAGGGCATCATGTTCGGTTACGCCTGCAAGGAAACGCCGGACCTCATGCCGGCTCCGATCTATTATTCCCACCGTATCCTGCAGCTGCTCGCCACCGCCCGTAAAAGCGGCGAAGGCGAAGCGGCAAAGCTCGGCCCCGACGCCAAGAGCCAGGTCACGGTTCGTTACGTCGACGGCAAGGCGGCGGAAGCCGTATCCATCGTTCTGTCCACGCAGCATCTCGATGCAAGCTGGGATTCGAAGAAGGTTCGCGCCGTTGTCGAGCCCTATATCCGCGAAGCTCTGGGCGACCTGAAGATCGCTGACGATTGCCAGTGGTACATCAACCCGACCGGCAAGTTCGTCATCGGCGGTCCTGATGGTGACGCCGGCCTGACGGGTCGCAAGATCATCGTCGACACCTATGGCGGCGCTGCGCCCCATGGCGGCGGTGCATTCTCCGGCAAGGACACGACCAAGGTCGACCGTTCCGCCGCCTATGCCGCCCGTTATCTCGCCAAGAACGTCGTGGCTGCCGGTCTTGCCGAGCGCTGCACGATCCAGATTTCCTACGCAATCGGCATCGCCCAGCCGCTGTCGATCTATGTCGATCTGCATGGCACCGGCAAGGTCAGCGAAGATCAGGTCGAGGCCGCGATCCGTAAGGTAATGGATCTGTCGCCGTCGGGTATTCGCCGTCATCTCGATCTCAACAAGCCGATCTACGCCAAGACGTCTTCCTACGGCCATTTCGGCCGCAAGGCCGGCCGTGACGGCTCCTTCTCCTGGGAGAAGCTCGATCTGGTAAAGCCGCTCAAGGAAGCTTTGAGCGCCTGAGGCATTTCCAGTAAGGCCACAGCGGCTTTACGTCCGGGAATATGTGCAGGGGATATCGCCCTTGTCATTTGGCGGCGATTGAGAGATACCGTCACCAACTTTGTAACCCGCACAGTGCCTCATGTGGCGCTGTGCGGGTTAAGTCTATTTGTTCTTGAGAGTATGAGATGACGGAAGAACGGCGTTCGCGCGCGACGGAAGCTTTTTTTGGCAGACGCAAGGGCAAGCCCCTGCGCAATCAGCAGGTCGATACAATCGAGAACCTGTTGCCTTTGCTGAAAATCGATCTGGAAAGCACCCCGCCGCAAAATCTCGCCGCTCTTTTTCCCGCGGATGTGCGATCGATCCGTCTGGAGATCGGTTTCGGCGGCGGCGAGCATCTCGCCCACCGCGCGGTTGAAAACCCGGAGATGGGTTTCATCGGCGTGGAACCCTTCGTCAATTCCATGGCCAAGCTGCTCGCCGCCGTGCGCGAACGCGAGTTGATGAATATCCGCCTCTACGACGATGATGCGACGCAATTGCTGGACTGGCTGCCCGAGGGATCGATCGATCATATCGACCTTCTCTATCCTGACCCGTGGCCGAAGAAGAAGCACTGGAAGCGTCGGTTCGTTTCAGACGTCAACCTTGCCCGCTTCCATCGTGTGCTGAAACCCGGCGGAAAGTTCTGCTTCGCTTCCGATATCGATACCTACGTCAACTGGACGCTGCAGCATTGCGCCCGCCATGGCGGCTTCGAATGGACGGCGACGAGCGCCGATGACTGGCGCACGCCCTACGCCAACTGGCCGGGCACGCGTTATGAGAACAAGGCGAAAAGAGAAGGCCGCAGCTCGGCCTATCTCACCTTCATTCGCCATTGAGCGGCTGATCCCTCAGAGGGCCGCATCCACTTCCGCTGCAAGCGGAATGGAAGGCTGGGCGCCGGCGCGGGTGCAGGCGAGCGAACCTGCGACGGCGGCGCGCTTCAGCGCCTTCTCGAAATCCATTCCCTGATCGAGGCTCGCGGCAAGATAACCGCAGAAGGTATCGCCCGCACCGACCGTATCGACCGGCTCGATCTTGAGGCCGGAAGCCCGGAAAACCTTGCCGTTGCGCATGGCGATCACACCATCGGCGCCAAGCGTCACGATCAATGTCTGGCCGGTCCTGTCATGCAGGGCTTTCAGTTCGTTTTCCCGCTCAGAACCGGAAAGTCCGTTCTTTCCGAGCAACAATTCGAACTCGGTTTCGTTGGCGATGACGATATCGGCAAGGCCCGCAAGGCGCGGCCCATCGGCGGTCAGTGGCGCGGTATTGATGACGGTGGTGACGCGCTTTGCCTTCGCAGCCATCAGCGCCGCTTCGATAGCGGACGCGGGTATCTCGAACTGCAGCATCAAAATATCGCCCGCCGACATTTCCGCCAGGGCTTTCGCGGCGTCGGATGCGGAGACTTCGCCGTTGGCGGCGGGAATGACCGAGATCATGTTTTCCCCGCCTTCGCCGATAAGGATCACTGCCGTCCCCGTAGGGCCGGGCGTGGTCTTCACCAGTGAGAGATCGGTGCCGGCGTCGCGCAGCAATGTCAGCGCCGGTGCGGCAAAGGTGTCATCGCCCGCAGCCCCTGCCATCTTGACCGTGGCGCCCGCACGCCGTGCGGCCAGCGCCTGGTTGGCTCCCTTGCCGCCGGCGGCCGTGGAGAAGGTCTCGCCCGTCACGGTTTCACCGGGCTTGGGCAGGCGTTTGGCGGTGGCGACGAGGTCCATGTTGATGGAGCCGAAAACAGTAATCATGGAGGGCGTATCCGTATAGAATTCAAGCAAGGCGGCGACTTTGCCCGAGCGGATCACTCGTCGTCAACCACCCGCAACTTTGCCGTTCCCGCCCTGTTCTCGGCAAAGCGTCGGGCCTGCTCGATTTCCCCATGCGAAGTCTCTTTTTCCGTCGGTGAAAAATCGAGACCTTCGATTTTCTGGCCGCGCGCCAGCACCTTGTCGGAGGAGATCAGCATCATGTCGATATCTTTTTGGGCCAATCCAAAATGGGCCTGCAGCTTGCGCGTCCGGTCGTCCAGCCGCCGCACATCGTCCATGAGCAATGCCACTTCACCCTGGATGAGATGTGCCTGCTCGCGCATGCGCTGATCCTTGAGCACGGACTGGATGACCTGTACCGACAGCATCAGAAGCGACGGCGAAACGATGACGACACGGGCGCGGTGAGCGCGCTGCACCAGATATTCGAAGTGCTGGTGGATATCGGCGAAGATCGATTCGGACGGCACGAAGATGAAGGCCGTATCCTGCGTCTCGCCGCGGATGAGGTATTTCTCGGCCACGTCGCGAATATGCACTTCCATATCGCGGCGGAACTGCTGCACGGCGGCGCGTTTGGTTTCGGGTGTTTCGTCCGCCTTGATGGCGTTCCACGCCTCCAGCGGAAACTTGGCGTCGATGACGAGCGGCGGGGCATTGTTGGGCATCTTGATGGTGCAGTCCGGCCGGTAACCGTTCGAAAGTGTCGGCTGCAACTGGAAGGCCCCGGCCGGAAGCGCATCGGCAATCAGCGTCTCCATGCGGGCCTGTCCGAAGGCGCCGCGCGTCTGCTTGTTGGAAAGGATGGCCTGAAGCCCGACGACGTCCTTTGCCAGATCCTGAATATTGCCCTGCGCGGCGTCGATGACCGCGAGGCGCTCCTGCAGGCGGCTCAGATTCTCATGCGTCGACCGGGTCTGCTCCGTCAGTGTTTCGCCAAGGCGTTGCGACATGCCGTCGAGGCGCTGGTTCAGCGTCTGGCTCATCTCGGTCTGGCGGGTACCGAGCGTTTCCGCCATGGCGGCGATACGGCCATGCAGTTCGGACTGTGTTTTGAGGAGGTCGGAGATTTCACCGTCGGCTCCCGCTTTTTTCCCACGGCTCGCCGTCACCAGCCAGATGGTTACCAGACCGAAAACCAGAGCCGCGAGCAGCGCGCCGAAGCTGATGTCGACGGAGCCGGCCCGTAACGCGGGATCGAGGAGAACGGAGAAATCTATGCTCATGATTAAATCTAGCAGGTTTCTTGTGATTCGGAAGATCAAAACAAGAACATTCCTGCGGCGGAAATGAGTCGGGCGGGGCGGATGCCGGAGGCGGTTTGAACCTCGTGTTTTTTATTTCCTCCGCGCAAGAGATACGTTATGGGAAGCCATGACCATCAAACCGCTTATCATTTTGCCCGATCCCGTGCTGCGCCAGCAATCGAAGCCCATCGAAAAGGTGGATGCCGAGGTGCTGCGTCTTGCCGACGACATGCTGGAAACCATGTATGATGCGCCGGGTATCGGCCTCGCCGCCATTCAGATAGGCGTGGCGCGCCGCATGCTGGTGATCGACGTTGCGCGTGAAGGCGAGGAAAAGACCCCGATCGTCTTCATCAATCCGGAAATCCTCAAGGTGTCGGACGATGTCTCGACCTATGAGGAAGGCTGCCTCTCCATCCCCGATTATTACGCCGAGGTGGAGCGTCCCGCGTCGCTCACGGTGCAATATGTCGGCCGTGACGGCAGGCAGCAGACGGTCGAGGCGGATGGCCTGCTCGCCACCTGCCTGCAGCATGAGATCGATCACCTGAACGGCGTTCTCTTCATCGACCATATTTCGCGGCTGAAGCGCGACATGGTCATCAAGAAATTCACGAAAGCGGCCCGCGCAAAGATCTGATCCGTCCTCTCTGGACCGGAATGGATGACAGGGCAGGGGGCGACGATGGCTCTTCGCATCATTTTTATGGGTACGCCGGAATTTTCCGTTCCCACCCTGCGTGCACTGGTGGAGGCCGGCCACGAGATCCTTGCGGTCTACACCCAGCCGCCGCGTCCCGGCGGCCGTCGTGGCCTCGATCTGCAGAAGTCCCCGGTGCATCAGGCCGCCGAACTGTTGGGCCTGCCCGTGCTGACGCCGGTGAACTTCAAGGCAGAGGAAGACCGACAGCAGTTCCGGGATTTCAATGCCGATGTCGCGGTCGTCGTGGCTTACGGTCTGCTGCTGCCGGAAGCGATCCTCAGCGGCACGCGCCTTGGCTGTTATAACGGCCACGCCTCGCTGCTGCCGCGCTGGCGCGGCGCTGCCCCCATCCAGCGGGCCATCATGGCCGGCGATGCCGAGACCGGCATGATGGTCATGAAAATGGAAAAGGGGCTCGATACCGGCCCCGTCGCGCTGACCGCCAAGGTCGCGATCGATGAGAACATGACCGCCGGAGAATTGCATGACAGCCTGATGCTGGCCGGCGCGCGGCTGATGCGGCAGGCTATGGACAAGCTGGAATCCGGCGGCCTGCCGCTTGTCACGCAGGCGGAAGAAGGCGTGCTCTATGCCGCGAAGATCGACAAGGGCGAGACCCGCATCGATTTTTCGAGGCCGGCGCAGGATGTGCATAATCACATTCGCGGCCTTTCGCCGTTTCCCGGCGCATGGCTGGAAATGGACATCGGTGGCAAGGCGGAGCGCGTGAAGGTTCTGGCCTCCGAACTGGCAAGCGGCATGGGAGAAGCGGGCGCGGCGCTCGATGACGCCCTTACCATTGCCTGCGGCAGCGGCGCCGTGCGGCTCACCCGTCTGCAGAAGGCGGGCGGCAAGCCGATGTCGGCGGCCGATTTCGTGCGCGGCACACCGGTTCCGACCACAACGAGGCTCGGCTGATGCCACGTTTCCGCATGACCGTCGAATACGACGGCACGCCTTATTATGGCTGGCAGAGACAGGATAACGGCCCCTCGGTTCAGGGTGCGCTGGAGGCTGCGGTTCGCTCGTTGACGGGAGAGAGCGTCTCCATTCGCGGCGCCGGCCGCACCGATTCCGGCGTGCATGCCGTCGGGCAGGTCGTCCACGTCGATCTTTCCCGAGACTGGGAGCCGTACAAGCTTCGTAACGCGCTCAATGCGCATCTCGCCATGGCGGGTGAAGCCGTGGCCGTCCTCGATGCCACTTCCGTGACCGAGGATTTCGATGCCCGGTTTTCCGCCCTTCGTCGGCACTACCTTTACCGCATCATCTGCCGCAAGGCCCGGCTGGCGCTGGAGCACAAGCGGGCATGGTGGGTGTCGAAGGACATGGACCATGAGCGCATGCATGAAGCCGCCCAGATGCTTGTCGGCCGGCATGATTTCACGACCTTCCGCTCCGTGCATTGTCAGGCGAACAGCCCGGTGCGCACGCTCGACCGGCTGGATGTGACGCGCACCGGCGATCTCATCGAAATCCGTGCGACCGCGCAGAGCTTCCTGCATAACCAGATACGCTCTTTCGCGGGTACGCTGAAACTGGCGGGCGAAGGCACGATGACGCCGGAGGATGTGCGTGCCGCGCTGGAGGCGCGGGATCGCAAGGCCTGCGGCCCTGTCGCGCCGCCGGACGGTCTCTATTTCATGCAGGTCGATTATCCCGACGTCATTCCGCCGCGTCGCAGGTACCCTGAAACCGATATGGCTGAGGACGCGGACTGACCGCTAAAACCCACGCCGGTTCTCAGGCCGGATAAACGCCGAGAAAACGCTGCAGCGCTTCCGACAGAAGCATGCCGGGCACCAGCAGCGTCATGACGATGGCCGAGACGAGCAGCGACTGGTCGCGGATGAAGAACCGCACAATTCGCGAGAAGGCGAAGACCAGCGACAGAAGCAGCGCCAGCCAGAGAATGGCGATCAGCCCCTGCAAGGGCGGCAGGAAGAATGCGATCAGGATCAGAACCGCATAGGCGTAGGAAAACGGCAGCGACAGCCAGTTCATGGTGGTGACGAGCGGCGCGAATTTTTCCCGTGCGCCGAAGGCAAACAGCAGCATGCCGATCAACAGCAGCGGCACGATCCAGCAGATGGCCTCGACCATCGCCAGACGGAAGAAGAAGATGAAGCCCGTTCCGGTGCCGGGCGGATAGCTGGCGAGGAAGGCGGCGCGTAGCCACAGCCATGAAACCAGCATGGCGGGCAGGCACCAGAGGGCGGAATAGAAGGATCGCCACATACCGCGCTCGGAGAGGTCCAGATAACGTGCGCCATTATGGTCGCCGAGCAGCAGAAGCCACAGGCCCGTCAGATAGAGCCTTATTTCACTTGCCGTCGGCATGGGCGAACCAGCGTTCGATAAAGGTCTCGTAAATGCGCGTCAGCGTCTCGAGATCGGCAACCGCCACACGCTCATCGACCATATGCATGGTCTGCCCGACGAGGCCGAATTCCACCACCGGGCAATAATCCTTGATGAAGCGCGCATCCGAGGTGCCGCCGGTGGTCGAAAGCTTGGGTTCCTTGCCCGTCACGGCTTCCACCGCGCCGGAAAGCGACGAAATGAGGGCATTGTTCCGGGTAAGAAAGACATGGGCTGGGCGGTCCGCCCAGACAATATCGTATTTCACCGGCGCACGCTCGGGGCGAAGCTCGCCTTCTGCTGCGGCGGCATCGAGGCGATGGACGATTTCCGCGCGCAGGCTCTCTGCAGTCCACGTATCGTTGAAACGGATGTTGAAGGAGGCCGTCGCCCGCGCCGGGATTACATTGGTGGCGGCATTGCCGGTATCGATGGTCGTTACTTCCAGATTGGAGGGCTGGAAATTGTCGGTGCCATGATCGAAGGGCGGATGCATCAGCGCATGGGTCAGTTGCAGCAAACCGCGAATGGGGTTGTCGGCGAGATGCGGATAAGCGGCATGGCCCTGCACGCCATGAACCGTGATGCGGCCGGAAAGCGATCCCCGGCGGCCGATCTTGATCATGTCGCCAAGCTGGTCGGGATTGGTCGGCTCGCCCACCACGCAGGCATCCCATGTCTCGCCCTTGGCGGCCGCCCATTCCAGCAGCTTGGAAGTGCCGTTGATCGACGGGCCTTCCTCATCGCCTGTAATCAGGAAAGAAACGGAGCCCTGCGGTTTGCCGTGTTTTTCGATATGGCGGGCAATGGCGGCAACGAAACAGGCGATGCCGCCCTTCATGTCCACCGCACCGCGACCGAACATTTCGCCGCCTGCGATTTCGGCCGCAAAGGGCGGATGGCTCCATGCGGCCTCATCGCCCACCGGAACGACATCCGTATGGCCCGCAAACATCAGATGCGGGCCCTCGGTGCCGAGCCGGGCGTAAAGGTTCTCCACGTCAGGCGTTCCCGCCTCGCTCGCCACCATCCTGTCCACCTGGAAACCAAGCGGCGAAAGCAGGGTATCGAGCAGGGAAAGCGCGCCGCCTTCCGCAGGCGTCACCGAAGGGCAACGGATGAGGGCGGCGAGATTGGCAACGGGATCGGTCGTGGTCATGGCAGTCGCTTTATATCAGTCGCGCAGAAGCTCATTGATGCCGGTCTTGGAGCGGGTCTTTTCATCGACGCGCTTGACGATGACGGCGCAATAGAGGCTCGGGCCCGGTTCGCCGTTCGGGAAAGGCTTGCCCGGCATAGTGCCGGCAACCACGACGGAATAGGGCGGCACTTCGCCATAGGTGATCTCGCCGGTGGCGCGGTCGACGATCTTGGTGGACTTGCCGATGAAGACGCCCATGCCGAGAACGGCGCCTTCACGCACGATGCAGCCTTCGACGACTTCCGAACGGGCGCCGATGAAGCAATTATCCTCGATGATCGTCGGGCCCGCCTGCAAGGGCTCCAGAACGCCGCCGATGCCGACACCGCCGGAGAGGTGCACGTTCTTGCCGATCTGCGCGCAGGAGCCGACGGTTGCCCAGGTGTCTACCATCGTGCCTTCATCGACATAGGCGCCGAGATTGACGAAGGAAGGCATCAGCACCACGTTCTTGGCGACATAGGCGGAGCGGCGCACGACGGCGTTCGGTACGGCGCGGAAACCGGCGGCGCGGAACTGGTTTTCACCCCAGTTTTCGAACTTCGACGGCACCTTGTCCCACCAGGTGGATTCGCCCGGTCCGCCGGTGACGATCTCCATGTCGTTCAGACGGAAGGAGAGAAGCACGGCCTTTTTCAGCCACTGGTTCACCTTCCAGTTTCCGTCAGCCTGCTTTTCGGCCACGCGTGCCTTGCCGCTATCGAGAAGTTGAAGAGATGTGTCCACGGCGTCGCGAACCTCGCCCTTCGTCGATACGTTCACACCATCTCGGTTGTCGAAGGCGGTTTCGATGATGGTTTCGAGGGAGGTGAGATCCGTAAGGCTCATGGAAAATTCCTTAAAGTCGCGTGGTGTTCGTGGTCACGGATGGTCCCGCGCCGCTGGAAGGCTTTGGTCATTTGATCTAAGGGAGTGTTGGAAAGGCGTCAATGTGATTTGGGTGATTTGGCGCGTCAGACGAAAGGCATGGAAATGACACGACTGAAAAACGGCAAGTTGCGGCGCAAGGACGGGGTATGGGACCCCTTGAAGCGTAGTGCCGTGGACAAGCAGCAGGCCGAGGTCGTTCAAAAAACACCGCAGTCGGATTCCCCGTCCTATCGCCTCGCCTATGTGGACATGGATTTCCTCTGCCGAGAGGAATTGCGCCCCGTCAGGCTTCAATTGGAACTGCTGAAGACGGAAATGGCGCTGACCGAGCGCGGCATCAAATCCACGGTCGTCATGTTCGGCGGCGCCCGCATTCCGGAACCCGGCGGCGAAGCCTGGGCGGCGCGCAACGAGACGCAGAAGCGCAATCTGGAGCAATCCTCGGTCTATTATGACGAGGCGCGCAAGTTCGCGCGGCTTTGCACCGACTATGCCGCGAAATCCGACCACCTCGAATATGTCGTGGTCACCGGCGGCGGTCCCGGTGTCATGGAAGCGGGCAATCGCGGCGCTGCCGATGCCGGCGGCCCGTCCATCGGCCTCAACATCGTCCTGCCGCACGAGCAGGCGCCGAACCCCTATGTGACGCCGGAACTGAGCTTCAACTTCCACTATTTCGCCATTCGCAAGATGCATTTCCTGATGCGGGCGAAGGCGGTGGTGATCTTTCCCGGCGGTTTCGGCACGCTGGACGAATTGTTCGAGGCCTTGACGCTCATCCAGACGAAGCGCATGGAGCCCATTCCGCTCATCCTGTTCGGCGAGAAATTCTGGCGATCGGTGATCAATTTCGAATTCCTGGCGGATTTCGGCACCATCGCGCCTGAAGATATGAATCTTCTGCATTTCGCCGAAACGGCCGACGATGCATGGAAAATCATCTCGGCCCACTACGAACACTGATTATGCTTGGCGCGACGAAGTAATTTTAGGGCTTAATTAGCAATCTTCTTCTAATTTTGCCCCGTCGCGCTGCAGCGCACTGTCCCCTGCGGACGGGCCTCCATGACGGAGATTTATCATCCGTTGACGTCAGCCTTTTCGGGCGGGCGATTTGATCGAGGCCAAAATGTTCAATTTCCAAGTGAAGTCGCTTGCGACCAAGCTGATCCTCGTAACCGGCTGCGCTATCACCACGGTTCTCGTTGCATCGAATTCCTTCCTCATTTCCCAGACGAGTGAGCGCGTGCACGCGCTGACCATGGATCAGGCCAATACCGAAGCGCGCGCCATCGCCAACGTCATCGCCGCCGATGTCGGTGAACTCGGCAGCGCCGCGCGCTCCATGGCCGGTGTCATCGGCCGTGCGCATCAGGCGAAATCGATGGATCGCCCCGGCATCGTCAATATCCTCAAGGCCAATGTCGAGCAGAATGCCTTTGCTTTCGGAAGCTGGTTCTGCGAGCAGCTCGGCCTTTTTGATGGGCAGAGCAAGGAGATTGCGGGCAGGCTCGATCTCGGCACCAATGAAAACGGCGCGTTTGCGCCCTATTGGTCGAAGACCCAGAAGGGCGACATCCAGTTTTCGACCTTCAAGAATGATTACGCGGCGGAATGGTATGCGCTTGCCTCCAAATCCGGCAAGGGCGCCATTACCCAGCCCTATCTCGCGGAAGGCACGGAAGTACCCACAACCATGACCTCGCTTGCCTATCCAGTCATGTCGGACGGCAAGATGATCGGCGTGGCGGGTGTCGATATCTCGCTGGCCTCGCTGTCGCAGAAGCTACAGGCGCTGCACCCTTTCGAGACCGGCCGCGTGACGCTCGTTTCGCAGGGCGGCCAGTGGCTGGTGCCGCCGACACCCGCGCAGAACATGAAAGCCTATGATGGAGACGGTGCGAGCACCGTTCAGGCGGCGATCACGTCCGGTAAGCAGGGCCTCATCGAAAATCTCGGCCTAGATACGGACGCGCCCTATAATCGTCTGGTCTATCCCTTCGCCGTTCCAGGTCTCAACGCGACCTGGGTGGTGCTGGTGGATATTCCCCATCAGGCCCTGAACGCACCGGTTCAGGAACAGACCTATATGATGATCATCGGCGCGATTGTCATTCTCGCCGCCGTCATCACCGCGCTTTATTTCGCCGTGCGCCATTTCGTCCGCAATCCGCTTGCCTCGCTGGTTTCCGACGTCAGGACGCTGAGCGACGGGCGTTACGATGTGCCGGTTTCCGGACAGGAGCGTCGGGATGAGACGGGTGCGGTGGCTACCGCGCTGGAAGGTTTCCGTGCAAAGCTTGCCGGCATCCGCGAGATGGAGGCCGAAGCCGAGGCCCAGCGTGGTCACGCGGAAACGGCGCGCCAGCGCTCGGAATCCGAGCGTACTGAAAACAGCCGCATGCAGCAGCACATTGTCGGCGTGCTGGGTGCGGGCCTCAATGCGCTTTCGCAGGGCAATCTCACCTACCGTATCGAGGACGAGTTCCCCGGCGAATATGCGAAGCTGCGCGAGGACTTCAACTCGGCGCTGGCGAGCCTCGAGGAAACGGTTTCCACCGTCAATGCAACCGTCGTCAGCATCGGCAACGGCACGGGCGAGATCACTCGCGCCGCCAGCGATCTTTCGCACCGCACGGAACAGCAGGCCGCAAGCCTGGAAGAAACCGCCGCCGCCCTCAATGAGCTGACCGCGCAGGTTAATTCCAGCGCGGAAAACGCCGCAGAGGCGGCCGGAGCCGTCAGCCATGCCTGCGACGATGCGGGGAAGTCGGGTGAGGTCGTGCAGCAGGCCGTAAACTCCATGGAAGGCATCGCGCAATCCTCGGCCGAAATCTCCCGCATCATCGGGGTTATCGACGAGATCGCCTTCCAGACCAACCTTCTGGCGCTGAATGCGGGCGTGGAAGCCGCCCGCGCCGGTGATGCCGGCAAGGGCTTTGCCGTCGTCGCACAGGAAGTGCGCGAACTGGCGCAGCGGTCCGCCACCGCCGCCAAGGAGATCAAGGGTCTCATCAACACCTCGGCCATGCAGGTGGGCGAGGGCGTCCAGCTGGTCGGCAAGGCCGGTGAGACGATGAAAAAGATCGCCGATCAGGTTCTGCAGATCAACCAGCTGATACGGCAGATTTCCGCTTCCGCCAGCGAACAGGCAGTCGGCCTCAAGGAGATCAATTCCGCCGTCACCCAGATGGATCAGGTGACCCAGCAGAATGCGGCGATGGTGGAAGAAACTACCGCTGCGAGTGTGACGCTGAACAGCGAGGCCGAAACGCTGAAGTCGCTCGTTGCCGGTTTCTCCGTTTCCGGCAGCCATTCCAGCCAGCAACTTCGCGCCACGGCGGCGGCAATGCGTGCACCCGCCGCTCCGGCGCAGGCGTCGGGCCGCCCGGCCGCGCCCCGCGCCCGCCCGAGAACCAGCGGTGCAAACGCTTTGGCGCAGGATGACTGGACGGAATTCTGACGCGCCATTTCAGCCTCAAATAAAAAGGGCCGCTGGCATCGCCAGCGGCCCTTTTTCATTTCCGCTTCCGTCAGAGACGGGCGAAACGTTCCGTCAGCAACTCGAAGAAACCGTTGGCATCCACATTGCGCATCACGCGGGCATTGGCGGGGCGTTCGGTAACATTCCACCAGTCCACCACGGTCATGCCCATGGTGAGTTCCGAATGGACCTCGATTTCGACGTTGCACTCGCGACCCTGAAACAGTTCGGGTTTGACGAGATAGGCAATGACGGTCGGATCATGCAGCGGGCCGCCGTCTGAGCCGTATTTTTCGATGTCGAAACGCTCGAAGAATTCCAGCATTTCCGCCATGGCTATGGCCGGCCGCGTGCCAATGTCGCGAATGCGGCTGACCCGAGCCTTGGTCGTCAGCAACTGATGGGTGACGTCGAGCGGCATCATGACGATCGGCATGCCGGAGCGGAACACGATATCGGCGGCCTGCGGGTCGACATAGATGTTGAATTCCGCCGCCGGCGTGATGTTGCCGCCCTCGAAGAAGCCGCCGCCCATCATCACCAGCTCCTTGACGCGGTCGGCGATTTCCGGCGCCTTCAGGAGCGCCAGCGCCACATTGGTCAGCGCGCCGAGCGTGCAGAGCGTTACGGTGCCAGCGGGTTCCCGCATCAGCGTTTCGATGATGAAATCGACCGCATGCTGCTTTTGCGCTTCCATGGTAGGCTCATCGAGAACCGGGCCGTCGAGGCCGGTGCTGCCGTGAACGTGCTCGGCGGTGATGGGCTTGCGCACCAGCGGCTTCTCGGCGCCCTCATAGACGGGAATATCGGTGCGGCCGCACAATTCGCTGATGATGCGGATGTTGCGGCTGGTGAGCTTCAGCGGAACGTTGCCGGCGACGGCGCACAATCCGAGAATGTCGATTTCCTCCGGGCTTGCGAAGGCGAGCATGATTGCCGCCGCGTCGTCCTGGCCCGGATCGGTGTCGATAATGATTTTTCTGCGTTCTGCCATGTCTTGCCCGCCGTTGAGATGAGCGCTTTTTTCGAGCGGCGGGTGCTCACTTGTCAAGCCTCATTCCCCGGTGTCCCCTTTGCTCGTCGCCGCGTCTTGCGTATTGCGGTTGTGCTTCCCATATTGCAGGGGCCGGTGCGATTGACCGGCGAGGTTGCCGGAAGCGGGACCGCGAAACGTCGCTTGGTTGCAAGGACAAAAGAGACATGAGCCGCATGACGCCATTCACCCACCCGCTTTTGCTGGGTTTTGATGCCATGGAAAAGACGCTGGAGCGCATGGCGAAGGCAAATGACGGCTATCCTCCCTATAATATCGAGCGCCTGCCGGGCAGTGACGATGTGCCGGAACGCCTGCGCATCACCATCGCGGTTGCCGGTTTTTCGCAGGACGATCTGGATGTGACGACGGCCGACAACCAACTCGTCATTCGCGGACGCCAGCAGGAACAGGAGAAACGCGATTTTCTCTATCGCGGCATCGCGGCCCGCCAGTTCCAGCGGGTTTTCGTGCTTGCCGATGGCATGCAGGTCAGGGAAGCGCGCTTGCGCAACGGCCTTCTTTCCATCGATCTGGTCCGGCCGGAAATTTCAAACGTGGTGAAGAAAATTAATATTTCCGTCTCAGAGTAGAACGTGAACGCCGGAATCCGACACGAATCGCTCGGCGTGAAGAAGGAGGCTGAAATATGGTGTTGAAAGAAGCGCATGCGCGTCTCACCCAATCCCAGCTCGCCCATATCGGCGAAGGAGAAGTGGGATATATCCGCAAGATCCGCGCGGAAGACGTCAGCCGCTGTTTCCCGGAAGCGCCCGATCTCGATCCGCAATTGGACCTTTGGGCGCTGTTCGGTGCAGATGGTACGCCGATCCTCCTGACGGACAACCGGTCCAGTACGTTTTTCAAGGCTGCCGAAGACGATCTCCAGACCGTCAGCCTGCATTGAAGAAAAAAGCCCGCTTTTGAGCGGGCTTTTTCTTTAGCGGGTTAAAGGAACGGGCGGTCCGGCATGTCGTCGATGGAGATGACGCCGTCCTTGTTCTTGTCCAGCCGTTCGAACATCTTTTCGCCGGCGGCGGTGAATTCGGCCTTGCTGACCTGACCGTTCTCGTCGGTATCGGCCCAGCGGATCAGCGCGAGACCTGCGCCCTTGCCGCCATGCTTGCCCCAGCCCTGATGGCCGAAACGGCCGCCATGTTCGCGCTCGGCATGTCTTTCGGCGCGCTTGCCCTCGGGGCCTTTGCCGTCTTCGGCTTTGGCGTCCTCACGCTCGGGGCGCGGATTGGCGGCGCGGAAAGCTTCCATCTTCGCCTGGCGATACTCACGCATTTCCTTCGGTGTGATCGAGCCGTCTTTGTCCTTGTCGATCTCGGTGAAGAGCGCGTCCTGACGGGCGGCGAATTCCTCCTTGGAAATCTTGCCGTCCTTGTTGCTGTCAGCCACCTTCAGCAGGTGAACGAAGGCCGCTTCCTGGCGGATCGGCATGCGCTCGCCATGGCCCTTGCCCGGAGCGGGTGGGGCGGCAAAGCTTGCCGTCGCGGCCGTGCCGATCAAAAGGGCTGCGCCAAGAGCAGACAGGGCGATTTTTCGTGTGGTCATCGTCATTACCTTTCTTTGGTGTCCCTGAAGAGAAGATAGTGACGTCCAGCACGCCTCACCACTTAAACATCCGTAAGGTGGATGAAGCTTCGGTAATGTTCGCTGCTCAGCCTGCGATGGTTTTCGTCAGGAAACCGGTCAGGTCGTCGGTGATGTAGTCGATATGCGCATCGGTGACGGCGGGGATTTCCCAGCGTTCCATGATGATGCCCTCGAGATTGGCGGGGACGAGCAGAACGGTCTTCATGCCGAGCGCCTTGGGCGCCGCGAGATTGCACGGCAAATCCTCGAACATGGCAGCTTTTTGCGTGTCGAGTTTCGCAAGCGCCGCGAACTTCTCATAGGTCGCGCTGGCCGGTTTCGGCAGATAGCCCGCGGCGACGATATCGAAAATATCCTCGAAATGATCGAGAATGCCGAGCGCACCGGCGGCCGCCTGCGCATGTTTGACGCTGCCATTGGTAAGGATGAATTTGCGGCCCGGCAAAGCCTTGATTGCCTCGCCGAGTTCCGGATGCGGCTTCAGCGCCGAATAATCGATGGCATGGGCGCGTTCCAGAAACTCGTCCGGGCTGATGCCGTAATGGATCATCAGCCCCTGAAGCGTCGTGCCGTGGTCGTGATAATAGCGTTTCTGCAGCGCCCTGGCTTCGTCGGGATCGAGCTTCAGAAGCTCCGCCACATAGGCCGTCATGTTACGGTCGATCTGCGAAAACAGATTGATGTGATGCGGATAGAGCGTGTTGTCGAGATCGAAGACCCATTCGCTCACATGGTCGAAATCGGCGGCTTCGGGCAGGTTTTTCGGCTTTGTGTCCATGGCCTGCTTTATGCCCGTTTCGAAGGCCGAAGAAAATCGAAAAGACGACGATTGATCAGAAAATCGGGCTTGGCTGCGGCCTCCGGTGCATGATACCGCCAAGGCCATGGAACTCTGGATAGGCATCACTTTCGCAAGCGCGTTCTTGCAGAACCTGCGCTCGACCCTGCAAAAGCACCTCAAGGGCATGATGGGCACCACGGGCGCGACCTTCGTGCGCTTCGTGTTCGGCATGCCTTTCGCTCTCGCTTATCTTGCTTTCCTGCATTTCGGGCTCGGCCGCCCTCTGCCGGTGCCCAACACGTCCTTTGCCGTGTGGGCGACGGTCGGCGCCATGGCGCAGATCGCCGCCACCTTCCTGCTGGTGCACCTGTTCTCGTTCCGCAACTTCGCGGTTGGAACGGCCTATTCCCGCACAGAACCGGCGCAGGCAGCGCTGTTCGCGCTTATTTTCATCGGGGAAAGCGTCAATGGCGGCACATTGGCGGCCATCGCCATCTCGGTCGCCGGCGTCATGCTGATTTCGGTGGCACGCACGGAAGTCACGCCCGCTTCCTTCTTCACGTCTATCTTTAGCCGGACAGCGGGTATCGGCCTTGCCTCGGGCGCTTTCTTCGGCCTGTCATCGGTCGCCTATCGATCGGCGTCGCTTGCGCTTGCGCCGAGCCTTCCCGCTCCGGACGCGATGATACAGGCGGGCTTTACCCTCGTTGTCGTCATCGTCATGCAGACGGTTTCGATGTTCCTGTGGATCGTCTGGCGCGAGCGGGAAGAGTTGCGGCGCATCGCAAGGGTGTGGAAACCGTCGCTTGCGGTCGGTTTCGTGGGCGCCACGGCCTCATTCGGCTGGTTCACGGCGATGACCCTGCAGCAGGCCGCCGTGGTGAAGGCATTGGCGCAGGTAGAGATGCTCTTCGCCTTCGCCTCGACCGTGCTTTTCTTCAAGGAGAAGATCAACCGGCTCGAACTCTCCGGCTGCCTGCTGATTGTCGTGGGCGTGCTGTCGCTGCTGGCATTCGGCTGAATGCCTGTCGTGGCGGACAGGCTTGCCCGTCCGCCACCTGAAGCACATCAGGGCACGATGAGCGTGCCGGCGCCTTCCGTGAAGATTTCCAGAAGGACGGAGTGGGGCGTCTTGCCGTTCAGGATCACCACGCCCTGAACGCCAGCCTTGATGGCGTCGATGCAGGTCTCGACCTTCGGGATCATGCCGCCGGAAATCGTGCCGTCCTTGATGAGCGCACGCGCCTGCGAGACGGTGAGTTCCTTGATGAGTTCCTTGTTCTTGTCGAGAACGCCGGGAACGTCGGTGAGAAACAGCAGACGCGAGGCGTGAAGCGCACCCGCAATCGCGCCGGCGAAGGTATCGGCGTTGATATTGTAGGTGGCACCATCGCGGCCAGGCGCGACCGGGGCGATGACCGGGATCATTTCCGACTTGGCGAGCAGGTCGAGCAGCGTGCGGTCGACTTCGGTGACTTCGCCGACGAAACCGAGATCGAGGACACGTTCGATATTGCTGTCGGGATCGATAACGGTCTTTTTCGCCTTTTCGGCGAAGACCATGTTTCCGTCCTTGCCGCACAGGCCGATCGCCCATTCGCCCGTCTGGTTGATGAGGGCGACGATTTCCTTGTTGATCGAGCCGGCCAGAACCATTTCGACGATCTCGACCGTCTTGGCGTCGGTGACGCGCAGGCCGCCCTCGAATTTCGATTCGATGCCCATCTTGGTCAGCATCGCGCCGATCTGCGGGCCGCCGCCATGTACGACAATGGGGTTAATGCCCGATTGTTTCAACAGGGCGATGTCTTCCGCGAAAGCCTTGCCGAGCGTGGAATCCCCCATGGCGTGGCCGCCATATTTCACCACGATGGTCTTGTTCTCGTATTTCTGCATGAAAGGCAGAGCCTGTGCGAGCAGCCGCGCCTGAGTTTCGCTTTCGGAAGACGTCATCTAAAAACCTCGGTCTGTGGTTGCGGCCGTTGAAAGCCTGTCACCGCTCTAAAGCAAGTCTTTGACGGATGAAATAACCTCCTGGCCTTATTGTGTCGGCAGCGGTCAAATTTCTTTTTTTTGGCTGTCCCGGCCCCGTAATGAGATTGACATAAAGGCCCAATGGGACCAGCCTTGCAGGGGAAAGGGGAGGGGTTAATTCAGGGCGACATGGGATGTCGCGCGCCGCGGGAGCGATGCTGACCTGAACGACCGAGGAGCGAGAGACCACATGACGGCACCCGATCGAGACAAGCAAAGCGGTTTGCGGGATGAAGTCCTTGCGGGCGAATATGTGCTGGGTGCCCTGCCGCCGGAAAGCATGGCGGAGCTTGCCAAACGCGTCAAACGCGACCGCCAGTTCGCGGCCATGGTCAGGCGCTGGCGGGACAATCTGGCGGAAACCGAATATCGCGAAAACGCGACCGTCGCCGCGCTGCTGGAACGGGACCCAGGCCGCTCCGGCCTGCCATTCAGGGGCCAGCCGCTACGGGGTGGCAGCATGTTCGCAGCCATGCTTTCGGAGGTCTGGCATTCCGTGCGCTTCTGGCGTCTTCTGGCGTTGACGGCGACGCTCTGGACCGCCGTTCTGCTTTTCACCATCGCCTGAGAGGCGTGCCTCTCAAAGAGAGATCGTTCTGACGATCTCGGCCCGCAGGCTATCCAGCCCGAATGATTTTTCCGAGGATGTGGCGAGAACTTCCGGATAGGCGGCGGGACGCTTGCGGATTTTCTCCAGCGTTTCGCCGATCAGCCGCGGAACGCCGGCATCCTTGATCTTGTCCGTCTTCGTCAGCACGATCTGGTAGGAAACGGCCGCCTTGTCGAGCAGGGTCAGAACCTCCTCGTCGTTCTTTTTCACGCCGTGGCGAGAATCGATCAGCACGTAAACGCGCTTCAGCGTCGCACGGCCGCGCAGATAATCGAAGACGAGCTTCGTCCAGGCGTCGACCTGATCCTTGGGGGCCTGCGCATAACCGTAACCGGGCATGTCGACCAGCGCCATCGGCGGCAGATCGCCCGCTTCGCCGGAATAACCATCCGGAACGAAATAGTTCAGTTCCTGCGTGCGTCCGGGCGTATTGGACGTGCGGGCAAGCCCCTTGTGGCCCACCAGCGCATTGATGAGCGAGGACTTGCCGACATTCGAACGACCGGCGAAGGCAATCTCCGGCGGGCCTTCGGGCGGCAGGAATTTCATTGCGGGAACGCCGCGAATGAAAATCCAGGGTCGCCCGAACAGGGGCTTTTCGGTTGCCGTGCCGGTCTCACTCATTTCGATTGCACCGGCTTTCGCTTGAACAGCCCCTTGATGTTATCGAACAGCTCGATCTTGGCGCCCTGGCGCTTCATGATGACAGCCTGCTGGGTGATGGAGAGCGTATTGTTCCATGCCCAGTAGATGACCAGACCGGCCGGGAAGGAGGCCAGCATGAAGGTGAAGATCAGCGGCATCCAGTTGAAGATCATCGCCTGCGTCGGATCGGGCGGCGTCGGGTTCATGCGCATCTGGAGGAACATGGTGATGCCCATGACAAGCGGCCAGACACCGATCATCAGGAAGTGCGGCACATCATAGGGCAGAAGGCCGAAGAGGTTGAACAGCGACGTCGGATCCGGCGCGGAAAGGTCGTGAATCCAGCCGAAGAACGGCGCATGCCGCATTTCGATGGTGACGTAGATGACCTTGTAGAGCGCAAAGAAGACCGGGATCTGCAAAAGCATCGGCCAGCAGCCGGCAACAGGATTGATCTTCTCTTCCTTGTAGAGCTGCATCATCGCCTGCTGCATGGCCATGCGGTCATCGCCATGCTTGGCCTTCAGCTCTTCCATCTTCGGCTGCACGCGCTTCATGTTCGCCATGGAAGCATATTGCTTGCTGGCGAGCGGGAAGAAGAGCGCCTTGACGACGATGGTGGTGAGCAGGATCGCCACGCCGAAATTGCCAAAATAACGGAAGAAGAAATCCATCAGTTTGAACATCGGCTTGGTGATGAAGTAGAACCAGCCCCAGTCGATCAGAAGGTCGAACTTCGGAATGGCGTAGGTCGTCTCGTAACGGTCGACCAGCGGCACTTCCTTGGCGCCAGCGAAAACGAGGCTCTTCAGCTCGATCGACTGGCCGGGCTCGACCGTCAGCGGGTCGCTCTTGAAATCGGCCTGATAGCTCGGCTGATTGCCGGTAATGTGCGAATAACGGGTTTCGAACGGCGTCGTCTGGGGGGGAACGATGGCCGCGGCCCAATATTTGTCGGTGATGCCGAGCCAGCCGCCGGTCGCCTTGGCAACCGTTACCGGTGCTTCTTCGACGTCCTTGTACTTTTCTTCCGTCAGGCTGCCGTCTTTGCCCGAAACGCCGAGAAAGCCTTCATGGATGACGAAGACCGGAGGAACTGCGGGCTTGTTGTTGCGCGTCACGCGGCCATAGGTGGCGAAGGAGATCGCCGCCTGTCCGGGGTTCTCCACCTTGTCGGCGACCGAGATCATGTAGTGCTCGTCGATCGAAACCGTGCGGGAGAAAATCACGCCCTTGGAATTGGTGTAGGTGAGGGTGACCGGGGTGGTTTCCGTCAGCTTGTCGCCGCTTGCCAGCGTCCAAACGGTGGTCGGGCCGGGAGCGCCGCCGACTTCCTGTGCCGCAACGTAACCGAGTTCGGTGAAGTAGCCGTCCTTGGTGTCGGAGGGCGAGAACAGCGTGATGATCGGGCTCGAGTCATCGACGGTCTCATGGTAGTCCTTGAGCCGGATGTCATCGAAGCGGGCGCCGGTAAGGTTGATCGAGCCGGCGATGGCGTTGGTCTCGATGGCGACGCGCTGGGTTCTCGCAATCGACTCTTCGCGGGTCGCCGTGGCGGCAGTCTGCGGTGAGGAAGCGGGCGGTGCGCCTTCAACGGCAGCGCCTGGTGCGGCGCCCGGCGCCGGCTGCTGTTGCTGCGTCGTCTGCTGCTGCGCCTGGCGGGCCTCTTCGGCGCGGCGCTGCTGCTCGATACGCGGATTCATGTAAAGGAATTGCCAGGCGAGGACGATGACAACCGAAAGGGCTATCGCGATGAAGTAATTACGGTTCTTTTCCATCATTCTTTCCTGGAGCGGGTCTCCTGGGACCGTTTCGGTTTCGCCGTTCCTTCAATTCGCTCGTTAAGGAGAGACTGAAGTTTCGGGAAGGCCGTATCGAGCACGTCCCTGCGGGCGACAATCACATAGTCATGACCGGGCTTCATTGCGAATCCGGCAGAAAGCCTGACGGCTTCCTTGAGACGGCGGCGCATGCGATTTCGCTCGACCGCGTTGCCTTGTCTTTTCGTTACGGTAAAACCGACGCGAGGCTCGGTTTCCGGGGCTTTCCGGTCAAGCACTTCCAGAAGAAAGGTGCCTCCCCGCCGTTTTTCTCCTGCCTGAACGGCAAGGAAATCCGACCGGTTTTTAAGCCGGCCGGGCAGTTTTCCTGTCTTACTCATGTGCCCGCGACTTTCACCGGGTCACAGAGGCGGCAATTAAGCCGAAAGACGAGCGCGGCCGCGCGCACGGCGGGCTGCGAGAACCTTGCGGCCGCCGGCGGTAGCCATACGGGCGCGGAAGCCATGGCGACGCTTGCGGACAAGCTTGGACGGTTGGTAAGTACGCTTCGACATTTATTTAATACCGCGGTGTGCGGCCCTTCTTGAATTTGCAATAATTTGCAAGAGCGTTTCGTTTTTTGCACGGCTAACCCCGCCTGGGCGAGCTTTCAATGGCCGAGCGTGCGCGGCTTATAAGGGCATAGGCCGAGCAAAGTCAATTGCCGAAGGGGTTTTCGCGCTTCACCTTTTGCGGAAAACGCACCGCCTTCTCCTTCGCCGACTGCCGATAGAGGCCGATTCCGGCGCGCAATCGATAAAATCTGAAATTCTTTCTTAACGCAGCATTGATAAATCTTGTGACGCGAAAAGTTATGCCAGCTTCCCATTTTCATCGCGCGGCTGGTTTTTGTTGGGGGAACGAAGTTGAGAATTCGCGGTCGTATCAATCTTCTTGTCGGGCTGATGAGCCTTGTGGCCTGTACCATTGGCGGGCTGTCCATCTATGCGATCAACGAATTCCGGGTTCGGTCGCATCATTTCGAGGAAGCCGCCGAACGGGCCTACAAGGGCGAGGCGCTCAACCGTCTGGTAACGGCAGTCGTCATGGAAGCACGCGGTGTCTACGCGGCAGCCGATGTGGCGGCAGCCACCCCCTTTGCCGACGGCATGGTCAAAAACCTCGACGCCATGGAAAAGCTCATTGCCAGCTGGGCGCCGCTCGTGCCGGCCGAACAACAGGCGAGTTTCGACAAGCTTGTCGGCCGGTCCAAGGAATTCCGCACCTTCCGTCTGGAGACCGTGCGACTGGCGAAGGAAAACGGGCCGCAGGCGGCCAGCCAGCAGGGCAATAACGAGGCGAACCGCGCCAACCGCAAGGCCTATCAGGCGGAAATCGACAGCGTCGTGAAAAACGACCTTGCCGAGCTCGAAGTCGTGAAGGCGGGAGTCGATTCTTTCAGCACCGCCATATTCTGGGTGATCGTCGCGGTGACGGTTGCCGGTGTCGGCGCGGGAGCCGCCTTCGGCCTCTACATCGGAACACGGCAGCTCAGCGCACCCATCCGCAGGGTTTCGCAGGTGATGAATGCCGTGGCCGATGGAAATCTCGACGCGGACGTCCCCTATCTCGGCCGCAACGACGAAATCGGCGAAATGGCTGCGGCCGTTGAGGTCTTCAAGAAAAACGGCAGCGAAGTGCGCCGTATGAATGCGCAGGAAGCCGCCATGCGCGCCAAGAGCGACGATCTGCAGGCCGGCATGGCCGTCGTTGTCGATGCCGCGGCCCAGGGCGATTTCAGCCGCCGCATCAACAAGGACTATGGCGACGACAACCTCAATCGTTTCGCCGCGACGATCAATTCGCTCCTCACCGGCGTCCATAATGGCGTATCCGAGACCAGCCGCGTCATCGAAGGCCTTGCGCGGGGCGATCTGACGGAGAGAATGGATGGCGAGTTCCGCGGCGTCTTCGCCGAACTCCAGGGGAACGTCAACCAGACGCTGACCAAGCTGCGCGAGACGATGCGCGAAGTGCGCGGCAGCACGGAAGGCATCAGCGGCAACGCGAACGAATTGCGCTCGGCGGCCGATGACCTGTCGAAGCGGACCGAACAGCAGGCGGCGGCGCTGGAGGAAACCTCCGCCGCTCTGGATGAGATTACCGCCGTTGTTCGCAATTCGACCGACCGTGCGCAGGAAGCCAGCGCCATGGTTGCCGAAACGAAGCAGAAGACGGAAGAGTCCGCCAATGTCGTGCGCGATGCCGTGTCCGCCATGGATCGCATCGAGCACGCCTCGCGCGAAATCAGCCAGATCATCAACGTCATCGACGAAATCGCCTTCCAAACCAACCTGCTGGCGCTGAATGCCGGCGTGGAAGCCGCGCGTGCGGGTGAAGCCGGCAAGGGCTTTGCCGTCGTCGCTCAGGAAGTGCGAGAACTTGCGCAACGATCCGCAACGGCGGCGAAGGACATCAAGGCGCTGATCACCAAATCCGGCGAAGAGGTCGGGCGTGGCGTATCGCTGGTGCAGAGAACCGGCGGCGCACTGAGCGAAATCGAAACACGCGTTCTGGCAATCAATGAGCACATCCATTCGATCGCCACGGCCGCCAGGGAACAGTCTACCGGCCTGCATGAAGTGAATACCGCCATCAACCAGATGGATCAGGTAACGCAGCGCAACGCCGCCATGGTGGAGGAGACTTCGGCCGCAACCCACAAGCTGAGCAGCGAGGCCGACCATCTCGTGACGCTCGTGGCGCGCTTCAACGTCGGCGCGGAGAATGTGCAGCGCGCGCCCCGCATCGAGCAGCCCGCGAGGCCGATGACGGTTTCCGCCGGACCGGTGGCGGTCTCCGGCAGGACGCCGGCGGTGGCCTCTCCGGCCCGCAAATTGATGAACAGCGTTAGCCGCGCGCTTAATGCCCAGCCTGCGGTGGCACCCGCCCATGGCGACTGGCAGGAGTTCTAGGCGACCGGCGGGTTGCTTCAAAACCGGCTTACCTTCGAACGCCGCCCGTGCCGGGCGGCGTTTGTTTTCCCGGCAATGAAAACCTTTATTTTGCAGCGCATTGGAAAAATATCCATTAGGTCCTATTATCATCGCTGCATATAAACCGAGCCGTTCCACGCAAGCAGCGGCGCGCATACAGGATCATGGCCCGGTGTTTTCTAAAGGCGTAGACAGCTTGGACCGCACGCAAGACGATCCGGTGCATTGCATGCCGGGATTGACCGCCGGTCTTTCGGGACGGCTGCTGCTGCTCACGGTCATCTTCGTGATGATCGCCGAAGTGCTGATCTTCGTGCCTTCCGTCGCCAATATGCGTCTTTCATGGTTGCGCGACCGTCTGAATACGGCTGCGGCCGCCGGCGCTGTCATCGACGGCCTGCAGGCCGAACTGCCGCGAAGCGTGCAGAACGACACGCTGATGGCGACAGGGGCGAAGCTTATCGCGCTGCGCAAGGACGGCACCTCACGCCTGCTCGCCGTGGCGGAAACGCCGCCGGGCGTCGATGAGCAATATGATCTTTCCGACGTTTCGCAGGTGGCGGCGGTGCGGGACGCCTTTTCCACCCTGCTGTTCGGGGGCAACCGCGTCATTCGCGTTTTCGATGTCGTCGGCGACAGCGACACGATCATCGAACTGGTGCTCGGCGAAAACAAGCTGCGGGCGGCAATGCTTGCCTATGCCCGCAACGTTTTCCTGATTTCCATCGTCCTGTCGCTGATCACCGCAGGCCTGATCTTCATCTCCATCAACCGCATCATGATCCGGCCCATACGCCGGCTGACGCTCGGCATGCAGAACTTCTCGGAGGATCCGGGCAATCCCGAGCGGATTTTCGTGCCCGAGCAGGGGGCCGACGAGCTGGCAGTTGCGGGCCGCCACCTCGCCGACATGCAGACCGAACTGCAGAAAACCCTGCGCCAGCAGAAGAACCTCGTGGATCTCGGTCTCGCGGTCTCGAAGATCAACCATGACATGCGCAACATCCTGTCCTCCGCGCAACTCATGTCGGACCGTCTGGTGGATGCCAAGGATCCGATGGTCAGGAGCTTCGCGCCGAAACTGCTGCGCACCATCGACCGCGCCGTGGCCTATACCGGCGAGGTTCTGGCCTATGGCCAGGCGACTGAAGGCGCACCGAAACGCAAGATGGTGCAGTTGAGTCTTCTGGTGCGGGATGTGCGCGATATTCTGGCGCTCGATCCGGACAGCGGTATAGAATTTCAGGACAGCGTTCCATCCGACCTCACGGTCGATGCGGATTCCGAGCAGCTTTTCCGGGTCATCCACAATCTCTGTCGCAATGCCGTTCAGGCCCTGCAATCGGATACCGCGAATGCCGGGCTTCGGCATCTTTCCATCTCGGCCCAGAGGGCCGGCAGCGTCGTCAGCATCGTCATCGACGACAATGGGCCGGGAATGCCGCGCAAGGCCAAGGAGAACCTGTTTTCCGCTTTCAGAGGTTCGGCCCGCTCCGGCGGCACGGGCCTCGGGCTGGTCATTGCCCGCGAGCTTGTGCTTGCCCATGGAGGCACGATCGCGCTCGTCGAAAAGCCCGGTCCCGGCACGCAGTTCCGCATCGAGATCGCCGACCGCGCCGCTTCCGTACAGGCGGCCAGAACCGCCTGAAAAACCTGCTTTGCAGCCGGTTCGCGCAATCATTCTCCCCGCCCAAACGGACAGGGTATCTGGCCCGTGGAAAATGATCCTCATGGAATTTAAAATAAAATCAATGAGATACATGAATTGCTGCGGAAAAATGACAATTTCGAAGCGAAATCGCTTGCATTCGGAATGAGGACGTTTTAGAGGATCGCCACGCCACCGGAAACGACCGGAACGGCACGCACCCGTAGCTCAGCTGGATAGAGCACCAGACTACGAATCTGGGGGTCAGGAGTTCGAATCTCTTCGGGTGCGCCATTTCTCTTCCCATAAAATTAAGTCCTGAAACAATCGCCTTCACGTGCGATATGGCTGGTATCGGCAAGTCCGTTCAGGCGGATGCTTCGACGCTCCGCAGCACCGAGTGAATTCCGAACGTCCCGAATATGTGCTAAAGTCACCCCGTCATCAGCTGTTCCCGGGGTGAAAGCCATGTTGGAAGCGGACAAGGTGTTTGCGGGTTCGATTCCGGAAAATTACGACCGCTATATGGTGCCGCTGATTTTTGCGCCATTCGCCGCCGATCTGGCGCGTCGGGCGGCGGCCTTGATGCCGATTGATATTCTGGAAATCGCCGCAGGCACCGGCGCCGTCACGCGCGAATTGGCCCCCCGATTATTGCCCGCGGCAAACTATGTGGCAACCGACCTCAACCAGCCGATGCTCGACTTTGCGGCGTCGCAACAGGCGCCGGATCGCCGCATAAAATGGCAGCAGGTGGATGCCCAGACGCTGCCTTTTGAAAACGCCGTTTTCGATCTCGTCTTCTGCCAGTTCGGCGCGATGTTCTTTAATGACCGCTTGTCGGCTTATCGCGAGGCAAAGCGGGTATTGAAGCCCGGCGGACATTATCTATTCAATGTATGGGACCGCATCGAGGAAAATCACTTTGCGGATGATGTGACGAACGCTCTGGCGCGCCTGTTCCCCGATGATCCGCCGCGCTTCATGGCCCGCACCCCGCACGGTTATCATGATACGGTACTCATTCGCCGCGAGCTGGAGGCGGCCGGTTTTTCCCGCGTGACGATTGAGACGGTGACTGCGCAGAGCCGCGCCTCTTCATCGCGCATTCCGGCCATGGCTTATTGTCAGGGAACCGTGCTTCGGACGGAAATTGAGGCGAGAGCACCGGGAGGGCTCGACACCGCGACAGATTGCGCCGCTGCGGCCATTGAAACGCGGCATGGCGGTGGCGCGGTTGCCGCGAAAATTCAGGCGCATGTGATTCTCGCCGCCGTTTAAACCGGCGCTGCCGGCCCGGTTCTCAGTCCATAAGTGCGAACGGGGAATATTTAAGCAATACCCCCTAAATATTAGTGGTTTTGGGTGGAGGCCTGTACCAAAGGATTTTCCGACAGCCCGAGATTATCGGGCTTTCGAGTGTCATCGAACTTTCCGCAAACCTTCGTCATATTGTCATACAATATAAGCATATGCGCTCCAGAAAAGGAGCGCAGAATGACGCCACAATCACTTGAGCTTTCGGGCATCGGCAAAGGCTTCGGGGCTGACGATGTTCTGAAAGAGATCGATCTCTCCATCCGTCCCGGAGAGTTTTTGTCTCTCGTCGGCATGTCGGGCTGCGGCAAGTCCACGCTTCTGCGTATCATTGCGGGGCTGGAAACACCGGATCGCGGTTCGGTCTCCATCGGCGATCAGGATGTGACTGAGGTTGATCCAAGCGATCGAAATCTGGCGATGGTTTTCCAGTCCTATGCCCTTTATCCGCATATGAGCGTGCGCCAGAACATTGCCACACCGCTCAGGATGCGGCGTCTGCCCTTTGCCGCCCGCCTGCCGCTGATCGGACGGTTTGCGGCCCCGGCGGAAACGCTGGGCCAGATCGATGCCGCCGTCGAACAGGCGGCCGAAACCCTGCAGATCGCGCATCTGCTGGATCGCAAGCCGGCGCAGCTTTCCGGCGGCCAGCGTCAGCGTGTGGCGCTTGCCCGGGCGCTGGTGCGTTCGCCTGCCGCCTTCCTGATGGACGAACCGCTCTCCAACCTCGATGCAAAGCTTCGCGCCCATATGCGTGAGGAACTGGCCGGACTGCACCGTCGGCTGGGGGCGACCTTCATCTATGTCACCCACGACCAGATCGAAGCCATGACCATGTCCGACCGCATCGCGTTGATGTCGGAAGGCCGCATCGAGCAGCTGGGCACGCCGGATGAGCTTTACCGCAAGCCCGCGACGCTGACAGTCGCGCGTTTCATCGGCACGCCATCCATCAACCTGCTGCCGGTCGAAATCGACGCGCAGGGTAAAGTCACGGCCTTTGGACGCGATCTTGGCATCGAGGGTGTGGGCCGCGATGCCGGCCCGGCGACGCTCGGCCTTCGTGCCGAAGATTTGCGCCCGGGCGAAGAAGGTTTTGCCGTGCGTGTGGTGCGCAGCGAAACCCACGGCGCCGACCGCTTTGTGAGCTGCCGCCTGCTGAGCGACGAGACGGTCGCCATCACCCTGCGTCAGGGCGCCGGCGATGCCGTGGGCGCGGATATGAATGGCGTGATGAATCTTGGCTTTGCACCGGAACGCGCGCATCTGTTCGCGGCCGATGGCCTGCGCCGCAAGGTGACGGTGCGCGAACGGGTGCCGGCATGACGGCGGTCGATTTTTCCACGGCCGCGCGCGTGAAGCCTCGCCCGCGGCTATCAAAGGCGGACCGGCGGATGATCTGGCGCGGCCTGATGTTCGCGGCCCCCGCAAGCCTGCTGCTTCTGGCGATCTATATCGTTCCGATGCTCGTTCTGGCCGGTTTTTCCGTCACCGATTACCAGCTCGGTTCGCTCTCCACCCGCTTTGTCGGCCTTGGAAACTTCGTCAAGGCGTTTCAGGATCCGGTCTTCCTGCGCTCTCTGGCCAATACCGCCATTTATGCGCTCATCGTCATTCCCTTCGGTGTGTTTCTGGCGCTCGGCGTGGCTTTGCTCGTTTATAACCGCAAGCGCAGCCGGGCTTTCTGGGAGGTGGCTTATTTCCTCCCCGTCACAGCAACCCTCGTCGCCATGGCGACCGTTTGGCAGTTCCTGCTGCATCCCTCGCTCGGCCCGGTGAATGCGGCGATCAAATGGCTGGGCTTCGAGCCGGTCGCCTTCCTCTCCAATCCCGTCCTCCTCATTCCCACCATGGCGCTGATGGGCGTCTGGCAGATCCTGGGTTTCAACATGGTGCTGTTCCTCGCGGGCCTCACCGCCATCTCGAAGGATCTGCACGAGGCGGCGCGGCTGGATGGCGCCAAGAACCCGATCGACCGCTTCCTGACCGTGACTTGGCCGATGCTCGGGCCGACGACCATGTTCGTGGTGGTCACCACCTCCATCTCGGCCTTCAAGGTGTTCGAGACGGTGGCTGTGCTCACCAAGGGCCGCTTCGGATCGGAAACCCTGCTGTTCGATCTCTATCTCGAAGGTTTCGAATATTCGAACACCGGTTATGCCGCCGCGCTGACGATTATCTTCCTCGCGATCGTGCTGGTCCTGTCTATCGGCCAGACGCTGCACATGGACCGGAAGGTGCACTACTGATGGCCGCACTCCGCAAATATCTCCCACATCTCGTGCTTGCCCTTGGCGCTTTCGTGATGCTCCTGCCGTTCTACTGGATGGTGTTGACCTCGATCCGTCCGCCAGCAGAGGTGTTCAGTGTTTCGCTCTGGCCGATCCCGCAGAAATTTGACGCTGCCGAAAACTATTCCCGTGCGGCGGGGCAGGTACCCATGGCGCGCTTCATGCTGAATGGCGTGATCGTATGTTTCGGTATCCTTATCGTGCAGATACTGACGTCGGTTCCTGCAGCCTACGCATTGGCGAAGCTTCGTTTTCCGGGGCGCAAGCTGTTGCTGGGGCTGATTGTTGCGGCTCTCGCCGTGCCCATCCAGGCGCTCGCGCTGCCTCTCTTCGTCGGCCTGGCAATGGCGCAGCTTCTTAATACCTATTTCGCGATGATGCTGCCGTTCTTCCTGTCGGTCTTCGCCATCTTCCTGTTTAATCAGTCCTTCCGCAGCTATCCCGATGAAATCATCGAGGCTGCGCGTATGGACGGGTTTTCGGAGATGGAGATCTGCTGGGGTCTGGTTCTACGCGGTTCGCTGCCGTCGCTCGCTGCTTTTTCCGTCTTTTCGCTCGTTGCGCACTGGAACGATCTCTATTGGCCGATGATCGTTGTAACGGACACCAATCTCGCTCCTCCGCCCCTCGGCATGATGTTTTTCGCGGATATCGAGTCCGGCGCGAATTACGGTGCGCTGATGGCGGGCGCTACACTGATTACCGCGCCGATGGTGCTGTGCTTCCTCCTCGCACGACGGCACTTCATCGCCGGTATTACCATGACCGGCGTCAAGTGACGCCGTTCAGATTTCCTCTTCCCAACCTCTCTGGAGACTGACATGAAACTCAACCGACGCGCTGTGATGGGCGGTCTGGCTCTCGGCATGGCTTTTGCGGGCCTCGCTCAGCCGGTTCTGGCCAATGAAATCACGCTCAACGTTCTTTACAACCTGCCGGGCTTCACCAAGTTCCATCAGCCGCTGGCCGATGAATTCATGAAGAAGAACCCGGATGTGAAGATCAACTTTCTCGCTCCGGCCGCCGGTTATAATGAAGGCCAGCAGCAGGTTCTGCGTTCCGCCGTAACGGGCAATCTGCCGGATGTTTATTTCTCGGGTTACAACCTGACGGCGGAACTCGTTCACACGCTTGCACCGCGCAACCAGATCACCGATCTCGGCCCGTTCATTCAGGCTGAAGGCGGTCAGGCCTTCCTCGACAAGAATTACAGCCCGAAGATGGCCGCACTCGGCCAGATCGACGGAAAGCAGTACGGCCTTCCGGTCAACGCGTCCTCGCCGATCATCTACATCAACTCCGACCTCGTCACAAAGGCTGGCGGCGACCCGGACAAGATGCCGACGACCTTCCCGGAACTCATTGCTCTCGCCAAGAAGATCAAGGCTCTCGACCCGAAGCTGGCTGGCATGAGCTACGACATCAATGGCTGGGGCGATGACTGGTTGTGGCAGGCGCTCATCTTTGAACAGGGCGGCAAGCTCGTTGATGAAAAAGCGAAAACCGTCGGCTTCGACAATGAGATCGGCCTCAACGCCCTGAAGCTGGCCCGCCAGTTCGTGACTGAGGGCGGCCAGAACCTGCTCGACCCGGAACAGGCACGTCAGCAGTTCGGCGCTGGCCTGACCGGATTTACTTTCTCGACCCCGGCTCACGTCCAGACGATTCAAGGTCTGGTCGGCGACCGTTTCAAGCTGAAGACGGCGACCTTCCCGCTCGACAACAAGGAAAAGGGCGGCGTACCGACGGGCGGTAACTCGGCCGTGATCCTCACACAGGAAAAGGCCAAGCAGGATGCTGCCTGGAAGTACCTGAAGTGGATCACCGGTCCCGAAGCGCAGAACACCATCGTTCGCATCACCGGTTACCTGCCGACCAACAAGCTCGCAACCGGCCCCGACTTCCTTGCACCTTACTATGTCGAGAACCCGAACGTGAAGACTGCTTCGCTGCAGGCTGATCGCTCGATGCCTTGGGGTGCTTATCCGGGTGGCGAATCCGTCCGCATCTGGAAAACGCAGCGCGACATCATCGGCACCGTCATGCGTGGTGAAGTGACGCCGGAAGCCGGTCTCAAGCAGATCGTCGAGCAGACCAACGCCCTGCTGAAATAAGCAGAACCATCGAAAAGGCTGCGGGGAAATCCGTTCCCGCAGCCATTTTGCGCAGAAAGACCTGTTATGAAGATCATCCAGATCACCGACACCCATCTCGTACCCCCCGGCATTGCTGTAAACGGCGTCGACCCGGAAAAGCAGCTGCGCGCGGCGGTGGCCGATATTGTCGAAAAACATGCCGACGCCGATCTTCTTGTGATGACGGGTGATCTCTGCAATTACGGCGAACCGGAAGCCTATGAGCTGCTTCGCGACATCCTCGCGCCCGTCTCGATCCCCGTGCAGTTGATGCTCGGCAACCACGACCGCCGCCCTGAATTCGTCGCGGCTTTTCCGGAACAGCCGCGTGACGATAACGGCTACATCCAGTCCTTCATCGATACCGAATTCGGCCGGCTGCTGTTTCTCGACAGCCATGAGGCCGATGTCATCGGCGGCATATATGGTGCGGATCGTCTGGCATGGCTGGAGAGTGCGCTGGAAAGCGCGGGCGACCTGCCGGTGACGGTGTTCATTCATCACCCGCCGATGGATTGCGGCATCCGCCATTTCGAACATATCGGCATGCATGATGACGGTGCTGTCATGCGCCGTCTCGCCGCTCATCCGGCCGGTATACGTCATATCATTTTTGGCCATATCCATGTGCCGATGGCCGGTACGACCGCCGAAGGCATCGCCTACAGTTCCGGTCAGGCCTGCGCCCACCGTTTCATCACCGATATCGATGTTGTCGATCCGCTGTGGACGGGCGGCAATCCCTGTTACCGGGTCATAAACCTCGGCGCATTCGGTCTGCGTGCCTATGATGCGGAAGCGGGGCAGGTCGTGCTCGGTCAGGCGCCTGTCTGCGAAGGTCCCTGACACCGGACGTTTCCGTGTTGCACGGAGATGACCTTCGCCTCGTCGCCTGTTGCCGGTGGTGAGGGAGGGGTTTTTGACGATTGCAAGGCTGCGGCGGTGAGAAGACCCCGGTGGCCTGTCGCGCCGATGCGCCACTTCTGGTTTGTTGAACGGGATGTGATGGATCGAAACCATGGTTCCGTGCGCACCCTTGATCTATGTCAGTTTCATCGATGAAACTGCACGCCATAGTCGCCGAAAGGTGGCCAGCCGAATGCCGTGCCATCGTGATGACAGATCATGGAGAATTGCATGCTTGAAAAGCGTATCCGCAACGCGTCCCTCTTGAACAGGATCGTCAGCGCCGAAGAGGCTGCCAGTCTCATTCAGGACGGCATGACGGTGGGCATGAGCGGCTTTACGCGCGCCGGCGAAGCGAAGGCGGTGCCGCTGGCGCTGGCCGAGCGCGCCAAGACGAACCCCATGAAAATCACCCTGATGACCGGCGCCTCGCTCGGCAACGATCTCGACAAGACCATGGTGGAGGCGGGCATGCTGGCGCGCCGCATGCCGTTCCAGTCCGATCCGGCTTTGCGCAGGGCGATCAATGACGGCAAGGTGATGTTCATCGATCAGCACCTTTCCGAAACGGTCGAGCAATTGCGCGGCGGTCAGATCCACGGGGTCGATATCGCCATTGTCGAGGCTGTGGCGATCACGGCGGAAGGCGGCATCGTGCCAACCACTTCCGTCGGCAATTCCGCAAGCTTCGCCATTCTGGCCGACAAGGTGATCGTTGAAATCAACCTGTCGCAGCCCGAGGTGCTGGAGGGGTTGCACGACATCTTCATTCCCGCCAGACGCCCGACCCGCATGCCCATTCCGGTTGTGGCGACGGATAGCCGTGTTGGCCTGCCGTTCATTCCGGTGCCCCCGGAAAAGATCGCCGCCATCGTGCTGAGTGATAAGAGCGACAGTTTTTCGACGGTGCTGCCGCCGGATGACGAGACCAAGGCCATCGCCGGCCATCTCACCGAGTTCCTGTTGAACGAGGTGCGTCATGGCCGCATGACCCATGAGCTCCAGCCGCTCCAGGCCGGCATCGGCACCATCGCCAATGCCGTGATGCATGGTTTCATCGATACGCCGTTTCAAGATCTCAAAATGTATTCGGAGGTCCTGCAGGATTCGACTTTCGAACTGTTTGATGCGGGCAAGCTCACCTTCGCCTCCGGCTCGTCGATCACCCTGTCTTCCGCCATGAACGAGCAGGTGATGCCGCGACTGGCGGAATATAAGAGCAGGCTTATCCTGCGGCCGCAGGAGGTCAGCAACCACCCGGAAGTCATCCGCCGCCTTGGCATTATCGGCATCAACACGGCGCTGGAATTCGATATTTATGGAAACGTCAATTCCACCCATGTCGGTGGAACGCACATGATGAACGGCATCGGCGGCTCGGGGGATTTCGCCCGCAACGCCTATATGTCCATCTTCGTCACCAAATCGATCGCCAAGGGCGGGGCCATTTCAAGCGTCGTGCCGATGGTCAGCCATGTCGATCATACCGAACATGATGTCGATATTCTCGTCACCGAAATCGGGCTTGCCGATCTGCGTGGGCTGGCGCCTCGCGAGCGCGCGGCGGTCATCATCGCGAACTGCGTGCATCCTGATTATCGCGATGCGCTGACGGATTATTACCGGCGGGCGGCGGCGCGGGGTGGACACACGCCGCATCTCATCGAAGAAGCGCTCTCCTGGCATGCGGCTCTGCGCGAAAGGGGCACGATGCTGCCGCAGAAATAGGCCTGCATTTTAGAAGGCGCCCCGTTGCCGGTGTGACAGCAGCGCAATTGGGTCCGTTTGGACACACCGGGGCGGAAATTGTCCGCTCCTGTGCTGTGGTTGCTGGCGCGTCTGTTCCGCCTCCGGTAGAAAATCCTCTCCCCCGGCTGCTGTCCGGCTGCCTCTGGGTTGTAGGAGAGTAACGTGATGCCCATTCGCTTCGTGGCCATGATCGCCATTGTCGCCCTGCTTGCCGGCTGCGGGGGGCGTCCGATTGGGGTCATGACGCCGACGGGGCAGACCGTAGCGGGAACCACACCGGTCAATCTTCTGGTCGCCACCACCCGCGCGCCATCGGAAAACGCTGCCGTGCTTTTTGGCGGCGAGCGTGGAACGGGTCTGAAGGTGGATGCGGTGACGGTTTCCATTCCGCCCAATGCCAACCGCAAGGTCGGGCAGGTGCAATGGCCGAAGAAACTGCCGCCGAACCCGCTGAAGGATTTTACAACGGTGGCGGTGGAGCCCATTCGCTCCGAAGCCGAGACACGAAGCTGGATCGGCAAACATATCCAGAAGGACCGCCGCGTGCTGGTCTTCGTACATGGTTTCAATAACCGTTACGAAGAATCCGTCTATCGTTTCGCCCAGATCGTTCATGATTCCGGCACGGATGTCGTGCCGGTGGTCTTCACCTGGCCGTCGCGGGCAAGCATTTTCGACTATAATTACGACAAGGAAAGCACCAACTACTCGCGCGATGCGCTGGAAGAGATGCTGACCCGCCTCGCCAAGGACAAGTCCATCGGTGAGGTCACGGTCATGGCCCATTCCATGGGCACCTGGCTTGCGGTGGAGGCGCTGCGCCAGATGGCCATTCGCAATGGCCGCGTCGATCCGAAGATCGGCAATGTCATTCTCGCCGCGCCGGATCTTGATGTGGATGTGTTCAGCCGGCAATTCGCAAGCCTCGGCAAAACCCCGCCGAAATTCACTCTGTTCGTTTCGCAGGATGATCGCGCTCTTAGCCTGTCGCGCCGCATTTCCGGCAATGTCGATCGTCTCGGCCAGATCGACCCATCCGTCGAGCCCTATCGCAGCGAGCTTGAAAAAGCCGGCATCACTGTTCTGGATTTGACCAAGCTGCAATCCGGCGACCGCCTGAACCATGGAAAATTTGCCGAAAGCCCTGAAGTTGTCCGGCTTATCGGCGACCGCCTTATCGCCGGGCAGACGGTAACGGATTCAGATGTCGGTCTGGGTGAGGCGCTGGGTGCCGTCAGCATCGGCGCTGCGCAAACCGTTGGGACGGCGGCGAGCGTCGTTGTCAGCGCGCCGATTGCGGTGTTCGATCCGCGCACGCGTGAAAATTACGGCAGGCAGGTGGAACGGCTCGGCCGATCCGTGGAAAATACCGTCGGATCGGTGGGCGATACCGCCGGTTCCGTGGTGGACGATCAGGCTGTTCAGTCATCGAGAGTGAATTGCGAGGCGGTCGCCAACCGAAATCGGGCGGAATGCCGTAGCCGCTAAATCGTGATTAAAGGGGCGACTTCGAACTTTCCGCGTTTTCGAGGCCGCACCCTTGTAGATTTGTATACAGCTTGTATTTTTATCTGTATGGTCGGGTCAACAACCCAACTTCCGGAGTAGACCCCCATGCGTTGGAAACGCACCCTCCAGCTTCTCGATGTCCATTGCGAAGGCGAAATCGGCCGTGTCGTCACCGGCGGCGCGCCGAAAATTCCCGGCAACACGGTGGCCGAACAGCTTCACTGGATGAATACCGATCCGCAGGGTGAGACGCTTCGTCGCTTTCTGACACTGGAGCCGCGCGGCACGCCGATGGGATCGGTCAATCTTCTCCTGCCGCCGAAGCACCCGGATGCGCACGCCGCTTTCGTCATTCTCCAGCCGGATCAGGCGCATGCCAGCTCCGGTTCCAATTCCATCTGCGCGACGACGGCGCTGCTGGAAAGCGGCATGGTGGAAATGCAGGAGCCGGAAACCGTCATCATCCTCGAAACGGCCGCCGGTCTGGTCAAAGCCACGGCCACCTGCCGCGATGGCCGTTGCGAAAAAGTCAAGCTGACCATGGTGCCGTCCTTCGTGCATGAGCTGGATGTCAGCATCGACACGCCCGAATGGGGCAGGGTGACGATGGATATTTCGTACGGCGGCATCTTTTATGCGCTGGTCGATGTCCGCCAGATCGGCCTGACGATCGAAAAGGCCAATGCGGCAAAACTGGTCTCGGCGGGCATGATCCTGAAGGATCTGGTCAACCGTGAAATGACCGTCGTTCATCCGGAAATCCCGGCCATTTCCGGTGTCGCCTATGTCATGTTCCGCGATGTGGATGCGGATGGCTCCATCCGCACCTGCACCACCATGTGGCCGGGCCGGGCGGATCGCTCGCCCTGCGGCACCGGCAATTCCGCCAATCTCGCCACGCTTTATGCGCGCGGCAGGGTGAAGGTGGGAGACGAGTATAAATCTCGCTCGATCATCGGTTCGGAATTCGATGTCGGCCTTTCCGCCGTCACCGAGGTGGCGGGCCGCCCGGCCGTCATCCCCACCATTGCCGGGCGCGGCTTCACCTTCGGGCTGCATCAGGTGGGTCTCGATCCGTTTGATCCGCTGGCCGATGGTTTCGCCATGACCGATGTCTGGGGGCCGGAAGCGGGCAACATCTAAGGCACGCTTTAAAAAAATGACATTTACAGCCGCCGGATGGACTTTGGCGGCTGTTTTCCCGCGGCAAAAGATGCTAAGCGGGCGCCAATTCCGTCATGCTCCGAGGTATCCCGATGAAGTCGCTCACCCTGCGCCGCCCTGATGACTGGCACCTGCACCTGCGTGATGGGGCAATGCTGGAAGGGGTGATCGGGGATACGAGCCGCCATTTCGCCCGCGCCATCATCATGCCGAACCTGGTGCCGCCGGTCGTCACCACGGCCGATGCCCGCGCCTATCGCGAGCGCATCGTCAAGGCAATTCCGGCGGGTGATCGTTTCGAGCCGCTGATGACCCTCTATCTGACCGAGGACACGCAGGCCGACGATGTGGAAGAGGGCAAAAAAAGCGGCCTCATCACTGCCGTAAAGCTCTACCCGGCCGGTGCGACCACCAACTCCCATGGCGGTGTGCGCGATTTCAACAAGGCCATGCCGGTTCTGGAACGCATGGCGAAGATTGGCCTGCCGCTCTGCGTGCATGGCGAGGTGACGACGCCGGAAGTCGATATTTTCGACCGTGAGAAGGTGTTCATCGATACGGTTCTGGAGCCTCTGCGCCAGCGCCTGCCGGAACTCAAGGTGACGATGGAACACATCACCACCCGCGATGGCGTGGATTACATCAAGTCGTCCAAGGCCAACATCGCCGGCTCCATCACCACCCACCATCTCATCATCAACCGTAACGCCATTCTCGTCGGCGGTATCAAGCCGCATTATTATTGCCTGCCGGTCGCCAAGCGCGAGGAGCACCGGCTGGCGCTGCGGGCTGCCGCGACTTCGGGCGATGCACGCTTCTTCCTCGGCACGGATTCCGCTCCGCATGTGGACCCGCTGAAGGAATGCGCCTGCGGCTGCGCCGGCATCTATACCTCGATCAACACCATGAGCTGTCTCGCCCACGTCTTTGAGGATGAAAACGCCCTCGATAAACTGGAAGCCTTCGCGTCGCTCAATGGCCCGGCCTGGTATGGGCTGGTCCCGAACGAGGAGACCATCACGCTGGTCAAGCGCGAGGAAGCGGTGGCTTTTCCTGAAAAAATCGAGACGGGCGCCGGGCCGGTCACCGTGTTCGATCCGATGTTCCCGCTCCATTGGGATGTGAGTTGATTTTTTAGTAACCGCCGGCACTGCCGGCGGTTTTGTTATGGTCCCCAGGCATTCGCCCTTCGGCGTCGCCTGCGGATGCCTGCAATGCTGAACCGAGATGTTGTGCTTTCCGAAAACCGATCCGGGTTTTCGGAGCGATAAACCAAGGCCGAAAAAGGAGAACGCCTATGAACCATTTCACATTCACTGACCGCGCCGTCGTTGCGGAACTGGTTGCGAAGATGTTGTGGGAAATCAAGGCGGTTCACTTCAATTCCGAAAGCCCATATACCTTCGCTTCGGGCATGAAGAGCCCGGTCTATATCGACATGCGCAAGCTCATCTCCTTCCCGCGCATCCGCTCGGCGGCGATGGATTTTGCGGCGGCGGCGGTGATGCGTGAGGCCGGTTTCGAGAAGTTCGACTGTGTGGCAGGCGGCGAGACGGCGGGCATTCCCTTCGCCGCTTTCCTTGCCGATCGCCTCGGCCTGCCGATGATCTATTGCCGCAAGAAGCCGAAAGGCCATGGCCGCAACGCCCAGATTGAAGGCCATATGCCGGAAGGTGCACGTGTTCTCGTCATCGAGGATCTGACGACGGCCGGCGGCTCGATGTTCACCTTCATTGACGCCATCCGTGCGGCGGGCGGTATCGTGGATCACGGTATCGCGCTGTTTTATTACGGCATCTTCGAAGAGGCTGAAGCGCGCTTCGCCAATGGCAATGTCAAGCTGCATTACCTGACCACCTGGCGTGATGTTCTGGCCGTTGCCCGGGCTGAAAAACTGTTCGATGAAAAGACCCTCTCCGAGGTCGAAGCCTTCCTCGATAACCCGCTGCCATGGTCGGCAAAACGCGGCGGTGTCAGCGAATTGCCGCAATCTTAATTTCGGATGCGGCCAGCCCGGTTTTGCGGCTGGCCTTCCGATCGATCTTCGTCTAAATCGATTTAAGTCCATTTGATTTGCTGTTTTGAGGAGGACCGTAATGATCCTGTGTTGTGGTGAAGCCCTGATCGACATGCTGCCCCGGCAGACGACGCTGGGTGAGGCGGGTTTTGCCCCCTATGCAGGCGGAGCGGTCTTCAACACGGCGATTGCGCTGGGGCGTCTCGGTGTTCCATCCGCCTTCTTCACGGGCCTTTCCGATGATATGATGGGCGATATCCTGCGCGAAACCCTGCGCGCCAGCAATGTCGACTTCAGCTATTGCGCCACCCTTTCGCGGCCGACCACAATTGCCTTCGTGAAGCTGGTGGATGGCCATGCGACCTATGCCTTCTACGACGAAAACACCGCCGGCCGGATGATTACCGAGGCGGAGCTTCCGGCACTGGGCGCGGATTGCGAGGCGCTGCATTTCGGCGCGATCAGCCTCATCCCGGAGCCCTGCGGCAGCACCTATGAGGCGCTGATGACACGCGAGCATGAAAGCCGCGTCATCTCGCTCGATCCGAATATCCGCCCCGGCTTCATCAAGGACAAGCAGTCCCACATGGCCCGCATCCGCCGCATGGCGGCCATGTCGGATATCGTGAAATTCTCGGATGAAGACCTTGCCTGGTTCGGGCTGGAAGGAGATGAGGACACGCTTGCCCGCCACTGGCTGCACCATGGTGCGAAACTCGTCGTCGTCACCCGTGGCGCCAAGGGCGCGGTGGGGTATAGCGCCAATCTCAAGGTTGAAGTGGCTTCTGAGCGGGTGGAAGTGGTCGACACTGTCGGCGCGGGTGATACCTTCGATGCCGGCATTCTCGCCTCGCTGAAAATGCAGGGCCTTCTGACCAAGGCGCAGGTTGCCTCGCTGACGGAAGACCAGATCAGGAAGGCTTTGGCGCTGGGCGCGAAAGCGGCCGCTGTCACCGTTTCGCGGGCTGGCGCGAATCCGCCCTTTGCGCATGAAATCGGTTTGTGATGAGCGCGGTTGAACCATTTTGAAAAGGTGGTTCAACACTCTTCCCGGTGCTAAAGCCGTAAAAAACCGTTATTTCGATATTATGAAGCTTGTGTCCGCTGTTTTTTCACGAAACAAGCATCGCATGAGCGTTCCCAAGTCCCATCCTTTCGATTTCGACCCGACCTATGGCATGCAGCGCGAGCAGCTGCTGGCCATCACCCCGCCCGAAGCGCCGCCGGGCTTCGATGATTTCTGGAAAAAGCGCTATCGCCGCGCGCTCGCCACGGATCCCCGACCGGTGCTGCGCAAGAGCAGGCTCAGCGACCCCCGCTGGCACGTCCTCGATATAACCTACACCTCCACCGGCGGTTTTCGCATCGGCGGGTGGCTGCTTTTGCCGCGCGAAGGGCAGGTGCGCCGTGGCCTCGTTGTCGGCCATGGTTATGGTGGGCGAGGGGAGCCCGATTTCGACGTGCCGGTGGAAGAAACAGTCGTGCTGTTTCCCTGTTTTCGCGGGCTTTCGCTGAGCGCCTGTCCGCCGATTTCGTCCGACCCCGCCCTTCATGTTCTCTATAATATCGACAGGAAAGACGATTACATCATCGGCGGCTGCGTCGACGACCTGTGGGTTGCCGTTTCCACGCTCATCAGCCTCTATCCGTGGCTGGAAGGGCAGGTGGGTTACAGCGGCATCAGTTTCGGCGGCGGCATCGGTGCCCTGGCCATCCCTTTCGACGAGCGCATAGACCGCGGCCATCTTGTCGTGCCCACATTCGGACACCGGCCGTTCTGGCTGACGCTGCCGACCGTCGGCAGCGCGGATGCGGTTCAGACCTATCAGAAAACCCATGCCAACCTGCTTGAGACGCTGCGCCTGTTCGATGCCGCCAGTGCCGCCACCCGCATAAAAGTGCCGATGCTGGTCGCGCCCGCACTTTTCGACCCTGCGGTCGCGCCGCCCTGCCAGTTCGCGGTGGCCAATGCGCTGCCACAATCAAAATTTAATGAAATATTCATCCTCGACGCCGGGCATTTCGATTACCCTGACAGCGCATCGCAAGATGCGGTCCATAAGGACAAGGTCAGACGGTTTTTCAAGGTGCCATGAAACGCGAATATCTCCGCTGGTATAGTCAAAGGCTCCATCGCGACATGGAGCTGTTAATATTCGGACATTCCGGCGCCAGGGTGCTGATGTTTCCCACCCGCGACGGGCGTTTCTTCGAATACGAGGAACTGGGCCTTGTCGGCAGTCTGGCCGACAAGCTGGAGGCGGGCCACCTTCAGCTCTATTGCATAGAGGGGCTGGCCAGAGAGACCTTCTATGCGGCCGGGCATCATCCCGCCGATCGTATTCGCCGCCATGCAGCCTTCGAAGAGTATATTCTGAACGAAGTGCTGCCGCTAATGGCCGAGAAAAATCCGAATAGTGATACGATCGTGCAGGGCTGCAGCCTGGGTGCGTTTCAGGCCGCCAGCCTCGTCTTTCGCCACCCGCATCTTTTTTGCAAGCTCGTCGCCTTTTCCGGCCGTTATGACCTGACGATGAAGGTGGAATCCTTCGGCGACCTGTTCGATGGCTATTACGACGACGATGTCTATTTCCACATGCCGAGCCATTTCCTGCCGGGCCTTGCCTGCCCATGGCGGCTCGATAGCCTGCGGCGTATCGACATGGTCTTCACCATCGGCGATGCCGATCCGTTTCTGGACAACAACCATCACCTCAGCCGGGTTCTGTCGGAGAAGCAGGTGGGGCATCGGATGCATGTCTGGGATGGTCGCGCCCACCGGGCGGGCGCGTGGCGCAAGATGGCGGCGCTTTATATTTGAGCGGCCACATTAAAAAAGCCGGAGGTGTCTCCGGCTTTTTAGATCGAGGGCGTAACGACCCTCAGCCCGCCAGTCCCGCCAGCGCTTTCACCAGCCCCTGGGTCGAGCTGTCATGGCCGGCCGCACTTTCCTTGCCTTCAACGACGGGAAGCAGCCCGGTCGCCAGTTCCTTGCCAAGCTCCACGCCCCACTGGTCGAAGGAGTTGATGCGGAACAACACGCCTTCGACGAAAACGCGGTGCTCGTAGAGCGCGATCAGGCGGCCAAGCGCAAAGGGTGTCAGCTTGTCGTAGACGAAGGTGATGGAGGGGCGGTTGCCGGTGAAGACGCGATGCGGCGCGATGAAATCGGCGAGTTTGTCTTCCATGCCCTTGGAGGTGAGCTGTGCTTTCGCTTCGGCAAGCGTGCGGCCCTTCATCAGCGCTTCCGATTGCGCCAGGCAATTGGCGATGAGAAGCTGGTGCTGATGGCGCAGTTCGGGCTCGAAACCGTTGGCGGCGATCATGAATTCGGCCGGAATGACGCTCGTGCCCTGGTGGATGAGCTGGTAGAAGGCGTGCTGGCCATTGGTGCCGGGCTCGCCCCAGACGACCGGACCGGACTGGCCTTCGACGGGCGTGCCGTCGATGGTCACGCCCTTGCCGTTCGACTCCATGTCGAGCTGCTGCAGGTAGGCCGGGAAACGCGACAGGCGCTGATCATAGGGCAGGATCGCCCGGGTCGGATAATTCAACACGTTGCGGTTATAAAAACCGATGAGGCCGAGCAGCATCGGCAGATTTTCGCGGATCGGCGCTTCGCGGAAGTGCCTGTCCATGGCATGCGCACCATCCAGGAACTTGCCGAAATTATCCGGCCCGATGGCGATCATCAGCGGCAGGCCGATGGCCGACCAGATCGAATAACGTCCGCCAACCCAGTCCCAGAAACCGAAGATGCGGTCGCTTTCGATGCCGAAGGCCGCAACCTTTTCCAGTGCGGTGGAAACGGCGGCGAAGTGATGCTTGACGGCTGCCTCACCCAGTTTCTCGGCGATGAAACGGCGCGCGGTGGCGGCATTCGTCATCGTCTCGATGGTGGTGAAGGTCTTCGACGCGACGATGAACAGCGAGGTTTCCGGGTCGATCAGCTTCAGCGTGTCGGCGATATGAGCGCCATCGATGTTCGAGACGAAATGCGCGCGCGGGCCGTCATGGAAAGGTGCGAGCGCCAGCGTCGCCATGACTGGGCCGAGATCGGAACCGCCAATGCCGATATTGATGACGTCGGTAATCTTCTTGCCGGTCGCACCCTTGAGAGAGCCGGAGCGGATCGCATCGGCAAATTTGCCCATGGCGGTGAGAACGGCGTTCACATCAGGCATCACATCCTTGCCGTCCACGAGAACCGGCGTATTGGAACGGTTGCGCAGTGCAGTATGCAGCACGGCGCGGTCTTCGGTGAAGTTGATCGCCTTGCCCGAGAACATCTCCTCGCGCTTGGCCTCGACGCCGCCTTCGCGTGCGAGCTGTTCGAGAAGCGTGACGATCTCTTCGTTCACGGCGCATTTGGAATAGTCCATCAGCAGGTCATCGAATTTGGCGCTGAAACGGCTAAATCTCTTGTCGTCGGCCGCAAAGGCGGCGCGAAGATCGGTTGCGGCTGTGCTGCTCGCCGTTGCTTTCAGTTTTTCGATGGTGGCCTGCATCTCGTGCTCCTCGGCTTCCGTGGAAGGATGAGGAAACTATTCTTTTTCAGGCGGCCAAATCAAGGCGACTTTGATAAAAGAAAAGGGCCGGGATGAAAGAAAGAGCCGGTCGCCCGGCTCACCCCATTGCGCGAGACAATCAGTTCAGATTGCGCAATTCGCGCCGCAAGATTTTGCCGACATTCGATTTCGGCAACTCGGTGCGGAACTCGATGATTTTCGGCCTTTTGTAGTTCGTCAGGTTCTTGGCGCAGAAGGCCTTGAGCTCGGCTTCCGTGAGCGACTGGTCCTTCTTGACGACGAAGAGTTTGACGGTTTCGCCGGAATGTTCATCCGGGACACCGATGGCGGCGCATTCCAGCACGCCCGGATGGCTGGCGGCCACCTCTTCTACTTCGTTCGGATAGACGTTGAAACCGGAAACGAGGATCATGTCCTTCTTGCGGTCGACGATCTTGGTGTAACCGCGCTCGTCCATGAAACCCATGTCGCCGGAACGGAAGAAGCCGTCGGCGGTCATGGCTTTTGCGGTTTCATCCGGCCGCTGCCAATAGCCGGCCATGACCTGCGGCCCGCGAATGCAGATCTCGCCGACTTCGCCTGTCGGCAGGCTGTTGCCGTCCTCATCGCGAATATCGATTTCCGTCGAGGAGATGGGCAGGCCGATGGTGCCGCTGAATTCCGTGGAATCGAGGCGGTTGACGGTGGCGACCGGGGATGTCTCGGACAGGCCGTAGCCTTCGGCAATCGGGCAGCCGACGATCGAAAGCCAGCGTTCCGCAACAGGTCTCTGCACGGCCATGCCGCCGCCGAGAACCAGAATAAGCGACGACAGATCGAGCTTGCGGAAATCCTCATTGTTCATCATCGCGTTGAAAAGCGTGTTGATGCCGGGGAAGATATGCGGCTGATAATGCGTCAGCTCCTTCACGAAGCCGGGAATGTCGCGCGGATTGGCGATCAGCAGATTGTGACCGCCGAGCGCAATGCCCATCAGCGAATTCACCGTCAATGCGAAGATGTGGCAGAGCGGCAGGGCGCAGATGAAGTTGAGAACTTCCGGACGGTCCTTTCGGCCATTGAAAGCGGCGTCCAGCCACAGGCTGATCTGAAGCTTATTGGCCAGAAGATTGGCATGGGTGAGAACCGCACCCTTGGATACGCCGGTTGTGCCGCCGGTATATTGCAGGAAGGCGATGTCCTGCGCCGTGAGGCTGACCGGCTTCAGCGAAAATCCCTGACCTTCCTTCAGCATGGCCTTGAAGCTGATGGAACCGGGGATGGTGTAGGCGGGCACCAGTTTCTTGACCTTGCGAACCACCAGATTGACGATATGTCCCTTCAGGCCGAGGAGATCGCCCATCGCCGCGACGACCACATGCCGCACCGCTGTTTTCGGCACCGCCTGCTGGGCCACATGGGCGAAGTTTTCCAGAACGAAGATCGCCTTTGCGCCGGAATCCTTGAGCTGATGTTCCAGCTCGCGCGGTGTGTAGAGCGGATTGACATTGACCACGATCATGCCCGCCCGCAGGATCCCGTATACCGCGACGGGATTTTGCAGGATATTCGGCATCATCACGGCAACCCGGTCGCCTTTTTCCAGCCCTCTGGATTGCAGCCAGGCAGCGACCGCGCGGGTTTCAGCGTCCAGTTCCCGATAGGTCAGGGACTTTCCCATGCTGGAAAAGGCCTTGCGGTCGGCAAATTGCGCACAGCTCTTTTCGAGAAGTTCGACAAGGGAGGCATGGGCGGATGCGGGGATTTCGGAAGGTACGCCCGGCGGATAGGATGCCAGCCAGCGCTTCTCTGCGCTGACGTTTTCCGGGTGTCCCAGGGACAGTTCACTCATGCTTCTCCTCCCAGAGTCTTTGTCGCGCCGCGCATTTTTTGAAACGCGTGAAGGGCGCTTTCGGCTGCCTGATGTTCACGAAGCTCCCGCATTCAGCCGGCCCCAATCGGCCGGGTTGAGGGAACTCCCTGTGGCGTCACCGGATCGACCGCTCCTCTCGCTCCCCGGTGACGAATGATAGACGCGTAATCCCTTGACGTCCATCTCGTCGGCAAAGCCTATTTAACTCTAACGTAAACGTCAATATTGCTGCCGCACATCTCGCCAACTCGTGAAGGGAAAAGCATTTTGCCCGGCTTTTTTGACTTTAATCCTGATTTGAGCGATCAACATAATTCGCAAAGCAGGGCAGGATTGGAAATGGCAGGCAGGGCAGCGCTGGAACTGAAATCGGTCGGGAAGAGATTCGGCGATACGGAAGTGCTGTCCGATATCGATCTTTCCGTCGAACGCGGCGAAATCATTTGTCTGGTGGGACGCTCCGGCTGCGGAAAATCGACCCTGCTGCGCATCGTGGCGGGCGTGGAGACGCCGGACCATGGCAGCGTTTCCCTGAACGGGGCTGTCGTTGCTGGCCCCGCTGTTTTCATCGAGCCGGAAAAGCGCAATATCGGTTTTGTCTTTCAGGATTATGCGCTGTTTCCGCATCTGACCGTCGAGCAGAATGTCATGTTCGGCCTTCGGTCTTTGCCGAAGGTGGAAGCCCGCCGCCGCGCTGCAGAAATGATCGAACATGTTCACCTGCAGGAACTGGCGAAACGTTATCCGCATACGCTTTCGGGCGGCGAGCAGCAGCGTGTGGCGCTCGCCCGCGCGCTTGCCCCGCAGCCTGGCCTGCTCCTGATGGATGAGCCCTTTTCCAATCTGGACAGGGGATTGCGCGACAGCGTGCGCGAGGAAACGCTCGGCCTGTTGCGGCAACTGGGCACGACGGCGATCATGGTGACGCATGATCCGGAAGAGGCGCTTTCCGCAGGTGACCGTGTGGTTCTGATGCAGCGCGGGCGCATCGTGCAGAGCGGCACGGGTTACGAAATCCACGATCATCCCAAAACCCGCTATGCCGCCGATTTTTTCTGCGCCTTCAACAAGATCGAAGGCCGGGTAAGACAAGGCCGCGTCGAAACGCCGCTCGGGCTTCTGGGCGATGCGTCCGATCTGCCTGACGGTCTCGCCGCCGTTGCCTATGTTCGCCCGAATGCGATTTCGATCATCGAGGACGGTGCGGCGAAAGAAGGATTTGCCGGCGAAATATCGAGCCGTGTGTTCCTCGGGGAGATCGAGCAGCTTGGCATAGCCGTGCCCGGACTGTCGGCCGATCTGCGTGTCAGGACAATGCAGCGTACACCCGCCCGGACGACGGCGGTGCGCTTCGGTATCGATCCCAAGGGAGTGCTGATATTTACTGCAAGTTGAGTGAGCGGATTTGTATGTTTATTTCCGCTCCATTTTCAACTCTTGGTGATCGAATCCGCGCGAAAAACAGAGAAATAAAACTTGATTTGGGTCATCAGGTATGATGTCTGCTCCCTCTATATTGCCGCTATCGGAGAGGGAGACAAAACATGACGAAATTTACCAGATTTGCCCTGCTTGCCAGCACGGTTGCCTTTGCAGCCGGAACGGCTAGCGCTGCGGAGCTTAACATTTACACCACCCGCGAACCGGGCCTGATCCAGCCGCTGCTGGAATCCTTCACCGCCTCGAGCGGCGTCAAGGTCAACACCGTGTTCCTGAAGGACGGCCTTGCCGAGCGCGTTCTGAGCGAGGGCGCAAGCTCGCCTGCCGACGTTCTGATGACGGTGGATGCCGGCAACCTCGTCGATCTCGCTGAAAAGGGCGTCACCCAGGCGGTCGAATCCGAGACTCTCACGAAGGCTATTCCGGCTGAACTTCGCGACGCCAAGGGCCATTGGTTCGCGCTCTCCATGCGCGCCCGCGTTCTTTATGCGGCGAAGGATGTCGATCTCGCTTCCTTCAACTATGAAGATCTGGCGGATGCGAAGTGGAAGGGCAAGGTCTGCATTCGCGCCGGCCAGCACCCCTATAACACGGCGCTTTTTGCCGACTACATCGCCCATTACGGCGCTGCGGACACCGAAAAGTGGCTTGCCGGCGTCAAGGAAAACTTGGCCCGCAAGGCAGGCGGCGGCGACCGCGACGTTGCCAAGGACATCCTCGGCGGCATTTGCGATATCGGCATCGCCAACTCCTACTATGTCGGCCTGATGCGCTCGGGCAAGGGCGGCGAGGAGCAGGTGAAGTGGGGCGACGCCATCAAGGTGGTGCTGCCGACCTTCAAGAATGGCGGCACGCAGGTCAATATCAGCGGCGCGGCTGTGGCCAAGAATGCTCCGAACAAGGCGGAAGCCGTCAAGCTGCTGGAATATCTCGTCTCCGACGAAGCCCAGAAGATCTATGCTGAAGCCAACTACGAATATCCGGTCAAGCAGGGTGCGGCTCTCAACGAGATCATCGCTTCCTTCGGCACGCTGAAGATCGATAACAAGCCGCTCACGGAAATCGTCTCGCACCGCAAACAGGCGAGCGAGCTGGTCGACAAAGTCGGTTTCGACAAGTAAGGGCCAATCAGCGATAACATGGTGGAAGGCGTTCGCATTTGCGGGCGCCTTTCCGCGTATTTTCTAAAAGCACATGAATCCAGACGCCATCCAGCCATTGACACCTCGTGCCCGAGCCAGGTTTTCATCCTCCTTCTGGTGGCTGTGCCTCTCCGTGCTGGCGGTTTGCGGCGCTATGGTGCCGGTTCTGGCGCTTGTATCGCAGGCGTTGCAGGGTTCTGAAGGCCTGTGGGCGCATCTCGGCTCGACCGTGCTCTGGACGGCGCTTCCGGATACGGCGATCCTTCTCGCCGGGGTCGGGCTGCTGGCCGGTGTCGTCGGAACCTATGCCGCCTGGCTGGTCACCGCCTATGATTTTCCCGGCCGCAAAATATTGGAATGGGCGCTGCTGCTGCCGCTGGCCATGCCCACCTATATCGTCGCTTACGCCTATCTGGATATTCTGCATCCCATCGGACCGGTGCAGGGCGCGATCCGCTGGCTGCTCGGTTATTCCAGCCCGCGCGAATTTCGCCTGCCGGACATAAGGTCCATGACGGGCTGCATCGTCCTTCTCGGCTTCGTGCTGTTTCCCTATGTCTATATTCCCGTGCGTGCCATGTTCCTGACGCAGGCGGGCAACCTGCTGGAAGCGGCACGAACGCTCGGCGTCTCCAGACGCGCGGCTTTCTTCAAGGTGGCAGTGCCGCTGGCGCGACCGGCGATTGCGGTCGGCATCAGCCTTGCCCTGATGGAAGCGCTGAATGATATAGGCGCATCGGAATTCCTCGGCGTCCGCACGCTCACCGTTTCCGTCTACACCACCTGGGTCACGAAATCCGACCTGCCGGGTGCGGCGCAGATCGCGCTTTCCATGCTGTTCATCGTTGTCGCCCTCGTAGCGCTGGAGCGCTGGGCGCGGCGCAAGCAGCGTTATGCCGTTTCGGCGCAGAAAAGCAGGGAACTCGAGCCGCTGCGACTCAACGGCCTGAAGGGCTGGGCCGCTTTCGTACTGGGAGGCCTGCCGGTCCTGATCGGCTTTGTGGCACCGGCCAGCTATCTCGTCATCGAGGCATGGAAACGGTTCCGTTTCAGCGGCCTGTCCGCCCGCTTTGCCGAGGAGGCTCTGAACACCATCGTCTTTGCCGGGCTGGCGACGGTTATCACCCTTATCCTCGGCCTTGCGGTTGCTTACGCCATGCGCCTTGCACCGGGCCGTCTCTCGCTCTGGTCCTACCGGCTTTCAACGGTCGGATATGCGGCCCCCGGCACGGTCATCGCCATCGGCGTGCTGATCGCGCTTGGCGGCTTCGACCGGTTTGTCGACCAGACCATGCGTGACTGGTTCGGCATCTCTACCGGCCTCATTTTCATCGGCAGCGGCGCGGCGCTGATCTATGCCTATTCGGCGCGTTTCCTCACCATTGCGGCGGGCGGCGTGGATGCCGGCCTCAGCCGCATACCGCAATCCTTCGATCACGCCTCGCGAACGCTCGGGCGATCCGCGACGCAGACATTCCGCCAGATTCATCTGCCGCTATCCAAGGCGTCGCTTGCGGCAGCGGCGCTGCTGATCTTTGTCGATTGCGTCAAGGAGCTTCCCGCCACGCTCCTGTTGAGGCCGCTGAATTTCGAAACCTTCGCTACCCATCTTTATGGCGAAGCGGCGCGCGGCACCTATGAGGAAGCGGCAATCGCAGCGCTGGCAATCGTCGTCATCGGCATGCTTCCGGTCATGCAGCTTGCAAGGATCGGCCGGCGCAAGGGCTGATATCGAAGCCCTGTCCGATAAATGACGGGCGCAAAACTGTGCGAGAGGCCAATAAGCTTCAAATCCCGCCAGAAAACGACAAGCATCCTGCCTTAATCCTGATGTAAATACTCAGCTTAATTGAGGTGCCGCGGCCTGTCGAATTTGGACATCGGCCGCGATCTGTTTCGGGGCATATCTTGAAAAATTTGCATGGGATGTTTTTGAGCCGTCTGGCTTTGGGCACGGCCGCCGTTGTTTTGCTGGCGCCAGCGATGGGCCACGCACAGGACACGACCGTTCTGCAGCAGATTACCGTTGAAGGGCAGGGCGCGGAAAACGCGACGGGTCCGGTCCGGGGTTATGTTGCGAAGAAAAGTGCGACCGGTTCGAAAACCGAGACGGAAACCAGGGATATTCCGCAATCCGTATCGGTCGTCGGCCGCCAGGAAATGGATGACCGCGGCGCGGTGACGAAAATTGACGAGGTGCTGCGTTACACCCCCGGTGTGACGGCGGAGCCCTTCGGCACCGACCCGGACACGGACTGGATTTACATCCGTGGTTTTCAGGCCACCCAGACCGGCGTGTTTCTGGATGGTCTGAACCTGTTCAGCTACGGTTTCGGCGGTTTCCAGATGGATGCCTACGGTCTGGAGCGCGTGGAAATTCTGAAAGGCCCGGCCTCGGTGCTTTATGGCGGCGCCAATCCCGGCGGTATCGTGCAGATGGTCCGCAAGCGCACGCAGGATGAGCCGGTGCGCGAAACGGAAATCGGCATCAATAATTTCGGCAATGCCTTCTTCGGCTTCGATCTCGGCGACAAGGTCGATGGTGAAGGCGTGTGGAAATACCGTGTCACCGGCAAGGTCTCCGGCGGCGACAATTACACCGATTATTCCGAGGATTTGCGTGGCTTCATCATGCCGCAGATCACCTTCGAGCCGGACGCGCAGACGAGTGCCACGCTCTACGGCTATTTCTCGGCGCTCGATCAGGTTCATATCGGCAACGGCTTCCTGCCCTATGTCGGCACCGTGGTCGACGCGCCCTTCGGCAAGCTCGACCGCAAGGCCTTTTATGGCGAGCCGGATATCGACAATGGCCGCGTCTACCAGTCCATGGTGGGTTACGAGGTCAGCCATGAATTCGACAATGGCTGGAAGATCAGCCAGAACGCCCGTTATGGTCACCTCTACAAGCACGAGACCGGACCCTATGCCGGCGGCTGGGCCAATACAGATGCAAACGGCCAGCCGATACTCGATGCCACCACCAACGACTATATGTTGACCCGCTTCGGTTACGATGGCGTGTCGAAAGTCGACAGTTTCGGCGTGGATAACCGGGTCGAAGGCCAGTTCGATACCGGCGCGGTCAATCACTCCCTGCTTTTCGGTCTCGACTATAAATATTACCGGCTGGACCAGGTGCAGGCCTGCTGCGGATCGAATGCAATCGGTGCGCTCAACCCGGTCTATGGCTCGACGCAGGGAACGAATTTCGTTTATGCCGACAATATCGTGACCCAGCAGCAGATCGGCATCTACGCGCAGGACCAGCTGCGTTTCGGCGATGGCTGGCTGGTCACGCTGAATGGCCGTTATGACTATGTCGACACCGAGCTGAACAACAGGCTCCCTGCGGGCCTTTCCCGCCGCTCGAATGACGATGCACTGAGCGGCCGCGCCGGTCTCGCCTATGAATTCGACAATGGCCTGACACCCTATGTCTCGGCCGCCACTTTCTTCAATCCGCTCATCGATACGCTTGCGGATGGCACTCCCGCTTTGCCGGAAGAGGGACACCAGTTCGAGGCCGGCATCAAATATGAGCCGACCTTCTTCGACGGCAGCATCACGGCCTCCGTCTTCAAGCTGGTGAAGGACAATGCCATCGTTTCCTATACGGCCGGTGGTGTGACCACGAGCGGTCAGTTCGGGCAGGTGGAATCCACCGGCTTCGAGCTGGAGGCCAAGGCCAATCTCACCGACAACTGGAAGGCGCTCGCCTCTTATTCCTATACGGATCTCGAGATTACCCGCGATGCCAATCCCAATCTGATTGGTAAATCGCCATGGATCGTGCCCGCCCACACCGCCTCGCTGTGGCTGGACTATGCCTTTACCACAGACGCGCTGGAAGGCCTCAGCCTCGGCGGCGGCGTGCGGTATCAGGGCAAGTCCTGGGCGGATGAGGCAAATACGTTGCGCGTTCCGGATGCTGCCGTCTTCGACGCCGCAATCCGCTATGAGAAGAACGACTGGACCGCATCGATCAACGTCGCCAATGTCTTCGACAAGGAATATGTGAAGAGCTGCGCCGGCGTCTCCGTCTGCGGCTGGGGCGATAGCCGCACCATCACCTTCAAGCTTTCCAAGAAGTGGTAAGGCTTGGCTGAAGGCCGGCAGTTGCGGGGAAAGCAGTTTGCCACTATAAACATGAATAGATTTATCATGTTTATAGTGGCGCCATGGCGCCCTGCGGGATCGAGAGGCCATGGCTTTCCGCGTGCGGATGGAAAATGAGATCGAGGGTTTTGCCGTCATCGGCGGGCCGCGCTCGCGGGTCTGGAACGGCATCGTCGCCGATCTCTGGGATGTGCGTTGCGCCCCGAAGGCCGGCGGCCGTTATGTCGGCAAGGATCCGCGTTTCGTTTTCCTGCTGGATATGGACGGGACGGATGACGGCCGGTTCATGATGAACCGCTGCCGTCGCAACAATTACGGGTCGTCCAAGGCGAACCGTATTTCCTTCGTGCCCGCCGATCTGGACGTGCATGCCGAACTGAGCAACGTCTCCTTCGTGCGCCACCTCGATCTGCATTTCGATGCGGGATTGCTGGGTGCCCGGCTGGTGCAGGGCTTCGATCCGCACAGCCTGCTCGATCCGCATCTGATGTTCGAGGATGAGCGCCTGCTGGCGCTGGCGCGACTGATTGCCGCCGAATGCGACAATCCCGATCCGCTGCATGACCTTTATGGCGAAAGCCTCGTGCTGGCGCTATTGACGGATTTTCTGAAAGTGAAGCGGGAGCCGGTCAAAAAACGCAGCAAGCTCGCCGCATGGCAGTTGAGAGCGGCGACGGATTACATCCGCGAACATTGCCTGCGGTCGATCCGGCTGGAGGAACTTGCGGAACTCACCAACCTGTCGCAATCGCATTTCAGCCATGCCTTCAAGGCCTCCACCGGCGTGCCGCCCCACCAATGGCAGATGCAGGCGCGCATCGATCACGTCAAGGAACTGATGATGCGGACCGACATGGCGCTGACCGACATCGCCATTGCCGCCGGGTTTTCGGATCAGGCGCATTTCTCCCGCGTCTTTCGCAAGATGGTCGGTGTTTCTCCCTCCATCTGGCAGAAAATCCGCCAATAAAGTCGTTTTCGTTCCATTCTCCTTCAAAAAAATTCCCGCCGCAGCGCCTGAAACGCCGCGGAACGAATTGTCCGTCGAGGGGTTTACCAGACATGACACAAACGAGGAAAATCAAGGAGGAAAGGCAGATGATGCATCAGGAACCCCGCGCCGGACAGGACCCCTATGTCAAGGATACGCCGAGCCTGATCGCCAGCGACAAGGTGGAAGGCACCCGTGTTTACGGCGCCGACAGCAAACATATCGGCTCGATCCAGCGCATCATTCTGGAAAAGCGTGGCGGGCGTGTGGCCTATGCGGTCTTGAGCTTTGGCGGCTTCCTCGGCATCGGTGACGACTATTATCCGCTGCCTTGGGAAAAGCTGCATTACGACGAAGAACTCGACGGCTACCGCATCGATCTCACCAAGGAAGAGATCGAAAACGCGCCGCACTTCGCCAATCTCGATGATAATGACCTGCTGAACGCCAAGGACCGCAAGGTCTATGATTATTACGGCGTCGCACCCTATTGGATGTAACGCCCAGGGAAAAAGCGCTTCCGGCCGTTTGATCGCCGAAGCGTCGCAAATAAAAGAACGGCTCCTTTTCAGGAGCCGTTTTCTTTTGGGTGCGTCAATGCGGGTTTTTCTGCATCTCGGAAACCGCGTCGGTGAAGCACTTGCGCGCTTCTTCGGGCGATTTACGTCCGTCAAGGGCGGCACGGCAGGCGCTTCTCGCTCTCACGAAGCTCAATCCGCCAATTTTGGGCCAGCCTTCGGTCAATAATGTCAACGCTTCGAAGGGGCCGGCGATGACACTCTTGCCATTCGCCTCGAGATTGACCTCGACAGGCTCTGTCCATCTCTCGTTCTTCATCGTGCACCTCCCAGAGCAACGCGATCCCGAAATACACCCGACAGCGAAGCAACCCATGAACGCAGTCGTGTGTCACTGCTGCTTAGGATATGCGCAAGCGATCGAATTGACAACGGGGATCAACGGAAGCCGAAAAACGACAGGATCGCCAGAACGATGACGACGAGGCCGACGATGTAGATGATCTGATTCATGATTTTCTCCTTCGCTGATGTCATCACCATAACGTGAGGGAGAAGACGAGGTTCCAGCAGCAAATGAGAATTTAATCACGCACTAAAATGTTGCGGGCGTCCCATCGCCGATGAGAGCGTGTATCACCTCCGCAGGATCACCCAGATCGCGTGGATGATGCCGGGAACATAACCGCACAGCGTCAGGAGAATATTCAGCCAGAAATGCAGGCCGAGCCCGACCTGAAGAAACACGCCGACGGGCGGAAGGATGATGGCGATCAGGATACGAATGACGTCCACGATGACAGGCTTTCCAGTTGTTTATGACCTGCCGGAGAACGTGTGGTGGGCGGTTTGGTTTCAAAGGTTCTGGTTATCGCCGGAACGGGGCGAAGACTCATCCAGCAGCAGCAAGAACTTGCCTCGCGAACGCAAATCGATCGAACTTATGTATCGGGTATTGAGCGGCAGGTAAGAAACCCCACCATCACCGTGGTCGCAAAATTTGCTGAAGCGCTGAACACGACGACCGCCGACCTGCTGTGCAACAGCGGCGAATAAGAACGCCATCATCGATCGACGTAGATCACGATTCTAAGCGGCTTAGCCGATTATCGTTCGCCGCTTGCGTTCGACATCTCGTGTTTAGCTGCACGTGCAAGAAACCCGGATCGTGTCAGCCCTCTCGATTCAGCGAAGGCGTCAATCTCCTTCAGGACATCTTCCGGAAGCGTGATGTTGAGGCGAACGGATTTTTTGCTTTCTGTCCTGAGAGCGACGAGAATGGCGACGCCATCCCTGTTTTCAGGGGCAGCCATGACCGTATCGAGAGACGACGGTTCGGGAATCGCTTCCCCATCCTCGATCATGCCCTCAACATGGAGCGCCAGGGCTTCTTCCGCCATGCGGCGGGCATCGTCAAGATCGGTGCCGGCAGTTACGACACCGGGAAAATCAGGGAAGGAAACACCGTAATCGCTATCAGCGTCCTTGTGGATCAGCCCGATATAGTTACGCATTGTTTTCACCTCAGTTTCAGTCCGGATTGTTTTTCAATGCTTTTGAGCGTGCCTATCGGCAAATCCCGCTTCGGATGGGGAACGGTCACACGGCCATGTTTCGTAGGGTGTTTGAATTGAACGTGACTGCCTTTGGTGTTCACCTCGTACCAGCCGTCCGCCTTCAATACCGAAATGATATCGCCGTTCTTCATATGTGTATAAATACACATAATTATGTGAAAAGTCAACAATTGGCGGACTGCGAGAATAAACCTTCTGCCCTCTGCCGCGCGTAAAGACAGATAGAGACAAGGCTTGACAACCCAGCGCTTTGAAATGGATTTCTTATTTGGAAATGGTGCCGCTTACGTGACTCGAACACGTGACCCCGTCATTACGAATGACGTGCTCTACCAACTGAGCTAAAGCGGCCCGATTGTGACCCGTTTGTTGCGGATCAGCTTCATGGCGGGCTGATACAGGCAATGCTGACGGATTTCAAGCCTTGAATGTGCTGGTTTTGAAATTTCCGCAAAAAGCTTTGCCTGTCCATTGTTTGCCGGAGACGTCAGCCTTTCCCGCAGATGCGCTTTTTGGCCGTTTCATATTCATTTGCCAGACGATCGACGAGTGCCGCCACCGGCTCCACCGCCTTGACGGCGCCGATGCCTTGCCCCGCGCCCCATATGTCTTTCCAGGCCTTGGCGCCGCCGGAGACCGTTTCGAAGTCCATTTTCGAAGGATCGGCTTCGGGCAGATTGTCGGGGTCCATGCCGGAGGCGACGATCGAGCTTTTCAGGTAGTTTCCGTGTACGCCCGTGAAATAGTTCGAATAGACGATATCCTTCGCCTGCGCGTCCACAATCGCCTGCTTGTAGCCTTCGGAAGCGCGCGCTTCCTCGGTGGCGATGAAGGGGGAGCCGATATAGGCCATATCCGCGCCCATGGCCTGCGCCGCGAGAATGGAGCCGCCATTGGCGATGGCGCCGGCCAGCAGCAGCGGGCCGTCGAACCATTCGCGGATTTCCTGAACGAGGGCGAAGGGCGAAAGCGTGCCCGCATGTCCGCCGGCACCCGTCGCCACCGCGATCAGCCCATCCGCGCCCTTGCGAATGGCGGAGCGGGCATGGCGGTCGTTGATGACGTCATGCAGCACGATGCCGCCATAGGAATGCACGGCCGCATTGACCTCCGGTACCGCGCCAAGCGAAGAAATCACCACCGGCACCTTGTATTTCACGCAAAGGCCGAGATCGTGCTCCAGCCGTCGGTTGGACATGTGCACGATCTGGTTGACCGCGAAGGGCGCCGCCGGGCGCTCGGGATTGGCCCGGTTGTGAGCGTCAAGCTCCTCGGTGATCATTGCCAGCCACTCGTCGAGCTGGCTTTCGGGCCGCGCATTGAGCGCCGGGAAAGCGCCGATGACGCCGGCCTTGCATTGCGCCAGCGTCAGTTGCGGATGTGAAATGATGAATAGCGGTGATGCTATGACCGGAAGACGCAGATTGTCTTTCAGCACGGACGGTAGCATGTCTCCTCCCACGAATTACGTTTACGCGCACGTAAGTAAATATCGCGTTCAGCAGCAGATTGAAAGCGAAAACAGCGTGGCATTCGCCTCTCGAATCTGCGTTCGTAGCGCCACAATGAATTGATTTTCCCCAAGGCAATCCGGTCTTTATCACAAACGATGCTTGCGGAGGGGCGGTATAGCCGTTACCGAATCGTGAACCCATGGCGCAGCGCCGCATATTTTTTGCAAAGCGCAATAGAACAAGGATCGGTCGTGAGCGGACTGGAAACGGCAATCAGAAATGCTCTGGAAAAATCGGACAGATCGAACGCCGAAGTTCGTGCACGGATTTACCAATCCTCCCGCCAGGCACTGGAAGCGGGCCTGCGCAAGCAGGGCATAGACGATCCGCAGGTTGTCTCCCAGCAGCGCCAGCGGCTTGAAGGCCTGATCCACCAGATCGAGAATGAAGAGCGCAACCGGCTTCTGGACAGGGTGGAGCAGCAATTGCGCCCGCCCGCACCGGAAAGTCCGGCGCAGGACGATCACTCCGTCGATCCCGTTTCGCAATCGCCCCACCACGGCGATATGGGTGTTGAGCCGGAGCTGCGTGGTGAAACGCGCGATGTGCGGCCGGGCGCTGCCGCTGCTCCGGAGCCGCTGAGTGCGGGGCAGCGTAATGGCAAGCCACCGAAGAGAAGCTCCCGCGCGGGCGATTCTTCGCTTGCCTTCCGGCCGGAAGGCGCGGTTGGCCGCCGCAAGCGCCGGGGGCTTTTCGCCCGGCTTTTCATCTACGTGACACTTCTGGCCTTTATCGGTTTCGGCGCCTGGTGGGTCTATTCCTCAGGCCTCCTGCTCTCGCCGGAGCAGCGCGATACCAGCGTGCCCAATCCGCCGGCGCAGGTGCAGGCGGAGGATTTCAACGGGACGGAGCCCGCGCCGAGCCTTTCCGCCGGTCGTGGTTTTTCCGATGACTGGGTGGAAGTCTTCAATGCGGAGCGTGGCAGTTCCGGTGTTTCGGCTGGTCCACGCGCCAATGTCGAAAACATCGCCACACCCGCTGGCAAGGCGATAAAGGTAACCTCGAGAAGTGTCTCGCAGGATGGCGCCGTCAGCGTCGAGGTTCCGGTGGAGGTGATGCGGGATATGGCAGGCAAGTCCTCGACCATTTCGATCACGCTGCAATCCTCCAGCGACCGGCAGACCCAGGTGTCTGTCGCCTGCGATTTCGCGACATTGGGCGATTGCTCCCGCCACCGCTTCACCGCCACGGCCGAGCGCGCGGACATGCTGCTGAACACGACATTCGAACGATCTCTCGCGCCCAATGCGCCGGGCAGGATCTTCATCAACAGCGATATCGATGGCAGCGGCCGCCCGGTCAATCTTTATTCCGTGCGCATTCTGCCGGGCCAGTAAGGGAAAGACAGGCGTCTCGAATGGAGGCGCCTGTCAGCGTCTTCCGGTCCTATTTGAGAAAATCCGGCCCAGATCCCAAAATCTTGTCGTCGATTTCGCCGATTGCCTTTTTGTCCTTGCCCTCATAGTCGAGCGCAAGAAGAATGTGACGGATGAGGTTTACCCGCGCGCGGCGCTTGTCGTTGGCGCGCACCACCGTCCAGGGGGCGGCGTCGGTGTGGGTCTTTTCCAGCATTTCGTCGCGCTTCTGCGTGTAGTCGTCCCATTTCGTCAGTGCGGCTATGTCCATATCCGAAAGCTTCCAGCATTTTAGCGGGCTGTGCCGACGGTCATGGAAGCGTTCGATCTGCGTTTCGCGGCCGATGTCGAGCCAGAACTTGAACAGATGAACGTCCTCATGGACCAGCATTTTTTCCAGACGCGGCGTTTCCTTGAGGAAACGCTTGTGTTCCTCAGGCGTGCAGAAACCCATGACCGGCTCCACCCCGGCGCGGTTATACCACGAGCGGTCGAAGAGAACGAATTCGCCGGCGGTCGGAAAATGTGAGATATAGCGCTGGAAATACCATTGGCCACGTTCGGTTTCCGTCGGTTTGGTCAGCGCCACCACGCGGGCATAGCGGGGATTGAGATAGGCCCGCGTCGCGAAGATCGCGCCGCCCTTGCCCGCCGCATCGCGGCCCTCGAAAACCGCCATGACCCTTTTACCGGTGGCCTGCAGCCAGAACTGCACCTTGACCAGCTCCACCTGCAGCGCCTCGAGGGCAGTGTCATAGTCTTCCCGCTTCATCTTCTTGTCGTAGGGAAAATCGCCTGCGGAAAGTTTCTTTTCCTCAACCCAGTCAGGAAGAACCGGATCGTCGATGTCGAAGCTGCGCAGTTTGCCGCCTATGGTGATATCGACCGTCCGCTTCTTCGTTTCTTCGCCCATGGTTTCCTCCGGCTGTTGTTGTGTAAAGGCAACTCGACGCCAATGAGTTCACATCCATTGCCAGAATTCAAGTGAAACAGGAGCGCTTGACCGGGGTGCTGCGGCGGCAGCGATTGCGGCGTCGATTTTGCGCATATACGTTGTGGAAAATGCGCGATGATGAATCTCTGTCATGAAACTGGCCTATGAGATTTCGATGCGCTGTCAGATGAAAGTGGAAAGAGCAGGCTGAAATGGCAGTCATGGAAGGCGATGGTGGGTTAAGGCGTTTGGGAAGGAAGTTCGGTCGAAACTGGTTGCCCGTTCTCATCGTCAGCATGCTAGCCATCGTGGCCGTTGCCGAGCTCAACACGCCCTACATGCCCGCCGCCCTGTGGCTTTGCGCCGTCATTGCCATCCTCGCCGCCCGGGAGGGGCCGGCGGCGGCTCCCCCAAAGGACGGGAGCCCGGCTGCGGAGGCAGATGAGCAGGAAGTGCCCGGCGAAAGCGTCATTTCCGGCGTAAGGGCGGGCCTCGCGGTTCTGGATACCCCCGTTTTCATTCTCGACAGGAACGCCAGCGTGCTGTTTCAGAACGGCGCGGCCGAGCGCGCCTTCGGCCAGTTGCCCGCCGGGGCGCATATTTCCGCCCGGTTGCGCTCTCCCGGCCTCCTGGATGTCATTCGCGAAACCATCACCACCGGCCAGCCCAACCAGGTCGAACATTCGGAGCGCTTCCCTTCCGAACGGGTCTTCATCGTCCGCATCGCCCGTGCGGATGTGGGAGAGGGGGCAGGCCCGCCATTCTATATCCTGTCGTTCCGCGACGTCTCGGAGCTTCGCCGCATCGACCGCATGCGCAGCGACTTCGTCGCCAATGCCAGCCATGAATTGCGCACACCGCTCGCCTCGCTGCGCGGTTTCATCGAAACCATGCAGGGGCCGGCGCGCAACGATCCGAAGGCGCAGGAACGTTTCCTCGCCATCATGCTGGATCAGGCAACCCGCATGAGCAGGCTGGTGGACGATCTCATGTCGCTGTCGCGGCTGGAATTGCGGGCCAACATCGCGCCCGACCAGAAGGTCGATCTCGTTCCCGTCATCGGCCATGTGCGCGATACCCTGCTGCCGCTTGCCGACGAGCTGGATGTGACCATCACGCTGCACCTGCCCGACCGGCCGGCAGAGGTGCAGGGGGACCGCGACGAGCTGGTGCAGGTATTCCAGAACCTCGTTGAAAATGCTTGCAAATACGGCCAGGAAGGCAAGGTCGTGGATGTCTGGCTGCGGGCCGAACCCGGCAAGCCGGTGGAGGTGAGCGTCATCGACAAGGGGCCGGGCATTCCCGCCGAACATGTGCCGCGCCTGACGGAGCGTTTTTATCGTGTCAGCGTCGCCGACAGCCGCTCGAAAAAGGGCACGGGTCTCGGACTTGCCATCGTCAAGCACATCCTCACCCGCCACCGCGCCCGCCTCATCATTAAATCGGAATTGGGCAGCGGCACGGACTTCACTGTGAGATTCTGACATAAAATATGCATCTGCTTTTAATGTCGCGTATATTTATAAATAAAATCAATAATTTAGTTTGTCACAAATCTTTCGTCAAAGTGACATAAAAGGATGGGGCTACGGTGGTTAAGAAAAGGTCGCCGAGCGCAAGCTAAGAGCGAGTGTCGCTATCGGCTGCGTCCACAACAAAGCCCACGACGGGAGAGACAAATGAACATCGTTAAATTTTCCGCAGCAGCTCTGGTGGCTTCTGTCGCCTTCGCTGGCGCCGCCGCTGCTCGCGACCAGATCCAGGTTGCCGGTTCCTCCACGGTTCTGCCTTACGCCAAGATCGTTGCCGAGACCTTTGCCGAAACCTTCCCGAACTTCAAGGCTCCCGTTGTTGAGTCCGGCGGCACGGGCGGCGGTCTGAAGGCGTTCTGCTCGGGCGTCGGCGAAGGCACCATCGACATTGCAAACGCTTCGCGCAAGATCAAGAGCGACGAACTGGCCGCCTGTAAGGCTGCTGGCGTTGCCGACGTTCAGGAAGTGAAGATCGGTTACGACGGTATCGTCTTCGCAATGGACTCTTCCAACAAGGACATCAAGCTCGAGCCGAAGGATCTGTACCTTGCGCTCGCCGCTGAAGTCGTCAAGGACGGCAAGCTCGTTGCCAACCCTTACAAGAAGTGGTCGGAAATCAACAAGGAACTGCCTGATGTAGCAATCGCTGCTTACATCCCGGGTTCCAAGCACGGCACGCGCGAAGTCTTCGAAGAGAAGATCATGGCTGACGGCTGCAAGGAAGCCAAGGCGACCGACGTCATCAAGACGCTCATCACCGACGCCAAGCAGGCTGCTGCCAAGTGCGTTGCAGTCCGTAAAGACGGCGCGGCAGTCGACATCGACGGCGACTACACTGAGACGCTTGCTCGCATCGATGCCAACAAGACCGGCCTCGGCGTTTTCGGCCTCGCTTTCTATGAAAACAACGCTGACCGTCTGAAGGTCGCGACCGTTTCGGGCGTCGTTCCGTCCACCGAAACCGTCGCCAGCGGCAAGTACCCGGTTTCCCGCCCGCTGTTCTTCTACGTGAAGAAAGCTCACCTGGGCGTTATCCCGGGCCTTAAGGAATATGTCGAGTTCTTCGTTTCCGACGAGATGATCGGCCCGGATTCCCCGCTCGCCAACTACGGCCTGGTTGCTGCTCCGGACGCAGAGCGCGAAGAAATCCGCTCGAAGTTCTCGGCCGGCTCCACGATGTAATGAAGAAAGAGGGGTGCGGCTTTGCCGTGCCCCTCATTCGGCTTCGCTTGGGCCGTCGTCCGCGGTTGACAGTTCCTAACCATCGCCATCCACATGATTGTCGATGGATTACAGATGGATAGGATGTATCAACCTTGACGCTTGCCAGACTATGATACAGTCAGGCGGCAGGCATCATGGGATGGTCCAGCGGTCTCGTTTTGATGACTTTTTGATTTGCCCGATATCGCACCGTGCTCTTGAGGCACGCCGAGGGAACTCTAATGAACACATCGATCCTTTTGCTGATACTGGCGCTCATCGGCATCGGCAGCTATCTGCTCGGCAGCCGCCGTGCCGTTGCCCTGTCTGGCGGTCGCCCCTCCAGCATGCATTCCCGTGCCGGTTATCACGGTTCCTACGCGGTCGTCTGGGCGGTGCTGCCCGCGGCGTTCATTCTCTGTGCCTGGCTCATTGTCAGCCCATTGCTCGTCACCTCGGCGGTGCGCGGTAGTTTCCCCGAGGATGTCCGGGCGCAATCCGAAGCGCAGCAGAGCCTGACCTACGGTATGGTGACCTCCATCGCCCGTGGCCTCCAGCGGCTGACACCGGAGGAAACCGCGCAGGTCGAGGCCGACACGGCTGCAGTCCGGCCGCTTCTGGCATCGAAGGGTGTTGCAATCGCCGGCGATCCCGAGCGGTTCATGGTCGATGCCGCACACACGCTCAACAGCATGACCTCCACCAGCCGTATCGCGATGATCGCCGTTGTGCTGCTGGCCGCGCTCGGCGGCGGCGCCTATGCGCTGCGTGCAATCGCGCCGCGTTTCCGGGCGCGCAACCAGGTCGAGAAAGTCATTCTCGCGGCCCTGCTCGTCGCCTCGTCCATCGCCATTCTCACGACCATCGGCATCGTCCTGTCGATGCTGACGGAGGCGATCCAGTTCTTCACCATGGTCCCGGCGCACCAGTTCTTCTTCGGAACGGTCTGGGATCCGCGTTTTGCGGCGGCAGGCGCCACCGATTCCTCCGGCCAGTTCGGCCTGATCCCGCTGCTCGCCGGCACTCTTTATATCGGCTTCGTCGCCATGCTGGTTGCGGTTCCGGTCGGTCTCTTCTCGGCGATCTACATGGCGGAATATGCCTCGCCGCGCTTCCGCTCCATGGCAAAGCCGTTGCTTGAAGTGCTCGCCGGCATTCCCACCATCGTCTACGGCTTCTTCGCGCTCACGACGGTCGGTCCTTTCCTCAGAGACATTTCCACGCAGATCAACGGCCTGGCGACGGGCAACTACGCCAACTTCATCCAGGCGCAGAGCGTCATCACCGCCGGCTTCGTCATGGGCATCATGCTGATCCCCTATGTGTCGTCGCTGTCGGATGATATCATCACCGCCGTGCCGCGCTCGCTGCGTGACGGTTCGCTCGGTCTTGGCGCCACGCGCTCCGAGACGATCAAGAGGGTCATTATTCCGGCCGCTCTTCCCGGCATCGTCGGCGCCGTGCTGATGACGGCTTCGCGCGCCATCGGCGAAACCATGATCGTGGTTCTTGCGGCCGGTGTTGCTGCCCGTCTGCAGCTCAATCCCTTCGAGCCCATGACCACGGTGACGGTCAAGATCGTCAGCCAGCTTACCGGCGACCTTGAATTCACCTCGCCGCAGACGCTGGTTGCCTTTGCACTCGGCATCACGCTTTTCGCCATCACACTTTGCCTGAATATCTACGCGCTTTACATCGTGCGCAAATACCGGGAGCAATATGAATGACCGACATCGTCTCTCCCGCAGCCGGCGCGAGCGCCGTCAACAAGGCCACGCGCCGTGATATCGGCATCAAGCGCCGCTATGCCGCCGAACGCCGCTTCCGTGCCTACGGCATGGCAGCGATTTCCTTCGGCCTCATCTTCCTCTTCCTGCTGCTTTTCTCGGTGGTTTCCAAGGGTTACACCGCTTTCCAGCAGACGATGATCACCGTTCCAGTTGAGTTTTCGGAACAGATCATCGATCCGAAAAATGAGCGCGCCATAAATCCCACTAAGCTGATGACGGCCAATTATCCCGTCATCGCCCGCGATGCGGTCGCCAAGGTCCTGGGTGTTGCGCCGACGGACCGCGCCGGCCTTCGCGCCGTCAATCTCCTGATTTCCGACAGCGTGCGCACGCAGCTTCGCGACATCGTCGTTGCCGATCCCGCCGTTATCGGCACCACGCGCACCGTCACGCTGCTGGCGTCGGGCGACGTCGACAGCGCCTTCAAGGGCCAAGTCGACCTGACGGCGGATGAAGCCAATCGCCGTATCTCGAACCAGCAGCTCGGCTGGATGAACCAGCTCGCCGAAAGCGGCCAGCTCGGCAAACATTTCAATACCGGCATCTTCGTCAACGGCGCGTCGAGCCGTCCGGAAGCGGCGGGTGTCGGCGTGGCGCTGATCGGCTCCTTCTACATGATGCTGATCGTGCTGGTGCTGTCATTGCCGATCGGCGTCGCGGCCTCCATCTATCTCGAGGAATTCGCCCCGAAGAACCGTCTGACGGATCTTATCGAGGTGAATATCAACAATCTCGCGGCCGTTCCTTCGATTGTCTACGGTCTGCTCGGCCTCTCGGTCTTCATCAACTTCATGGGCTTTCCGCGCTCGGCCTCGCTGGTCGGCGGCCTCGTCCTGACGCTGATGACCCTGCCGACGATCATCATCGCGACCCGCGCTGCCCTGAAGGCCGTGCCGCCGTCAATCCGCGCCGCCGCCCTCGGCCTCGGCGCTTCCAAGATGCAGACGATCTTCCACCATGTGCTGCCGCTCGCCATGCCCGGCATTCTGACCGGCACCATCATCGGCCTCGCCCACGCGCTGGGCGAAACGGCGCCGCTGCTCCTGATCGGCATGGTGGCATTCGTAGCGAATTACCCGACAACGCCGATGGATCCGTCCACGGCCCTGCCGGTGCAGATTTACATGTGGGCGAACGAAGCCGAGCGCGCCTTTGTCGAAAGGACATCCGGCGCTATCATCATCCTGCTTCTGTTCCTCATCGTCATGAATGTTGGCGCAATCCTGTTGCGTCGCCGCTTCGAACGGCGCTGGTAGAAGGAGCTTGAGCAATGAACATGTTGTCGGAAGCAGCAGTTGAAAAGGCGCTGGACAAGAAAATGAATGAAGTCTCATACAAGATGATCGGCAAGGACGTTTCGGTTTATTACGGCGAAAAGCGCGCGCTTTACGACGTGAACCTCAACGTTCGGGAAAATACGGTGACCGCGCTTATCGGCCCGTCCGGCTGCGGCAAATCCACCTTCCTGCGTACCCTGAACCGTATGAACGACACGATTGACGGTTGCCGGGTCACCGGCAAGATCACGCTCGACACCGACGATATCTACGATCAGGCGATTGACGTCGTGGAATTGCGCGCCCGCGTCGGCATGGTGTTCCAGAAGCCGAATCCCTTCCCGAAGTCGATCTACGAAAACATTTCCTACGGCCCGCGCATCCATGGTCTCGCCCGCAACAAGGCGGATATGGACCAGATCGTCGAGCAGAGCCTGCAGAAGGCGGGTCTCTGGAACGAGGTTAAGGATCGTCTGCACGAATCCGGCACCGGTCTTTCCGGCGGTCAGCAGCAGCGTCTGTGCATCGCACGCGCAGTTGCCGTCAGCCCGGAAGTGATCCTGATGGACGAGCCCTGCTCGGCTCTCGACCCTATCGCGACCGCAAAGGTCGAAGAATTGATCCACGAGCTGCGCACCAATTACACCATCGTCATCGTCACGCACTCCATGCAGCAGGCGGCGCGTGTTTCCCAGCGCACGGCCATGTTCCATCTTGGTCATCTTGTCGAGGAAAACGAAACCGACAAGATGTTCACCAATCCGGATGACCAGCGCACGCAGGATTACATCATGGGCCGCTTCGGCTGATCCCGGCCGGCGCTTTATCGAAACCGTACAAGACTGGTGCTTCTGCCGTGCCCGCTTCCGGGTACGCGCATGCAGGCCAAGCCGGAGGACTAGACCATGACACAGACAACGACCCATTCGCACATCGTTTCCGTTTATGACGATGAATTGAAGTTTCTGACGCGCCGCATCGCCGAAATGGGCGGTCTTGCGGAGCAGATGTGCGCCGACGCCGTGCGTGCGCTCGTCAATTCCGATGCCGCGCTCGCCCAGAAGGTCATTTCCGACGATGCGATCCTCGACCACGCCGAGCGCGAGATCGGCGACAAGGCCATCGTCACCATCGCCAAACGCCAGCCGATGGCGGCAGACCTTCGCGAGATCATTGGCACGCTGCGTATCGCCGCTGACCTTGAGCGTGTCGGCGACCTTGGCAAGAACACCGCCAAGCGTGTGATTGCGGTTGCCGGCACCGGCGTGCCGCGCAAGCTTGCCCGTGGCATCGAACACCTGTCGGAACTGGCGCTGGTGCAGCTCAAGGAAGTGCTGGACGTCTATTCCACGCGTTCCGCCGAGAAGGCCAATGCCATTCGCGAGCGCGACGAGGAAATCGACGCCATGTACACGTCGCTCTTCCGTGAGCTTCTGACCTATATGATGGAAGATCCGCGCAATATCACCACCTGCACGCATCTCCTGTTCTGCGCCAAGAACATCGAGCGTATCGGCGACCACGCCACCAATATCGCCGAGACGATCTATTACATGACCACCGGCAGCCAACCGGAGGGCGAACGTCCGAAGGACGACAGTTCCAACACGCTCGGTTCGGTGACCGAGTAACAGACAGGCAACGGCTTGCGGAGTTAGTATATGGTGCCCAAGATTGCAGTTGTGGAAGACGAGGAAGCGCTGAGCGTCCTGCTTCGTTACAATCTCGAGGCTGAGGGATATGACGTCGACACGATACCCCGTGGAGACGAGGCAGAAATCAGGCTGCAGGAACGTATTCCGGACCTCCTTATCCTGGATTGGATGCTTCCCGGCGTTTCCGGTATCGAACTGTGCCGTCGGCTCAGGATGCGGCCGGAAACCGAGCGCCTGCCCATCATCATGCTGACGGCGCGCGGCGAAGAAAGCGAACGGGTTCGCGGTCTTGCCACCGGCGCGGACGATTATGTCGTCAAGCCGTTTTCGACGCCGGAACTCATGGCCCGCGTCAAGGCCATGCTGCGTCGGGCCCGCCCCGAGGTTCTGTCTTCGGTGCTGAAATGCGGGGATATCGAACTGGATCGTGAGACCCATCGCGTTCACCGCAAGAGCCGCGAAGTACGCCTCGGCCCGACGGAATTCCGCTTGCTGGAATTCCTGATGACCTCTCCCGGCCGGGTGTTTTCCCGCTCGCAGTTGCTGGATGGCGTCTGGGGTCACGATATCTATGTGGATGAACGTACCGTCGACGTGCATGTCGGACGTCTGCGCAAGGCGCTCAATTTTTCGCACATGCAGGATGTCATCCGCACCGTGCGCGGCGCCGGATATTCAATGGAAGCCTGAGAAAACCGAAACCGATGGTTTCACCCGGGATAAATTCCCCCCAAATCAGAAGGAACGGTGTCGGGCCTTTCGATTTTGAACCTTCCGCACATGCGTATCCTTGTTCTTTTGAAGGCGATAGAAGGTCCGCTGAAAGCCGGATTGCGCGGTGAAACCTGACGGGAGGAGGGCGCGGCACGTCGCCGACAAATTCTGAGCATTTGCCGCAAGGGCCCATCGCGGCTTCACATCCGGAGAATGCGCAAGAACAGGGATTGGGAGCGCCTCTTAAACAACGTGGGCTCCGCGTTTGAACCACTTTGGATTCCGCCATAAAAAAACGGGCCCGAAGGCCCGTAGTTTTTGAGTGTCGAATGCGTGCCGCAACACTCAAGCCTTGCGACGCTCGCTTACCGGCTGGTAGGCAAGCTTTGCATGGAACTTGCAATAGGGCGAAGATTCCAGTGCTTCACAACCGCAGAAATGGAAATCATCCTTCAGCGGATCGCCGACCGGCCACTTGCAGGTGCGCTCCGTCAGTTCCGTCAGCGTCAGGCGGCGGGAAATCGGCGTAACGACATTTTTGGAGGGAACGTAATCGAGAACTTCGGCGGTCTCGATATCGATCTCCTCGTGCAGCGCCGTTGCCGCGCTCGAGCGGTTCAAGGCGCGTGCAGGTGCTGCGCTGACGCGGGTCGCGAAATTCGTCGCGCGCGGGGCAGGGGCAGCGGTGCGCTTGGGCGCGGAACGCGCCGAAGTAACCGGGCCGCCGGCCTTCACGCGTCCCGGCAGGTTGAGGCGATGGACCTTGCCGATGACGGCATTGCGGCTCACGCCGCCCAGCTGCGCTGCTATCTGGCTGGCGCTAAGCCCCTCGGACCACAATTTCTTGAGTTTTTCGACTCGTTCGTCTGTCCAGTTCATGCCGCTTCTCCGCTTGTCGCGTATAATGTCGGCAGAATCCCTCTCCGCCTCGCGGGCGTGCCGCGAGCGTGGTTTCTGCCTGATTTTTGGTGACTAGTTCCGCCGCAATGCAGTCTAGTAATTAGCGATTAACCTAGTGCCACGCAGACTCCGTGGCAAGAGTCGCGGGAATCATCTCGAATCGATTTTCCGGTTTTCCCCAACTTGCTGGCGAGTTGAGTCTGAAAGGCAACACCTTGGGCCTCATCCGCCGCCACCTACTAGGGCTTGAGAAGCCCGGGAAACGCGGACTTTTGTTGACATCGGCAGGCGAAGTGACAATAGTGCCCCTGCCGCCGCGAGGCGGCATTTTTGATTTTCAGGCAAGGGATAACCCCGAAAGCCTATTGACAACCGTCTGACAGCGCATCCGCGCAAGGAGTGATACAGCCATGGCCGAAGCCGCCGCGCCATTGTTCGATACGTTTGCAAGAGCCCCCCTGCGCTTCGAGCGAGGCGAGGGCGTCTGGCTGTTCACGGAAAGCGGCGAACGATATCTGGATTTTGCAGCCGGCGTCGCGGTCAACTCGCTGGGCCACGCCCATCCGCACCTCGTTGAGGCGATCAAGACCCAGGCCGAGAAGGTCTGGCACGTCTCGAACCTTTATGAAGTGCCGGGCCAGGAAAAGCTCGCAAAGCGCCTGACGGAAGCGACATTCGCAGACAAGGTCTTCTTCACCAATTCCGGCGCGGAAGCGCTGGAATGCGCGATCAAGACCGCGCGCCGTTATCATTATTCCAAGGGGCATCCGGAAAAGTTCCGGATTATCACTTTCGAAGGCGCCTTCCATGGCCGCACGCTGGCGACGATTGCCGCCGGCGGCCAGCAGAAATATCTGGAAGGCTTCGGTCCCAAGGTCGAAGGTTTCGACCAGGTGCCGTTCGGTGATGTCGATGCGCTGAAAGCCGCCATCACGGCCGAGACGGCCGCGCTTCTGATCGAGCCCATTCAGGGTGAGGGCGGCATTCGCGCACCCAGCAAGGAATTCCTGCAGCTGCTGCGGTCGCTCTGCGATGAGCATGGCATGCTGCTGATTTTCGATGAGGTCCAGACCGGCGTTGGCCGTACGGGCAAGCTCTTTGCCTATGAGCAGACGGGCGTTGCGCCGGATATCATGGCGGTTGCCAAGGGTATCGGCGGCGGTTTCCCGCTCGGCGCCTGCCTTGCGACGGCGGATGCCGCTTCCGGCATGACGGCGGGCGTGCATGGCACCACCTATGGCGGCAACCCGCTGGCCATGGCTGTCGGCAACGCCGTGCTCGATGTCGTCCTCTCCGAGGGCTTTTTGGAAAAGGTCCGTGATGTCGCGCTGGTCTTCCGCCAGGGCCTTGCTTCGCTGAAGGATCGTTATCCTGACGTTATCGAGGAAATCCGTGGCGAAGGCCTGCTTCTCGGCATCAAGGCCAAGGTTCCATCGGGCGAGCTGTTGCAGGCCATGCGCGCCGAGCATCTGCTGGGTGTGCCGGCGGGCGACAACGTCATCCGTCTTCTGCCGCCGCTCGTCACCACGGCGGAAGAGGCCCGCGAGGGTCTGTCACGCGTGGAAGCGGCCGCCGCTTCCCTGACAGCGAAACAGGCAAAAATCGCCTGAGGAAACAATAAAGGGCGGGCCTCTTCCCCGAGGCTCGCGAGCATGGGACAGTTTGAAATGGCTTCACCTAAACATTTTCTCGACCTGTCGGCCGTCAGCTCGCAGGACCTGCGGGCAATTCTCGACGACGCCCGCACACGCAAGGCCGCCACCAAGGCCGGAACGGCGGAAAAGCCGCTTGCCGGCAAGATGCTGGCTATGATCTTCGAAAAGCCTTCCACCCGCACCCGCGTCTCCTTCGATGTCGGCATGCGCCAGCTCGGCGGCGAGACGCTTTTCCTCTCCGGTACGGAAATGCAGCTCGGTCGCGCCGAAACGATCGGCGATACGGCCAAGGTGCTGTCGCGTTACGTCGACGCCATCATGATCCGCACGACGGATCATTCGCGCCTGCTGGAGCTTGCCGACCACGCGACCGTGCCGGTCATCAACGCCCTGACGGATGACACGCATCCCTGCCAGATCATGGCGGATATCATGACCTTCGAGGAACATCGCGGTCCGGTCAAAGGCAAGACCATTGCCTGGACGGGTGACGGCAATAACGTCCTGCATTCCTTCGTCGAAGGCTCGGCCCGTTTCGGCTACCGCATGACGATGGCCGTGCCGATGGGCTCCGAACCGCATGACAAGTTTCTGAACTGGGCGCGCAACAATGGCGGCGAGATCATGCTGTGCCACGACGCCGACAAGGCCGTTGCGGGCGCGGACTGCGTCGTCACCGATACCTGGGTGTCCATGAACCAGGAACACAAAGCGCGCGGCCACAACATCTTCCAGCCCTATCAGGTGAATGAAGCCCTGATGGCCAAGGCGGAAAAAGATGCGCTGTTCATGCATTGCCTGCCGGCCCATCGCGGCGAGGAAGTGACGGATGCCGTGATCGACGGTCCGCAATCCGTCGTCTTCGACGAGGCGGAAAACCGCCTCCACGCGCAGAAGTCCATCATCGCATGGTGCATGGGCGTCATTTGATGAGCAATCGCCCGGCCTGACACGTGTCACGCCGGGTGCTTGAACTTGCGCGCATAGATTACCATCTGTGGGACTTCGAAGAGGCTCGTCGGTTTTGCTGGCGGGCCATCATCACGATTTGCACGTTTTTCCCCGGAAGCGGTTTCTCTTCCCGGGTCTCTGTGCGACAAGCGAAAAAAGCACATTTTAAAAGCCGGACTTTTGGACGGTAGCGGCGCCACGGCTGCGCCAGGGAGTATGACATGGCAGATGTAACGGTTGAACTGGACGATCTCGATTTTGCTGGCGACGACAAGGTTGTGCCCTTTCAGGTCGAAGGTCTGGATGTGCGCGGCCGCGCCGTGCAGGTGGGTCCGCTGCTGAATGCCATCCTCGAGCGGCATGACTATCCCCCGGCGGTCGCCCGCCTGCTGGCGGAAGCGACCGTTCTGACGGCGCTGATCGGCACGTCGCTCAAGTTTTCCGGCAAGCTGACCGTCCAGACCAAGGGTGACGGCCCGGTCGACCTTCTGGTTGCGGATTTCACCGCGCCGGAAAGCATGCGCGCTTATGCCCGTTTCGATGAGGAGCGGCTGGCGGAGGCGATTGCGGCCGGAGCGACGTCGCCGGAGCAATTGCTCGGCAACGGCATTCTGGCCTTCACGATCGATCAGGGTGCGGGCATGCAGCCTTATCAGGGTATCGTGCCGCTCGATGGCTCCTCGCTGGAAGACATTGCCGGGGTTTATTTCCGCCAGTCGGAACAGCTTCCAACCCGCGTGCGGCTGGGCGTTGCCGAGTTCTTCGACCGTGATGGCGAAGGCAAGCCGCGTCATGGCTGGCGTGCGGGCGGCGTTATCGCGCAGTTCCTGCCGCAGGCGCCCGAGCGGCTGCGCATGCGCGACCTGCATGGCGGCGATGGCGATGAGGGCGGTCACGAGGTGCAGGAAGACGATGCCTGGACCGAAGCCGTCACGCTGTTGAACACGGTGGATACCGATGAGCTGACCGACCCGCAGGTGCCGGTGGAACGTCTTCTCTTCCGGCTTTTCCACGAGAGCGGTGTGCGCATCTATGAGCCGCAGGCGGTTTTCGACCGTTGCAGCTGCTCGCGGGACAAGATCAAGGGCGTGCTGTCCGGTTTCACCGCCGAGGAGATCGAGGCGAGCGAGGAAGACGGCGCCATTGCCGTGACCTGCGAGTTCTGCTCCACGACCTATCGCTACGATGTCAGCGAATTTGAAAATGCCTGAATGAAAGCCGCGTCCTGAAGGGCACGGCTTTTTCACTGCCCGGTAGGTGTTAGTTAAGGACCCGCATCAGGCCGGGTGAATCCAGCGAAAAGGCGGGTATGGTGACGTTGAACACCTCGCCATTTTCCGTTTCCATTTCATAGTGGCCGAACATCAGGCCGGAAGGTGTATCCAGCGGGCAGCCGGAGGAATATTCGTAGCTGTCGCCCGGTTTCAGATGCGGCTTCTCACCCACGACGCCCGGCCCGTAGACTTCATCCACCTGTCCGTTCTGATCGGTGATGTGCCAATAGCGATTGACGAGGGTAACCGGAATATCGGAATTGTTCGCGATCACGACTTTGTAGCCCCAGACGTAACGATCGTCATCCGGGTCGGATTGTTCCTCGAGATAATACGGATCGACCGTTACCTCGATATCCCTTGTCAGAGCACGATACATACGCGCCACACCTCGATATTATGCCTGCCGCCGCATCCTACACTATAGGCTCTGGCTATCGTCAAGAAAATGAATGACTTGACGGGCAGGAGGCGTCTCCTGTTGCGCTGTTTTCCACCGTTAGGGATAACGGTAAAGGTAAATATTGGTTGCCTGAAGCGGTCTTTTTGGACCGTGCAGGCGAACCATGGCCCGACACGCGGTCAGGCCATGGCGCTTTGCAGATTGAATTTTCAGGCCGAAACGGCCGCCAGACCCTTCGCCAGATCCTCCAGCAGATCGTCGGTATCCTCAATGCCGCAGGAGAGGCGCAGCGTGCCGCCGGAAATGCCGAGTTCGGCACGCGCCTCGTCGGTGAGGTTCTTGTGCGTCGTCGTGCCGGGGTGGGTGATGAGGCTCTTGGCATCGCCGAGATTGTTGGAAATCTTCACGATCTCAAGCGCGTTCTGCAGCTTGAAGGCTGCTTCCTTGCCACCCTTCAGTTCGAAAGCCACCAGCGTTGAACCGCCGGACATCTGCCGGGCGATGATATCGGCCTGCGGGTGATCGGCGCGGCCGGGATAGATGACCTTGGCGACCTTGCCGCTATCGGCGAGAAAATCGGCGATTTTGCCGGCATTGGTCGTCTGCTGTTTGACGCGCAGCGGCAGGGTCTCGATGCCTTTCAGAAGCGTCCAGGCATTGAAAGGCGACATGGCCGGGCCGGTATGGCGGAAGTAATCCTGCAGCTCTTCTTCGATCCACTTCTTGTCGGAAAGGATCACGCCGCCAAGGCAGCGGCCCTGGCCGTCAATATGTTTGGTTGCCGAATAAACGACGATATGGGCGCCGAGTTCGAGCGGCTTCTGGAAAAGCGGTGTGGCGAAGACGTTGTCGACCACCACCTTCGCACCGATCTGGTTGGCGAGCTTCGCCACGCCGGCAATATCGATGATTTCAAGCGTCGGATTGGTCGGGCTTTCGAGGAAGAACAGCCTGGTGTTCGGCTGGATCGCCTTTTCCCAGTTGCCGAGATCGCGACCGTCGATCAGCGTGCATTCGATGCCGTATTTCGGCGCGAGCGTTTCGACCACCCAGCGGCAGGAGCCGAAGAGGGCGCGGGCAGCAACGATATGGTCGCCGGCGCGCAGCTGGCACATGATGGCGGCGGTGACGGCGGCCATGCCAGAGGCAAGTGCGCGGGCGTCTTCAGCGCCTTCCAGCAGGCACATGCGCTTTTCGAACATGTCATTGGTCGGGCTCGCATAGCGGGCGTAGATGAACCCATCCGTTTCACCCTTGAAGCGCGCTTCGGCGGCTTCGGAGTTTTCATAGACGAAACCCTGGGTCAGATAGATCGCTTCCGACGTTTCACCGTAAGGGGAGCGTAGCGTACCGCCGTGAACGAGCTGGGTTGCCGGGCGCCATTTATTGCTCATGTGATCACCTTCAAAACAAAAAACCGGCCGCAAAAGCAGACCGGTTCCTAGCACCCGGTCTTTTTAGCCACTTGTTTAACGTGGCTGCAAGCCGACCGGCCAAATCACCACGGGATAAGCTTGCCATACTGCCGTTACCGGCTTGCGTCAATGCTTTCCTTTTGGTTTTGTCGCCGTAAAAAGGAATGATGACCATGACCAGAACCACGGGCATTTTGGCGGATGGCGCAATCAAGGCGCTGTTTGCGGGCGGCAAGCTGAAGAGCGAGGCCGATCTCGATGCTGATCAGGTGCAGCCCGCCAGCCTCGATCTCAGGCTCGGCTCGAAGGCCTATCGCGTGCGCGCCAGTTTCATGCCCGGCCCCGGAAACCGCGTCATCGACAAGCTCAATCGTCTAAGCCTGCACGAGATCGACCTCACACAGGGCGCGGTGTTGGAAACCGGTTGTGTCTATATCGTTCCCTTGATGGAGAGCCTTGCGCTGCCGGCGGACATGTCGGCCTCGGCCAATCCGAAAAGCTCGACCGGCCGTCTCGATATCTTCACCCGCGTCATGACTGACAGCGCGCAGGAATTCGACAAGATACCGGCGGGTTATGCCGGCCCGCTCTATCTGGAAATCAGCCCGCGCACTTTCCCGATCGTGGTGCGACGCGGCTCGCGCCTGTCGCAGATCCGCTTCCGCATCGGCCATTCGCTGCTCAACGAAAGTGAACTGCTGAAGCTGCACGAGACGGAAACGCTGGTTGCCAGCGACACGCCCAACGTGACCGGTGGCGGCATCGCGCTCTCGATCGACCTCAAGGGTTTCGGCGAAAACGGACTGATCGGCTATCGCGGCAAACATCACACGGCGGTGGTGGATGTCGACAAGAAGGCCCAGCACGACGTTCTCGATTTTTGGGAGCCGCTCTATGCGCGCGGCCGCGCCGAACTGATCCTCGACCCGGATGAATTCTATATTCTCGTCTCGCGCGAAGCCGTCCACGTTCCGCCGCTCTATGCGGCCGAAATGACACCCTTCGACCCGCTGGTGGGCGAATTCCGCGTGCACTATGCCGGCTTCTTCGATCCCGGCTTCGGCCATGCGCAGGCGGGCGGCACCGGCAGCCGCGCCGTGCTCGAAGTCCGCAGCCACGAGGTTCCTTTCATCCTCGAACACGGCCAGATCGTCGGCCGGCTGGTTTACGAGCACATGTTGCAGAAACCGGAAGGCCTCTATGGCACCGGCCTCGGCTCCAACTATCAGGCGCAGGGGCTGAAGCTCTCCAAGCATTTTCGCGCCGAATAACGACCCCGGCGGGCGCTTGACACCCGCTGCGAACTATCCGATGTCTTATGCGCGGTGCGGGTGTAGCTCAATGGTAGAGCAGCAGCTTCCCAAGCTGACGAAGCGGGTTCGATCCCCGTCACCCGCTCCATCTTCCAGGCGTCTGACACTCTTCCTGTGCCACGTTTAGCCGCCATCGTGTCGGTCGTTGCGCGAATATGCAATTTAGCTTGACTACGATTAAATTGCACGTAATAGTTGATGCAGTCGTAACATAGGGGAAGTGTTATGAGTCGCAAACTTCTTTCGGAATTTTTGGGAACCTTTTGGCTCGTGTTCGGTGGATGCGGCAGTGCGGTTTTTGCCGCCGGCTTTCCTGAACTCGGCATTGGCTTCCTTGGTGTCGCTTTCGCTTTTGGTCTGACGGTTCTGACCATGGCTTATGCGGTTGGCGGCATTTCGGGCGGTCATTTCAATCCGGCCGTTTCAGTCGGCCTCACCGTTGCCGGTAAATTCCCGGCGGCGAACCTCGTGCCTTACATCGTGGCGCAGGTTCTGGGGGCGATCGTCGCGGCTGCGGCGCTTTATGTCATCTTCACCGGCAAGGCGGGGGCTGAAATCGGCGGTTTTGCCGCCAATGGTTATGGTGAACATTCGCCGGGCGGATATTCTCTCGTATCGGCGCTGCTGATCGAAGTCATCCTGACGGCGTTTTTCCTGATCGTCATTCTGGGCTCAACGCATGGCAGGGTTCCTGCCGGCTTCGCGCCGATCGCCATCGGTCTTGCCCTTACCCTTATTCATCTGATTTCCATTCCGGTCACCAACACATCCGTCAATCCGGCCCGCTCCACGGGACAGGCATTGTTCGTTGGCGGATGGGCGCTGCAGCAGCTCTGGCTGTTCTGGCTTGCTCCGATCCTCGGCGGCGCCATTGGGGCCGTGATCTGGAAAATCTTCGGCGAGGAAGAGAAGGCCGGCCATGCCGGTTCGGTTCAACCTGCGCAGACATGAATAAGAGGCTTTGTTTCCTCGAATGGTCGGGGAAACGACTGAGGAGGATGACATGGATCTTGCTTCGATATTGGCCCAGATCGTCGGCGGTGCGGTAGGCGGCACGGCAGGCGGAAAGATAGTGAAGGACTCCGATCTTGGTTCGCTCGGCAATCTGATTGCCGGCGCCATCGGCGGTCTCGGCGGCGGAACCGTGCTCGGTTCGCTGCTCGGCGCGGCGGGCGATGCGGCAGCCGGCGGCGTTGATATCGGCGCTCTCGCCGGCCAACTCGTTGGCGGCGGTGTCGGCGGTCTGATCGTGCAGATCATCGTCGGCCTGATCAAGAACAAGCTCGTTACCAAGTAGAGCGGTTCGGTCGCCTTCAGGATGAAATGACGGATCTTGCCGGAGGAGGAACGTCGTTCGGCAAGGCACTGGTTTCTGTTATCGATGACGGCGGTAGTGGAAAGTGTGAAGTGGCTTTGCTGGCACCAGCAATGTGACTGAAGCTATGAGCCGCTGCCGCGGCTGGTCGAAAGAAGTATCAGGACTGTTTTGGCTCTGCCGATGATGCCGGATCATCAGGTGTTTTGACGACCGGTGCGTGTGGCGTCTTGTGCCATGCGAAGGGTTTGGTTTTGAGTTCCACCACGGCCCGCCAGGCCGCGATGGACAGCATCAGCCAATATGCGGGCATTGCAAGCCACCGCCTTCCGACATGCCTTCTTTCATAAGCGATCATTCTGCTTCGGCCCATCAGCACGAAGATCGTGTAGCTTCCGACGATATTCAGTACATCGATAAAAAACAGAAGGCCCTGCCAGGTGAGCAGCAGGTCGGCGCCATTTTCCCGGAGGGCGATGGTCATGAATGCGAGCGAAACGAAGAGCAGGGGGTGCGCCAGTGACGACAGAAGCATGCCGCCGATCAGCAGTTGAAAGACCACATAGGCAAACCATCCCATGTCGCGCGCGGTCGCAAAGGGCGCACGGGTCATCACCAGCCAGCTTTGCAGCCAGCCCTTGTACCAGCGTGTTCGCTGGTTCAGCCACACGGGTAGTGAGGTCGGCGCATCCTCCAGTGTCTGTCGCCGGATAACGCCGCAACGATAACCCAGCCGGTGCAGCCGGAGGCCGAGATCTGCATCTTCCGTTACATTATAGGGGTCCCAGGCGCCGGCCTTCCGCAGCACGGCGGTCCGGAAATGATTGGAGGTGCCGCCAAGCGGCAGCGGCAAACCGTGTGCGGCAAGGGCAGGTAACATGCAGCGGAAGAGGCCGGAATATTCCAATGGGAAACAGGCGCTGAGCCAGGAAGAAGAGGCATTGCTGATGATAAGCGGCGCCTGCAGGCAGGCCACCTTATCCGGCTTGTTGCGGAAGGCGGCATGGGCTTCGCGCAATTGCTGCGGATGGGGCCGATCCTCGGCATCATAGACCACAACGAATGCGCCACGCGCGCCGGAAAGCGCGTAAGTGAGGGCTTTGGGTTTGGTGCGCGGCAGGGAGGGCGGCACCCTGACGACCTCCATATGCGGGCCGGGATTCATCCGCTGGATCGCCTCAATCGTCGCACCGTCGTCCGCCTCGCAGACAAGCTTGATGTCCAGCCTGGATTTGGGCCAGTCCAGACGCTCCAATGCGCCGATGAGTTGTCCGACGACGGCCTCTTCCCGGTAAAGCGCCACCAGAACGGTATAGACAGGCAATTCGTTTTCCTGCCGAAGAGGCAAGGTGGCGTCCTTTTCCATGGGTAGATGGAAGAGGGCGAACAGCCTGAAAAGCAGGGTCAAAAGGTAAAGCATCGTCAGGGTGACATGGAGATACGCAAATGCCGCTTCCGTGTAAAACAGCAGCGACAGAATGAGCAGGGTAAGGAGAACGCCGCTGCAAAAACCCTGCTGGCCATGCAGCGTGATCCTGGCGGAATGGTGCGGCGCCGTGTTGAAAAGCCGCTGCTGGGTTTCCGCCGAGCGACGGGCCTCGCCCGCTTTCCAGATTGCTCTGCGCATGGCCTGCGGGGTTGTCACGGCAAATTCGCCGAGAAGACCCGGACGCTGATCCAGCATGTTTTTAAGCGACGCCATCCGCGCCAGTTCCGGCACGATCAGCAGCGTTGGCGTGCCGTTCAGCGGTGTCAGCCGCAGGAACCTTGGTTCGGAAAGCTGAGTGTCCAGCTTATTCAAATCCGTCACCCGGTCCGGCCCGATTTCCGGGAGAAACGGCAATCGCAGGAATCTGGCGAAAGCGCCGAAATAGGCATCCGTCGTGACGAGACCGCTTGCCAGCAATTCGTCCTCCAAAGTCGAGCCATTTTCCAGAGCCCGTTGTTCGAATGCCTCGATATAGGGCCTGCCAAATCCCAGCGAAGAGAGAAAGCGGGCCTGTCCGGCCTGGTCCTGTTCGGAAGCGGTTGAAAGAGGATTTTCACTGACATGGGAAAATGCAATTTTTCGTGTCGCCGGCGTCGTGCGAAACGAATCTCGTGTATATTGCCTAGAATAATCCATGCATCGCCGCCGCCGTCATGGTAACGCCCCACTTCCTGTCACGGATAGTATAGATGAGAATGAAGAATGTAACGCGAAATATAAGTCTCGGATTTACTTTAGCTTTCGCTTTACAATTTACTGGTTTTTTTAGCGATGTACGTGCGGAGGGCCTGTCGGACGGGAACCGGATGCCGGTGCTGTTCGATGCGCAGGAGCGATTTCCGGGCGGCGATCTTTCTTCCGTTCCCCGCATCAGATTTCTGATGTCGGTCGATTTCCCGCCCTTCAATTTTACCGATCAGGAAGGCCGGCTTGCGGGTTTCCATGTCGATCTGGTGCGTGAAATCTGCGCTCAGTTGAAGGTCGAAAGCAAATGCCAGGTGCAGGCGCTGCCGTTTGATGAGCTGGAGGCAGCGCTTGAAATGGGCGAGGGCGAAGCGGTGATTTCCGGCCTCGCCACCACCGCCGACCTGCGCAAGAGTTTTACCTTCTCGCGGCCCTATCTCCTGATACCCGCCCGTCTCGCGGTGAACAAGGCGGCGAAATTCACCGGCTCCGGTGCCGATGCGCTTTCGGGAAAGAAGGTGGGTGTGGTTGCCGGCTCGCGGCACGAACAGATGCTGAAGGCGTTCTTTCCAAAGGCTGCGGCCGAGGGCTTCGATGGCTACGAGCCGATGTATGACGCGCTGAAGAAAGGCAAGGTGGACGCCATCTTCGCCGATGGTCTGCGCCTGCCTTTCTGGGTTTCAGGAAGCGCTTCCGAAGGCTGTTGCGCCCTCTTCGGCGGTCCCTATATGTCCGACAGGTTTCTCGGTGAAGGCCTGTCCATCATGACCGTCGATCCCGACAACGTGCTTGTTCCGGCTTTCGATCAGGCGCTGGCGGCCCTTTCCCGCAACGGCCGGCTGGAAGAAATCTATCGGCGTTATTTCCCCTACGGGCTCTATTAGGGAGAGCCAGCCACCGGATCGGTTCTTACGCCAGCTCCTATTTTGCTGGCGCGAAAACCTCTTCATTGCGGCGCAGGCGCAGCAACGCGATCCATACGGCGGCAGCGATGGCGGTTTCCACCATGAAATAGCTGCCGATCGTTCCCGAAATACTGAATGACCAGGTGAAGAAAGCGACGATGACGGAGCCGATGAGGTTGCCGCTGTTCCAGATCTTCGCGCGAATATCCTGCCGCCCGGATGCGCCGAGCGCCTCGAGCGCGGTGGCGGCAACGGCCATGGGCAGAACCGCCCAGCAAAGCACGCGGGTGATGATGGGCAGTGAAACATACTCATCGCCGAACAAAAGCGGCAGGAAGGGCGCGATGATGAAAATGACGAGCGCACTGCCGGTCGCGATGAAAAGTGCGGCCTTCAGCACGTTATAGGCGCGTTCTATGGTCCTGCTGATGCCCTGCAGGGCGGCGGAAGCCGAACCTGGATAGATCAGCCGGTTGAGAGCCTCGACGGAGAGATAGGAACTGTCGAGAATGCGCCGGGCGATGGAATAGCTGCCCAGTACCTCGGCGCTGGCAATGGCGCCGAGAACGAGAATATCGGCATTGCCGCGCACGGCCTTGAACAGGAACTGGGTGGAAAACAGGACGCCGATGCGGATTTCCTCACGCACGATACGGAACACCGGGCTGCCGAGTCTCGTTATCGCCTTGACCGAGATCATGGCCGCAATGGTGTGGGCCGCAAGGTTCCACAGCGCCCAGGCCTCCACCGTTTCCACCTTGAAGATGAGGCAGGCGACCACCGCGGCAATGGTGCGGGCGACGGCGAACATCACTTCCAGCTTGTTGGCGGAGGCGAAGTCGGAATGGGCGATGAAGCTCTGCGTGGAAAGCGAGATGACTTTCAGGAGGACGAGGTTCGTAAACAGGATCAGGAAGGTGGTGATCAGCGTGTGCAGCAATGTTTCCGAGGTCGGAAAAAATACCGGGATCGTCACCATGCCGATGATGGTCAGCACCACGCCTGTCGCGGCGCTCAAAAGATAGCTGTGGCCGAGCATGATGGGAAACATGCTGCGATCCTGCGCGACACGGCGGATCAGCGATTCCTGCGAACCGATACCGCAGATCTGGACGCCGAGATTGGTGACGGCCGTGATGGAGGCGTAAAGCGCGAATTGTTCGACACCGAGATGGCGGGCAAGCAGCGCGAAGGTCAGAAGCTGAGCGGCGCTGGACATGAGGAGCGCTCCGCCGGATGCCATGTAGGTCAATCCCAGTCTGACTAGATGGCCGAGCCGCGGCGTATTGAACGACACCTCATTCTCCATGTTTTCCGGCATTGCCGGGCGAATTCAAAAATGACTGCGCTGCTTTTTAAAATCTGGCGAACTGAAAAAGCCGCAACCGGCCAATAAAGCGAAAGTCCGCGACCCGAATGAATGGCAGTTTATCCTGTCTTATCCCTCTTGAGGTAAGAGAGGGTTAAAGCAATTGCATAATAATGATGATAATGACTGTTTATGGTTATTTGGACATGGCCCTGTTTCAGAAGGGTTTCGTTGTTCGTCACAAGGCAGGCCAATGATCCGACTACCCATTTTCGATGCAGGCGACCATGCCGCGTTTGGCTGATACGCAGCCTGTCTCTGCGCAAGGCAGCGCCATATCCCTTGCCGGCAGCCGGCGCGACGCGTTTTTTTTCGTCGCCACCATGCTCTATATCTGGATTTCCGTCGCGCCTTTCGAAAATCTCGCAGCACCGCCCGTGCCGCACGCCGCCGCAAACCAGCTGACCGGCCTCGTGATCGCATTGATCCTCGGCGTTTTTGCGCTGCGCCACCGGCTGACGGGGCTTCTGCTGCGGCCGCGGCTGCCCATTCTGCTGCTGTTCTTCTGGCTGGCGATATGCTCGGTGATTGGAACCCAGCCCGGCACGTCGCTGCAACGTCTGATCTTCACGGCGCTCCTGTGCTTCATCACCAGCGTCCTTGTCGTCATGCCGCGCGACCGGCGGCAGTTCGACCGGATGATGGCCATCTTCGCCATCATTCTCCTGGCGCTGTGTTATCTGGGGGTAATCTTCCTCAGCTCGCGCTCGATCCATCAGCCCTATGATCTCGATGAAAAAGCGCTGGCGGGTGACTGGCGCGGTATCTTCAATCACAAGAATGCCGCCGCGCCGGCCATGATCATTCTCTTCATGATCGGGCTTTACCTGCGCAATGCCTGGTCGGCGCTGGGCGGCCTCGCCATCACGCTGCTGGCAGGGTTCTTCCTGTGGAAGACCAACGGAAAAACCGCAGCCATGCTGTTGCCCGTCACCGTGGCGCTGATCTGGATCATGGAAAGGCATGCCAACCGCACTTTGTTGATGATCGGCGGTCTTCTGGCCTTCATCAACATATCCGCGGTCGGCTCCACCTATTTTCCAAGCATACAGAATTTTGTCGAAAGCCTGGGCATCGATTCCACCTTCACCGGGCGGACGGACATATGGCGGCTGTCCTTCGATACTTTCGCGCAATCGCCGATCTTCGGTCAGGGGTTCCAGGCATTCTGGGCGAGCGACCGGCTTCTGTCACAGGCCGATATTGCCGGCACCTGGGCGGTCACGGCCTTCCATGCCCATAATGGCTATATTGAAAGTCTGCTGAACGGCGGCCTGCCGGCTTTCATTCTCACCGTTATCTGGTTGGTCATAATACCCGCGAACGATTTCCGCACGGCGGTGGATAAGGGCACGGATCCGGGCCTGACCCGACTTTTTGCAAGAATTTGGGTGTATGCGTTACTTTCTTCGTGTTTAGAGAGTAATTTCTTTACCGGAACCGGGCCTATCTGGTCTTCTCTTCTAATCGCAATCTATTGTTTGAGGCATCAGGCTTACGACATACTCGAAGAGGGACAGTAATTTGCAGACAGGCCGGGGGGCTTTGTATGACGCAAAAAATCGGGACTTTTACCGACCGGATCAATAATCGGCTGGTGCGCTATTTCCCGGGACCGGCGGTGCGGATCGAAACGTCCGAACCGATCGTGTCCTTCACATTCGACGATGTGCCGGCAAGCGCCTGGACGGCGGGTGCGCGCATTCTGGAAAACGAGGGCGTTTGCGGCACGTTTTACATCGCCGGCGTGTTCATCGACCAATACGATGGACAGCAGCAGATGATTTCCGCGAAAGGCTGCTCGGAACTGGCGGCGGCCGGCCATGAGCTTGCCTGCCACACCTTTTCCCATCGCAAACTCTCGAGCTTTTCCCGACGGGGGCTCGAGGAGGATCTCGATCGCAATGACCGCGTGCTCGGCTCGTTCGATGCAAGCCGCCACGGGCGCAATTTCTCCGTTCCCTTCGGCATGGCCTCACCGGTCATGCAGCCGCTGCTGCGACGCCGGTTCAGGACGGCGCGCGGCATCATGCCGGGGATCAACCGGGGCAGTGTCGACCCGCATAATCTTGCCGCAGTCGAGTTGCGTTCGGATCAAAACTATCTCGACGCCGCCGATGGCTGGCTGGAGGATGTTCTGCAAAAAGGCGGCTGGCTCATCATCTTCACCCATGATGTTTCGCAGACGCCGAGCTTTTACGGTTGTCCGGAAGGCAGATTTCAGGGTCTCGTCCGCAGGGCGGTGTCGGGCGGTGCGAAGATCATGACGGTCGATGCCGCCGCAAGGACACTCGGTCTTTAAAGGAATATTCTCAGCGCGCCTGCCCGGTCGATACCGTGGAAAACGCAGTTGCGGGTTATTGGCTGGCCCAGATGATGCGGGCGATCCATTCCACATCGGCCATGTCGAAGCTGCGGTTCGGATGTTCCGGGTTGAGCGAAAGAAGCTCGATGTTTTTTGGGCTTTGCCGCGCCAGCACCTTGGCCATCACTTCGCCGTCGCGGCTTTTCAGCACCACGCGGTCACCGCGCCGCACCTGTGCGCCGGGCTCCACGATGAGGATGTCGCCGTCGCGGTAGAGCGGCATCATGCTCTCGCCCTGCACCTCCAGCGCATAGACGCCCTGCCTGCGCTCGGGAGAGGAGGGGAATTCCACCACATCCCAGCCCTGACCCGCCGGAAAACCGCCATCGTCGAAAAAGCCGCCGGAGCCCGCCTGCGCGAAGCCGAGCAGGGGAATGGCGTTGTCGGCGCCGGAAGGCTGCATGGTCTGCGCCCTGCCGAAAGCATAACCGAAAAACTGGTCGACGCTTGCTCCCGTCGCCTCCAGCACCTTGGAGACGGATTCCGTCGAAGGCCAGCGTTTGCGGCCATCCGGCCCGAAACGTTTCGATTTATTGAACGAGGTCGGATCGAGGCCGGCGCGCTTCGCCAATGCCGAAGGCGTTAGCTGGTGGCGTTCGGCAAGCGTATCGATGGCGCTCCAGATCGTCTCGTGTGACAGCATGATAGAAAGCCCGCAAGTGGAGCCGATAGCGGAAAAGCTCCTGTCGTTTACTGACCGGAATCTAGACCATATCCGGTCAGGAGTAAAGCAAGGAAAGGAATAAAATCCTTTTCTAGGCCACCATGGCCGATGTATTTATCTTGGCGAGCTGGATCACCGCCTGGGTGCGGCTGTCGACCTTGAGCTTCAGCAGGATCGCGGAGACATGCGCCTTGATGGTGGCTTCGGAAACATTGAGCTCATAGGCGATCTGCTTGTTGAGCAACCCTTCGGCCAGCATGCCCAGAACCCGGCTTTGCTGCGGCGTCAGCGTTCTGAGCCTGCCGATGAGATCGGCCACGTCAGGATCCTGCTCCTTGTCGCCCTGATGGCCCGCCGGTATCCAGACATCGCCTTCCAGAACCGCACGGATACCGTCCCTGATATCGTCGATACCCGAGGATTTGGAAATGAAACCGGAAGCACCGAGTTCGATGGAGCGGCGCACGGTGGTCGCATCGTCCGTTGCCGAAACGATGACGATCGGCAGGCTGGAGAATTCCGCCCGGAGCGCCATCAGGCCTGAAAATCCGCTGACCCCCGGCATGGCGAGATCGAGAAGCATGAGATCGGCGTCGTTGCGCGCTGCGGCTGCACTTCGGGCGGCCTCGAAATCCCCGGCTTCAATAATGCTCTGTTGCCCGTCGAGGCCGGATACGGCCTGTTTCAGGGCGCCGCGAAAAAGCGGGTGGTCGTCTGCTATGATAATGACAAGTTCCGACATTCTGGCCCCCTCCCAAGGGCGTTATGCGGTTCTTTTTCTGATACTGGCTCACTCCCATTTGCCGGTGGTCGAAACACGTCCGGCTCCTCCGCGAAAGGTTGCGCCAATCGGTCCCGCATTACAAGGAAAAGCTTGTGGACAGGCGGCCTTTCAGGCTCTCCGCAATAAAAATGCCGTGGAAACTGTGGACAATCTTCGAGCTTTGCGGCAAATCCCGCTGAGTGGAAAGCCTTGGAGAGCCCTATGCAGGAAACGCCCGCGATCATCTATAAAATCGTGCCGGAGACGTTATGGAGCGCGGCAAAGGCGAAGGGCGTCTTCGAAGGTGCGGCCATCGACCTGACTGACGGCTTCATTCATTTTTCAACGGCAAAACAGGCGGCAGAGACCGCCGCACGGCATTTTTCCGGCCAGGTCGATCTGCTTCTGATCGCGGTCGACGGCGCGGCCCTCGGCGACAAGCTGGTTTATGAACCCTCCAGAGGCGGCGATCTTTTCCCGCATCTATATGCGCCTCTTCCCTGGACCGCCGTGCTTTGGGAAACGCCGCTTTCGCTCGGTCACGACGGCCAGCACCAGTTTCCGGAGATTTTGTGATGAGCGGATTATTTTCCTCTATCGGCCGCAAGGGCCTGTTTCTGGTCGATCCGGAAAAGGCGCATGGCCTGTCCATTGCGGCGCTGAAAAGCGGTTTCCTGCCCACCTGCATGGTGCCGCACGATCCGCTTCTGCAGCAGACCGTGGCTGGCCTCGTTTTCCCCAATCCGCTCGGCATGGCGGCGGGTTACGACAAGAATGCGGAAGTGCCGGGGCCGCTTCTGAGGCTCGGTTTCGGCTTTACCGAAATCGGCACCGTCACGCCCAAGGCGCAATCCGGCAATCCCAGGCCGCGTATCTTCCGTCTGGTCGAAGACGAAGGTGTCATCAATCGCCTCGGCTTCAACAATGAAGGCCATGCGGCCGCGCTGGAGCGCCTGAAGCAGGCAAAGCTGCGTGGCATCGTCGGTGTCAATATCGGCGCCAACAAGGATAGCGAAGACCGCATTGCCGATTATGTGCAGGGCATCGAGGCCTTTTATTCGGTTGCATCCTATTTCACCATCAATATTTCCTCGCCCAACACGCCCGGCCTGCGCGATCTTCAGGCGCGCGAAAGCCTTGCCGCTCTTCTCGCCGCCGTGCTGGAACGCCGGAAAGTGGAAGCCGAACGTTTCGGCAAACGCATCCCGGTTTTCCTCAAGATCGCGCCCGATCTGACCGAAGAGGGGCTGGACGACGTTGCCGAGGAGGCGCTCGCTCATGATCTCGATGGCTTGATCGTTTCGAACACCACGCTTTCCCGCGAAGGTCTGAGGCCAGGCCCGCACAAGGGCGAGGCAGGCGGTCTCTCGGGCAAGCCGCTCTTCGAGCTTTCCACCACGGTTCTCGCCAAGATGCGCCGCCGCGTCGGCGGCAACCTGCCGATCATCGGCGTCGGCGGTGTGTCATCGGCAGAGACAGCTTTGGAAAAGGTGAGGGCAGGGGCCGATCTCGTGCAGCTCTATTCCTGCATGGTCTATGAAGGTCCCGGCCTGCCCTCGGCCATCGTCAAGGGCCTGTCGAAGCTGGTCGCCCGCGAGGGCGTACAGTCCATTCGCGACCTGCGCGACAGCGCGGTGGACCGCTGGGCGGATCGCAAGCTTAGCTGACAGCGGAGCTTGGACGGTCGGCAGCGCTTCCTCAGGGGCTCTCCTTCCTCATCCCTGTGCTTGTCACAGGGATCCAGCCAGCCCAAGTCCTTGGGCTGAAAAGAGTCCTCTCGCCGCGCAGACGCGCGTCGGCTGGATTCCTGTGACGAGCACAGGAATGAGGATCACGAGGGTAGCCCTAGTTCCCCACCACTATCTCAAGCGCAGAGCACCATCGCCCAATAGGGCCGATTGCGGCTGGCCGCGTCATAGGCGACCGCGACGCCGAGGCCGTTATAAGGCCCGAGCATGTTTTCGAGGTGATGTTGTGAGCCGATCCAGGCCTTCACCACCCGCTCGACGCTGTCCTGCCCGGCGGCCACGTTTTCCGCTGCAGGAAGCGGCACATTGCCGTCTTTCATGCGGATCAGGAAACTGTCGGTCAGGCCGATCAGATGCGCCATCTTCTGCGCCTTGACCATGCGGCCGGCCTGATAGGCGGCAGCACCGCTTGCCGCGCCATTGATGGCAAGCGGCGAAAGCCCCTTGGAGCGCCGCAGATCGTTGACCATGGGAAGGGCCGCCGCCGTCTCGTCGCGGGTGCCGGAGGGCATGCCCTTGTTGGTGGGCATGGAAACGCAGGCGGAAAGAACGGAGCCGGCGGAAAGCAGCACGAAGCCGCGCCGTGAAAGCGTTTGAAACGTGGAGTGAGTCATGTCAGCGGCGGTAGCTCAGGAGACGCAGGATGATGAAAACCGGAATGACGATGGTTGCCCCGAGGATCAGATAGTCGCCGATTGCGCCCAGCGCATGGAAACCGCTGCGCCACAGGTCGACTACGAAATCGCGCGCGCCGTAGATGATGTTCCATGGCGTCAATCCGAAGATCGCCATCAGAAAGCCGACGAGCAATGAAACCACCAGCAGCTTCACCACGGTACGGGCCACCGTGTCACCCAGCATTTTGTTGACCTCACCGGCCATCAGCACGTCTCCTGTTTTGTCCTGACATATGAAGCACGACGCTTCGATGCAAGTTTCGGCGCACTATATCGCGTCAAATTCGCCAATTCCACGAGGCCGCCATGAAATAGGACTTGAGTTTTTTTATGGCTTGATAAATGACAGCCGACATCTTCTCAGGAATCTTGAATGGCCCCAAACCAGTTTTCTTCCGGTGACGTCATTGCCGACCGTCGGGCGGACTATGCCCGCATGCTGGCGGAGGGCGGTGACTTTCCCGCCGCCGCCGAACTCATGGAACAGGCGCTGGAGCTTGCGCCGCGGTGGACGGCGGGCTGGTTTCGCTTCGGGGAATATCACGAAAAAGCGGGCGAAACGGAAAAAGCCGTGGCGGCCTACGGGAAAGTCGCCGAACTGGACACCGAAGGACTGTTTGCAGCCGAGCTGAAACTCGCGGTTCTCGGCGCCGCCGAAACGCCCGAGCAACCGCCAAGCCGCTATGTGGAAGGGCTCTTCGACGATTATGCCGACCGTTTCGAAACCTCGCTCGTGGAAAAGCTGGATTACAGTGTGCCGCAAAAGCTGGCGGAACTGATCGGCAAAGCGGCGGGAAGCGGCGTCTTCGACACCATTGTCGATATTGGCTGCGGCACCGGTCTCCTTGGCGTTGAAATCCGCGCTTTCGCGAACCGGCTGGAAGGTTTCGACATTTCCCAGAACATGCTGGCCAAGGCGGAGGAAAAGGGGCTTTACGATCATCTCGACCAGGCCGATCTTTCGCTGGAGCCGGAGGCCTCGGGGCTCTTCACCCCCACGCTCGCGCAGCACCGCGCCGGCCTTGTGGCCGCCGCCGATGTGATGATGTATCTCGGCAGTCTCGAAACCGTCATGCCGCTCGTTTCCGCCCTGCTTGCGCCTTCCGGCTTTTTCGCCTTTTCGGTGGAGGATGCGGGGGAGGAAGACGGTTTCGTGCTGCGGGAATCCCTTCGTTACGCCCATTCGAAGAGCTATGTGAGCGAGCTTCTTGAGCGGACGGGCTTTTCCCTCATCGAAATCCGCAAAACCACCATTCGCAAGGATGCCGGAAAACCCCTTTCCGGCATTCTTTTTCTTGCCCGTGCCAAAGGCTGAACATTCCGTTTCTTGCCATTTTCGCGATAGGTCAGGCTTCCTTACGTATCCATCTTGCTCAGATGTTTTTTGCAGTGCAAAATATGCCTGAAGCTGAGGAAAAAAGCGTGAGCAGAACGAGAAGCGTTTACGGCATGTGGAGTTCCGATCCGGCCAAACATGCGCCGGTGGAAGACGTGCAGGGCATCGTCACCGGTGCCATCGTCTCGGCGCTCGGCTTTTATCTTCTGAACAAGGTCGGCCTTCTGACCGGCGGCACCGCCGGCGTCGCCTTCCTGCTTCATTATGCTTTCGGCATCAGCTTCGGCCTCCTGTTCTTCCTCGTCAATCTGCCCTTCTATTACCTGTCCTTCCGCCGCCTCGGTCTTGCCTTTTCCTTCAAGACCTTTATCGCCATCGGCCTTGTTTCGGTGCTGACGGAAGTCGAAGCGCGCTGGATGGTGATCGACAGCATCAACCCGCTCTGGGCGGCGCTGCTCGGCGGTCTGCTTCTGGGTTACGGCTTGCTGGCGCTTTATCGCCATCGCGCCAGCCTTGGCGGCATCGGCATTCTCGCCATCTATATTCAGGATCGCTTCGGTATCCGCGCCGGTCTCATCCAGCTCGCCTTCGACGCCTTCGTGATGCTCTGCGCCTTCCTCGTCATCGATCCGGCCACGGTTGTCTATTCGATTGTCGGCGCTTTCGTGCTCAACATGTTTCTGGCCATCAATCACCGCTCGGACAGATACATCGTCGTGCGCTGACCGAAGGTGGTTGAAATCCGCCGCGCTTCGGCGCAATAGCTCGGCAGGGGCCGAAAGACAGGGGAATGGGCATGGATGATACGACTGCGCGCAGGCGTCTGAACCTTTGGGCCTCCGCGCCGGATCGTCATTCCTTGCTGGAAGACGCGCAGGGCGTTCTCGCGGGCAGCATGCTGGTTTCGCTCGGCGTCACGCTGTTTTCCGCTGCCGGCCTTTTGACGGGCGGCACGGTCGGGCTGGCATTTCTCGTGCATTACGGCACCGATCTAAGCTTCGGTACGGTCTTCTTTCTCGTCAATCTGCCGTTTTATTATCTTGCCTTCCGTCGCCTCGGCCTTGCCTTCACGGTCAAGACCTTCTGCGCCATCGCCATGACGGCGCTGCTGTCGGAATATATGCCCGGCTTCTTCGCCTTTCAGAGCATCAACCCGGTTGCCGCCGCACTTTTCGGCGGGCTGACGGTTGCGGCCGGCATGCTGGCGCTGTTTCGCCACCGCACCAGCCTTGGCGGTTTCGGCATATTGGCGCTTTATCTGCAGGATCGTTTCGGCTGGCGTGCAGGCCTCGTGCAGCTCGCCTTTGATGGCATGGTGCTGGCCTGCTCGTTCTTCGTGGCCACACCCTTCGTCATCATCTGCTCCGTCCTCGGCGCGCTGGTCATGAACCTCACGCTTGCCATCAATCACAGGAACGACCGCTACATTGCCATGTAGCGGCCGCCCGTTTCGGGTTTAAGGGGTCAGGCCGCCTTCGCAGCCGCATCGACCGGATGCTGCGAGCGGAAACCGACGGCAATGCGGTTCCAGGTGTTGATCGCGCCGATGGCGACGGTGATCTTCACGATATCCTCATCGGAAAAATGCGCCTTCAGCGTCTCGAAGGCGTCATCCGGGGCGCCGGTTTCGGCAATCTTCGTCACCGCGTCCACCCAGCCGAGCAGCGCCCTTTCCTGCTGGGTATAAACGGGGGATTCCCGCCACACGCTCATCAGGTTGATCCATTGTTCGGAAAGCCCGTCATGGCGGCTCTCCTTCACATGCATGTCCACACAGAAGGCGCAGCCGTTGATGATTGAGGCACGCAGCTTGATAAGGTGAACGAAACGGCGCTCAAGCCCGCTGCTCTGGACATAATTCTCCAGAGCCATGACTGCCTTGAAGGCTTCGGGCGATGCTTTGGCATAGTTGATACGGGTTTTCATGGGTCTCTCCATTGGTTGGGTCTGTTTGAAGTCATGCGTCATCGGTCCGGAAAGCTCTCGGGCTGACCGGCATTGGGTTGGTTAAGGTGTGGCTGTATCAGCGCGTTGCTGTTTTGCGCTCGTTCAGCTCCAGGAAGGCGCAGCCGCGCGCGGCAATCCCGCCATCGTCATTGGCGGCGAGATCGCCCAGAATGTCGGCGATGGTGGTCTTGGCGAGCTCCGCCCGATAGGCCTTCTCCGCTTTCAGCATTGCGGCATTGATGCCGCAGGGTTTGGTGAAATAACGCCCCGGCAAGGGGTTCGGCCCACGCTGGCGGATTTCCGCACAGCGGAAGGCGGGCTGCGGCCCTTCGACGGCCAGCACGATATCGAGCAGGGTGATCCTGTCGGTCGCCCGGGCCAGACGGTAACCGCCCTTCGGCCCCGGTACGGTGGCGACAATCCCGGCATTGGACAGCGACTGAAGATGCTTGAGAAGATAGCTCGTGGAAACGCCGTGAAATTCCGCCAGCGCCGCCGCCGACAGCACGCCGCCTTCGGAAAGTCCCGCCAGCATGCCCACGCTGTGAATGGCCTGTTCCACGCCGTCGCCGAGTTTCATCCGACTTGTCCCTGTGCGGTTCGTTTCAGTATCATGGATAAAATTTATCCGCGATTATGCTTTCTGTCAAGCGGTCCCGTTCCGCCCTTCTTTTTTGCAGGTTTTTCACTACCTTGAAGACGTGAAACACACCGAGTCTCCCATTTCCGGCACCCATGTCGGCGCTTTGCCCCTTCCATTCCAGAAATGGTTTGTCGAAAAGGGGTGGTCTCCGCGCGCGCATCAATTGGAGCTGATGGCGCGGGCGCGCGGCGGTGAGAACATGCTGCTGATCGCGCCCACCGGCGCCGGCAAGACGCTGGGCGGCTTCATGGCTTCTCTCACCGATCTGGCGGAGCGCGGCAAGGTGCCGGCGGGCTCGGGCTTCGTAGGCGTGCACACGCTCTATATCTCGCCGCTCAAGGCGCTGGCGGTGGATATCGAACGCAACCTCACCAGACCCGTCTCCGAAATGGGTCTGTCGATTTCCATCGAGACCCGCACCGGCGATACGCCGCAGGGCAAACGCCAGCGCCAGAAGGTCAAGCCGCCGGATATTCTGCTGACGACGCCGGAGCAGGTCTCGCTGCTGCTCGCCAACAAGGAGGCCGAGCGCTTTTTCCGCGATCTGAAATATGTGGTGCTCGACGAGTTGCATTCGCTCGTCACCTCCAAACGGGGCCATCTGCTGGCACTGGCGCTCGCCCGTGTGCGCCGGCACGCACCCGATGTGCGCTTCATCGGCCTTTCGGCCACGGTGGCGGAGCCGATGGATTTGCGCCGTTATCTCGCACCGCAGGGGCAGGATGAGCCGCCCGCCGGCCTCATCACCGTCGAAGGTGGGGCAAAGCCGGATATCTCCATCCTGAGCACGGAAGAGCGTATCCCATGGTCCGGCCATTCGGCACGTTACGCCATGAAGGATTTGTACGCCGCGCTGAAAGACCACCAGACGACGCTGATCTTCGTCAACACCCGCTCGCAGGCTGAGCTGATCTTCCAGGAACTCTGGACCATCAATGACGACAATCTGCCGATTGCACTGCATCACGGTTCGCTGGATGCCGGCCAGCGCCGCAGGGTGGAAGCGGCCATGGCGGAAAACAAATTGCGCGCCGTCGTCGCCACCTCCACGCTCGATCTCGGCATAGACTGGGGCGATGTCGATCTCGTCGTGCATGTCGGCGCGCCGAAGGGCGCAAGCCGTCTTGCCCAGCGCATCGGCCGCGCCAATCACCGCATGGATGAGCCGTCAAAGGCGATCCTCGTTCCCGCCAACCGCTTCGAGGTGATGGAGTGCCGGGCAGCCCTTGATGCGAACTATATCGGCGCGCAGGATACGCCGCCGATTGCCGAGGGCGCGCTCGATGTTCTCGCCCAGCACATACTTGGCATGGCCTGCGCCGAGCCCTTCGATGCGGATGATCTCTATCGTGAAGTGACCAGCGCTTCGCCCTATGCCGACCTGCCGCGGACTACCTTCGATAGGGTGGTGGATTTCACCGCCACCGGCGGTTATGCGCTGCGCACCTATGAGCGTTACGCCCGCATCCGCCAGATGAAGGACGGCCACTGGCGCGTCTCCAATCCGGCGGTCGCGCAGCAATATCGCCTGAACCTCGGCACCATCGTCGAGGCGGCGGAATTGAACGTCCGCATGGTCAAGCGCAATGCCAAGGGTACGGTCGGGCGCGGCGGCATGTCGCTCGGCAAGGTCGAGGAATATTTCCTTGAGCAGCTGGTGCAGGGGGATACCTTCCTCTTCGCCGGCAAGGTGCTGCGTTTCGAAGGTATCAGGGAGAATGAATGCCTGGTCTCGCAGGCCTTTTCCATGGACCCGAAGATACCCTCCTATGCCGGCGGCAAGTTCCCGCTCTCCACCTACCTAGCGGATCAAGTGCGCTCCGTGCTGGCAGACCCGACGCGCTGGCATACGCTCCCGGATCAGGTGCGCGACTGGCTGGCGATCCAGAAGGAAAAGTCGATCATCCCCAAGCGGGATGAGTTGCTGGTCGAGACCTTCCCCTTCCGCAAGCGCTTCTTCATGGTCATGTATCCCTTCGAGGGACGCTTGGCGCACCAGACCCTCGGCATGCTGCTGACGCGGCGGCTGGAACGCGCGGGCGCAAAACCGATGGGCTTCGTCGCCACCGATTATTCGCTCGCCATCTGGGCCATGGAAGATATCGGCAGGCGGCTGAAATCCCGCCGCCTTTCGCTTGCGGACCTGCTGGACGAGGACATGCTGGGCGACGATCTGGAAGCGTGGCTCGACGAATCCTTCATGCTGAAGCGCACCTTCCGCAACTGCGCCGTCATTTCCGGCCTGATCGAACGCCGCCATCCCGGCAAGGAAAAGACCGGCAGACAGGTCACGGTCTCCGCCGATCTTATTTATGACGTTCTTCGCAGCCATGAGCCGGATCATATCCTGCTGGAAGCGACGCGGCGCGATGCCGCAGCGGGACTTTTGGACATTGGCCGTCTTGGCGATATGCTGAAGCGAATCAAGGGCCACACCACCCACCGCGCGCTGGAACATGTCTCGCCGCTTGCCGTTCCGGTCATGCTGGAAATCGGTCGCGAGACGGTGGCGGGTGAGGCGATGGACGATGTGCTGGCCGAGGCCGCAGACGAGCTGATCGCCGAGGCCATGTCCTGAGACATCTGGGCGGAATGAAGGAACAAAGGTAAAAGTGCTGAGCCGGCTGACATTGAGCGACAGGTTTTCCAATGGCTTCGAATGCCTCGGCAGCGAAACCGCCATCAATGGCGTCGCCGCCTGGTGCGATCCTTTGGGCGGGCTTTACCTGCCGGACCTGTCGCTACTCGTCGTTTCCGACCTGCATCTGGAAAAGGGCGCGGCCTTTGCAAGGCGCGGACGCATGCTGCCGCCTTACGACACCATTGCCACGCTTAAAATCCTCTCCTCCCTCGTCAGCCGTTACGATCCGAAGATCGTGGTCAGCCTCGGTGATAATTTCCACGACCGCGTCGGTTCCGAGCACCTGCCGCTGCCGTTGCGCGAGCTCATCCGCGACATGGCCCGTGGCCGCGAATGGATATGGATCAACGGCAATCACGATCCCGACGGCACGGTCGATCTACCGGGCTCTTCGGTGGACGAAATGTTTTACGGCACTCTCGTCTTCCGCCACGAGCCGAAGCCGGGCGATGCCGCCGGCGAGATCGCCGGGCACCTGCATCCCTCTGCCACGGTCCGCCGCCGTGAAAAGACGGTGCGGCGGCCCTGTTTCGCCACCGACGGTTCGCGTCTGTTGATGCCGGCTTTCGGGGTGATGAGCGGCGGGCTGGATTTGCGGCACAAAGCCATGCGCGGCCTGTTCGATCATGCCGCTCTCGTCGCGCATCTGATGGGGAGGGACCGCATCTATTCGGTGCGGTTTTCAAATCTTCTCGGCTGAGCGTATTTTCCGGACGTAAAACCGCAACGCAGCTTTACTGGAAATGCCCTATTGCCGGTAGACCAGCACCGGTATCTTCGAATTCTTCAGTACCTTGGCCGTGACGCTGCCGAGCAGCATTTCCACGAAGCTCCTGCGCCGGTGCGAGGCCATGGCGATGAGATCGCAGCCGCTCCTGTTGGCGGCTTCGATGATCGCCTCGTCGGGCCTTCCCGCCCGCGCCAGCAGCGCTTCGCAATCCAGCCCCATGGAAGTGGCCTGCGCCTGCGTATCCCTCAGCAGATGTTCCGCTTCCTCGCAGCGGTGGAATTCTTCTTCGGCGATGGCGGCAATGTCCTCGACATCGCTGGCAATCACGTGAAAGGGTTCCGATACCGTCACGACGGTCACCTTTGCGCCTGCCTCCTTGGCGAGAGCGAACCCTTGGTCGATTGCGATCTGCGCCAGCGGCGAGCCATCGGTGGGAATGAGAATGTGCTTGAACATGACATTTCTCCTTTTCATCCCGGTCACAACCACACATGCTCGCCTGGAGCTGCACGTATGATTGTAACGCCTTGAATTTTACTGCAAACCGATGACGGAAGCGAATGCTATCTTTGCCGGCAAGGGCGGCAGACGCTCTCTTTTGCGGGATGAAAACCGATCAGTCCTTGCGGAAGATTATGCTGGCGCCCCAGCCGGTCACGACGGCGAGCAGAACGCACAGCGCACCATAGGCAAGCGGCGTCTGATGCGCGGCGTCGGTGATCGCCTGTTCCATGCCGGTCTTGACGACGCGCAGTTTCAGTTCGCGCTGGGCGATGAATTTGCCGCTCTTGAAGAGATAGGCGCGTGCGGTGTGCACGCCGTTCGGCACGTTGGCCGGCAGGCGCAAAGTCGCCCAGAACAGGCCGGTGCGTTCCAGCCGCACCCCGGTCGTGTCGTTGCGATAGATGCCGCTCGAAAGCTTCAGACGCCGATAGGCTTCCTGAAAATCGAAGACATTGTCGGGCACGCCGGAAAAGACCGCGCTTTTCAGTGACAGATGGTCGACGCCAAGCCCCATGGCGCGGAGCGTTCCGGGCGAAGCGACGTCGCTGATATTGCGCGTGCTGGCCATGGAATAGGATTCCGGCAGCGGCGTGAAGGTGATGGCGCTGGTATTGATCCAGATGCCCGCCACACGCTCCTTCTTGCGCACGGTCATATAGTCGCTCGGCCCTTCCAGCGTCACGACGATGTCGTATTGCCCGATGGCGAGCAGCAACTGGTCGGTATTGTTCAGCGCGCCGAAAAGCGTGAAATCCGCGCCGCGAAAATCGGAAGCAATGGGAATTTCGGTCGTCGACGCGCCGATTTCGATATTTTCCAGCAGGGATCGCTGCTGCGGGCCGGGCGGCAGGGCAAGCGGCGGCGTCTGGGCCGAGGCGGTCTGCCCGAAAGTGAGACATGAGGCCAGTGCAAGGGCGGCAAGCAGCAAATGGCGGGTCAATAACCTAACCCCCCGACGGCAACCGAAAACAGGTCTTCCGGGCGCACCACTAGCGATACGGCAAGGCGAAGCGCAACAGCGAGAACGAGAAGCGCAAGCAGGGCGCGCAGCTGTTCGCCGCGCAGTTTCTGGCCGACGCGCACGCCGTATTGCGCGCCGATGACGCCCGCCACCATCAGGATGAAGGCCAGCACCACATCGACGGAATAGTTGGTCGCCGCCTGAACCACGGTCGTATAGGCGGTTACGAAAATGATCTGGAACAGCGAGGTGCCGACAACCACGCTGGTGGGGATGCGTAAGAGATAGATCATCGCCGGCACCATGATGAAGCCGCCGCCCACACCCATGATCGAGGTGAGGATGCCGATGCCGAAACCCAGCGTGACGATGGGAATGATGCTGAGATAGATCTTCGATTTCTTGAACCGCATTTTCAGCGGCAGGCGGTGCACCCAGTTGTGGTGGCCCGGCCGGCGCAGCGTCACGGTTTCGTTGCGGGCGGCGCGGCGAAGCGCCGAAATGCTTTCCTTCAGCATCAGCCCGCCGACGGTGCCGAGCAGTATGACGTAAAGGAGCGATACGATGAGATCGAGCTGGCCGATGCTGCGCAGGAAAGAGAATATCCACACGCCGACCGTCGCCCCAACCAGACCGCCCACAAGCAGCACGCTACCGAGCTTGACGTCGAGCGTGCCGCGCCGGAAATGCGTGATCGAGCCTGACACGGAGGAGGCGACCACCTGGTTTGCACCCGTCGCCACGGCCACCACAGGCGGAATATTGTAGAAAATCAGAAGCGGCGTAATCAGAAAACCGCCGCCCACGCCGAACATGCCGGAAAGAAAACCGACGGCCGCGCCCATGCCGAGAATGATGAAAATATTCACCGACAGTTCTGCAATCGGCAGATAGACAGTCACGGCTCGGACCTCGGGCAAATGGTTCCGGGCGGCAGGGCTTGTCCGGGTGAGGGGGCCGCGCCGCGATTTACACTTTCTGTCTGAAAAGACCGGGCATGCCCGGCCTTCATCCGTCATGCCCGCGAGGGCCTGACCTGTCAACATTCAACGGTAAATACGTTGATAATTTGGAAAGATAGCGGCCGTGTGTCGGCAGCCGGCCACATTCCTGCGCCGGGCTGAGCGAAAGCGGCCAAGGGGCCGCTTCGCCGGTTCTCGAATGTTTATTTGTTGCGGGCGAGAAGCGCGGTCACCAGCTCGTTGGTAATGCGGCCGTCCGGCGTCTGGCCCACGGACTTCTGGAAGTCCTTGATGGCCGTCACGGTGTTCTTGCCGAGCTTGCCATCGGGCTGGCCGGCGTCAAAACCGTTCTTGTTCAGGATCGCCTGAATGTTGCGGATCGCCTTTTCCATGTCCACGGAGGCGGTCTTCACACCCTCCTTGCCGGCCCATTCCTCGGGCGGGTTGACGCTGTTGGCGTCTTCCGAAAGCGGCTTGACCTTCCAGGCGTCCACCTTGGCCTTCGCACTCTGAAGCTGCTGCGGGTTCAGGGCCCCTGCCACTTCGTCGCGCTTTTGGGCGGCGTCCGCGTCACCGTCTCTGGCGGCGATGGCGAACCACTTGTAGGATTCTTCGATATCCTGCTTCACGCCGCTGCCGCGGGCATAGAGAATGGCGAGGTTGAACTGGCTGTCACGAACGCCGAGGTCGGAAGCCTTGATGAACCATTGCGCGGCGGCAGCGAAATCCGGCTGGCCGGCCGCATCGGAAGCGAGCAGGACGGCGAGATTGTGCATGGCACCCGCATTGCCCTGTTCCGCGGCCAGGGTGTAATAGCGCTTGGCTTCGGGAAGGTTGCGTTCGACGCCGTTCGCCTTCTCGTAGAGATTGGCGAGACGATATTGCGCGGGTGCAAGGCCGCGATCAGCGGCGAGCTTGTACCATTTTGCCGCCTCGGTGCGGTCGGCGGCAACGCCGCGGCCATCGGTGTAGCGCGCTGCGATCTCGAACAGCGCCTGCGTGTCGCCCTTGGCGGCAGCTTCGGCAAGCGATGCCGGCTCGATGCCGGCGGGAACGGTGATGGCGTCCTGGGCGGGAACAGCCGTGGCTGTGACCTGTACCGGAGCCGAAGGTTCGTTCTGCGCGACGGTGCCGGAATTTGCCGCATCCACGGCGGGAACGTCGGCAACCGGCGGCTCGTCAGGCAGCGGTGCGCCGCCGACGGTGCGGGGATCGATGGTGTTTTCCGCCGGTGCGGTGTTTTCGATGCTGTCAGCGGATGCGGCCTGTTCCGGATCGATAGCGAGATCGGACGGAATGGTCACGGCCTTGTCGCCGGTTTCGGGAAGCGCGGAGACCGGGCCATTGTCCTGCTTCTGCTCGATGACCGGCGCCGGAGCTTCCGCGCCGCCGATCAGCGTCTTGACGAGCGGCATGGCCATCATTGCCAGAAGAATGGCGCCGATGCCGAGCAGCAGCGGGCGGCGATAGCGCGAAAGCCCCGATGCCTCGGCCTTGCGGCCCTTCTTGCCGGTATCAAGCTTCTCCGGCGATGTTTCCATGGCGGCGGCCTGCGCCGCACGACGGGCGGCGGCAATGAAATCCGTCCGTCCTTCGGCGTCTGCGGCCTTGCCGCTGGCGGCCACCTGGCTGGCGCGCACGCGCTCGAGGATTTTCTTGATATCGGGCGCACCCGAACCCGGCTCCAGAAGTTCGTTCTCCTGACCCGCCGGCAGAACGTCGATCGGATCGAGCGACGGGGCGGGCTCGACCTGCGTGCGGGCGGAGGAGGAGGCCGATACGGGTTCTTCCGCGGCTTTGACGGTCTTTGCCGTACCCGTCTTGAAACGCTTCGTCAGGCCGGCAAGCAGGCTCTTTTTTTCCGCCTTCGCGGGCTTTGCCGCAGCGGGAGGCACGATGGCATCCCCATCTTTCCCGTCGGCGTCGAGAATGGCCTGTTCTTCGGCGATATAACCCTCTTCCGGGAAGATGGCGGCCGGCATGGACACATCTTCGTGCGCGGTGGCCGACACAGGCTTCGCAACGTTTCGGGGCGCGGCCTCTTCGCGGTAGACGGGGGCATTGTCGAGGTTATCCAGCCGGCCGGCGATCTGCACCAGCGTCTCGTGCAGCGCTTCGAATGTGCGGTGCGTGCGCTCTTCGGTGTTGCGGCTCAAGGCTTCGAGATTGCGCAGATCGGTCGCAAGATCGGTCAGCATGGTCATGTCGGCAAGGTTTGCGCCGGCCGAGAGATTGTTGCGGGTATAGGCGTCCAGAACGGCCTCGGCCGCCTGCCGGGCTGCCTCGATGATATATTCGTCGTTGGACGCCATGTAGTCTTCGATGGCCGCCATGCGGGCATCGAGTTCAGGCGGCATGCCCGCGGCCTGCATCTGCACCGGCTGGCTGATCAGCGTCGAGAGATGGGCGATCTGGTTTTCGAGGCTTGCCAGCGCGTCGCTGTCGGCGGGCGCGGCATGGGCGGTCTCGTCGAGACGGGCGGCAATATTGCCGAGCCGCTCTTCCAGACGCGAGAAGGCGCTTTCGCTGAGGCCCGATGCCGGCTGCGGCTGGCTGTAACGATAATCGAGGTCCTCGATCCGGCGCGAGAGCAGGTCGAGCCGTTCGGCCAGACCGTCATTGACGGCGCCGTGATCCAGCGCATCGATTTTGCGGGAAATGTCGCTGAGGAAAGACGTCAGCTCCGCCTGTTGCGAGGGGCGCTGCGAACGCTCCAGAAGCAGGGAAAGCTGGTCCAGCCGCTCATGCAACTGGGCGGCGTCGCGGGCGGTGCTGAGTTCGTCGATCTTGCCGGCCAGCGCTTCAAGACGGGCGGTCAGGTCCAGCGCCGGTTCAGGTTTTGCGGCGGCAAGGCGGTTGATGTCGCCGAGCTGTTCGGCAAGGCCGTTCAGCCGGTTTTCCAGACGCTGCGCCAGCGCATTGTCCGTTGCCTGCGCATTGGCGCGCGTGCCGGTTGCGGCAATGGCGCGGCTGATTTCGTCCAGCCGCTGGTCGAGACCGGAAAACTGTTCGGTAAAGGCCGCTTCGTTCGGCTGCATGTGCTTGCCGAGCTGCTCCACGGCGCTGGCAATGGCGATCAGCTTGTCTTCGAGCACGCGCACGGCCGGATTGTTGCTCATGCCGCCGAGCTGCGTCTTGATGTCGTCGAGACGATAGGCGAGCGAAACGATCTCATCCTGTAACGCGCCGGCGTCAAAACCGCGCAGCGTGTCTTCCACATTGTTCCAGCGGCTTTCGATCCGGTGCACGCTGTCTTCGCGCGCAAGCTGATCGATCGTCAGGCGCAGGTCCTCGAATTCATTGCGCAGCCCGTAGGCATCGGGAGATGCCAGATTGCCAAGCTGGTCGATGCTGCCGGCCAGCCGTGCGATATCGTCGCGCAGATCGCCGATGAACTGCTGGTCTTCCGCCACCGCGCGAATATTGCGGATCTCGGCGCGCAGGCCCTGCGCTTCGCGGGCAACGCCCTCGGCAATGTCGTGCTTCAGCTCATGCCGCAGATTGACGAGCGCCTGTGCGATTTCCTGCAAGGCTGCATCATTGCGCTGCGGCTCCTGATAGGGCGGGATGGAACGCTCGCGCGGTGCGGGAGCGGCTGTTGCCTGCTGCGCGTCCCTCGGCCGGTATTCCGGTGCAAGCGGTCTGGTAATCGTCCGTTCCGGGCGGGCGGCGGATTCCTGCGGGCGCTGGAAGCTCGCCTCGAGAAGGCGCTGGCGCTGGCGGATTTCGTTGACGGGATCGAGCTGCGGCGGCGTGACGGCGGCGCGCGCGGCATAAGCCTCGCTTTTCGTTTCGGGCTGAGCGCTCGCGGCCCGGGGGTCGCGCGGGAACTTCTGGCTCATCAGCCCTTCGATACGGGCTTCAAGGCCTTCAATGGTGCGATTGAGCGCATCAAGAGACGATCTGTCGCTTGGCTGTTGGGTTTTCGATCGCAATCCGTTCATCTTTTCGCTCGCTTCGCTTCCGCCCGCCGTGCCCGGTTATCTGTCGCGACGTTGCCTGTCTGGACACGCCGTCGCCGCAACATGCAGCAATCCTAGAGCCAGTATTCGCCCCCGTTGAGGAAAATGCGCCGGAGTACGAAGCAGTTACCTCTGTCGGGAGAATTCACGAAACGTGGTAAAGAAGTGGTTAACTATGGTCGGAATTTTTTAACTTTTACGGCAGGCGACAGCCTTGCGCCGGGCCGGAGGTCCATTCCGCGAAAAAGGAGAAGGATATTCCGCTGAAATTTATTTGACGTTTACGCGCACGTCAAATATTGTCATCCCATATCGGCCGGATTATCGCCGGCGCCCACGGTGCGGAGGAACATCGGTAATGCCTGTTTACAAGGCCCCAGTTAAAGACACGCTTTTTATCCTGAACGACGTTCTCGGCCTGGAGCGGTATAACAACCTGCCAGGCTTCGAGGATGCAACCCCCGACATGATCGAGGCCATTACCGGTGAAGCCGCAAAGCTTGCCGAAGAGCGGCTTTTCCCGCTCAACCTTTCCGGCGACCAACAGGGTTGCAAGCGCGCCGATGACGGTTCGGTTTCCGTGCCGGATGGTTTCAAGGATGCTTATGACGCCTATTGCGAGGGCGGCTGGATCGGCCTTGCCGTTCCGCCGGAATTCGGCGGTCAGGGCCTGCCCTATACGCTGCACGCCGCCATTGGCGAATATATGTCGTCGGCCAACCTGTCGCTGATGATGTATCCCGGCCTGACGCAGGGTGCGATTGCCGCCATTCTGGTGCATGGCACGCAGGAGCAGAAGGACACCTACCTGCCGAAGATGGTGGAAGGCACATGGTCTGGCACCATGAACCTGACCGAACCCCATTGCGGCACCGATCTCGGCATGCTGCGCACCAAGGCTGTGCCGCAGGCTGACGGCAGCTACAAAATTTCCGGCCAGAAGATCTTCATCTCCGCCGGCGAACATTCCATGACGAACAATATCGTTCATCTGGTAATTGCCCGCATTGAAGGCGCGCCGGAAGGCACCAAGGGCATTTCGCTGTTCATCGTGCCGAAGTTCCTGGTGAAGGACGATGGCACGCTCGGCGAGCGCAACGGCGTCACCTGTGGTGCCATCGAACACAAGATGGGCATTCACGGCAATGCCACCTGCGTCATGAACTATGACGAGGCGACGGGTTATCTGCTCGGCGCGGAGAACAAGGGTCTCTCCGCCATGTTCGTGATGATGAACGAGGCCCGCCTCGGCGTCGGCCTGCAGGGCCTCTCCGTTGGTGAAATCGCCTATCAGAACGCGGTCGAATATGCCCGTGAACGTATTCAGGGCCGCTCGCTTTCCGGCGCCAAGTTCCCCGACAGGAAGGCCGATCCGATCATCGTGCATCCCGATATCCGCCGCACGCTGATGACCATCAAGGCTTACAACGAGGCCGGCCGCGCTTTCCTTCTGTGGACCGCGCTGCAATCCGATATCGCCCACCGCGCCGCTGACGAAAAGCAGCGGCAGGCGGCAGACGATCTGCTTGGCCTCGTTACGCCGATCCTCAAGGGTGTGCTGACCGACAAGGGCTTTGACCACGCTGTGATGGCGCAGCAGGTCTTCGGTGGCCATGGCTACATCGAAGAACATGGCATGAGCCAGTATGTCCGCGATGCGCGTATCACCATGATCTACGAAGGTGCCAACGGCATTCAGGCGCTCGATCTGGTTGGCCGCAAGCTCGGCATGAATGGCGGCCGCGCCGTGATGGCGCTGTTCAAGGAAATCGGCGATTTCTGCGAGGAAAACCGCGCCGATGAAAAGCTGAGCCTTTACACCAAAGGCCTGAAGAAGGGCTTGAACGATCTGCAGGCCGCAACCATGTGGTTCATGCAGAACGCCATGGCCAAGCCCGACAATGCCGGTGCCGGTTCGACCGACTACATGCATCTCTTTGGCATCGTGGTGCTGGGTTACATGCAGGCGCGCATGGCGAAAGCCGCCAGCGAAGCGCTTGCAGCAGGCAGCGCTTCGGACGAGGATTACCTCAAGACCAAGCTTGTCACGGCGAAGTTTTATATGGAGCGCATCATGCCGGAAACGGCGCTGCGCAAGGCCCGCATCGAAACCGGCGCGGATACGATGATGGAACTGGCTGCGGAAGCATTCTGAGAAATCTGGCGTTCATAACGCCACAGGGAGAGAGTTATGACCGACGTATTTATCTACGACCATGTCCGCACCCCGCGCGGACGCGGCAAGAAGGATGGCAGCCTGCATGAGGTGCCTTCCGTTCGCCTTGCCGCCAAGACACTGGAAGCCCTCCGTGACCGCAACGGACTTGATACATCCACGGTAGACGACATCATCATGGGCTGCGTCGATCCCGTTATGGATGCCGGCGCGGTGATCCCGAAAGCCGCCGCCTTCGAGGCGGGTTATTCCAACAGGGCCCCGGGCATGCAGATTTCGCGCTTCTGCGCTTCGGGTCTCGATGCCATCAACTTCGCAGCCGGCAAGGTCAAGGCGGGGTCGGACGATATCGTCATCGCCGGCGGTGTCGAAAGCATGTCGCGCGTCGGCATGGGCATGTCTGGCGGCGCCTGGTATATGGACCCCTCGGTCAACTTCCCGGCCTTCTTCATGCCGCAGGGCGTGTCGGCCGATCTCATCGCCACCAAATATGGTTTCTCCCGTGACGATGTCGACGCCTACGCCGTCGAAAGCCAGAAGCGTGCGGCGCACGCCTGGGAAAAGGGCTATTTCAATAAGTCGGTCATTCCGGTGAAGGACTCAAACGGCCTGACGATCCTCGACCGTGACGAGCATATGCGCCCCGGCACGGACATGCAGGCGCTCGCCTCCCTCAACCCATCCTTCCAGATGCCGGGTGAAATGGGCGGCTTCGAAGCCGTCGGCATCATGGCCCACCCGGAAGTGGAGCGGATCAATTACGTGCACCACGCCGGCAATTCGTCCGGCATCGTCGATGGCGCGGCCGCTGTGCTGGTTGGCTCGAAGGCGGGCGGTGAGGCGATGGGCATTAAGCCCCGCGCCCGCATCAAGGCATTCGCCAATATCGGCTCCGATCCGGCGCTGATGCTGACCGGCCCGGTGGATGTGACCGAAAAGCTCCTGAAAAAGACCGGCATGTCGCTTGCCGATATCGACCTTTTCGAACTCAACGAAGCCTTTGCCGCCGTGGTCCTGCGTTACATGCAGGCCTTCGACATCGACCACGACCGGATGAACGTCAATGGCGGCGCCATCGCCATGGGCCATCCGCTGGGTGCAACCGGCGCGATGATCCTCGGCACGGTGCTGGATGAGCTGGAGCGGCGCGATCTGAACACCGCGCTCGTCACGCTCTGCATCGGCGCTGGCATGGGCACGGCGACGGTTATCGAGCGGGTTTGAGAGGCTTCGGCTGATACCGCAACGGTTCCCCCGTCATCCTCGGGCTTGACCCGAGGATCTATCCCCGGTGCTTGGATCCTCGGGTCAAACCCGAGGATGACGGAGAAAGCGAAGCGGCCATTAAGATTCAGGGAAGAGGAATCCCAAATGAGCACTTACACCAATTTCACCATCGAGACGGACGCAGACGGCATTGCCCTCGTCACCTGGGATATGCCGGAAAAATCCATGAACGTCTTCACGTCAGAAGTGATGGACGAGCTGCACGCCATTGTTGACGCGACGGTCGCGGACGGCGCCGTCAAGGGCGTTGTCTTCACGTCAGGCAAAAGCACCTTTTCCGGCGGCGCCGATCTTTCGATGATCAAGTCGATGTTCTCCTTCTACAATGATGAGAAGACGAAGAACCCGGATCAGGCGGCTGCAAGACTGTTCGAACTGGTTGGCCGCATGACGGGCCTGTTCCGCAAGATCGAGACCAACGGCAAGCCCTGGGTTTCCGCCATCAACGGCACCTGCATGGGCGGCGCTTTCGAACTCTCGCTTGCGTGCCACGGTCGGGTCGCCTCCAGCGCCAAGAACCTCAAGATCGCCCTGCCGGAAGTCAAGGTCGGCATCTTCCCCGGCGCCGGCGGCACCCAGCGCGTGCCGCGCCTGACGGATGCCCAATCGGCGCTGCAGATGATGACCACCGGCCAGTCGCTGACCGGCGCGCGCGCCAAGGCCATGGGGCTGGTGCATCAGGTGGTGGAGCCGGATCAGCTGGTTGCAACCGCAAAGCAGATGATCAAGGACGGCCTGAAACCGGTCGCTCCCTGGGATGAAAAGGGCTTCAAGGCCCCCGGTGGCGGCATCTGGACGCCGGCGGCTGCCCAGCTCTGGCCCGCAGCACCGGCCATTTTGCGCCGCGAAAGCGCCGGCAACTATCCGGCCGCCCTCGCCATCCTCAAATGCGTCTATGAAGGCCTGCAATTGCCCTTCGACACGGCGCTGAAGGTGGAGCAGCGTTATTTCACCGAAATCCTTCGCTCGAAGGAAGCCTTCGGCATGATCCGCTCGCTGTTCATTTCCATGCAGGAACTGGGCAAGGGCGCGCGCCGCCCGGCCGGCCAGCCGAAGACGGAGTTCAAAAAGGTGGGCGTCGTCGGCGCGGGCTTCATGGGCGCAGCTGTCGCTTATGTTACCGCCGCAGCCGGCATCCCCGTCACGCTGGTCGATCGCGATCAGGAAGCGGCGGACAAGGGCAAGGGCCATTGCGAGGAAAGCGTGAAGTCCGCCATCGGCAAGGGCAGGCTGACGCAGGAGGAGGGCAAGGCCCTGCTCGACCTCGTCACCCCGACGGCGGATTACAAGGCGCTCTCCGATGCCGATCTTGTCATCGAGGCCGTCTTCGAAGACCGCGACGTGAAAAAGGCCGTCATCGAGGCCGTGGAAGCCGTGCTGCCGCAGGGCGCGATCTTCGCTTCCAACACCTCCACTTTGCCGATCACCGGCCTTGCGAAGAACTCGAAGCGACCGGCGGATTTCATCGGCATCCACTTCTTCTCGCCGGTCGAGAAGATGATGCTGACGGAAGTGATCCTCGGCAAGGAAACCGGCGACAAGGCGCTCGCCGTCGCGCTGGACTATGTGGCGAAGATCAAAAAGACCCCGATTGTGGTCAACGATACGCGCGGCTTCTTCGTCAATCGCTGCGTGCTGCGTTATATGGCGGAAAGCTACGATATGCTGATCGAAGGCTTACCCGCCGCCATGATCGAAAACGCCGCGAAATTCGCTGGCATGCCGGTCGGCCCGCTGGCGCTGAACGATGAGGTGGCGATCGATCTTTCCTACAAGATCCTGAAAGCCACCGTCGCCGATCTCGGCGAAAAGGCCGTCGACCCGCGCCATATGGAGCTGGTGAAGACGCTGGTGGAAGGCGAGGGCCGTTTTGGCCGCAAGAACGCGAAGGGCTTTTACGACTATCCGCCAAAGCCCGTCAAAAAATCCCTCTGGCCCGGCCTGAAGGACCTTTATCCGCAGCAGAAGCCAGAAGCGGTGGATATGGAGGTGCTGAAACAGCGCTTCCTCGTCACCGTGGCGCTGGAAGCCGCCCGCACGGTGGAAGAAGGCATCGTCACCGATCCGCGTGAGGCGGATGTTGGCTCCATCCTCGGTTTCGGTTTCGCGCCCTATACCGGCGGTGCGCTGTCCTACATCGACGGCATGGGTGTGAAGAACTTCGTGGCACTTGCCGAAAAGCTCAGCGAGACCTATGGCCCGCGCTTCAAGCCGACGCCGCTGCTGAAGGACATGGCCGCCAAGGGCGAGACCTTTTACGGTCGCTTCGATCCCTATGCCAGCGCCGCCAAGGCGGCCTGAGGCTTCAAGTAAGACATTGAACAGGCCCTCCGGGGCCTGTTTTATTATGCCTGTTTCCCTGCTGTCCGTGCATCCTTTGCCCGGCTGAGGCGTTGAAAAGGCTGAGCGGGCAAAAGCGCCCGCCGCCGCAATTCAGCACGCCCCAGGAGACAGCGATGAAAGCACCACTGCGATCCCACGGTTTCGACAAGCCCTCGGACCTTGACGACCATCTGGCCGAACTGGACGAAGAGGCCGCGGAGAAGGAGGCTGTAAAACCCGCTGCTGCCCGAAGGGCGCGTGCCGCCGCCCCGGCGGAATCATCCTTGCGGGCGGAACTGGAAGACCTTCGCAAACAGCTCGAAAAGATTCGCCGCGACGTCAAACGGCTGGAAGCCGCCTCCAACACGCCGCATCATAAATTCACCGATGCCCGGCATGAGCGCGACCGTGAGAATTCGCGCCTGATGACGGTGGTGCGCTCCGTTGCCGTCACCTCACTGGCAAGCCGCATCTTCGCCTCCTCGCCCGTCATGGCGGCGCTGGTGGCCGTTGTGCCAATCGCTCTTGGCCTTGCCGCACGGCGCAATGAGGGGGCGTAAGCCGTCCCCTGCCGCGCCGCCGCCCGCTGGCCCGGCGGATGCCCAAGAGCGGGTTTTCCGCCGCAATCCGGCCTTCGCCGGGCAGACTTTCCAGCCATCCACAGGCGCCGTGAAAAAACTGTCAAAAAACTTCGCGATGGCGCTTGCCATGTCCGAACAAGATGTTATAACCCCGCTCACTTTCGGGGCACCAAACAGCCCCGCCCGCCAAAAGCGGAGGTTCTTCAAGGACCTGAAGTGCCCGGATAGCTCAGTTGGTAGAGCAGCGGATTGAAAATCCGCGTGTCGGTGGTTCAAATCCGCCTCCGGGCACCATTTCTCAATTTCATTGTTGAATGAACTGGTTGTGTGTTGGCGTCTCCATTCGCAGGGCGCGGGCAGTTCCATCATTGGCTGTTTCTATCATATGCTTTTGTCATCGCTTCGAAACAGTCTTGATCAAAGAGGAACGCCCTGTTCCTCCATTCTTGTGAGCAACAGTTGGAGAAGCGCGGTTGGGTCTTGATCCATTGCGGCCGACAATTTTGCAAATTCAACGACGTCTATTCGTCTTTCAGAGCCTTCGGCCTTCGCGACATAGGACTGTGGCTTGCCCAACCGATCTGCGACCTGCTGTTGTGTCAGGCCCGCTTTTCGCCGCGTGTCGGTCAGTATCTCAACAAGAAGCTGGTACTCGGGTGTATGTGTAGACTTCGTCACGAGCTCCAGAACCCCGAAATTTTAGGAGCTCACGGATTAATCCTGATTTAGAATTATCCCATTATGGGATAAAGTCTTGCGGGATAGCCATGGAGTGCAGTCATGGAACTATCCGCATGGAGTTGGTGCTCAATCGTGGTGATTGGGGCGTTTGGACTATCCGTTTTTATGTATGTCTTTTGGCAGCAAGCTGTGCGACCCATGCTTGTCCCGCGCGCCGAGATAACGCGCATCGCCGATATCTTAAGCAAGACATATGGAAATGCTGCCGAGGAATTCGCGGTCATCGAGGAAGATCGCGCCTGGCGATATTCCCAAAATTTCGAACAGGGCAAATGGCGGCGGGTGCGCGCGGAGCTTCGCCGCCGTAAAGAGCCTTAGCCTACAGATGCTCCCGATTATCCGTATTCTGCTCCGCCCGGTCCCGATAAAGCGCCGCCCGGCCGAGTAGCATCAGGGAAACCGGGGTCGTCACCGTCATGAAAATGCCGATGAAGATTTCGTGGAAGGCGAAGCGGTCGCCGGAGACGGAGAAATAGATGATCGAGGCCATGACGATGCCGCCGGTGCCCCAGCTGGTGCCGAGTGTGGGCGCATGCAGGCGCTCATAGAAGCTGTTGAGCCTGGCAAAGCCGATGGTGCCGATCAGCGTCAGCGAGGCGCCCAGCAGCACGAAGAAGGCCACGGCAATGGCGGCCCAGAGGGGAAATTCGTGCGCCTCGCTCATTCGATCACCTCGCCGCGCATCAGGAATTTGGAAAGGGCGACGGTGGAGACGAAGCCGAGGATGGCGATCAGCAGCGATGCCTCGAAATAGATGTCGTTGCCGGTGCGCAGGCCGAAGGTCAGGAGAAGCAGCATGGCGTTGACATAGAGCGTATCCACACCCAGCACGCGGTCCTGCGCGCGCGGGCCGATGGCGATGCGATAGACCGAGATCGCCATGGCAATGGCGAGCATGAACTGCGCCAGCGAAAAGGACCAGAAAAGGATAATCGAACTCATTCGAATATCTCCATCAGCAGTTTTTCATAACGGTTCTTGATGAGGCTTATCCAGGCCGCCTCATCCACATCGTCGAGAACGTGAAGCAGCAGCGTGCCCTGGCTGGAATTATATTCGAGCCATGCGCTTCCCGGCGTCGAGGTCAGGATCGTCGCCAGAACCGCAAGCGCCATCGGATCGCGAATATCGAGCGGCACGGCCAGGAAGCCGGATTTGCGGTCTCTCTCGCGCTTGAACAGGATGATCTTCACGACCGAGAGATTGGACCTGACGATATCGTAAAGCACGATCACGATCAGTTGCACCAGCCTGTGCCAGTTGCGGATGCGCGGCTTGGCGGGCCTGAGCGACGCCATCGCCCAGGAGGCGACAAGTGCAACCCCGGTGCCGAGCAGCAGATGCCCCGGCGAAAAGCTGTTGATCGTCATCCAGAAGAAGATCAGCGAGATCGTCAGCAGCGGGTAGGGCAGGACACGGCTTATCATGGCTCTGCCTCCGGGTTGCTTCCCGCTCGGGGTGCGGAAATGACGCCCTGAATATAGCTTGCCGGCAGGTCGAGAATACGCGCCGTTTCCTGCATGTATCTCATCACCGGCCCTGCCTGTACGGTCATGGCGAGCGTCAGGCCGAGCAGCAACATCACGGGGGCGATTTCGATGACGAGCACGCGCGGCACGGTGCCTTCGATGGAGGCCCAGAAGGTGCGGATGCCGGCGCGCGTCATCGAAATCAGCGAGGCGAAACCGGCAAAGACGATCAGGAAAACCAGCCACCAGGACAGTGTGGAAACGCTGTCATTGGCCCCGAGCCCGGAAGGGTTGAGGATGGCGGTCAGCATCGAGAATTTGGCGATGAAACCCGAAAGGGGCGGCAGGCCGGCCAGAAGAATGCCGCAGGCGGCAAAACAGGCGCCGAGCACCGCCATGGTGGCGGGCATGGTCACGCCGACTTCCTCTTCCTCCTCTTCCTCGTCGCCCTCGCCATAGGCCTCCATGGTCACGGCAAGAACGTTCGCGCCGGCATCCTGTCCGCGCTCGACGAGTTCGATCAGCATGAAGAAGGCGCTGATGGTGAGGGTGGAGCTGACCATGTAATAAAGCGCGCCGGCCGCAACCGTGGGATTGCCGGTGCCCATGGCGGCAAGCAGCGTTCCCGACGAGACTAGAACCGAAAAGCCGGCAAGCCGCCCCAGCGCCTGCGACGCCAGAACGCCGATGGCCCCGAAGATGATGGTGGCGATGCCGCCGACCAGCAGCGCATCATGGCCGAAACCGGCCGATTCCCCGGCCGTCTGCCCAAAAAGCAGGAAGGACAGGCGGGCGATGACATAAATGCCGACCTTGCTCATGATGGCGAAGAGCCCGCCCACCGGGGCCGATGCCGCGCCATAAGCGGAAGGCAGCCAGAAATTCAGCGGCCACATGCCGGCCTTGACCAGAAAGGCGATGCCGAGGATGGCAGAGCCGGTTTCCAAGAGCATGCGCTGATCGGGGTTGAGCCCCTCGATGCGATGGGCGAGATCGCCCATGTTCAGCGTGCCGGTAACGCCGTAGATGAGGCTGACGCCGATCAGGAAGAACAGGGCGGCGACGAGGTTGATGGCGATATAATGCAGCCCGGCCTTGACGCGTTGCTGGCCGGAACCGTGCAGCAGCAGGCCGTAAGAAGCGGCCAGCATCACTTCGAAGAAGACGAAGAGGTTGAAGAGGTCGCCGGTCAGGAATGCACCGTTGACGCCCATCAGCATCATCTGGAACAGCGAATGGAAATGCGCGCCCGACCTGTGCCACTTCGCCATCGAATAGATCAAGGACGGGATGGCAAGCAGCGCCGTCAACAGCACCATCAGACCCGAAAGACGGTCGGCAACGAGCACGATGCCGAAGGGCGCCGGCCAGTTACCGAGCAGATAGACGCCGCTCGACACCACGGCGGCGATCTCGGTATTGACCGTCGAGTTCACCTCGCGGAACAGCAATATGGCGACCACCAGCAACAGCACCGTCGAGGTGAGGCTGATGGCGGCTTTCGCCACGCGCTGGCGCTCGTCGAAGAACAGCAGCAGCGCGGCGGTAATCAGCGGCAGAAGAATCGGCGCGATGACGATGTGGAAGGGGAAAGACATCATTTCGACTCCCTCCCGTCCACATGGTCGGTGCCAGTGAGGCCGCGGGCGGCGAGCAGCACGACGAGGAACAATGCGGTGGTGGCGAAACCGATGACGATGGCCGTCAGCACCAGCGCCTGCGGCACGGGGTCGGCGAGCGTGGAGCTGTCGACGCCGTTGACCAGCACCGGCGGCGCATTGGTCTTGATGCCGCCGACGCCGAAGATGAAGAGGTTGACGGCGTAAGACAGCAGCGAAAGCCCGACGATGACCTGATAGGTGCGCGGGCGCAGCACCAGCCAGACGCCGGAGCCGGTCATGATGCCGATGCCGATGGCGAGAATGAGTTCCATTACACGTCCTCCGCTTTTGCGGCTTCAGGCGTGCGAACGCGGTAGTTACGCAACGATTGGTGTGCCAGTGCTATCAGGATAAGAACAACGGAGCCGACGACCAGCGAGAAGACGCCGAGATCGAACAGCAGGGCGGATGCCGTCGGCATTTTGCCGATATAGGGTATCTCCGTATACTGGAAATAGGAGGTCAGGAACGGGTAGCCGAAGTACCAGGAGCCGATACCCGTCGCCGCCGCCATCAAAAGGCCGAAACCCATCCAGCGCAGCGGCAGGATGCGGATGCGGTCCTCCGCCCAGCGCGCCCCGCCGGCAAGATATTGCAGCAGGAAGCCGATGGCCATGGTGATGCCGGCCGCAAAGCCGCCGCCCGGCAGGTCGTGGCCGCGCATGAACAGGAAGATCGAGAAGGTGATGATGACCGGGAACATCCACTGCATCACGATCGACGGCACATAGAGATAGTCACGAACCGTATCGCCATTGCTCCGGTCTGGCCGTTCGGCATCGAAGGCGTTCTGCATCTGCTGCTGTTCCGGCACCCCGATGCTTTCATGGGCGGGGCGGAAACGGCGAAGCAGCGCAAAGACGGTGAGCGCCACGATGGCCAGCACCGCTATTTCGCCGAAGGTATCGAAGCCACGGAAATCGACGAGGATGACGTTGACGACATTGGTGCCGCCGCCTTCGGTATACGCGCGTTCGAGGAAATAGGTCGCAATCGCGTTCGGCACCGGCAGCGTCATCACGGCATAGGCGATGACGGACATGCCGATACCGCTGCCTGCGGCGAGCAGGAAGTCGCGGGCGCGGCGAAGCTGCGCCGGCAGCTCATCGCTGCTGTCGACCTTCTCGACACGTTTCGGCAGCCATCTGAGGCCGAGCAGGATGAGAACCGTGGTGACGATTTCCACCAGCAGCTGGGTGATGGCCAGATCCGGCGCGGAAAGCCAGACGAAGGTAAGGCAGGTGACGAGGCCAGAGACGCCGAGCATGACGAGCGCGGCGAGGCGATGATATTTCGCCTGCCAGGCCGCACCCATGGCCGCGATCATGCCGATCAGCCAGAGCATGGCGAAGATCGGATCGAAGGTCGTCACACGCGGCAGCGACAGGGAGAATTCCGAAAGGAAGAGAGGCGAGAAACCGGCAAGAAGCGCCACGAGGATGAGAAGCCTCAGCTGCGGCTGCAGACGCCGCGTGCCGAGCGTGCTTTCCAGCCACCGCGCCCATTTCCAGGACACGGTGACGAGAATGCGCTCGAAGATGCGCTGGCCCCGCAAATGCCGGAAGACGGGCGGACCGTCATCGCAGCGCGAGAAATAACCGCCGAGCAGGGCATAGATCGTAACCCCGCCGATCAGCGCCGCTATACTCATGATCAGCGGCAGGTTGAAACCGTGCCAGATCGATAGGCTGTAGACGGGTGTCTGCGCACCCAGAACCGAAAGCACGGCCGAATGCAGGAACGGGCCGATGGAGAGGCTCGGAACGATGCCGACGATCAGGCAGGCGAAGACGAGGAATTCGATGGGGAAACGCATCCAGCGCGGCGGCTCGTGCGGATGCGGGTTCGGCAGATCGACGGGCTTGGGGCCGAAGAACACCGTGTGGATGAAGCGCAGCGAATAGGCGACGGCAAATGCGCCCGACAGCGTCGCGACATAGGGCAGGGCCCGGTCCAGCAGCGAGTCGGCATGGGTTTCGACGGCCTCGGCGAAGAACATTTCCTTGGAGAGGAAGCCGTTGAACAACGGCACGCCGGCCATGGCCGCACTTGCCGCCATGGCGAGCGTCGCGGTTGCGGGCATATAGGTGTAAAGCCCGCTTAAGCGCCGCATGTCGCGCGTACCGGTTTCATGGTCGATGATACCGGCCGCCATGAAGAGCGAGGCCTTGAAGGTGGCGTGGTTGACCATGTGGAAGATGGCCGCCACCGCCGCAAGCGGGCTGCCGAGGCTGAGCAGCGTGGTGATGAGGCCGAGATGGCTGATAGTCGAATAGGCGAGCAGACCCTTCAGGTCCTGCTGGAACATGGCGAAATAGGCGCCGAGCAGCAGGGTTATGATGCCGGCCGCGCCCACCAGCCAGAACCATTCCGGCGTGCCCGCCAGCACCGGCCAGAACCGCGCCAGCAGGAAAACCCCCGCCTTCACCATGGTCGCCGAATGCAGATAGGCGGAGACCGGTGTGGGCGCCGCCATGGCGTTGGGCAGCCAGAAGTGAAACGGAAACTGCGCGCTCTTGGTCAGCGCGCCGCCAAGAATGAGGATAAGCGCCGGAAGATAGAGGGAATGTGCGCGGATCGCCGCACCGGCCTCGATGATCTTGTCGAGATCGTAGCTTCCCGCCATATGGCCGAGGATCAGCAGGCCCGCCAGCAGGCTGAAGCCGCCGATGCCGGTGACGGTCAGCGCCATGCGTGCCCCGTCGCGCGCACCGGCGTTCTGATGCCAGTAGCCGATCAGCAGGAACGAAAAGATGCTGGTCATTTCCCAGAAGATCGACAGCAGGATGACGTTGCCGGAGAGCACCACACCAAGCATCGAGCCCATGAAGGCGAGCAGGAAGGCGAAGAAACGGGGAATCGGGTCTTCGGCCGACATATAATAACGCGCGTAGAGCACCACCAGCAGACCGATGCCGGTAATGAGCATCGTGAAAATCCAGGCAAATCCGTCCAGCCGCAGGGTAAAGTTCAGGCCGAGCTGGGGCAGCCATTCCACATCATACTTGAGAACCGCGCCGCCGCTGACGCTCGTATAAAGAAAAATGCTGCTGACAAGGCCGAAAAGGGCGACTGCGCCCGCAACGGAGGCGGGACCGGCGGCCGCACCCTCGCGCGGCATGAAGGCCGTCAGAAGCGCGCCAACGAAGGGCAATGCGACAATGAATGGAAGAATGGTTGCAAGTGTCATATGCGGCGGCGGTTTTCTCTCTGGAATGGGAGCCTACGGCGGGTTTCCGACGACTCCGATCCCTCAAGGTTCGCAATGAACCGAATGATGAGGACCGCCGGAATGACTAATACATAATATGCGGAGGCGCGCGTGGAACCACGCTGGCAAAGTCTCGGAAAGCTTGTGGCACGATGGCAACAGCAACGAGCGAGACGTCGGCATTATCCCTGAGGCTCGGGGCGGGTGAGGCAAACGCGTCCAGGCGAAAGCCTGAGCCGGCATCGCCGGTCCTGCAGCCGAAATCATTGCCGCTATCGCAATCCTTTTCGCGAAGAGAAAGGGAACGGCCGGGATCGACGCTCTGCAATCGTTCGAGGCGGCTGGTTTTGGAAAGGGGCTTGACTCCGGCCGGCGCCTGAAAGCCGATCATGACCAGCAGGCTCGCGACCACAAGGCCGATCAACACTTGCGGATGGCGCCTTGAACTGCGGCCTTTCTCCATCCATGGCAAGTTGGCATCTCCTTGATCGTAAAGGTCTCTTTAAAGCATCACCGTTGAGCGAATATCCTGTTGATTTGTTTTAGGGGAAGCCGGACATGCTTGTCCAGCGCGCATGCGGGAAAAACCGCCCGCACCGTCCGATTCCTTTTCGTTTTTGCCCGTTTGCGGCAAAGTGAGGGCGGCATTGGCTAAAAGCTTTTACAAATTTTACCGTTTGACGCCGACGCCTGTGTTTCTTAACTTTCAAGCAAGGAATTAACCATAAAGATTGATGGTATTTCCACGGCGGAATGGGGTTCTCTCCCCTTCCAGGCATGACGCCGCACTGCCGTACCGGTGCCGATCCGGTATTTTCGTTTCTTGGTTCAAGAAGGTCTGGCAGGCGTCGATGCCGCATCGTTCGCGATGGGTATGTTCGTTCAAAAATCCCCTTTAGGGTGCTGGCGTTCTGAACCTTGGCCAATTTGGCCGGGTTTTACCGGCCGTCATGTTGTTGGGGACGTCGGTTGGGGCAGGATTTGCCATCAGATCAAGCGCGCAGATCGGCAGGCGGAAGCCTGGCGGGACGGTTGCGTTTTGCCGGCCTCGACGAGACGCAATCCGATTTCCTGCGCAGCTATCGCAGCATGCTGGAGCCTTACGTCAAGGCCGGCCTGCGGGACGTGATGACCCGTTTTCAGTCCATGCCGGACTGTTCTCCGTCTTTCGAAAGCGAAAACCAGCTCGACCGCCTGCACGATCTGCAATCCTCGCACTGGAGCGTTCTGACCGATGCGCGTTTTGACGCGCTCTATGCCGAGCGGGTAAAGGTTCTTTCCGACAATGCCAGCCGCATGGGGCTCGATCCACGCTGGCAGATCGCCAGCCACGCGGTGGTTCTGGAACATCTTGTCGGCGGGCTGGTGGCCGAACATGCGCCGCGCTCCATCCTTCCGGGCAACCGCAAGAAAACCCGTGAACTGGCGGAAGCCGTCAAGAATGTCGTCCGTCTGGTGATGGTCGATACCGAAATCGCCGTCTCGCTGCGCTTCAACGAATTGCGCCTGCGCCATGGCCGCGAACTGGCGGAACAGCGCGACAATGACCGTTCCGAAGCGGCGAAGTTGCTGGGCACGGCACTGACGGCCTTTGCCGCAGGCGATTTGCAGGCCCGTATCGGCGGCGAAGTGCCGGAAGCCTATCGCGATGTTGCGGCTTCCTTCAATGCGGCTCTGGAAACGATCGGTGCATCGCTGATCGCGGCGCAAAACAGCATTGGCGAGGCCGAGGCGCTCGGCGCGCGGTTTGCCGATATGGGCCGCTCCATGGCCGAGCGCTCCCGCCAGCAGGCCGAAGCCCTGGCCGAAACCTCCCGCGCCATCCAGACGATGATCGGGAACGTCGCTGAAAACGGCGCGCGCATAGCGGCCACGGAAACGGCTGTTTCCCGCGCCCGCGAGGCGGCGGTCGAAAGCGGCAAGGCGATCGGCGAGGCGATTGACGCCATGTCGGACATCGAACAATCCGCCGAACAGATCGGCAGGATCATCGGCACGATTGACGAGATCGCTTTTCAGACCAACCTTCTCGCCCTCAATGCCGGCATCGAGGCGGCACGTGCTGGTGAAAGCGGACGTGGGTTCGCTGTCGTCGCACAGGAGGTCCGGGCGCTCGCCCAGCGTTCCGCCGACGCTGCAAGGGAAATCAAGAGCCTTGTCGGCACCACCAAGACGCAGGTCGAGGGCGGTGTGCGCATGGTCAACCGCACGCAGGACGCAATCGGCGGCGTCGTCCGGCAGGTCTCGGGCATCAACGACATGATCGCGGAAGTCTCCCGGCATACGGCCGAGCAGGCCGGCGAACTGCAATCGGTTGCCGCCGATATCGGCGAGCAGCAAAGGCAGGCCGGCCGGAACGCCGTCGATATCAGCGCGAGCGCTTCCGAGGCCGACGCGCTTCATACCGTTATTCTGGAACTAGGCCGCACCATCCGCGAATTCCGCATTGCCCGTCAGGTGCAGGCGAAAGCGGCGTCCGGTGCGGACCGACAGGACACTTCATTTATGGCCCGTGCGGATAATCGCACGGATTACGGCCAGGATTACCAACAATTCAGACGTCAGGGAGTCATGTAATGGCAGCCAGAAAAGCAGCTGAGGCGACGCTGAAACTGTCACCGGTGCTGGATCTCAACGAAGCATCGGCCCTGCACGGCAAGCTGATGACGCTGAGGGGAGCACCTTTGTCGGTAGATGCGTCCGAGGTGGAGCGTATCGGTGCGCTTTGCGCCCAGGTCCTCATGGCCGGCGCGAAATCCTGGGAAGAGGATGGCAAGCGGTTCGGTTTTGCAAGGGTGTCCGATGCATTCGACAAGACGATGAAACTGATAGGCGTCGATATTGACCATTTGCTCCCCAAGGAGATGCAAAAGTGAAGAAAAAAGTTCTTACCGTGGATGATTCCCGGACGATCAGGAACATGCTCCTGGTCACGCTCAACAATGCCGGTTTCGAAACCATTCAGGCTGAAGACGGCATCGAGGGCCTCGAAGTGCTCGAGCAGAGCAACCCCGATGTTATCGTGACGGACATCAACATGCCCCGTCTCGATGGTTTCGGCTTCATCGAGGGTGTACGGCGCAACGAAAAGTATCGTGCGATCCCGATCCTCGTCCTGACGACCGAAAGCGACGCAGAGAAGAAGAACCGCGCCCGTCAGGCCGGTGCGACGGGCTGGATCGTCAAGCCGTTCGACCCTGCGAAACTCATCGATGCCATTGAACGCGTAACCGCCTGATACGGGACATTTCACGATGGATATGAACGAAATCAAGGAAATCTTTTTCCAGGAATGCGAGGAGCAGCTCGCGGAACTGGAATCGGGGCTTCTTAAATTGAATGACGGCGACCGCGATCCGGAAACCGTCAACGCCGTTTTCCGTGCCGTTCATTCCATCAAGGGCGGGGCGGGTGCCTTCGGTCTCGATGATCTCGTGGCCTTCGCCCACGTTTTTGAAACGACCCTCGACTGCGTCCGCTCCAACAAGCTGGAGCCGACACAGGATGTTCTGAAAGTCATGCTGCGCTCCGCCGACGTGCTGGCGGACCTGACCAATGCGGCAAGAGACGGTGGCAGCGTCGATGAAAGCCGCACGCGCGGCCTCGTCAAGGAACTGGAAGCGCTGGCAAACGGCGAAACCATACAGGTTTCCGCGCCCGTGGCAGCGCCGGCTGCCGTCAAGGCGCCGCAACCCGTCGCACCCAAGCCGACGGATGAGAGCGGCTTCGAGCCGATCCCGTTCTCCTTCACGGACTTTGCCGACGAAACCACGCCGCTGATGGAAGCGCCGTCCTTTCAGATCACCTTCAAGCCGCATGCGTCGCTTTATTCGAAGGGCAACGAAGCGGCACTTCTCCTGCGCGATCTTTCGCGCATCGGCGATATGAGCATCAATTGCGACATGTCGGAGCTGCCTTCGCTCGACAAGCTCGATCCTGAAGCATCTTATCTTTCCTGGACGGTTTCGATTGCGACCGACAAGGGTGAAGAGGGCATCCGCAGCGTCTTCGAATTCGCCGAATGGGATTGCGATCTGGAAATCGTGCCGGTTGTTTCGGATGCCGCAGACGATGCGGAAGAGCTTCCGATGATCCCGGTGCCGTTCGATCTTTCGGCCCTCGATAGCGGACCGGAAGAGCAGCCCGCTGTTGAAATCGCCACGCCTGAAGCGTCCTACGTTGCCGCAGCCGTCGAAACGGCCGTCGCGACGACGCAGATCGCCCAGAGCGTCAATGCCGCCATCGAAAAGCGTGAGGCGGCAGCAGCACCCGCCGCAGCCCAGGCGAACGCCAATGCAGCGGCCAATGCCAGCGCCGGCCAGACCATCCGCGTCGACCTCGACCGCGTCGACCGCCTGATCAACCTCGTCGGCGAACTCGTCATCAATCAGGCGATGCTGTCGCAGAGCGTCATCGAAAACGATGCGAGCGGCACCTCCGCCGTCAATATGGGCCTCGACGAGCTGCAGCAGCTGACGCGCGAAATTCAGGACAGCGTCATGGCGATCCGAGCGCAGCCGGTGAAGCCGGTCTTCCAGCGCATGTCGCGTATCGTCCGTGAAGTCGCCGACATGATCGGCAAGCAAATCCGCCTCGTCACCGAAGGTGAGAACACGGAAGTCGACAAGACGGTCATCGACAAGCTGGCCGAGCCGCTCACGCATATGATCCGCAATGCCGTCGACCACGGCATCGAAACACCGGAAAAACGCGAAGCGGCGGGCAAGAACCCGGAAGGTACCATCAAGCTTTCGGCCAAGCACCGTTCGGGCCGCATCCTGATCGAGCTTCAGGACGATGGCGCCGGCATCAACCGCGAGCGCGTTCGCCAGAAGGCAATCGACAACGATCTCATCGCCGCCGATGCGAACCTGACCGATGAGGAGATCGACAATCTGATCTTCGCGCCGGGCTTTTCCACCGCCGACAAGATTTCTGACATTTCCGGCCGCGGCGTCGGCATGGATGTGGTCAAGCGCTCCATTCAGGCGCTTGGCGGCCGCATCAGCATCTCCTCGCGCCCCGGCCATGGCTCAACCTTCACCATGAGCCTGCCGCTGACGCTTGCCGTTCTTGACGGCATGGTAGTGACCGTTGCCGGCCAGACGCTGGTGGTGCCGCTGACGGCAATCGTTGAGACCCTGCAGCCGGAAGCGAAGAACATTCATTCCTTCGGCGCGAACCAGCGGCTGATCTCCATCCGCAACTCCTTCTGCCCGCTGGTCGATGTCGGCCGCGTGCTGAACTTCCGCCCGACCCAGGCCGATCCGGTCGAAGGTGTCGCGCTTCTGGTGGAATCGGAAGGCGGCGGCCAGCGCGCCCTGATGGTCGACGCGATCCAGGGCCAGCGCCAGGTTGTCATCAAGTCGTTGGAAGCCAACTATACCCATGTTCAGGGCATCGCCGCCGCCACTATTCTGGGTGACGGCCGTGTCGCGCTTATTCTGGATGTCGATGCCATCGTCAGCGCCTCGCGCGGACAGCCCCTGAAGCAGGAAATGTCGCTTGCGGCGACGGGTTGAAAGCGGATCATCCATGGCAGCACTTAATTTCAGCGACCAGCGCCAGTCTCCCGATGAGGTTCTTGCCAGCGGCGAATACCCGCTGACGAGACGTGACCTGTCGGAAATCGCGGCGATGATCTATGCCGATGCGGGCATCTACCTCAACGACACCAAGGCGTCGCTGGTCTATTCCCGCCTTTCGAAGCATATCCGCAATCTCGGTCTGTCGGGTTTTCGCGAATATTGCGCATTGGTGTCCTCGCCGGATGGCGCGCAGGCACGGCGCGAAATGCTGTCGCACCTGACGACGAATTTCACCCGCTTCTTCCGCGAAAATCACCATTTCGAGCATCTGCGTGACGAGGTCCTGCCGGGCCTCATCGCCCGGGCGAAGAGCGGCGGGCGTGTCCGCATCTGGTCGGCCGCCTGTTCGGATGGGCAGGAGCCCTATTCCATCGCGCTTACCGTGCTCGCCATGTTCCCGAATGCGGCGGATTACGATTTCAAAATCCTGGCGACGGATATCGACCCCAAGATTTTGGCGCAGGCCCGGGCAGGGGTCTATGACGACAATGCGCTGGAAACCGTGTCTCCCGCCATGCGCAAGCAATGGTTCACGGAAGTCGATGCCGGCGGTCGCCGCAAGTTCCGTATCGACGACAAGGTCAAGCGTCTCATCACCTTCAACGAACTGAACCTGATGACGCAATGGCCCTTCAAGGGCAATTTCGACGTGATCTTCTGCCGCAACGTCGTCATCTATTTCGATGAGCCGACGCAGATGCGCATCTGGTCGCGTTTTGCCGGGCTGCTGCCGGAAGGCGGTCATCTTTATATCGGGCATTCCGAACGCGTCTCCGGTGACGCCAAGAACCTGTTCGACAATACGGGCATCACCACCTACCGCTTCACTGGCCACGCTTCGGGGAGGAAGGCATGAGCGCACTCGCACGGGTACTCGTCGTCGATGATAGCCCCACCATGCGCGGCCTGATTTCGGCTGTCCTCAAGGCCGATCCGGAAGTCGAGGTCGTCGGGCAGGCCGGCAACGCCATGGAGGCGAGGGCCGCCATCAAGCAGCTCAACCCCGATGTCGTGACGCTCGACATCGAGATGCCGGAAATGAACGGTCTCGAATTTCTCGAAAAGATCATGCGCCTGCGGCCCATGCCGGTCATCATGGTTTCGTCGCTGACCCATCGCGGTGCGGATGCTTCGCTGGCCGCGCTTGAAATCGGCGCCTTCGACTGTGTCGGCAAGCCGGCGCCGGGCGATGCGCGCCCCTTCGGCGATCTGGCCGACAAGGTGAAGGCCGCCGCCCGCTCGCAACACGCCGCCTATCGTGCGGCACGCCCGGAAGCCGCTGCCGCGCCACAGCCGGTCCCGGTCAGTGAATATCGGGCTGGGCGCAAGGTCGTGGCCATCGGTTCCTCCACGGGCGGTGTCGAAGCGCTGATCGCCGTGCTGCAGAAATTCCCGGCCAATTGCCCGCCGACCGTCATCACCCAGCACATGCCGCCGACCTTCACCAAGAGTTTTGCCGAACGGCTGAACCGCATCTGCGCCCCCGTGGTGGAAGAAGCGACAGACGGTGCGCGTCTGCAAACCGGCAAGATTTATCTCGCGCCGGGCGGCGAGCGCCATTTGCAGATCGCCAACCGGTCCGCACCCTGCTGCCGGCTTGTCGAGCGTGATCCCGTCAACGGCCACCGACCCTCCGTCGATGTGCTGTTCGATTCGGTGGCTGAACTTGCCGGCCGTAACGCCGTCGGCGTCATTCTCACCGGCATGGGCCGCGATGGCGCAGCCGGGCTGTTGAAGATGCGTCATGCCGGCGCGCGCACCGTCGGCCAGAACGAAAAAACATGTGTCGTCTACGGCATGCCCCGCGTGGCCTATGAACTTGGCGCCGTGGAACAGCAACTCCCGCTGGCCTCCATCGGCGAAGAAATCCTGAAACTAACCACTGCCCGCAAAGAAGGTGCTGACTAATGTCTCTCGCAGAAAAGATCAAAGTTCTGATCGTCGACGATCAGGTGACCAGCCGGCTGCTCCTCAGCGATGCGCTGACACAGCTCGGCTTCAAGCAGATCACCGCCGCCGGTGACGGCGAGCAGGGAATGAAGATCATGGAGCAGCAGCCCCATCATCTCGTCATTTCCGATTTCAACATGCCGAAGATGGACGGTCTCGGTTTCCTGCATGCCGTCAGGGCCAACCCGACCACCAAGAAGGCCGCCTTCATCATCCTCACCGCGCAGGGCGACCGCGCGCTGGTGCAGAAGGCAGCCCAGCTCGGCGCCAACAACGTGCTGGCCAAGCCCTTCACGATCGACAAGATGCGCGCTGCCATCGAGGCGGTTTTCGGATCGCTGAAATGATTGAAGCTGCGGCCAAGCGCGTACATATCATTCAGGGCGAGTATAAGGTCGTCAGCGATCCCGATGTGGTGCTGACGACGATACTCGGTTCGTGCGTGGCCGCCTGTCTGAGAGACCCCGTTGCCGGCTTAGGGGGCATGAATCACTTCCTGCTGCCGGGAACGGGAAATGTGACCGGCGGAGATGCCACGCGTTACGGCGTGCATCTCATGGAGCTCCTGATCAACGGCCTCCTGAAGCAGGGGGCAAGGCGCGACCGGCTGGAAGCCAAGGTTTTCGGCGGCGCCAAGACGATTGCCAGCTTCTCAAACGTCGGCGAGCAGAATGCCATCTTCGCCATGCAGTTTCTGAAGGATGAAGGTATTCCGGTCTTAAGCTCCTCCACGGGCGGGGACCACGGCCGAAAGATCGAATTCTGGCCGGTCTCCGGGCGTGCACGTCAGCATCCGCTGAGCGGCGCGGAAACCCAGAAGACGGTTGCCATGGAAACGCGTCCGGTGCCGGCCCCCAAGCCAGTCGCCAACGACATCGAATTTTTCTAGTCACGGAGTTTCCAATGCAGCTTGCAGAGCACACCGCCGCCACTCCGTTCGAAGAAGCCCTGCCGGACGTTCTGATGCGCGTGGTATCGGAACTGCACGACGTCGCCTATCTCATCGAGCGCATCGAGCCGCAATTGCTTGAAGTGACCAGCGGTCAATTGTCCAGCGAAGGCGTCAAGCTGCTGCAGGGCATCGATCTTGCCGTCCAGAAAACCCGCGGCCTTGCGGAATTCATCGATACCATCACCGGCTCCATCCCCGGAAACTGGATCGTGGATGTTTCCACCGCCCTCAGCCTGGTCAAGCTGGCCGAAATGCAGAAGGCGCTCGGCGCGGCCTTCCGCCATGGCCATTCCCAGCCGCTCGACAAGGCTTCCGGCGACTTCGACCTGTTCTAGACCATATTCCCGCCGACGTTCCTTTCCTTGCTGAATGCGGAGAAAGGCAACGCTCGCGCAAGCTTCGCACCCTATTGTCACGACGGGGCCAAAAGGTCTCGGACTCTATGAATGACGGTGCGGAACAGAATGAATCTGTTAAATCAAATCCCTCAGGTCTTGAAGAATGTCGCGGCGCTGGGGCAGACGCGGCTGCTGATGCTGGGCGGCGTGGGCGTTGTGTCCATGGCCATCATCCTTGCTGCAGCTCTTTACGTGAACCGTCCCGCTTACGAGACCCTCTATGTGGGGCTTGAAAAAAGCGACCTTAACAAGATCAGCATTGCGCTCGCCGAATCGGGTCTGGACTTTCAGGTGGGGACTGATGGTTCCAGCCTTCAGGTTCCCGTCGGCCTCACCAGCAAGGCAAGGCTGCTTCTGGCCGAGCGCGGCCTGCCCGACAGCGCCAATGCCGGTTATGAGCTTTTCGACAATGTCGGCTCTCTCGGCCTGACCTCCTTCATGCAGGAAGTGACGCGCGTTCGCGCTCTTGAGGGCGAGATCGGCCGCTCCATCCAGCAAATTGACGGCATTGCGGCCGCACGCGTCCATATCGTCATGCCTGACGTCGGCAATTTCCGCCGTGGCGAACAGAAGCCCACCGCATCAGTCATGATCCGCGCCAGCGCCACCGCAGGGCGCAAGGCATCGGCTTCCATCCGTCACCTCGTCGCCTCGGCTGTTCCCGGCCTTGAAGTCGATGATGTGACCCTGCTCGATTCGACCGGCCAGCTTCTTGCTTCGGGTGACGATGTCACCAATGCCGCGATGAACCGCTCGCTGACACTGGCCCAGAACGTCCAGCAGGAAATCTCGACCAACATCGACAAGGCGCTGGCGCCTTTCCTCGGCATGGACAATTTCCGCTCCAGCGTGACGGCGCAGCTGAATACCGACAGCCGCCAGATCCAGGAAACCGTCTACGATCCGGAATCGCGCGTCGAGCGCTCCGTGCGCACGGTGAAAGAAGACCAGAAGTCGCAGGAAACCCAGCCCGATACCGCCGCGACCGTCGAACAGAACGTGCCGCAGGCAGCACCGCAGGGTGGCGGCGGTGGTCCGCAGTCCTCCGACCAGTCGGCGAAGAAGGAAGAGCAGACCAACTACGAGATCAATTCCAAGACGGTCGCCACGGTCAAGAACGGCTACACGGTCGAGAAGCTCTCGGTTGCCGTCGTCGTCAACAAGGGACGCATCGCGAAAATGGTCGGCGAACCTGCCGATCAGGCCAAGATCGACGCCTATCTTGCGGAAATGCAGAAGATCGTCACCTCCGCAGCTGGCATTTCGGCTGACCGCGGCGACATGGTGACGCTGACTGCAATGGACTTCCTCGAAACACAGCTGCTTGACGAGGCTGCCAGTGGTCCAGGCATCATGGAAGTGCTGAGCCGCAACTCCGCCGGCATCATCAACTCGCTTGCCTTTGTCGCGGTCGCCTTCCTCGTTGTCTGGCTCGGTGTACGCCCTCTGGTCCGCACGGTCACTGGCAACGGCGCCGCCGCAGGCCAGCTCAGCCAGGAGGCCGCCGGTCTCGAACTGCCGGATTTCTCTCCCGGCATGGATGCGGGCGCAGGCGGTCTCATGGAAGGTTTCGGGGCGGATTTCGGCTTCGACAGCACCGACGACCTTCTGGCGGGCGGCGATGGCGAGGGCACATTCAACCGCCGGGTTCGCGAAGGGCCGGAACGCAGGCTCTCCCGCATGGTGGAAATCAGCGAGGAAAGAGCCGCCAAGATTCTGCGCAAATGGGCGGTGGAAAAAGCAGCATAATATCGAAAAGGCCGGTTTTACCCGGCCTTTTTTCCGTTTTTGGGCTTTTTGCTATCCTTGGCAGGCGCATCGTGGCAATCTCGTTTCAGGACAGTGTTTACAAAAAATTCAGCAACGATACAGTTTGCTGGGAATTGGCTGAGAATGCCGTTTATGGATTGAACAGCTTTTCAGTATGTTTTTTTAGCAATAGACGAACAGTGAAATACGTGGAAAGGCTGGTGTCAGGTAATGGCAAATCCCAGTCCGTTCCATAAAATGAAATGATTCGGTCTCCGGGGGCTTGCCGTCCCATTTTGGTAAGCTTCTCGAATGGAATGATTCCATCCCGAGGTATAATCTCCCACTGGGAGCAAGAGGGCGTAGGCGATTGAAAGTCGATGTTGATATCCGCAGGCTGTCTGCCAAGCCTATGGAGGGCATGGGTAAGCCCTTGCCGCGCGATCAGCTTGCTAAAAACGTCGCAGCCACGGCTGCTGCCGGTAACGTTGCAGGCGCACTGGATCTGCTCGTAACCTACGCTGGCGCCTCGCATTATCTGCTGGCGCGGGATGATCTTCTCGAAGAAACCGGACTGAAATTCATCGTCACCTCCGACTGGCCTTTCGATCTGGTCCGCAGGCTTGGCCTTGAACTGGCCAACAGCCAGAACAGATCGAGCGAAATGGAAAAATGCCTTTCGCTTCTGCAGCCGCGGCTGCTCTTCCTTCCCGACGATGTTTCGGTTCCCTACGGCATAGACCGGCAATATTCGGCGCTGTCTTTCTGTGTAGGCCGCATCCGGCTTTCGCTGCTGCTGCTGTTTCCCGAAGAAGCGGTGCCTTCGCCGGAAAGGCTGCGCGAAATCGCCCTGCTCACGGGCTATTGCGTCAGCTTCGGCATTGCCAGCGAAGCAAAGACCGTGCGCGATATCGATCTCACAGAGCGCGAGCTCGAATGCCTGTTCTGGATCGCGGAAGGCAAGACAAGCGATGAAATTGCGATGATCCTTGGCATTTCACGCAATACGATCAATAATTACATTACAAGCGTGATGCGTAAAACCGCGACGAAAACCCGCTCGGAGGCAATTGCCTACGCCGTGCGCAACAACCTCGTATAATGGTCGGACGGATGGTACAGACGAAAGACAATGAGGGTACAGGTCAAACGGGCATGTTTTACCGCAGTCCTGTCGTGACGAGCCGGTCGGATCTTTTTCCGAAGCTTGTCGCCATGCAAAAGCTTGTCGGCGCGCGAAATTTCGTGGTGACGAAGGCTGCCGCTTCCGGTTTCCCCAACAAGAAGAAGCTGACCTGCGAACTGGAAAACTGGGGCATGAATGCCGCAGAGCAGAGCGCGCAGTTCATCCGCGCCGTCGGCGATATTCTTCTCGATCATATCGAGACATCGCTCCTGCCGGTCATCTGGCGCAACAAGAATGCCGGCGGCTTTGCCGACCTTCCCGACGTGCCTGCACTTCTGCGCCGCATCGAGAATGACACATTGCCCTATGCGGGGCTGGCGCTTCCGGTGCGGCTCGGCACCATCGGCAACGGTTATATCGTCTTCTGCGGCACCAACCTCGTTCTCGACAATGAGGTCGTGATCGAACAGCACATCAAATGCTGTGAAATCATGGTGGACATGCTGGCGCTGGACGAGCGCAAGGCGGCGCCTTCGGAAGCGCTGAGCGAGAGGGAAATCGCCTGCCTGCAACTGGCGGGGGACGGCCGTATCAGCGAAGAAATCGCGGTCAAACTCGGGCTTTCCGTGCACACCGTCAACGCCTATCTCGGTTCGGCGACGATCAAGCTCGATTCCGTCAACCGCATCCAGGCGATCGCCAAGGCCATCCGGCTCGGTTATATCCACTGACGGCGGACGGGTTTTCCCGTCCCTCATAAGCCGGTAGGTGCCGCCCCGGCTTGTGCCCCCCTAAAAGGCGCTATCGACACTTCGCGTTTTTTTAACAGTTGCCTATTAGAACTTTTATAAGTTTGGCTTTGGGGAACTGTTTCATGCACAACCGGCTCTTTAAGTCCGTTGCCGGCAAGGTCGTCGCGTTGACGATCGGCCTGATCACGCTCAGCGTGGCGGCAGTTGGTTTTTCGACCTACATTCGCTTGAAGGACAACATCATCACCACCGCGCTGCGTGATACGCACAGCGCAATGCGCGGCATGGCCATCCTCTATGAGATGAAGGTCGGCGGCGTTGCCCTCGAAATGGTGGATGGCGAGTTGAAGAGCGTCGGTCGCGCCAGCATCGGAACGATGCGTGACAATGATCTCGTCGATCGCACGGCGGCCGGCAACGGCGGTATCTCTACTGTTTTTGAAGCCAAGGCCGGCGAGTTCATTCGCCTGACCACCAATCTGAAGAACGAAAAGGGTGAAAGAGCAGCAGGCACCAAGCTTGCTACCGATCATCCCGCTTTCCCGAAAGTTTCCAAGGGAGAGGCCTATTTTGGCACCGCCACGCTGTTCGGCACCAGCTATATGACCGGTTATATGCCGGTTACGAACAAGACCGGCGCAACCGTCGGCATTCTGTTCGTGGGCGTTCCCATGGATGTCTACGATGCGCAGATATACAGCCTGCGCGACATGATGCTGATCTGCGGCGCGCTCGCCATGCTTGGCGTCGGCCTGCTCGCCTATTTCGTCATCAAGCGCACGCTTCAGCCGCTTGGCAAGCTGACCGATGCGGTGAAGTCCCTTTCGGACGGCAATCTCGACACGCCGATCCCCTACGCCACCAACACCAATGAATTCGGCAACATCGCCCGCGCGCTGGTGATTTTCCGCGAGAATGCGATCGAGAAACTGGCGATTGAGGGCAAAAGCGCCGAGGAACGCTCCGCAGCCGAGTCCGAACGTCACCGCAACGACGCCGAGAAACAGGAGCTCGACGGCCAGATCGAATTTGCGGTCAGCGAGATTGCTTCCGGCCTCGGCAGACTCTCGCGTGGCGATCTGAGCCGCACGATCGAGACGCCTTTCGCCGGTCGTCTCGACCGCCTGCGCACGGATTTCAACGAATCCCTTCTCAATCTGCGCGATGCGCTGGGGCAGATCCGCGAGCGCACGCTCATCATCCAGCATAGCGGCTTTGAAATCGAGCAATCGTCGGTCGATCTGTCGAAGCGTACCGAAAATCAGGCCGCCTCGCTGGAAGAAACCGCCGCCGCCGTAGATGAAATCACGGTTACCGTCAGATCGTCGGCCGAGCGGGCACGGGAGGCCAATGAGGCCGTGCGCATCACCAAGCAGAGCGCCGACAGTTCCGGTTCGGTCGTCAGCAACGCCGTCGACGCCATGGGCCGCATCGAAGACGCGTCGCGCAAGATCGAACAGATCATCGAGGTCATCGACGACATCGCCTTCCAGACCAACCTCCTCGCCCTGAATGCGGGCATCGAGGCGGCGCGTGCGGGTGAGGCGGGCAAGGGTTTTGCCGTTGTGGCGCAGGAAGTGCGCGAGCTTGCCCAGCGCTCCGCAGACGCGGCCCGCGAGATCAAGCAGCTCATCAACCAGTCGACGCATGAGGTCAGCTCCGGTTCGAAGCTGGTGCAGGAGGCGGGCACGGTTCTTTCCGCCATCAGCCAGCAGATCGTTACCGTCAGCCAGCATGTCGAAACCATTGCGACGGCGACGCAGGACCAGTCCTCCGCTCTTCACAACGTCAACAGCTCCGTCAACCAGATGGACCAGATGACGCAGCAGAATGCGGCGCTTGCCGAACAGTCGAGCGCGGCCAGCCGGGTACTGTCAGGCGAGGTGGAAGCGCTGCTCGATCTGGTGCAGCGGTTCCAGATGGAACAGGGTTCGGCAGCCGGCAGGGATCGCTACAACCAGGCGGCCTGATAGGTCTGTTTTTGAAGGTCAAAACCGCTCCCGGATCGCAAGGTCCGGGAGTTTTTATTCGGCCGCTGCCCGCACAGTACCGGATATCTGGTTGATATAGGCCCGCAGCGCCGCCGGTTTGACCGGTTTGTGCTGAACCGAAATCCCGTATTTTTCGGCATCGCTGCGCACTTCCGGGCTGCGATCCGCCGTCACCAGCAGGGCAGGGATCGTCTTGCCGTAAAATGTCCTGATGAGGCGGATGGCACTGATGCCGTCGCCATCGTCCAGATGGTAATCGGCGACGATGACGTCGGGGGCTGCGGCCAAAGTGAGGAAGGGCTCCTCAAGCGTCGCCACGGAACCTGCGGGTAAAACCTCACAGCCCCATCCCGTCAAGAGCAGCGTCATGCCCTCGAGGATTTTCGGCTCGTTGTCGATGCACAGGACCCGGACGCCCTGAAGGCGGTCGCTGGCTGCGGGACTGATTGTCCCGCCATCGGCTTTGGCCGGTACGATGCGATCCGCCTCGCGCGGCAGGTGGATGCGGAAGGTCGTGCCTTTTCCGGGGGTGGAAATCAGCTGGACCGGATGGTGCAGCATGCGCGACAGCCGGTCGACGATGGAAAGACCGAGCCCGAGGCCGGATGCCGTTCTTGCACCCTCGTCCAATCGGGCGAATTCCTTGAAGACGGTGCGAAACTTGGATGAGGGAATGCCGATACCGGAATCCGTCACCTGAATGACCACTTCGCCGCCCCGACGGCGCGCACCGACGACCACCTTGCCCTTCAAGGTGTATTTGATGGCGTTGGAAACGAGATTCTGTATCAGACGCCGCAGGAGATTGGGGTCGGAGCGGACCGTGAGTGAGGTTGGCATGACCACGAGGTCGAGGTTCTTTTCCTGCGCCATCGGCGCGAAATCGGTTTCGATGCGTTTCAGCAGCTCATTCAGCGGCACGGATGTCATGCGCGCCTTCATCGAGCCGGTGTCGAGACGGGAAATATCGAGAACCGCGCCGAGAATGGTTTCGACCGATTCCAGCGCCGAATCGATATTGTGGACGAGATCGCTTTCTCCCGATGCGCCAAGCCGTTCGACCAGCGAAGAGGAATAGAGGCGGGCGGCATTCAGCGGCTGGAGAATATCGTGGCCGGCGGCGGCGAAAAACCGTGTCTTGCCGATATTCGCCTCGTCGGCGGATGCCCTCGCTTCCGCCAGTTCCCGGTTGACGCGGGTAAGCTCCACGGTTCGCTCCGCCACGCGCTGCTCCAGCGTCTCGTTTGCCTGTTTCAGCGCCTGATCGCTCGCAACACGCTGGGTGATATCGGTGAAGGTGGCGACGATGCCCTTGTCCGGCATGGTGTTGGAGCGCACTTCGATGATGCGCTCGCCGCCCGCCAGCACCAGCGAGAAGGGCAGGTCCATGGTCAGGAAGCTGGTAATCAGCTCGTTCGTGTCGCCATCAGGCATGTCGCCGCGTTCCTGCAGCATCGAAACGATATCCGTCAGCGGTACGCCGACCTGCCCGAATTGCTCGGGCAAATCCAGCAGCGTGCGGAAGCGCCGGTTCCAGATGGTGAGCTGCTGCGAACTGTCAAAAACCGCAATGCCCTGGTCCATCTGGGCGAGCGCGGTCTGCAGCATGTCCTGATTATATTGCAGGGCCTCGCTCGCCTGGTCGAGTAGCCATGCCGTGTCCGCGCTGGTGTCTTCCGCCTTCTGAAGAATGATCGAAAGCACCAGACGGGCGGAGGAAGAGCCGATGGCGCTGCCCAGCAACTGTTCGGAGAAATGGATCAGCGCCATGTCCGCCGGCTGGTCGTCGTTGAGCTTCCTGCCCGCTGTCTTTTCATAGGTCGCGAGTGACCGCAGCATGCGCTCCTCGCCGAGATAGCGCGCCACCGCGCTTTTGAGGTCGCCGACGCTGACACGGGTTTTCCAGCCGCGCGTGGCAAATTGCGATTTCGAATGGCGTTTGACGAAGATGCCGGACTGGATGCGCTCCACCGGCCTCGGATTACGCGAAAGCGAGCCGAGCACGAAGGCAAGGCTGTTGACGAGCAGGCTGAGAATGACGGCATTCACGAATGGATCGGCTTCAGGCCCGTTGAACACCGTGCTGCCGGAAAACAGGAAGCCGAGAATATTCGCCGCGACCTCGGAATTATCCGGCCCGCCGAAGCTCGGCAGGAACAGCAGATAGGCCCAGACGAAAAAGCCGGAACTTAAGCCGGCGATTGCGCCGCGCGCATTGGCGCGCCGCCAGAACAGCCCGCCGAACAAGGCAGGGGCCATCTGCGCAATGGCGGCGAATGCGAGAAGGCCGATGGAGGCGAGGCCCGTGGCGCTGTCGGCGGCGCGATAATAGCCATAGCCCAGAAGCAGAACCGCAAAGATTGCCGTCCTGCGGATGTTGAGCAGCGTCTTGGCGAAGTCGTCCCGGTGCGGAGAACGGTTCAGCAGCTTCTGCCGCAGGAAGATCGGCATGACGATGTCGTTGGAAATCATGATCGATAGCGCCACCGAAGCGACGATCACCATCGCGGTCGCCGCCGAAAATCCGCCGATGAAGGTGATCAGCGACACGACCGGCATCTGATGATTGAGCGGCAATTGCAGCACGTAGAGATCGGCATCGCCATTGGCGCCGAGCGTCAGGATGCCGGCCAGAGCAATCGGCAGCACGAAGATGTTGATCGCGATGAGATAAAGCGGCAGCAGGAACCCAGCCATGCGCAGCTCTTGTGGCGTGCGGTTTTCAACCACGGTGACGTGGAACTGGCGCGGCAGCAGGATGATGGCGAAGCCGGAAAGCAGGGTCATCACGATCCACCGGCTGACGGGCGTGTGATAGGATATGGCCCGCATGGCCTGTTCGTTATCGGAGGCGAGCTGCCATAGGTGCACGGGACCGTCGAAGAGCACGAAGAGCACATAAAAGCCGACGGTGCACATGGCGACGAGCTTGACCAGCGATTCCATCGAGATCGCCAGAATGAGCCCGTCCTGATGTTCGGTGGCATCGGTGTGCCGGGTGCCGAACATGACGGCAAACCCCGCCATGACGATGGTGACGACCAGCGGCAGATCGAGGAAATAAAGATTGCCGCTGCCAATGCCGTAATCGCCGGGATCGACCATCGTCGCCACCGAGCTGGAAACGGCTTTCAGCTGCAGAGCGATATAGGGAATGGCGCCGACGAGCGCGATGATGGCGACGATCATCGCCACGGTGGAGTTCTTGCCGTAACGGGCGGCAATGAAATCCGCAACGGAAGTCAGCTTTTCCGTTTTCGCCAGTTCGACGATGCGGCGGATGATCGGCATGCCGATGGTGAAGGCAAGGATCGGGCCGGTATAGATGCCGAGAAATTCCAGCCCCCTGTCTGCCGCAAGCCCCACGCCGCCGAAATAGGTCCAGGAGGTGCAATAGATCGCCAGGCTGAGCGCATAGACGAACGGACGCCCCTTGTTCGGAGCGTTTCTTTTGCGGCTCTTCCTGTCCCCATAGCTTGCAACCGCAAACAGCAGCAGGACATAAGCGAAGGCCGAACCGAATATGATCCACCCAGGAAGCACGCATCCTCCCCATGCAAGAATTCCCGAATATCAGCATAGGCGAATTCCGCGCCGTTGAGAATGAGCGCGGTCTGAGCATAAAGTTCAAGGTGAGCGTGCAAAAAAGCTAATAAATGCAATCCCGCGGATTCCAAATGAAGCCCGGACCCTATATGGTTCGACCCGTAGGGACAGTCACATAGCTTCAGCTCGCGAAGCAGGAGAGAGGGACAATCTGAATGCTTAACGAATTTAAAACCTTCATTGCCCGCGGCAATGTCATGGATCTGGCCGTGGGTGTTATTATCGGTGCGGCTTTCAGCAAGATCGTCGACTCCGTCGTCAACGATCTCATCATGCCGATTGTCGGCGCGATCTTCGGCGGGTTCGATTTTTCGAACTACTTCCTGCCGCTGAGCTCCAGCGTCAACGCCCCCTCGCTCGCCGCCGCCCGCGAGCAGGGCGCCGTCTTCGCCTACGGCAACTTTCTGACGGTTCTCATCAACTTCCTTATCCTGGCCTGGATCATTTTCCTGATGGTCAAGGGCGTCAACAAGCTTCGTGATTCCGTTGAGCGCAAGAAGGTCGAGGAAAAGCCGGAAGCAGCACCGCCGCCGGAAGACGTCAAGCTCCTCACCGAAATCCGCGATCTGCTGAAGACGCGTTGATTGTCGCCATCGTCCCCGGCCTGATGTGCCGGCCCATGAGGCCGGCGATCTCCTGCCGGGGATGACCCATAAAGAAAATCCATGATCGCCTCACGGAATATCATGCACATGGCTGGTTCGATGCGATAAGAAGGCACCCAACGGAGTGTCTTTAATGTCCATTTTGAATAGTCTGAGTGCGCGCTCTCTGGCGGCTCCCGAGAGCGGCATTGTCGAAGTCGTCAATTATGCCCGGGGGCGGGACAATCTGCTGCCGCTCTGGGTTGGCGAAGGCGATCTGCCAAGCCCCGACTTCATCAATCAGGCCGCCATCGACGGGCTGAACAATGGCGAAACCTTCTATACCTGGCAGCGCGGCATTCCGGAATTGCGGCAGGCGCTGAGCCGTTATTACGAGCGCCATTTCGCGGCGTCGCTGCCGCCGGAGCATTTCTATGCTACCGGTTCCGGTATGCAGGCGATTGTGCTTGCCGTGCAGGCGCTCACCTCGCCGGGCGACGAGATGGTGTATCTCTCACCCACCTGGCCCAATATCGTTGCCGCCATCGGCGTGGCCGGCGCGAAGGCGGTTCCGGTCGGTATCGATTTCCGCGATGGCCGCTGGGATCTCGATATCGACAGGCTGGAAAGCGCGATCAACGGCAAGACGAAGGCGCTTTTCATCAACACACCCTCCAACCCCACGGGATGGACGGCAACACGCGACAATCTCCGTGACGTTCTGGCGCTCGCCCGCAAACACGATCTGTGGATCGTCGCTGACGAAATCTATGCACTCTACCACTATGCCGGCAGCCGCGCGCCGTCCTTCCTCGACGTGATGGAGCCGGACGACAAAATAGTCTTTGCCAATTCCTTCTCGAAGAACTGGTCCATGACCGGTTGGCGCGTCGGCTGGCTTGTTGCGCCGCCCGCCATCGGTCAGGTGATCGAAAACCTCATTCAATATTCCACGTCAGGCGTGGCGCAATTCATGCAGCGCGGTGCGGTTGCCGCGCTCGACCATGGTGATGGTTTCATCCGCGAGAACTACGACCGTGCCTTGACCTCTCGCGACATTCTTTGCGACGCGCTGATAGCCACGAACCGTGTGGAAACCTTGAAGCCGGATGGCGCCCTTTACGCTTTCCTCAAGATCGACGGCGTCACGGACAGCCGCGCCACGGCGCTCGATATCGTCGACAAGACCGGCGTCGGCCTTGCGCCCGGTACGGCTTTCGGCCCGGGCGGAGAATTGTTCCTGCGCGCGTGCTTCCTGCGCAACCCCAGGCAGATAGAAGATGCGGCCGATCGGCTGGCATCCTACATTCTCGGCAGGTAAGCCTCGATCTTCCTGACAACGGTGTCCCCTGCAGGGCAGGGCATCGCGCTGCGGTAGGGAAATCGGCAACAAAATCACAGCGAAGACCTATAACTGCAACCCCACGGCGTAACCATCGACGTGGGGCTTTTTCTGTGCTATTCGCTCCTCGTTCCATTTATGAGAACATTTTCATCTAATCACTAAAAAGAAACTCATTGCGCTAACCAATCGTAAGCCACCTTTTTAATGGGGCGGGCGCTCGGTTGTATATTCGCTGTGCAAGTAATCAATGATGAAGAATTATTGGCTTTGATAGGCTCAAGAAAAGCAAACAGGGAAGTATTGTCATGGCTGTTCTGGTCACGGGTGGGGCCGGTTATATAGGAAGCCACATGGTGTGGGCTTTGCTCGATGCCGGGGAAGAGGTCGTTGTTGTCGACCGGCTTTCGACGGGGTCGCGCTGGGCTGTTGCGCCAGCGGCGCGTTTTTATCTGGGCGATGCGGCGGACCGCGCCCTGCTGGACCAGATTTTCGAAGAGAACCAGATCGAGACCATCTTCCACTTCGCAGGCTCTGTCAGCGTTCCTGAATCGATCAGCCAGCCGCTCGAATATTACGAAAACAATACGGGCACGACCCGCGCCCTCGTCGCTGCGGCGGTCGCCCATGGCATCCGCAATTTCATCTTCTCCTCGACAGCCGCCGTCTACGGAAACCAGCCCTTTGATGGCCCGGTTCCTGAAACCGCGGTCCTCAGCCCGGAAAACCCCTACGGCCTGTCGAAACTCGCTTCCGAAATCATGCTGCGCGATGTCGTGCAGGCGCATGATTTCAACTATGTGGCGCTGCGTTATTTCAACGTCGCCGGAGCCGACCCGCAGGGCCGCGCCGGGCCTTCCCCCACGGGCGTGGCGAACCTCATCAAAGTCGCCTGCGAAGCCGCAACCGGTCGCCGCGATCAAGTGGACGTTTACGGAACAGATTACCCGACCGCCGATGGCACCGGTGTCCGCGACTATATTCATGTCAGCGACCTGATCGACGCCCATATGCTCGCCATGGCGCATCTGCGCGCCGGTGGTGGCACCCGCACGCTCAATTGCGGTTATGGCGTCGGTTATTCGGTTCTGGATGTCCTGCAGGCGGTGCAGCGGGAATCGGAACGCGATTTTCCGATCATCCATTGTCCGCGCCGCCCGGGCGATATTGCGACCATGGTGGCGGATTCGTCGCGTATCCAGTCGGAACTGGGCTGGCGTCCCCGCTTCAACGATCTGGCGACAATCGTTCGCACCGCGCTTCAGTGGGAGGCCAAACGTCAGGGCCAGCAAAGCGACAGGATTCCGCCGGTGCGGCGCAAGCTGGCTGCAATAGGCTGAGCGGCCTTCGCTTCATCGGACACGGTCTTTCTTGACGGAGGGATAGAGCGCCGGCCGATCCTGTGGAGCGGCTGGGCTAAGCCAGCGATCCCTGTCAAAGAAGCTGCGTGTCAGCTTCAATCCCGGCGATTGTTCGCTTGCGAGCAAAATCACGTTCAGGCGATGCGGCGCCGTCGGTTCCGGTTTTATGGAAACCGAAATACCGAAATGTTGTGCCTGATAGGGCTGCATCCGGCGTGCCGGCTCAAGCATATCCGCCAGATCGGCCCAACGTGTCTGTCCGATGATCATGGCGAGCGCTTCATCGAGCTTCGTCAGAACGGCCGCGCCGTCCGGCGTCTTGGGTGCAACCGCCTTCATCCGGATGGAGCGAATTTCTCCCGAGGCTTCCCCCCTGATTTCAAGAAAGAGCGATGCCCGCTCGGCCGGGTCTGATGCGTTTCCTGCCGCAAAATCGGCCATGCATTCGAAACTGCGGATGTTGACCGGGCTCGCGTCCCAGCCACGCGGGTTGGAGAAACCAGCGGCGGTAAAGCGGTCGCAAAGCTCCTTGCCGGAAACAACGAAATCGCGGGCGAAAGATGCTCTGTCGCCCATTTGCTCGAACTTCAACAGATGCGGCGGCAGAGAGACTTTTTGGACGGCGAGTTTCTGTCGTTTAACAGGCTTCATCTTCGGTGGCGTGGCGGACTGCATGGCGGGCGCCAGATTGAGATAGGCCAGCACGCTTTTGAGGTGCTTCCTGTCATTGGCCAGCAGCACCGTCGCGCCTATGGCAAGGCAAACGGCCAGCACCGCAAACAGCAGCGCGCCATGGCTCACTCTCTTTTGCAAGCCTGCGTCCATCGCAAGACCTTAAGGGGCTGGCGGAAAAGGCGTCAGCCGGTTCTGATATGGTTTTTCGGGCTGTCGGCAACCCGGTGAATATGTGGTGTGAGCGGTGGCTCTGAAAATCTTATGCAATTCACCGCCGAAGTTTCCGGCGGTGCACGGTCTCATTCGGCGTTATTTTTACCGCCGTCCTGTCCGCCGGCGCTGCTTTCATCGTCTGCAACCGGAATGGCGTAGGAGCCTTTCAGCCAGCGGGCAAGATCGAGCGAGCGACAGCGATCCGAACAGAAAGGATAGTCCTCGCGCGTCGAGGGCCGCCCGCATTCCGGGCATGGCTGGGATTTGCGAAGCGGGGTGACGTTTCCAGCGCCTTCGGTGGGGGACTTTGCCATGGCCTATCCTTCGAGCCAGCCCGAAGTCACCTCAAATCCTTCTCCGGAAAGAAGCGACATGGTTTCATAAAGCGGCAGGCCGACGACATTGGTATAGGAGCCGGTCAGTTTCTGCACGAAGGCGCCGGCAATGCCCTGGATACCATAGGCTCCCGCTTTGCCGCGCCACTGGCCCGACGCAATGTAAGCCTCGATCTCTCGCGTGGAGAGGCGCTTGAAGCGCACCTTGGTCTCCGCGACCTTCTGGCGGATCTTGCCGCCGGGGGTCACAAGGCAGATGCCGGTATAGACCCAATGGCTGCGTCCCGAGAGAAGATGCAGCGCCGCCGAGGCCTCTTCCGTATATTCGGCCTTGCCGACGATGCGGCGACCAACGGCGACCACCGTATCGGACCCCAGAACATAGGCGTCTTTCCACGTCTGTTCACTTTTCAGCGCCGCCTGCGCGGCTTCCGCCTTCTGCAGTGACAGACGGCGGCAGAGCGTGCGCGGATGCTCGAGCTTGGCCGGCGTCTCGTCGATATCCATCGGCATCAGACGTGCCGGTTCGATACCGATCTGATGCAGCAGCTCCAGACGCCGCGGCGAGCCGGATGCCAGAACGAGCTTTTGTTTTGAATTGGTCATTGCGCGGCCCGGGCGTCCGTTGCGGAACGTGGATTACTTGAAGCGATAGGTGATGCGGCCCTTGGTGAGGTCGTAAGGCGTCATTTCGACCAGCACCTTGTCGCCGGCCAGAACACGGATACGGTTCTTGCGCATGCGGCCCGCCGTGTGGGCGATGATTTCGTGGTCGTTCTCAAGCTTCACGCGGAATGTTGCGTTCGGCAGCAATTCGGTTACGATGCCCGGGAATTCAAGGACTTCTTCTTTTGTCATGTAAGGGTTTTCTTCCTGTTGATAGTGCCGGACATATCGAGTCCGGGAAAATTGCGCGGAAACTACACAATCCCGGCACATTTGTGAACCTCTAAAGCATCGGCTTGAAAATCGCGATTGATTTTAACAGGCCGAGGCAGTTTTCAGTCTTTTGAAAGCGTATCCGCCACCGGCTGCTGCCGCCTAGGCAGTCGTTCCGAGATCAGCTTTGCCAGATGCTCCCGCACCTCGCGATAGGCGTCGAGAATCTGCTCGCGCGTGCCTGTGATCACCGTCGGGTCCATGGTCGGCCAATAGACCACGTCGAGCGAATTCGAGCGCGTCAGTTCCAGTGCGGCGTGATGGGCTTCCGGCGTCAATGTAATGATCAGATCGAAAAAATCATCCTCGATCTCGTCCAGAGTGCGCGGTTTGTGCTTGCCGAGCGAAAACCCCTGTTCTTCCAGCACCGCATCCACGAATGGATCGCGCTCGCCGGCCCGCACGCCGGCGGACTGTATATAGATGCCGGGCGCCACCAGCCGTTTGGCGATGACCTCCGCCATGGGGGAACGGATGGAGTTCATGCCGCACATGAAGAGGACCGATTTGGGCGCTCGTCCCTCGTTTGGCGCTGCGGCAGGATCGATCATCTCTAACCCCGCCAATAAAGCACGCAGACAAGGGTGAAGAGGCGGCGCGCCGTGTCGAAATCTATCCTGATCTTGCCCGAAAGCCGGTCCATCAGCGTCTGCGAGCCATCATTGTGAATGCCACGCCGGCCCATGTCGATCGCCTCGATCTGGCTCGGCGTAGAGGAGCGGATCGCTTCGTAATAGCTTTCGCAGATCAGGAAATAATCCTTGATGATGCGGCGGAACGGCGTCAGCGACAGAATATGGGTCGCGACATCCTTCTCGTCTTCGGTGCGGATTGAAAAAACCAGCTTGGCATCGACCAGCGATATATGCAGCCGATAGGGGCCGCCATCATGGCCGAAGGGTTCGAAGCTGTTTTCTTCGATCAGGTCGAAAATGGCGACGGCGCGTTCATGCTCAACGTCGGGCGTGGACCGGCCGATGCTGTCGTCCAGTACCACGTCGCAAAGCCGGAAATCGCCTGAAGCCATCGCTTAACTTTCCGGATTGAGGCGAATGGAGACGGAACGCGCATGCGCGTCCAGTCCCTCGGACCGGGCAAGGGTGATGGCCGCGGGCGCAAGCTGTCGCAACTGCTCCGGTCCAAGCCGCAGGATCGAGGTGCGCTTGACGAAATCCAGCACCGAGAGGCCAGAGGAGAAGCGCGCCGACCGCGCCGTCGGGAGCACGTGGTTGGAGCCGCCGACATAATCGCCGATCACTTCCGGCGTATGGCGTCCGACGAAGATCGCGCCCGCATTGCGGATATGCGCCATCAGGGCATCCGGGTCATCGACGGCAAGTTCCAGATGCTCGGCGGCGATGCGGTTGGCGAGCGGAATGGCGTCGGTGAGCTTTTCGACCAGAATGACCGCGCCGAAATCGGCCCAGCTCGCCGCCGCCGTCTCGGAGCGCGACAGGCGCTTCAACTGCCGCTCGACAGCGGCTTCAACGGCCTTGCCGAGTTCGGCATTGTCGGTGATCAGGATGGATTGCGCGCCGCGATCATGCTCCGCCTGCGCCAGAAGATCGGCGGCAAGCCAGTCGGGATCATTGTCCCTGTCGGCAATAACCAGCACTTCGGAGGGACCGGCGATCATGTCGATACCGACGGTGCCGAAGACCTGGCGCTTTGCGGCCGCCACATAGGCATTGCCGGGGCCGACGATCTTGGCGACCGGCGCGATGGTTTCCGTGCCATAGGCAAGTGCGGCGACGGCCTGTGCGCCGCCGATGCGATAGATTTCCTCGACGCCCGCAATACGCGCCGCAGCCAGCACCGCCGGATTGACCGCGCCGCCATTGGCCGGAACGACCATGACGATACGCTCCACACCGGCGACCCTGGCAGGCACGGCGTTCATCAGCACCGAGCTTGGATAGCTCGCCGTGCCGCCGGGCACATAAAGGCCCACGGCTTCGATGGCGGTCCAGCGCGAGCCGAGGCCCACGCCGATATCGTCCTCGTAAATATCATCCTTCGGCATCTGCCGCGCATGGTGTTTTTCGATACGCCGGGCAGCAAGTTCAAGCGCCTCGATGACGCTCTTGTCGACGGCGGCAAAGGCCGCATCGATCTCGTCCGCCGTGACACGCATCGAGACCTTGGCGAAATCGATACCGTCGAATTTCTGGGAATAATGGGCAAGGGCCGCATCGCCGCGATAGCGGACATCGTTGATGATGTCGCGAACGGTTGCGTTGACGTCTTCGGAAACTTCTCTCTTGGTTGTCAGGAAGGCCGCGAATTTCCGTTCGAAATCCGCCGACGCCTGCTCCAGCCAGATTGCCACGCCATTACCCTTTCATTGTCCCCGCGGGCGATCCCGCGAGGTGCACGAACTTACCGCAGAAAAATTGCGGCTCTGGTATGTGGCATAAATCGAAACGGTGACGAAAGGCAACCGTTGCAATGGCGCGGTGTGCTTATTCGCTATCGGGATGGTGCGGTTTGGCAGCGGTTTCCCAGGCGCCGCTCACATCGGTCAATTGCGCCTCGATGCATTCGACATCGAGCGCGATGGCGCCGCCGCCCGAAAGCGTCAATTCCACGGCTCCATCAGGTCCTTCGCCGTTCTGCACGAAGCGGATGGCAAGAAGCGACAGCACCTGTTCCCTGTCGGCGCGGTTGATGCCGTGCGAGCGGACGGCCGAGACGCGTTTCAGAAAAACGACGCTGCGGCAGCGTTCCGGTGGCAGGTTCTTTTTGTCAGTGCTTTCCCAGACGAAACGGTTGGCGGAAAGCGTGAACTGGCCGTGCTTCGGCTCGAAGGCAACATCCTTCAGCTTGAAGACACTGTCCTGCATATGCGTCGAGATGACGGAGAGATCTTCAGTATCCAGCGCGAGCAATTTCAGGCCGCTCATCTTTTTCTTCCTTCTTCTGCGGTGCGGACCGCTATTTCCATGACTTACATTGGAAATAGGCAGTCCGGGCCCACTCTGCAACGGGTAGAAAACGGATGAGCGGCGAAGACAGGATCAATCGCTGACGCGTTCGACCAGCGCACCGCAGCGGGTGAGCTTTTCCTCGAGGCGTTCGAAGCCGCGATCGAGGTGGTACACGCGCGAAACCATGGTCTCGCCCTCCGCCACGAGGCCGGCAATGACCAGCGATACGGAAGCGCGCAGGTCGGTCGCCATGACAGGCGCACCCTTCAGGCGGGAGACGCCCTCGATGCGTGCCATCTGGCCGGAAAGCGAAATCTTCGCACCGAGACGGGCGAGTTCCTGCACATGCATGAAGCGGTTTTCAAAGATGGTTTCGGTGATATGCGAGACGCCCTGCGAACGGGTCATCAGCGCCATGAACTGCGCCTGCAGGTCGGTTGGGAAGCCGGGGAAGGGCTCCGTCACGATATCGACCGGCTGGATGCCGTTGCCGTTGCGCACGACGCGAAGGCCGGTTTCCGTCTCACTTATTGTGGCGCCTGCAAGCCTGAGCGTGTCGAGCGCGTTATCGAGCAGCGCTGCGCGCGTGCCTTCCAGCACGACGTCACCGCCGGTCATTGCCACCGCCATGGCATAGGTGCCGGTCTCGATACGATCCGGCAGAACCCGGTGACGCGCGCCGGAGAGTGAGGAAACACCCTCGATGGTGATGGTGGAGGTGCCGGCGCCTTCGATCTTCGCGCCCATGGCGATCAGGCATTGCGCCAGATCCACCACTTCCGGCTCGCGGGCGGCGTTGTGGATGACGGTGGTGCCGCGGGCAAGGCTTGCTGCCATCAGCATCACATGCGTCGCGCCGACGGAAACTTTCGGGAAGGTGTAAACCGCGCCGATCAGGCCGCCCTTGGGCGCCGTGGCGTTGATGTAGCCGCCATCGATCTCCATCGTTGCGCCGAGCGCCTCGAGGCCCTCGATGAACAGGTCGACCGGGCGCGTGCCGATGGCGCAGCCGCCGGGCAGGGAAACGCGGGCGCGGCCCTCACGCGCCAGAAGCGGGCCGATGACCCAGAAGCTTGCGCGCATCTTGGACACCAGCTCGTAAGGTGCGGTGGTATCGACAATGGTGCGGCAGGTGAAGTGCACGGTGCGGGAATAGGCTTCGCCCTGGCTTTCGCGGCGGCCGTTGACGGAAATATCGACGCCATGATTGCCGAGAATGCGGATGAGCTGCTCCACGTCCGCCAGATGCGGCACGTTTTCGAGCGTCAGCGTGTCGCTGGTCAGAAGCGATGCGATCATCAACGGCAAGGCGGCGTTTTTGGCGCCGGAAATGGGAATGATGCCGTTTAGCTTGTTGCCACCCGTAATTCTGATGCGATCCATGCGTCCCTACGGGCCTGTGCCCGCCTTTCTTTATCGTGCCTTGCGGAAAGGCGCGTCCTTAGACGAATTTCCGCGGCGTTTCAATTTATGCTTGGTGAATTCTCTATGAGGATGATTCGTCCGTTTTTGCGGCAGGCAGGCCAATCGTCTCGTCCTCTTCGCCGGCACGGCGCGCGCGAACCTGCTGTTTGCGCTTTAAAAGATTTTCACGAAGCTTCTTGGCCGCCCGCGCCTTGCGTTCCGCCTCGCGCTGCCGCGCCTTTTCTCCAGGCCCCGCCTGCGGCTTGCCATCGGCCACCGGGGCGGATGCTTCCGCGGAAGCGCCGGCGAAAACCGCTGCCTTTGCCTGTTTGTCATGATGTTCGTTCATAGATTCAGCAATATCTGAAAAATGTATTTTTCAACAGGGGGCACGCTTTTTTGCCCCGCTTGATGAAGAATATCGTTTTGCGACTTGCGCTCGTCAAAAACCTATGGCAATAGGCCGCCACGCTTGATGCTGAAGCAAACGCTTCGGCACCGGATGCTGCTATAGCTCAGGGGTAGAGCACTCCCTTGGTAAGGGAGAGGCCGAGAGTTCAAATCTCTCTAGCAGCACCATTTCTCTCCGAAATTTCAAATGTTTACGCGGTTGTTGAACCGATCGCCTGCGGCGGTTGATGCATGCGCGCGCCGCGCAGTTAGCGGCAAGTGGAAAACCGCGCCTCTTGCGAAGCGCGGTTTCCATATCCGAATATTCTGTTGCTGCCAGAGCGGGACGAAACCGCCCGTAGCCATCGGGCGCCGCTTACTGACGGAATAGCGACAGGATATTTTCGGAACTGGTATTGGCGATGGAAAGCGACTGGATGCCCAGCTGCTGCTGTGTCTGCAATGCCTTGAGGCGTGTTGATTCTTCGTTCATGTCCGCATCCACCAGGCGGCCGATGCCGCTGTCGATGGAGTCGGTAAGCTTGGAGATGAAATCTTCCTGCAGACCGATGCGCATCTTGATGGAGCCGAGGGCGGAGGAGGCGCTGCTCAGAGACTGAAACGCGGTTTCGACATCGGTGAGAAGATTGCCGATCGTGTAGGTCGGGGGCGTTGCACTATCGAAAAGTTTGAGATCGATGTCCCATACTGAAATGCCCGAGGCTACGCCGGCCTCTCCGATGATGCCTTTTGTGGTGTCGAGCGTTGCCGGCGTGCCGGTCAGGCCAAAAATCACATTGGGTGTTTCTGTCGCGGTCGTCGTATCGATAAGCGTATAGTCGGTTTTCGTAACGTTGACGGAACCGCTGCCGTCACGGACAAAGCCGGAAACGACGGTCTTTGCGCCGGTACCCAGCAACCAGTTTTCACCGCTGAAAGATGCGCCCTGCGCAATCGATTCCAGCTGCTTTTTCAGCTGGTCGATTTCTTCCTGGATCTTCGTCTTGTCGACGCCCTCTTCGGTTGCCGCAACGATTTTCGATTTGATTTCTTTCACGACTTCGACGGCGCTTTCCATTGCGGAATAAGCGACATCGATCTTCGCCGCGCCGAGTCCGAGTGCATCCTGAACCGCGGAAAGGGCCATGTTGTCCGAACGCATGGTGGTCGCGATCGACCAATAAGCGGCGTTGTCGGAAGCCGTTTTAACGCGCAGCCCGGAAGAAACTCTGGATTGTGTGTCTTCGAGCTGGCCGCTGATTGCACGCAGTGTCTGAAGCGCCGACATGGCGGCGGTGTTTGTCAGAATACTTGTCATAATTGCCCCTCTGAGCTGGCTAAATGGGAAGGGACATTCCGGGATCGCCGGAAACGACAACGCGGCGTGATGCCTGTTAACCTCTTTTTCGTCTTGGTTAACGAGTCGTTTCGATGGCTTGATTTAGCGGTGATTTGGTTAATGAAGTCTTAATCAAGAAATGAATGAATTTTGCAGTCAATTGCACAAACAAAAACCGCGCCTTTCGGCGCGGTTGATTTTTTCGCTTTCGGTCTTCGATTAACGGAAGAGCGACAGAATGCTTTCGGAGTTGCTGTTGGCGATCGAGAGAGCCTGAACGCCGAGCTGCTGCTGGGTCTGCAGGGCCTTGAGGCGGGTGGACTCTTCGTTCATGTCAGCGTCCACGAGGCGGCCGATGCCCTTGTCGATGGAGTCGGACAGCTTGGAAGCGAAGTCTTCCTGCAGGCCGATACGCATGGAGAGCGAGCCGAGCTTGGCTGCGGCGCTCGTCATTGCCTTGAGAGCGTTTTCAACCAGCGTCAGTGCTTCGGCCATGTTGGTGGCGCGGTCTGCGGCTGCATACTGGGTGATGTCCAGTGTGTAGACGGACTGAGCGGTGACAGTCGTGAACGTTCCGGTCGTGCCGAGAATACCGCTCGTGTCGGGGGCGCCCGTGGCGTCAACCGAACCGAAAAGAGTGTTGCCGGTAGCGGTGTTGTCGAGGGCGTACTTCGTGGTCGTGACGTTAACGGCACCGCCGGTGGAGCGAACGAAGCCAGCAACGACCGACTTGTCCGGGTCCGTGCCGGGCGTGGTAGCGCCGAGGGTCGAAGTGCCTACGAGCCAGTTTTCGCCGTAGAAGGATGCGCCCTGTGCGATCGATACGAGCTGGTTCTGCAGCTGATCGATTTCTTCCTGAACCTTGGTGCGGTCGACGCCTTCTTCAGTTGCCGTGACCAGCTTTGCCTTGATTTCCTTAACGACTTCGATTGCCGATTCCATACCGGCAGAAGCGGTGTCTACCTTGGCAGCGCCGAGGCCGAGAGCGTCGGAAACCGAGGAAAGCGCCATGTTGTCGGAGCGCATGGTGGTCGCGATCGACCAGTAAGCAGCATTGTCAGCAGCTTCGCCAACGCGGAGGCCGGAGGAAACGCGTGCCTGGGTGGATTCCATGTTCTGGCCGATGGTGCGCAGAGTCTGGAGCGCAGACATTGCTGCGACATTGGTAATAATGCTCGTCATAGTAGTGTGCCCCTTGAATGGCTGATTAAAGAAGGGACATTCCGGTTTCACCGGGAACGGCGCACAGCATCATGCCTGCTAACTGGCTGATTTTTAACGTTAGCTCGCCGTTTCGATGAGCTTAGGTAACGCCAGTTTGGTTAATGAATTGATAAGCGGGAAAAGAAAATCAGCATTATGAAAATTCAAAATTACAACTCTCGCGCGTGCGCGCGCGTATCCCGAAATATTTAAAAAAAAGATAAGGCCGCATCCTTATTCGGGATGCGGCCTGTCTGGTGCATTCGGTTCGATTCAGCCTATCGAACCTTTATGCTTTCTGCCCGGATATGCATTTGGTCAGCCCCCGAATGCATGTGGGAAGAAAATGGGTCCCCCAGCCCCGAAGGGCTATGAGAAGTTCAGCTCTTAGCGGAAGAGCGACAGGATGTTCTGCGAGTCGCTGTTGGCGATCGACAGAGCCTGGATTGCCAGCTGCTGCTGCGTCTGCAGAGCCTTCAGCTTGGTGGACTCTTCGTTCATGTCGGCGTCGACGAGGCGGCCAACACCCTTTTCGATGGAGTCGGACAGCTTGTCGGCGAAGTCGGTCTGCAGGTCGATACGTGCAGACAGCGAGCCGAGCTTGGCGCCGGCGCTGGTCATCTTCGTCAGGGCCGTTTCAACGGAGTAAAGAGCGTTGTCCAGGTCATCGGTGCCGACGTTGAGGTCGAGAACGGAAATCTGGGTGTAGGTCTTGGCGCCGACGGTGGTGGTTGCACCGGTAGCGTTCAGGATACCGGAGTTGGCATCGATCGTGCCCGGCGTCGCTTCGGTGTAGAGCATGGACGATGCATCCAGCGCGTAGTCCGTCGTCTTGACGCTGACATTGCCGTTGTCGTCACGGACGAAGCCGGATACGACCGTCTTGGTGGCGTTGGCGGTGGAAACGAGCCAGTTTTCACCGTTGAACGAAGCGCCCGTGCCGATCGACTTCAGCTGATCGAGAAGCTGGGTAACTTCTTCCTGAATCTTGGTCTTGTCGACGCCTTCTTCCTTTGCGGCAACGACCTTGGCCTTGATCTGGGTAACAACATCGATAGCGGCTTCCATACCGGCAGATGCGGTGTCAACCTTGGCAGCGCCCATGCCCAGTGCGTCAGATACTGCGCCGAGAGCCTTGTTGTCGGAACGCATGGTGGTCGCGATCGACCAGTAAGCAGCGTTGTCCGAAGCCGAACCAACCTTCAGGCCGGAAGAAATGCGGTCCTGCGTGGTCGACAGATCGGAAGCGATGGAACGCAGGGTCGAGAGAGCGGCCATTGCGTTGGTGTTGGTGAGAATGCTTGCCATAATAAATGTGTCCCTTGTTTTTACGAGATACTGGAGTGGGGACATACCGGGTTTGGTATTACCGGTCGCAACGTTTCGGCTTCATGCCACTCGGTTCGGAAATGCTTAGTTTCAGAAACCAAACCCGCTGCGTGTAGAAAGAAATTCGCAGCGAAAAATTGCCCAATTATTAATTTGGTGGCCAAGAAATATTGGAAAATACTTATGGTTACTTTTTGATTTAGTTAAATGGTAATTTTTTTATTTAAAAAGATAGTTACCAAGTCGCCAGAAAAACTGGTAACCAAAGCGTAAAAACGCGCAAAACCCGCGTACCTGGGCACGCGGGGTTAAAAAACAGGGTTAACGGGTGTCAATCAGGCACAGAGGCCGTCAGTTGAACGATCTGACGAGACTGCCGACCAGCAGGTTCCAGCCGTCGATCAGCACGAAGAACAGGATCTTGAACGGCAGCGAAATCGAGGTGGGCGGCAGCATCATCATGCCCATCGCCATGGTGATGGTGGCGACGATCAGATCGATGACCAGAAACGGCAGGATGATGAGAAAACCGATCTCGAAACCGCGCCGGATTTCCGACAGCATGAAGGCCGGAACGAGCACGCGGTAATCGACGACATTGTCGGTCATCACTTCCTGGCCGCGCTCGCGGGCGATATCCACGAAAAGCTTCAGATCCTTGTCACGCGTATTGGCGTTCATGAAGGTGCGGAAGGGTTCCGCGATGCGCTGCACGGCCTGCTGTTCGTTGATCTGGTTCTGCAGAAGCGGCTGCACGCCGTTGGTCCAGGCTTTGTCGAAGGTGGGCGACATGACGTAGAAGGTCATGAACATCGCCATCGACAGCAGGATCATGTTGGACGGGGTCGAGGCCAGTCCCATGCCGGAGCGCAGGATCGAAAAGGCGATCACGAAGCGCGGAAAGCTCGTGACCATGATCAGGATGCCCGGCGCGACCGACAGAACCGTCAGCAGGCCGAAGGTGCGGATGATCCATGCCGCAACGGAGCCGTCTATCTGCGTGTTGAACAGATCGGACGGGAATTGCTGGGCACTGGCAAGACCCGGCAAGGCAAGGAGGACGGCGATGGTTACAAGAAATCGAATCATTCGATGACAAAGGTCCGGAACATGACCTTGGATACGCGCCCTTGAGAGCGCAGGTCAACTCGTTCCTGAATGTCATCCTTAAGATATTGAAAGCCGCGCGGCCCTTCGAGCTGCTGAAGGGAAACGGTGCGGACATAGGCCATGATGTCCTGGTGGATATCTTCCGCCAGACCCACCTCGACCGGCCCCTTGAACATCAGCGCCACTTCCAGCCGCACCCAGTTCGTCGAGGGGTAAGCGAGGTTGGTGGTGATGGGATCGAGCTGGACGATGCCGTTCGCCTCGGCCGAGATTTTCTCGATACCCTCTTCCTTTTTCTCGCCGTGTCCGCCGGCCGCAGCCGGGGCATGCGCCTCCGCTCCGGCGATCTTCGGCGCGATCATGCCGCCCACCAGCCAGCCGCCGCCCGCGCCGAGCAGCGTGAGGATCGCAACGCCTGCGATGGTCATGACCAGAGGGGAGGATTTTTTCTTGCCCTCAGCCTGTTCGTTTTCCATGGGTCAGTCCCGTTCCCGTGTGCCGAGGTCAGAGCGGCGAGAACAGGTCGACGACCTGTTGCCCGACCGGGGGCTGCTGCACTTCCGTCAGACGTCCGCGACCGCCATAGGAGATGCGTGCTTCGGCGATGCGCTCGTAGGAGATCATGTTCTGTGCATCCACATCCTGCGGCCTGACGATACCGCCGACATTGAGGATGCGGATTTCGTGGTTGACGCGCACTTCCTGCGAACCGCTGATGATGAGGTTGCCGTTTTCGAGAATGCCGGTCACCACGGCGGCCACGAGGAGCGTCAGCTTTTCAGACCGCTTGGTCTTGCCCTTTGCCTGGGTGTCGGTGTCGGAACCGTAATTGATGCTGGAATCGGCCTTCGGGTTCCAGCCGAACACCTGCGCATCCGCCTTCCAGTTCAAACCGCTGGAATTGGTGCGGTTGCGCTCGGTCTCGTTGTCGAAATCGGCCTTGTCGTTGATCTGGATATTGACGGTCAGGATGTCGCCGATGTTGAGGGCGCGCAGATCCTTGAACAGGGCGCCCTGGCTGTCGCTCCACAGCGAATAGCCGCTCGCCATGTGCTTCGGCTGCTTCGGATACATGCCCATTTGCGGCGTCTGGCTGAATTGCAGGCCGCTGCCGATCGGGCTCATCGCGGGTGCATTGCCGATTTCCTTCAGGGTCTGGTTGTTCTGGCAGCCGGCAAGCAAAGCGAGCGGCAGGAGGAGGGCCGGAAGACGACGCGTGCTCATGAAGGATCCTTCGAAGTGTTTTTATCGGTTGCCTGCGACATGATGCCGGCGACGACAGCGGCCTTCTGCGCATCCATCTCGCTGAGGATGAGGCCCGACTGGCGCGGCGGCAGCTGCATGATGATGGCGGCCGCTATTTCCACATGCATCTTTTCGAGCTGGGGTGCGGCGGCATCGGCCTTCATCGTCTTGTAGATATCGACGAGATTGCTTTTCGCCTGATTGAGGAAGTGTTCGCGGCGGGCCAGCCAGTCCTCATATTCCGCCTTGCGGTCTTCCAGCACGGCAATGCGCTCGTTGACGTCGGACTGCAGCTTTTCCAGCTCCTGCTTTTGCAGCAGATAGCGCTGGTCGCGGGCCGCATCGGCGATGTTGGTGCAGAATTTCTGGATTTCATCCTGCGTGCTGAGTTCCGAAACCACGTTCTGCTGGCTTTCCGCGCCAGCAGCGGGAAGCAGGAAAAGCAGCGAGGCGACGGCCGCGAAGCGGACAAGGCCATTCGGGAAAGCGTTGTTCTTCCGAGTTTCCATCATTGCAGCACAAGCTCCGCCTGAAGGGCGCCGGCGGATTTGATGCCTTGCAGAATGGCGATGATACCGTCCGCCTTGAGCCCGATGCTGTTGAGACCGGCAACCAGCGTGCGAAGGTCAGGCCCTTCGACGATGGCAACCTTGCTGCCTTCCTGCAATGCCATGATATCCGTCTGCGGCTGCACGGCCGTCTGGCCGCGCGAGAAGGGCGCCGGCTGGATGACCTGCGGCGTTTCCGTCACCTGCACGGTCAGCGTTCCGTAGCTGACGGCGACGCGGGAAATGCGCACATCCGCGCCGATGACGATCGTGCCGGTGCGCTCGTTGATGACGACCTTGGCCGGCGTATCCGTTTCCACGGTCAGGTTTTCGATTTCCGCCATCAGCCGGGTGAGATCCGCGACGCGGGGCTTCTGCACCGCGATTTCCTGCGAATCGCGCGGCTCGGCGATGGGATCGCCATAACGGGCGCGCGCAAAGGCGTTGACGACATCGGCGACGCGCACCGCCGTCGAAAAATCGGGATTGCGCAGCTGAAGGACCAGATTGACCGAATCCTTGAATTTCGACGGCAACTCCCGCTCGATGATCGCGCCGTTCGGCACGCGGGCGGAGGTGGTGACGCCCTGCGTCAGCGTCGCGGCATCGCCCTGCGCTGAAAAGCCGTTGACGATCAGCGCGCCCTGGGCGACCGCGTAAATCTGCCCGTCAGCGCCGGAAAGCGAGGTCATGATGAGCGTGCCGCCGCGCAGCGACGAGGCGTCGCCCAGCGAGCTGACCGTCACGTCGACACGGCTGCCGGGGCTGGCGAAGGGCGGCAGATTGGTCGTCACCATCACGGCGGCGATGTTCTTGGCGTTCGACTGGCCGCCCTGCGTGGTGATGCCGAGATTCTGCAGCATCGCGCGCATGGATTGTTCGGTAAACGGCGAGGAGCGCAGGCTGTCGCCCGTGCCCTGCAGGCCGACCACGAGACCGTAACCGATCAGCTGGTTGTCACGTCCCGCCTGCAGCGATGCGATATCCTTGATGCGGGATGTGTCCGCGTGCGCTGCCGGAACGGAAAGGAAGGGCTGGGCCGAAAACAGAATGGCCGCGGCCAGAATACGAAGCACTCTCATTTCGCCATCACCTGAATGGTTCCGTCCTTCATGACCGTGCCGTTGACGATGACGCCGGAATCGATGTTGCGCACCCGCACGATTTCGCCGAGCGAGCCGTCGGTCATCGGCGTTCCCGAAGCCATCAGCGTCATGTTGCCGATGGTGAAGACGAGTTTGACGCTGGTGCCGCGCACCACCAGCGAGGGTTCGCGCAGGGCGGCAACGGGGATCGTGCGTCCGGGAAGCAGGGTCTGCTTGGAGATCATGCCTTCCACTTCGCTGATATCGCTCGCATAACCCGAGGAAATATTGGGATTGGTCACTTCCACCGGCTTCACCTGTTCGGGCGTGATCGTCTCGCCCGGATAGATCGTGCGGGTGGGAACCAGCGCCATCGGCGCCTGGGCAAGAGCGGGCGTCAGGACGCCCAGTGAAAAGGCAGACGCAAGGCATATACGGACGAGCGCCGTTCTGCTGCTGCTATGTTTCCGGCCAAACCTCATGTTCGCCTGCCTTTCCGTTCTTACTTCAGGTTCTTGCTGACAATCGAAGCCATTTCGTCAGCGGTGGTGATGACCTTGGAATTCATCTCGTAGGCGCGCTGCGCCGTGATAAGGTCGGTGATTTCCTTGACGGCGTCGACGTTCGAGCCTTCGAGATAGGACTGCTTGATGTAGCCGTAGCTCGGATCGTCAGGCACGCCGATCACCGCGTCGCCGGAGGCCGGCGTCTGGGCGAAGAGGTTGTCGCCGAGCGGCTTCAGGCCGGCTTCATTGGCGAAGTTGGCGATGGTGAGCTGGCCGAGTTCGGTGAATTCCGTGGCATTGCCGATACGGGCGGTCACCTGTCCCGTGCGGGTAACGGTGATGTCCTGCGCATCGGTCGGGATATTGATGTTCGGAATGACGTTATAGCCATCGATCGTCACCAGATTGCCGTCGGCATTCTTGTTGAAGGCGCCGGCGCGGCTGTAGAGTGTCGAACCGTCAGCCGCCTCGATCTGGAACCAGCCCTGGCCGATGATCGCGACGTCCAGCTTGTTGCCGGTCTCGATCAGGTTGCCCTGGGTGTGGATGTTGCGCACGGCCGAGGTCTGCACGCCGAGGCCGATATTGGCGCCCTCGGGCACGATCGCCTGGTTGGCGCGGTTCGGCACGCCCTGCATGCGCTCGGTCTGGTAAAGAAGATCGGTGAACTCCGCACGCGCGCGCTTGTAACCGGTGGTGTTGATATTGGCGATGTTGTTGGCGATGACTTCCAGATTGGTCTGCTGGGCGTCCATACCGGTGGCAGCGATGGCAAGAGCTCTCATGTCAATATTCCTGCTGGGCTAGATCTGCATCTTGGTAATGTCGAGATAGGCCGACACGATCTTGTCTCGGAGCGCGATGGCGGTCTGCAGCGACTGTTCGGCCGAAAGCATGGCGTCGACCACTTCACGCGTATTCGCCTTGCCCTGAATGCCTTCGAAGGAAGCGACTTCCGCCTTCTTCAGATTGTTCATCGCATCCACCGACATATTGCCGAGAACGCTGGCGAAGCTTGCGCCCGTCTGCTGGGCAGGCGTCGTCTGCTCGCTGCCGAAAACGCTTTCCGTCAGTGAGGAAATGCCGCTTGCGCCGCGTGTGAGCGAAAGGGAACTGACTTGCTTGATACCGTCGATCATTGCGATGCCTTCAGAAGGTCGATTGTGGAGGCGACGAGGTCGCGTGTCTGGCGGATGACCTGAAGATTGGCGTCGTAGCTGCGGTTTGCTTCGCGCATGTCCGCCATTTCGATCAGGATATTGACGTTTGGCATCTTCACCATGCCGTTGCTGTCGGCGGCCGGGTTGCCGGGATCGTATTCATTAATGAAATCGCCACGGTCGACGCCGAGCTTCTTCACCGTTACGCGCTCCACGCCGCTGACACGGTCGAGCTCGGAACCGAAAGTGATGGTCTTGCGGCGATAGGGGTCGGCGCCGGGGGTGTCGCCGGTCGATCTGGCGTTGGCGATGTTTTCGGAGACGATGCGCAGTCGCGTGGACTGCACCTCCAGGCCGCTGCCGGCAATCTTGCTCGCCGCACTCAAGGGATCCATGGCTTACCTCTTAACCGTCATCAGCATCATGCGATGGAAGGATTTGACGAGATTGGCGTTCAGCTCGTACTGCCGCTTGATCTCGCCGGTCTTGGTCATTTCTTCCGCAAGCGCGACCGAATTGCCCGATTCCTGCATGCCGATCTCGTTATTGACCGGGTTGTCGCGCACCGCGATATTGTCGCTGAGGGTGCTTTCGCCGAAGTGGGCAGGGTTGGTCCTCGCCATGCCGACCTGCTGGCTGGTGGCCTGCATGACCGCTTCGAAAGGGCTGACATCCTTGGCGCGGAACTTGGGTGTGTTGGCGTTGGCGATGTTGGTCGCCACGACTTCCTGCCGCACGCTCAGCCATTCCGCTTGGCGGGATGCCAGATCGAACAGTTGAATCGGTTGCATAGACTTCTCCATCTCGTATGGCCCGAACCTACGGGGCTAATCTTGCGTCAGACTTGCGGAGAGGGGAGAAGGCGCGGAACGGCGCAAGACGCGGATATGGATGCGGCCTGCCCAAAACAAAAAAGGCGCGCCGGCAGATGCGGCGCGCCTTTTGAACCAGAGAAAAATCTTCTATTTTTCAGGGCGATAGGTTTTCCCGGAAGACGTCTCTATCAGCCACTCGCCGTTGCGCTGTTCGATCTTCGTCAGCAACGCATTGTCCGGCAGGGTCGAACCGACCCTCACCATATACATGCCCGAACCGTCCTCGATCAGGGCGCGGCCGTTGGAAACATGCAGCAGACGGAAGGAGGTCTGGCCGGGGAAGGGCTGATCCTCGATCCCGGCTGCCAGATTGTTCTGTTTTTCCTTGCCGCCAGCGTTCACGGTCGCCGTCGTCAGCATGTCGGGCAGATCCGCCGGCGGCGGGGTGTCTTCCTTGTTGCGGTTGGTCATGGCCATCGGCGAGACGCTGAAGACTTCCCGCGGGCCGGTATGGGGCAGATCGCGGGTGCGGTCGCCGCCCGCCACCTTCATGCCGAATTTTTCCTCGTTGAAGAACACGTACCACGGAAAAAATGCTGCTGCAGCGGCAAGCGTGATGCCTGTCCATGCCAGAATACGGTCGGGCGTGAAGAAAATCGGCCTGGGCAGCACGTCTTCATCGTGGCTATCGTTGTTCCGCTTTTTCTTCACGGGTCAGCCTCTCGCTCTCGGGGTTACCTGCGGCTGACTGTTCTGCGCTCCGTTCCGTAAGGCGGTCGCAAGATCAGCATAGGCATCCTGTGCCGCCGGTTCGTCCGGCAGCTGCTTCAATGTCTCGTAGATGATTGGAACCTGCTTCACCGCCATGTCGAGATCGGGGTCGGTTCCAGGCCGATAGCCGCCGATGAGGCGAAGATCGCGCGTTTCCTCGAAGCGATGCACCAGCGCCTTGAGGCGCGACACCAGCTTTTCCTGATCCGGTGTCCAGGCCTTCTTGGCGAGACGCGAGATCGAGGCGAGCGGGTTGATCGGCGGGTAACGGCCTTCTTCGGCAAGGCTGCGGTCGAGCACGATATGGCCATCGAGAATACCGCGCGTCGAATCCGCAATCGGATCGTTGTGATTGTCGCCATCCACCAGAATGGAGACGATGGCGGTGATGGTGCCGGTGCCTTCCGCGCCCGGTCCCGCCCGCTCCAGAAGGCGCGGCAGTTCGGTGAAGACCGAGGCCGGATAGCCGCGCGCCACCGGCGGCTCGCCCGAAGCGACCGCCACTTCGCGGATCGCATGGGCAAAGCGCGTCACGCTGTCGATGATGAGAAGGACATTGTCGCCCTGATCGCGAAAATGTTCGGCGATGGTGACGGCGGAAAGCGGCGCCATCTTGCGCAGCATCGGGCTCTCATCGCTTGTCGCAACGACGGCGATGGACTTGCTCATATTCTCGCCCATCGTGTCTTCGATGAATTCGCGCACTTCACGGCCGCGTTCGCCGACAAGCGCAATTACCACCTTGTCGAAGGCGTCTGCCTTGGCGAGCATCGACAGCAGCGTGGATTTGCCCACACCGGAACCGGCGAAAATGCCGAGGCGCTGGCCGAGGCAAAGCGGCGAGAAGATATCGATTGCCCGCACACCGGTCTTGAAAGGCGTCTCCACCCTTTTGCGCGTCATCGAGGGTGGCGCATTGTTGGAAATCGAACGGCGCTCGATGCCGGAGGCCAGCGGACCCTGGCCGTCGATAGGTTCGCCGAGCGCATTGATGGTGCGCCCGCACCAGCTGTCGTCGGGCGAGACGCGGAAGGCGCCCTTGCGGATGACGGTGTCGTGAATGCCGATCGGCTCGCCGGGCTCGATGGGGCAGACATAGCAGATGTCCGGTTCCACGCGCACCACTTCGCCGAGATGAATGCCGGTCGCGCTGCGATGGGCGACGAATTCTCCGAGCCGCACATGCCGTGACAGGCCGGAAACCGTATAGTGCCCGGCGGCGATGGTGCGGACATGCCCGCCATGCGCCACTGAAAACTCCGGATCGGCATAATGCCCGGCGAGGCTGGCCAGCTGTGCGAGCTTCGGTGAAATGGCGTCAGCCGAGAGCATGGATTCCGGAATTGTCATTACTCAGTTCCTCAACGCGCGCCGCCAAGCGTCTTGATGCCTTCGCCGAAGGTCGATTCGGTATCGCGCATCAGCGAGGAGATGCTTTCAAAGGCGCGGTTGACCTGGATGAGCTGCGTCATCTGGGAAATGCCGTTGACGTTGGACTGTTCGAGATAACCCTGAACGACGCCGACTTCATGATTGTTGACCACCGGAACCGGCTGGGCCACCGGCTTCACGCCGCTATTGGGATGACGCAGGAACCCTTGCGAGAAATCCGCCTGGAAGATGCCGAGGGTAGCGACGATGTTTTCGTTCTGCCGGATGGCGCCGTCGAGACCGACGGTGATCGGGCCGCCATTCGGATTGAGCTGGATCGGACCGCCGCCGGCATCGAGAACGGGATAACCGTTCGAGGAGATGAGCGCGCCGTCCGGACGCATGGTGAAACGGCCGTCGCGGGTGAGAATCTGGCCGTCGGGCGTGTCCAGCGAAAACCAGGCGTCGCCCTTGATGGCGAAATCGAAGGAATTGCCGGTCTGCTCGAAAGCGCCCTGACGGGTGGAAAGGTAGTCGTTGCCCTGCGAAACGAAGGCCACCCGGGCATTCATGTCATTGTGGTTCTTGGCGACCATTTCGTCGAATTTCACTTCGGAGCCGCGGAAGCCGACCGTGTTCACATTCGCCATATTGTCGGAAATGGTGGTGAGACGGCGCTCCAGCGCGATCTGCGAGGACAGGGCGACGTATAGTCCGGATTGCATATCATTTGCCTCCGAGTTTCAGGGAGTTGATGGAGATCAGCAGGTCGGGGGAAATGCCGTAGCCGCTGGAAGAGCCGAAAACGGCCAGAGGGTCATAGGTCGTCGAGGGGTTTTGCATTTCCCACATGATGGTGAAACGCTCGAGCAGCTTGCCGACCTTTTCGGGATCCTGCAGATCCTTGATATCGATGGTTTTTTCGATGAGCGCCGCCTGTTTGTCGACATCGGCGGCGGCAAACTCGTCGGGAAGGTTGTAGGCCGTGCGAAACACCTGCGCGAGCGCATCGTCCGCCAGAAAGTCGAGGCCGGATGTGATGGTTGACGCCTTGCGTTCGAAATAAAGGGCAAGCCGGACGCCGTTATTGTCGTCGCCCGCTTCCTGTTCCAGCGTCTGGCGCGTGTATTTGCCGATGACGCCCGATTTGGCGGCGTCAGTGGAGGTTGCCGCGGCCCCCAGGCCGGCAAAATCCAGCGACTTCGCAAAATCCGCATAACGGCTGTCGGAGAGCTTGTTGGCGAAGGCGTCCTTGTCCGAGGTGCCTTCCGTCAGCACCTTGCGGATGAAGGCCTTCGCATAGGCCATGTCCTCGAGCCCGTGGGCTTTCAGCGCGTAATTGTAAAGGCGCGTATCGGCCATGAAGTCGTCGATGGATTTCACATCGCCGATCTTCGCGCGGTAATATTCGGTCTCGCGCGCCACGTCGGGCTGCTCCGACACCCGCTCAAGCGATTTCCCGATATCCTGACTGATCAGTCTGTAGCTGGTGTAGGTGGAAGTCACTGAACCGCCGCTCTCGTTTGATCCCGATCTCAAGGCGCACGTCCGCCTTTGCCGGCATAGTGCCGTGGCTTGCTTGTGCGAAACTGGCTGGAGGCGGCAGCGCGGGAGAGGCTTTGCGGACAGGTTCACGCAAGCCACATTTTTTAGACATGGCGGCATGGAACACTGTTCGGGCGTGGTCGATCAATGAATATTGTAATTGGACTTATAATCACCTTCGGCTGCATCATCGGCGGTTATATGGCGATGGGCGGTCATCTGGACGTGCTGATTCAGCCGTTCGAATTGATGATCATCGGCGGCGCCGGTCTCGGCGGCTTCATCATGGCGAACCCCATGAAGGTCGTGAAGGACTCGGGCAAGGCGCTCGGCGAGGCCTTCAAGCATTCGGTCCCGAAGGAGCGAAACTATCTCGACGTGCTCGGCGTGCTTTATTCGCTGATGCGCGATCTGCGCACGAAATCGCGCAACGAGATCGAGGCCCATATCGACAATCCGGAAGAATCCTCGATCTTCCAGAGCGCGCCCTCGGTTCTGAAAAACAAGGAACTGACCTCGTTCATCTGTGACTATGTCCGCCTCATCATCATCGGCAACGCCCGCAGCCACGAAATCGAGGCGCTGATGGATGAGGAAATCGAGACCATCCTGAACGACAAGCTGAAACCCTATCACGCGATCACCACCATGGGCGATTCCTTCCCCGCCATCGGTATCGTCGCGGCGGTTCTCGGCGTCATCAAGGCCATGGGCAAGATCAACGAATCGCCGGAAGTGCTGGGTGGCCTGATCGGCGCCGCACTCGTCGGCACCATGCTCGGCATCATCCTGTCCTATTCGATCTGCAACCCGCTGGCGTCGCAGGTCAAGATCGTCCGCACCAAGCAGCACCGCCTCTACATCATCGTCAAGCAGACGCTGATCGCCTACATGAACGGCTCGGTGCCGCAGGTCGCACTCGAATACGGCCGCAAGACCATCTCCAACTACGAGCGGCCGTCGATTGACGCCGTCGAACAGGAGATGATGAACCCCGGCGGCGAAAACAAGGCGGCATGACGATGGCAAAAGCTGCAGCGCAACAAGCACCCGCCATCGACACCGCCCTGCTCGCAAAATTGACGGGAGGGTTGTCCGACCGCAAGACGATCGCCAAGATCGGTTCCGATATCGGCCATCTCTACAGCGAATTCCTGCCTGATATCTTCCACAGCGAGACCGGCATCGCGATCGACGTCGAATATGTCGGTTCCGAATCGGGACTGATGACCGACCTGATCGCCAATGTCGGGCGCAATGTCGCGGTTGCCGATTGTTCCCTGCGCAACTGGTGCCCCAATTTCATGATGACGGTCGGTAACGGCTTCGTCATCGCGCTCATGGAGCGCATGCTGGGCGCGTCGCCGGACATGATCGGCGAACCGGACGAGCGAAGCCTGTCCCATATCGAGCTCGACCTCGCGGCCATGGTTCTTGGCCGCATCGCGGGTGTCCTGCGCTCCGGTGTCAACGCGCCGGGCGGTTTTGAGGCGGCCATCGATCCGCCCTTCAATTCCAACGGTAAAAGCGCCTTCGACGAGATGATCGCCGGCCTTTACGGTGTGACCATCCGCCTGAAGATCGATATCGGCAAGGTATCGTCGGAATTCTCGCTGATCGTGCCGCAGCGACCCCTGCTCAAGACTTCCATTGTTGCCCCCAAGGCTTCAGCCCAGGCGCTGAAGAAGCAGGAGGAATGGATGGAGATGATTTCGGAGCAGGTGAAGCGATCACAGGTCACGCTCGAGGCGCGCATCAAGCTCGAAACGCTGACGCTCAGGACAATTTCCAAGCTGGTGGCCGGCGACGTCATTCCGTTCCAGGCTCTGAAGCAGGACGACATCGGCGTCGAGGTCAGCGCCAACGGTTCCAAGCTTTATAATTGCGAATTCGGCAAGTCCGGCGACCGCTACATGGTTCGGGTGAAGAACAATGTCAGCACGGACGACGAGATCTTACGACATTTGATGGGTTAAAATCCTGCCCGGCCTTCGGGGATTTGGGCAGGCTGACGCAAGTTTCAAAGGGAATAATCAGCGCATGGCTACGAAGAAAACACCTGTGACCGATGATGCGGCGCTGCCGTCGTTTGAAGACGGCGGCGACCTCGACCAGGCTATCGGCGATCTGCGTGGCGTCCTCAAGACGGATGCGGAAGGTTCGCTCTCCGATTTCGGCGACTTCGGCGATTTCGGAAGCACGGACGAGGTTTCGACGGATACCGACCTTTCCGCTTTCGGCGGCGGAACGGCCGATTTCGGGATGGATGATTTTGCCGCCGCCCCGCAGGTTGCGGGGGTGAAGGCGCCGCTTGGCAGCGGATTGTCCGAAAACATGGAAATGATCATGGACATCCCGATCGATGTCCAGATCGTTCTCGGCACCAGCAGAATGCTCGTTTCGGGGCTGATGAGCCTTGAAGAAGGAGCGACGATCGCACTCGACCGCAAGATCGGCGAGCCGGTCGAAATCATGGTGAATGGCCGCCGTATTGCGCGCGGTGAAATAACGGTTCTGGAAGACGACGATACGCGCTTCGGCGTAAAATTGATTGAAGTACTGAGTACGCGAAAAGCCTGATCCCTGTGGGGACGGAGAGGAAAGACCATGATGGACTTCGAGGATTTCGGTAACCCCCTGGCAGGGAAACCGTTGTCTCAGGCCGACAAGGCGGCCGCGGTGCTTCTTGCCATGGGCAAGGGCGTCGCCGGCAAGCTGCTCAAATTTTTCACGCAGCACGAATTGCAGATGATCATTTCCTCGGCCCAGACCCTGCGCGTCATTCCTCCCGATGAGCTTGCCCAGATCGTAGCCGAGTTCGAAGACCTGTTCACCGAAGGAACGGGTCTGATGGACAATGCCAAGGCAATCGAAAGCATTCTCGAAGAGGGCCTGACCCCTGAAGAGGTGGACAGCCTTCTCGGGCGCCGCGCGGCCTTCCAGGCCTATGAAGCATCCATCTGGGACCGCCTGCAGGAAGCCGAGCCGGAATTCGTCGGCAAGTTCCTGCTGCGCGAACATCCGCAGACCATCGCTTATATTCTTTCCATGCTGCCCTCGTCCTTCGGTGCGAAGGTTCTCCTGACCATTCCGGAAGAGCAGCGCGCCGATATCATGAACCGCACCGTCAACATGAAGGAAGTCAGCCCCACGGCTGCCCAGATCATCGAGAAGCGTGTGGTCAACCTCATCAACGAAATCGAAGCCGAGCGCAATGCCGGCGGTTCCACGAAGGTTGCCGATCTGATGAACGAACTGGACAAGCCGCAGGTCGATACGCTGCTCAGCTCGCTCGAGACGCTCAGCAAGGAAGCCGCAAACAAGGTCAAGCCGAAGATCTTCCTCTTCGACGACCTCATGTTCATGCCGCAGCGCAGCCGCGTCCTGCTGCTCAACGATGTTTCGGCGGATGTTCTGACGATGGCGCTGCGCGGCGCCACGATGGAAATCAAGGAATGCGTGCTCTCCAGCATCAGCCCGCGCCAGCGCCGCATGATCGAATCGGACCTTGCGGTGCCGCAGGCCTCGATCAACACCCGCGAAGTGGCGATTGCACGCCGCGCCGTCGCGCAGGAAGCGATCCGGCTCGCCAATTCCGGCCAGATCCAGCTGAAGGAAGCCTCCGCGGAGGAACAACCGGCCGCGGCTTAAGCGGAAGCCGGTTGATAACCCGCCCTTACGGCGGAAGCGGCCATTGCGATGGCCGGTCACGGACGCTAGTTTCGGGAATGACGGCCTGCCGGGATCGGCGGGCCTTTTTTTGATCCCGGGGACGTGCCTTGGCAGACGATCAGGACAAGGACAGTAAAACAGAAGCCCCGACGGAGAAAAAACTCCGCGATGCGGCGGAAAAGGGCAATCTTCCCTTTTCCCGCGAAGTGCCGATCTTTGCCTCGTCGCTTGCCTTTTATTGTTACCTGGTCTTCTTCCTGCCCGATGGCGCCGGTCGTCTTGGCGTCACATTGAAGGACCTGTTCGGCCAGCCGGAACAGTGGGACCTCAGTACCCGGCCGGATGCCCTGTCGCTATTGTATTTTCTCGGCACCTCGATGGCCTATCTACTCATGCCGGCGATGATCATGTTCATCGTCTTCGGGCTTGCCTCGTCGTTTTTCCAGAACCTGCCGTCGCCGGTGCTTGAGCGGGTGCGTCCGCAATGGTCGCGCGTCTCGCCGGCGAAGGGCTTCACGCGCATCTACAGCAAGCAGGGTTTCGTTGAATTCGGCAAATCCGTATTCAAGATCATGATCGTCTCGGTCATCATGTTCCTTGCCCTGCGTGGCGACTTTTACAGCCTCATCGATCTGATGTTCTCCGATCCGCAGGTGATTTTCGTCCGCGTCGTCGAGATCGTCAAAAAGATGATGGTCGTGATTCTGCTTTCGACCGCGCTGCTTGCCGCCGTCGACGTTTTGTGGACGCGCCATCACTGGTTCAGCCAGCTGAAAATGACGAAGCATGAGGTGAAGGAAGAATACAAGCAGTCGCAGGGCGACCCCGTGGTCAAATCCCGCCAGCGCTCCATCGCCCGCGACCGCGCCCGCCGCCGTATGATCAACAACGTGCCGCGCGCCACACTTGTCATCGCCAACCCGACACACTTTGCGGTGGCGCTGCGTTATGTTCGCGAAGAAGGCGACGCACCTGTTGTCGTCGCCAAGGGTCAGGACCTTATCGCATTGAAAATCCGCGAGATTGCGGAAGAAAACAATATCCCCGTTTTTGAAGACCCGCCGCTTGCACGCTCCATGTTTGCGCAAGTCTCGGTAGATAGTGTGATTCCACCAGTCTTTTACAAGGCTGTGGCTGAGCTCGTTCACCGGGTTTACGCCATGAAGTCATCGAAAATACGGGTTCAATAAAACCAATGAAAAAATCCGCCTATTCCGAACAGCGGGAAATGATCGTCGCAGAGGCGATCAACCCGATCGCCACCGAACTTCGATTGTTAGACCCGGCCGACCTGATTTCGCTGCTCCGATTCGAGTGCTACGGCAGTATCGCCGACCTCGTTTCATCGGCTGCGGAGCTTTATTATCATCCCGGGACGATCAATTTCGGCGCCGGCGGCGAGTATAAGCTCGAATGGGAAGGCGCGCCTGAGATCGTCCTCGATCTTGAACTGAAGCCGAAGGGCGCCACGGTCTATGCGCGGTTGACGCTCGCCAACGAGCATGCGGCGATTGAGATCAATCACGTCTCGTTTCAGAACCCTTCCGAAAATCCGGACGAGAACACCGAGTTTCTTCGTCAAAGCCTGACGGCTGCCCGATTCGTGCCCACCCGTCAGGGCGAAGCGGCTTAACCGGATCACCCGCTCCCTATTTCCGTCATGTCCGTTGCGCGCGCCGAAATCGCGGGCGCAACGGCCTCGTTCCGGTGCGTTTTAACCCGAGCTTGCCTGAAGCCTGCCGGTTTATGCGAAACCCGGCTGCGAAAGCGAGGAACGCCTTGCAAATCAGTCTCGTTGTTTGTTACCTATCGTATTAACGATTTGTTAACGAACGGCAGGTCGCGGTGGTCGGTTCAGACCATTGCCGATGCGCATGATGCCCCTGCTCGTTGTCGGCACAGCGCCGGATTTTTTCTTAAATTTTGAGTTGGGTGGACCCCATGACCAGCATTTTGACCAATGCGGCGGCAATGGCCGCGCTGCAAACCCTGCGGATGATCGACAAGAATCTGGAAACGACGCAGGCGCGCGTCTCCTCCGGCTATCGTGTCGAGACTGCGGCGGACAACGCGGCCTACTGGTCCATTGCGACGACGATGCGCTCCGACAATAATGCGCTTTCGGCCGTGCAGGATGCTTTGGGTCTGGGCGCCGCCAAGGTCGACACCGCCTATGACGCGCTTGAAAGCACGATCGAGGTCGTCAAGCAGATCAAGGCCAAGCTCGTCGCCGCCTATGGCGTGGGCGCAGACCGCAGCAAGATTCAGGATGAAATCAAGCAGCTTCAGGAACAGCTGAAGAGCATCTCCGAATCGGCCTCCTTCTCGGGTGAAAACTGGCTGCAGGCCAGTATCAGCAACGGTGGCACGCCGCCGGTTGAAGAATCGATCACCAAAAAGGTCGTTGCATCCTTCACCCGCACAGGCTCGGGCAATGTCGGGGTCACGACCGTTGACTACACGCTCGACGGCAGTACCGTGCTTTTCGACCTCAGTGGCGGAAAGCTCGGTATTCTCGACAAAAACGCCGTTTTCGTCAGCAAGACGGAATATGAAGTCACCCAGACGTCGACGACCGCCGGCACGGCGACGGAGGCGGGTTATGTCGTACCGAAGCTCACCGATGCAGAAATCGGCGCGCTGAATGCTGCGACGACGGATACGAATACGGATCCGAATGTCTATAGCGACGGCACCACCAATTATCTCCGCCTTGCCGAAAATGTGTGGGTCAAGGTGACGGGGACGGATCCGTCGAGCGGCGGCACCACCGTTTCTCCCGCCTATCGCGACACCAGCAGCAACGACTGGTTTTACGATACCAGCAGCGGAGCGGCGTCCGCCGATCGTTCCCTCGGTTTTTCCGTCTCCACTCTCGATCTCGGCAATCTCGATATCGTTGCCGCAGCCATGGGCGGTTTTGCCGGCGGCGGCACGACCTATACCGACGCAGACGCTATCGACATGATGATGTCCTTCGTCGACGGGCAGCTTGAGGCGATGACCAGCACGGCTTCCAGCCTGGGTTCGCTGCAGAGCCGCATCAGCATGCAGGATAACTTCGTTTCCAGCCTGATGGATGTGATCGACAAGGGTATCGGCCGTCTCGTCGATGCCGACATGAACGAGGAATCGACCAGGCTGAAAGCGCTGCAAACGCAGCAGCAGCTCGGCATCCAGGCGCTCTCCATCGCCAACGCCAATGCGGAAAATATCCTCCAGCTCTTCAAGTAACGGGTCTGGCCGGCGTGGGCGCGCGGGGATGAATGGGCGCAGGCTTCCTGATCGAGCCCGCCTTCATCCTCGCACAAGTTTGAACACCTAACGTCGGGTCAATATGGGGCGGATCGCATGGCGTGATCCGGCCGGGAAACGTGGAAGAGACGGGCAGGGTAGCAAGGATGACGGTGGTGCCGCCAAACGGCTTAGAGCATTTCCAGGAAAAGTGGACCCCGGTTTTCCGTCCGGAAATGCGGCGAGGCTTTTGCGATTCGCGCGGGCAACGAAACATATCTGGCCCCTTTCTCCTGTTTTGCCGGGGGCAGGCATGAGCGCGTCCATCGCACGGTTTCTCAAGGACTTCGGTGAAGCGCAACCGCAACCGGCGGCGCAGGCCTTCGGCGACCCGTTGGCCGATACAGATTTCCTGTCCGGTTTTGCTGACGGCGCTTCCGGTTTCGACGAATTTGCTCCCGTCGATGTGGAGAGCGAGAAACAGGCGGCCTATGACCGCGGCCGCGAAGATGCTGCCCGCGAGATCACCGAGAAGATGCAGGCGGAGCGGGAAGAGCTGATCGCCGCCCATGCGGCCGAGCTGGAGGCCCTGCGTTCGGGGCACCTCGAAGAAATCGCGTCTTCCCTGTCCCGTGGTCTGCGCGAGGGTATCGACGCGATTGCGGCCAATCTCAGCGAACAGACCGCCAATATCCTTGCTCCGGTCCTGACGGAAAAGCTGTCGCTCAAGGCGGTCTCGGCGCTGGCGGATGTGGTGCGTAGCGCCATGCCGGATGGAGAAGGGGTCACGCTTGTCGTGAAAGGCCCGAAAGATCTGTTCGAGCGGCTGAAGATACAGCCCGGCTTTGAAGAAGAAACGATGAAATTTACCGAGACCACCGATATCGATCTTTCCGTCGAGTTGGGTGAGAGCGTGTTCGTGACGCGCATGTCCGCCTGGGCGTCCAGTCTTCGCAAGGTGATGAAATGAGTGAAGGCGAAAATCACCACCACGGTAAAAACGAGATCATCATCGTCAAGCGCCACAAGGGCGGGCACGATGGCGCCCATGGCGGTGCGTGGAAAATCGCCTATGCCGACTTCATGACGGCGATGATGGCGTTCTTCCTCGTCATGTGGCTGGTCAATGCCGCCAATGAGGAAACCAAGGCCTCGGTCGCCAGCTACTTCAATCCGATCAAGCTGTCCGATGAGAAACCCTCGTCCAAGGGGCTGGAAAAGCCGGTGGACAAGGAAGAGGGCGTCCAGAAGAAGGACCAGTCCAACATCCAGGCGGAAAAGGTCACCAAAGGCTCCGCCGCGGCGACGGGCGAAGACCTGACCTCGCAGACTGGTGAGCAGTCGAACTTCTCCGAAGCGGACTTTTTCGAAAATCCCTATTCCGTGCTGGCGGAAATCGCCCAGCAGGTGGGGCAGCAGGCCAATGTCAGCGCCAAGGGCGAGGGCGGCGCCGCCGATTCCGGCCCGGCGACGGGCGCAAGCGGCGGTGAAGCCTATCGTGATCCGTTCGATCCCGATTTCTGGACCCAGCAGGTGAAAATCACTCGCGCCGATCAGCCGCAGAAACCGGTTGAACAGCAGCAAGTCACCGAGAGCAAACAGGAGGATGCAGCCGAAAACGCTCAGGCGGTCGCGCTCAAGGCGTCCGAGACACCGGCCGACAAGGCGCAAGACGGCAAGCCGATGGAAGTCGCCGCCGTTGTGCCGCAGCAGCGCCCGGATGCGGCCGAGCAGGCAGCGCTCGCGCAGCCAAAGCCGGATGAGCCGCGCCAGGCGAGCGATGCACAGCAAAAGACCAGCGACGCCGAGTGGGAAAAGGCCGACACGCTGCGCGAGGAGATCGAGAAGCAGATATCGGGCATTACCGGCAAGCTTTCCGAAGGCCTGGTGGTGACGCCGGCCGAAGGCGGATTGCTGCTCACCATTTCCGACCAGACGGAAACGCCGATGTTCAACATCGGATCGGCCGTTCCCCGGCGTGAAATGGTTCTGGCCATGGAAAAAATCGGCAAACTGCTTCAGGAGCGCGGCGGCAGCGTGGTGATACGCGGCCATACCGACGGGCGGCAGTTCAAGGGCGAGGCCAATGACAACTGGCGGCTCTCCATGGACCGTGCGCACAGCGCCTATTACATGCTGGTGCGCGGCGGCCTGTCGGAAGAGCGGGTAAAGCAGGTCTCGGGTTTTGCGGACCGCAGATTGCAGGTGCCGGCGGACCCTCTGGCGGACGCCAACCGCCGCATCGAAATTCTGCTTGAGGCCGATCGGGGGTGAGTGTGACGAAAACCTCGAAACGCTGGCTTCTTCTTGCGGCGACGCTTTGCGGTCTCGGCTCCGAGCCGGGCCGGGCGTTTTCGCAGTCGCAAGACAATCTCATGCCCTATTCCATGCTGCGCTCCCTGCAATTCGTGCAGGATTCGGTCGCCATGGGCGACCATTCCGCTTCGGAAATGCAGCGGTTTCTACTCCAGACCATCGATGAGCGGCTGAAGAGCGCGCCTTCGGCGATCTTCAAGGATCCGCGCAATGTCGATGCGGCGCTCATCTATGCGATGAGCGGCGGCAATCCGGCCACGCTGGAACTGCTGGTCGCGCGCGATGTGGATGGCAATTTCGACAGCCGCGTTGCCGATATCCTGCGCAAATACCTCTCCGGCAAGGGAACGCTTGTCGCGCAGAGCATTGCGGCCATGGTGCCGGAATATCGCGGCAAGCGGATTGGCGCCTATCTTGCGCTGATCGGCGGCAATGTGACGATCCCGCGCGATCCGCTGGCGGCGCTTGGTTTTTACGATATCGCCCGGCTCGAAGCGCCGGGCACCATCGTCGAGGAAGCCGCATTGCGCCGTTCGCTCGCCATCGCGGTTGAGGACGGCGATGCGGCACGCGGCGTCGATTATGCGCAGCGTTATGCGCGGCGGTTCCTGCATTCGCCCTATGCCAGCCAGTTTGCGGACCTTCTGGTCTCGCTGGTGGTCAAGCGCGCCGATTCCATCGGGGAGGAGGCGATACAGGAAACCTTCGCCATGATGGATACCGAGAGGCAGAAGGAAGCCTATCTGCGGCTTTCCCGCCTCGCGGCGATCAGCGGCAAGGATTCGCTGGCGCGCATGGCGGCGTTGAAGGCGAAGGCGCTATCTCCTGCGCTGCCGGGTGAGCCGGAAGTGCAGGCAAATCTCTATGAAAGCCTTTCCAACATCGGCACGCCCGATGTGGTGAGCGCAATCGAGACAATAGGGCAAATTCCCGAAGCGCAGCTTTCGGATCGGGACAGGGCCTTGCGGGAGGCGGCAAGGGCGATTGCCGAGCAGGTGGTTCGTCCTCCTTCCCCGCAGTCCGGTGTCGAGACCGACACTGCAGCCACGAAGGACACCGGGCGGAATGTGCCCGAACACGAAGCGAACGCTGCCGATGCAAGGAGCATATGGCGGGTCGAAACCCAGAAGGCTGACGATGAGGGCGACAACGTGCGGCAACTCGTGACGAGCGGTCGCAGCAAGCTCGATGAAATCGACAGCCTGTTGAAGAAAGGCGAGGGGGCACCATGATCGACGCAACCATCAACGCGATAATGAATGCGCCGCCATCCGATCCGCGCGCCGGTAGCGCCAGCGTCAGGGACGACGCCAAGGGCGGCAGTTTCGGTGATGCCCTTTCCACGGTTCGGGACGAGCGCCCGCCGCAGGCGCTGCATTCGCGGCATCAGCAGGACGAGAGCCCGGCTGAAGAACAGCAGGCGCAGCCCGATGGCGAGGCGGAAAAGATGGATGTCCCGGTCAAGCGGCCCGCAACATTTCTCAATGTGATCGTCAACGAGCATGCCGGCGAAGGTCGTGCCCAGGAGACGGTGGCCGAGTTTCAGAGCGCCGTGAAAACGGCCCGCACAACGCCGGAAAACGGCAAGACCGGCAAGAAGCTCAAGGACGACGCCGACAAGGACGCGGAGGTGACGGACGATACGATCAATCCGAAGCTGGCGGAACTGCAGCTGGTGACGGCCAATACCGCCGATATGGCGACGGCCAAGACACCGCTTGAGGAAATTGCACAGGCGATTGCCGGCAAGGCCGACACGGTGAAATCAGACCGTGCTGAACCTGTCCGTGGCAAGGTCGAGCATTCGGTCAAGGACATGCCGACGGGGATCGCACCAGCCGGTAACGAGGCGGGTTCTGCTTCGGAAAACGAGGGCGATGCCTCGGCATTCCGTTTTTCGTCGCCGCGCTCAGGCGTGGCCCGGGCTCTGGATATGAGCACCGTTCAGCGTGAAGGCCGTGTCGAGTTCGATGCACGCGAAAGCACAGGTAAAGCGACCGACACCATAACTGTTCTCGATTCGCGGCGGTTCATCGGCCTGGCGCCCTCGACCAACGCCTCGGCCCTGACCGGCCTGATCGTCAACGATCCGGAATGGGTGAGCGCCATGCAGCCCGGTTCGTCGCTCTCCAATGCGGCGGCCCAGAGCAGCACCGGCAGGGTCGTCCATACGCTGAAGCTGCACATGACGCCGATCGAGCTTGGATCGGTGACAATGTCGCTGCGTCTTGCCGGTGACGAGCTTGCCGTTCACATGACGGTGGAGAGTGTTGCGGCCTATAAAAAGCTCCAGGAAGACAGCAAGAGCATCCTCGATGGCCTCAAGGCGCAGGGTCTGACGGTCGATAACATCACCATCAGCATCGCTTCTTCCGACAAGAGTGACCAAACGGGCACACAAGGCAACAATCAGCAAAATCAGCAGGCGCAGCAGCAGGGTCAGCAGGCCGCCGCCGGGCGCAACCGTGACGAGTCCGGAGCACGGGGCGACCGGCAAGGCAATGGCGATAATTTGGGGGTGCATAATGAAGGCATGGATGGCGTTTCTGGCTCTGCCCGCTCTTCTGCTGACAATGGCGTCTACCTCTGAAAACGCGTCCGCTTCGGCAACGTCAGGTGTCTGTGAAAGAGAGATCCAGTCGGCGGCACGCAAATATGGCGTGCCGGAGGGAATTCTCTATTCGGTGGGGCTGACCGAAACGGGCCGCAAGGGGCGTCTCGACCCCAACGCCATGAATATCGAGGGAAAACCGGTATTTGCCTCCTCCACCGAGGAGGCTTTGACCACTTTTGAGGCGGCAAAGCGCAACGGCGCCAAGCTGATCGACCTCGGATGCATGCAGATAAATCATTATTTCCATGGCGAAAACTTCGCATCCGCGCGGGAAATGTTCGATCCGCGCCGCAATGTGGAATATGCCGCCATGTTTCTGCGCAACCTTCACAACAGGCATGAAACCTGGACCATGGCGGTCGCCCGCTATCATGCCGGCCCCAACAATGATCCGGCACAGAAGAAATATGTCTGCCGTGTCATCGCCAATCTGGTGGCGACGGGCTACGGGAAATGGACTGCCAACGCGAAAAATTTCTGCGACGGTTGACAACCTGAAATTGCTTTCAGGCACCGCAGGACTCGTATTTTGAAATGTGGCGATAGATTGATCGAAAAAAGGCATTTCAAGTGGTTTTTTCGGAATTTTGAAATTTCTACACAAAAATTTTGTGCCATATATGGTTAATACCCACTATATATAGATCAAATCGGCACAAAATGGTTAATCAATTATTAATATCTATCGATGATTTCCTACAGTTGTCCCTGAATCGCCCGATTCGTACCAATGCCACATTGGAAAACACCACACTGATTCGGAGGCGGACGAATGATCGTAGTGGTTGATGAGCGCGAGCTCGTTAAAGACGGCTATACATCTCTATTTGGGCGTGAGGGCATTCCCTCGACCGGGTTCGATCCGGTCGAATTCGGGGAGTGGGTCTCGACGGCGGCGGAAAGCGATCTTGCGGCTGTGGAAGCCTTCCTGATCGGCCAGGGCGACCGGAGCTTTTCTTTGCCGAAGGCGATCAGGGATCGCACGACGGCCCCGGTGATCGCGGTCAGCGACCAGCCCTCGCTGGAATCGACGCTGGCGCTTTTCGACAGCGGCGTCGATGACGTCGTGCGCAAGCCGGTACACCCCCGTGAAATCCTTGCGCGTGCGGCGGCGATCCGTCGCCGATTGCAGGTCATCTCGAACTTCACCGATGCCGGGCCGATCCGGGTTTTCTCCGATGGCCGCGACCCGGAAGTGGGTGGTGAAGTGTTCCCCCTGCCGCGCCGTGAGCGCCGCATCCTCGAATATTTGATCGCCAATCGCGGACGCCGCGTTTCCAAGGCGCAGATTTTCAATGCCATCTACGGCATCTTCGATGACGACGTCGAAGAAAACGTCGTTGAAAGCCACATCAGCAAGCTGCGCAAGAAGCTGCGCAAGAAGCTTGGCTATGATCCGGTCGATTCCAAACGTTTCCTCGGCTACAGCATTGATTGGCAATGATTTTCATTGACCCGCGTGGTCTTTTTCAAACGCGGTATTTCCGACAGCTTCACGCAAGCCAAACGCTTTACCTTCTCCCTGAAAGATGACCACGAGGGTTTTTGAATGAGTATTTTCGGCACTATGCGAACCGGTGTGTCCGGCATGAATGCACAGGCGAACAAGCTGGGGACCGTGGGCGACAACATCGCCAACGCAAGCACCACCGGCTACAAGCGCGCATCGACGTCGTTCTCCTCGCTCGTTCTGCCCTCCTCGTCGGGCAGCTATGCGTCCGGCGGCGTGCAGTCCAACGTTCGCTACAGCATTTCGGAGCAGGGCAACCTCTCCTACACCACCTCGAGCACCGACCTTGCCATTCAGGGCAACGGCTTCTTCGTGGTTCAGGACGGTGCAGGCACACCCTACCTCACCCGCGCCGGCTCCTTCCAGAAGAATTCGGAAGGTTATCTAGAGAATGCGGCAGGCTTCATGCTGATGGGTTACCCTTACGGCGCCAACCCGCCGGCTGCGGTCGTCAACGGCTTTACCGGTCTTGAGGCCATCAATATCAATGACTTCGGTCTGACGGCGTCTCCCTCCACGCAGGGCAGCTTCCCGGCCAACCTTAATCGTGATGAGGCAATCGTTGCTGCGGGATCGCGCCCGAGTGACAACCTCGCAACGTCGACGGTTGGCAGCAAGACGTCGCTCACGGCGTTCGACAGCGGCGGTGCCAAGGTTCTTTACGACTTCTATTACACGCGGATTGACAACGATGCGTCCGGCAATCCGCAGTGGGAAGTGTCGGTTTATCGTCAGGATCAGTCGACGGATGGCGGCTTCCCCTATACGGCAACCGCGCCGGCTACGCTCGTCAAGGAAACGGTCACCCTGACCTTCGATCCCGCCACCAACAAGCTCACCAGCGGATCGGATAGCTCGATCACGATTAACGACAGCAACAGCGGCGTGGCGCAGGCGATCGAGATCGACCTGTCGCAGATGACGCAGTTCTCCTCGAAGTTCACGCCTGGCACCGCTGTTCTGAACGGTAACGGCCCAAGCCAGATCAAGGACGTCGAAATCGGCAAGGATGGCCTGGTGACGGCGGTCTATCAGGATGGCGGTCGCCGCAATATCTACCAGCTGGCGCTGGCCACGGTGCCGAGCGTCGACAATCTCAGCCCGCAGAACGGTAACGTCTATCTGCCGAGCAACGAGTCGGGTGTCGTCACCATCGGTTTCGCGCAGACGGGCAGCTTCGGTTACATCCAGAAGGGTGCGCTGGAAGGCTCGAACGTCGATATCGCCAGCGAACTCACCGACATGATTGAATCCCAGCGTATCTACACAGCGAATTCGAAAGTCTTCCAGACTGGATCGGATTTGATGGACGTCCTGATCAATCTGAAGAGATAATACTTCTCACGAGGACAGATGAATGTCGCTCACGTCAGCAATGAATACTGCGCAGTCGATTTTCAATAATACAGGTAAGCAGACGGACGTTACCTCCAAGAACATTGCCAATGTCGGCAATGCTAACTACGTCAAGCGAACCGCCATTCTCGGCACGACCATGGCTGGAGCGAGTATCGTCTCCAACGGCCGTGCCCAGAATGAAAGTCTTCTCAGGCAGACGATTTCCAGCTCTTCTCTCGCTTCCGGCCAGAGCACGGTTCTGACCGGTCTTGAGGAAATGAAGAGCATTTTCGGCGGCAACGATTATGAGAGTTCGCCGGCCACCTATATGAAGGAACTGCTGAAGAGCCTGGACGCTTACGCCGCCAAGCCGAGCGATGCCGCTCTGGCCGCCACGGCCGTCACCTCGGCTACTGATGTCGCCAGTTCCCTGAACAAGGCCTCGAACGAATTGCAGGCGATGCGTCTGCGCGCCGACAAGGAAATCGCCCTTCAGGTCGACAAGCTGAACGGGCTGCTTGCGAAGTTCGAGGAAGCCAATAACGAGGTCAAGGCGCAGACGGCGATCGGCGGCGATCCAAGCGACGCTCTCGATCAGCGCGAGACGCTTCTGAAGGATATTTCCTCCATCATCGGCATCAATGTCGTCAATCGTCCCAACAACGACGTGGCGCTTTATACGACGGATGGCGCGACGCTGTTCGAAGTCGTGCCGCGCAGCGTCGCCTTCAAGACGCAGCCGGGCTTTGATGCGACGACCACGGGCAACGCAATCTATGTCGATGGCGTAGCGCTGAAGGCAGGAAGCGGCAGCAACACGACGTCTGAGGGCTCGCTTCAGGGCCTGATGCAGGTTCGTGACGATCTGGCGCCGACGATGCAGAGCCAGCTCGACGAAATCGCCCGCGGCCTCATCACCATGTTTGCGGAAAAGCCGGCCGACGCGACCAGCGGCCTGCCGGATATGCCGGGTCTCTTCACCTACGGCTCGCCGGCGGCGACGACCATTCCGGCAGACGGGATTGTCTCTCCCGGGCTCGCGGCCAGCATTACCGTCAACCCGGCGTTAATTATTTCCAAAGGTGGCAATCCGGAATTGTTGCGTGACGGCGGTATCAACGGTACCGATTACGTGATCAATACCGCAGCGTCGGGGGGAACCGGTTTCTCCGAGCTGATCCGCAGCTATGTTACTGCTTTCGACGCGCCCATGAATTTTGCCGCGTCGACACGTATCGATACGAATACCAGCATCCTGAAATACGGCACCAACTCGATGGGGTGGCTCGAACAGGAACGTTCCGGCGCGACTTCTGCCAACGAAGCGAAAAGCGCGCTTTATGAGCGCTCCGCCACGTCCTATTCGAACAATACGGCGGTCAGCCTGGACGAGGAACTGTCGCTGCTCATGGATATCGAGCAATCCTACAAGGCCGCGACCAAACTGGTGACGACCGTCGATGAAATGCTCAAGTCCCTGATGGACATGGTGAGGTAAACGATGAAAACGTCATTCATTTCATCGCTGGCGATGCAGAACAGCATGCGCAGCACCATCCTCAAGGCTCAGCTCGAGATGACCAATCTCAATACCGAGCTGACGACGGGCAAGCACGCCGATCTCGGCGTGACGCTGGGCGCCAACACCGCCCGCAGCCTCGATCTCAATCGCGATATCGACCGCATCTCTTCGCTGGTGAGCGTCAATTCGATTGCAACGCAACGCCTCAAATCCTCGCAGACGGCGCTGGACGGCATGGCGCAGGCCGCACAGGAAATTCAGAAGGTTCTTGTCCCCAATACCAGCAGCGAAGCGCCGACGCTGACGACGGTTGCCAAAACCATCTCGAATGCGTTCAACAATTTCACCAGCTTCGCCAATACGGCGGTCAATGGCGAGTTTCTGTTCTCCGGCATCAATACGGATGTGAAGCCCGTCGATGACTATTTCGCTGAAGGGTCTGCCCTGAAGGAAGCCTATGAGACCGAGCTGAACGCATTCATGGCTGCGCAGACGCCGGCGGTTGGCGACATCACCGGCCTGTCCAAAACGCAGGCCGAAGCCTTCATGACCCATATCGAAGGTGTGTTCAACGGCGCCACGACGGTAACGAACCCGCCCCACAGCAGCCTGACGGCCGGCCAGAACTACGATTTCTGGACGACCTTCGGTTCCAAGGCGAGCGACACCAACATGACGAGCCGCATCAGCCAGAACGAGGTCGTGGAAACCTCCAGCAACAGCAATTCGCAGGGTATGCGTTATTTTGCACTGACGGCGATGACGGCGATGACCTTCCTCGACGAAAAGGTGGATAGCGGCGTTCGCGAAATGGTGGCGACCAAGTCGGTGACCAATATCGGCACCGCCATCAGTGGCCTGAACCAGCAGCAAAGCCAGCTCGGCCTTTCCGAAAGCCGCGTTTCGAAGGCCAATGATTCGCTGGCAGCCCAGAAGAAGATCATCGAAACGCATCTGCTGGATATTGAGGGGATCGATACCTACGAGGCGAAGACCCGCCTCGATCTGCTGCAGCAGCAGATTGAAATCGCATACAGCCTCACGTCGCGTCTGCAAAAAATGAGTCTGGTGAACTACCTCTGATGAACAGGGGTGGCGGCAGATAAAGGATACATGAATGTACCAGTTTTCCTACGCCGAAATCATGGAGGATGGTGTCGCCAACGCGAAGGATCGCGAGCGGCAGGCGTTGACAAAATCGATCGACCTTCTGGTGGAGGCAAGGGATTCCTCTTCGCAGCGCCACACGATCGAAGCGCTTTTTTACACTCGACGGGTCTGGATCCGCTTCATTGAGGATCTCAAGCAACCCGATAACCAGCTTGCCATGGAGCTCAGGGCCAATCTGATTTCCATCGCGATCTGGATATTGAAAGAGTGCGAACTGATCCGGAAACGTCAGTCGACGAATTTCCAGGGCATAATTGACGTGACAACCATCATCAGGGATGGACTGAAATGAAAAGTACACTTCGGATTTCGCTGAAATCGGGCGAAAAGATTTTTATCAACGGCGCGGTTCTGCGTGTGGATCGCAAGGTGGCGCTCGAATTCCTGAACGATGTCACGTTCCTGCTTGAAAACCACGTTCTGCAGCCCGATCAGGCGACGACGCCGCTCAGACAGCTTTATTTCATCGCGCAGATGATCCTCATCAACCCGGAAGGGCGCGAACAGTCCACCAACATGTTCCGCAAGTCGGTCAGCATGCTGTTGAACTGCTTCCAGCATGACGAGGTTCTGGCGGAACTCAAGCGGATCGACGGGCTGGTTGCCTCGGGCAAGGCTTTCGAAGCGCTGAAGGCCATTCGCGGTCTCTACCCGATCGAGGAAAAAATCCTCAACAATCAGGAAATGACCCCCGCAACGATCGAACAGATTCGCAAGGAGATCGCACCATGGCGGTAGATGCAGTCACTTCGGCAGCGTCAAATCCCTGGGCCAATGCCGGGGCGAGCAGCTCCGACAGCAGCGCGGCGTCGCTGAACTACGACAGCTTCCTGAAGCTCCTCATCGCCCAGATGAAGAACCAGGATCCGACCAGCCCGATGGATGCCGGCGAGCAGATGTCGCAGCTCGCAAGCTTCTCGCAGGTCGAGCAGACCATCAAGACCAACACCCATCTGAAAAGCATGCTGCAGGCGGAAGCCCTGACGCGCGCCTCCGATCTGGTCGGCAAGACGGTCAAGAGCGCCGACGACACCGTCACCGGCGTGGTGAAGGAAGTCGAGGTCTATTCGGACGGCGTTGTCGCCATCACCGAAGCTGGTGACAAGGTGCTGCTGCAGGCCGGCGTGACCTTCTCCAACGGCCCGATTACGAGTACATCTGATAGCGGAACCGATTCGGATAGCGCGACCGGTTCCTGACATTGAAGAGGCGGCATGACGCCGCCTTTCCGGATTGAGGATGCGACGATGAACGAGGCCGATGCGCTTGACATCATGCAGGCGGCTGTCTGGACGGTTCTCGTCGCGGCCGGTCCCGCGGTTCTCGCCGCCATGATCGTCGGTGTCGTCATCGCCTTCATTCAGGCCCTGACCCAGGTTCAGGAAATGACGCTGACCTTCGTTCCCAAGATCGTCACGATCATGCTCGTGCTCGGCGTTGCCGCCCCCTTCGTGGGCGCGCAGATATCGCTCTTTTCCAATCTCGTCTTTTCCCGCATCCAGTCCGGCTTCTGACGCCGTCCGCTGCGGATGCCACCTTCGCGCAAGCTTCAGCCGCTAGGGATAGGCGGAAAGCATCGGGCCGAATTGCGTGCGCTTTTCGAAAACCGTTGTTACGGAACCGTGCGACGGCTTTTCCGTCGCCCTTCTCATGAAGAGACAGGACGAATTTATGGCGCAACCACCAGTCATCTCCCTGCCCAAGGTCAGTCCGAGCACGCGTGATATCGGTTTCGCACTGGGCATCGTGGCGATCCTCTGCGTTCTCTTCCTGCCCATTCCGGTCATGCTGGTGGATATCGGTCTGGCCTTTTCGATTGCGCTTTCGGTCCTCATCCTCATGGTAGCGCTCTGGATTCAGCGGCCGCTGGATTTCTCGTCCTTCCCGACCGTGCTGCTGATCGCGACGATGATTCGCCTGTCGCTGAACATCGCGACGACACGCGTTATTCTCTCCCACGGCAATGAAGGGCCGACGGCGGCGGGCGGCGTGATTGCGGGCTTCTCCAGCCTCGTCATGTCCGGCGATTTCGTGATCGGTCTGATCGTCTTCCTGATCCTGATCACCGTCAACTTCATTGTCATCACCAAGGGTGCGACGCGTATCGCCGAAGTCGGCGCGCGTTTCACCCTGGATGCCATTCCCGGCAAGCAGATGTCGATCGATGCGGATTTGTCCGCCGGCATCATCGACGAAAAGGAAGCGCAGCGCCGCCGCCGCGAGCTGGAAGAGGAAAGCTCCTTCTTCGGCTCGATGGACGGTGCCTCGAAATTCGTGCGCGGCGATGCCATTGCCGGTCTCATCATTACGGCGATCAATATTTTCGGCGGCATCATCATCGGTTATTTCCGCCACGGCATGCCCATCGGCGAGGCGGCCGACGTTTTCGTCAAGCTTTCGGTCGGTGACGGTATCGTCTCGCAGATCCCGGCCCTGATCGTATCGCTGGCAGCCGGCCTTCTGGTCTCGCGCGGCGGCACCGCCGGCTCGACGGACCAGGCGGTCGTCAATCAGCTGAGCGGCTATCCGCGCGCGCTGATGGTCTCGGCCATGCTGATGGGACTGCTCGCCATCATTCCGGGCCTTCCCTTCCTGCCCTTCATCTTCCTCGGCGGCATCATGGCCTTCGGCAGCTGGTATATTCCGCGCCAGGCGGAGGCCGAAAGCGCGCTGCGGCGTCAGGAAGAGGAGAACAAGGTTCTCCAGACCACCGAGGCGGAAAAGGATTCGGTCAAGCAGGTGCTGAAGACGGCCGAGATCGAACTGGCGCTCGGCAAGCAGGTTTCCACCCGCCTTCTCGGGGCGCATCAGGAACTGGCCTTCCGCGTCGGCAAGATGCGCAAGAAATTCGCGACCCAATACGGTTTCGTTGTGCCGGAGATCAAGGTTTCCGACGACATCATGATCCCGGAAAAAGCCTATCAGATCCGCGTCCACGGCACGACCATCGCATCCAGCAACCTGCGTGTCGGTGATGTTCTTGTCGTGACGGGTGCAGGGCGCAAGCCGAGCATTCCGGGCGACGAAATCCGCGAACCCGCTTTCGGTATGCCCGCCGTCTCGATTCTCGAAACCTTCACCGAGGATCTGAAGCGCGAAGGCTTCCATCCGATCGACAACGTCTCCGTGGTGTTGACGCATCTGAGCGAAGTCATCCGCAACAACCTGCCGCAGCTCCTGTCCTACAAGGACGTTAAAATCCTCATCGACAGGCTCGATCCCGAATACAAGAAGCTGGCCGACGAGATTTGCTCGTCGCACATGTCCTATTCCGGCCTGCAGGCGGTGCTGAAACTGCTGCTCGCCGAACGCGTATCGATCCGCAACCTGCACCTCATTCTCGAAGCGGTCGCCGAACTTGCGCCGCATGTGCGCAAGACGGAACAGATCGTCGAACATGTGCGGGTGCGCATGTCGCAGCAGCTCTGCGGCGATCTGGCCGACAATGGCGTGTTGCGCGTCCTGCGCCTCGGCAACAAGTGGGACATGGTCTTCCATCAGGCGCTGAAGCGCGACCAGAAGGGCGAAATCGTCGAATTCGACATCGATCCCCGCCATCTCGAGGAGTTTTCGGAGCAGGCTTCGAAAGTTATCCGTGAATTCATGGATCGCGGCCTGCCCTTTGTCCTTGTAACCTCGCCGGAAACGCGGTCCTATGTGCGCATGATTATCGAGCGACTCTTTGCGACCCTGCCGGTTCTTTCGCATGTGGAACTGGCCAAGGGTCTCGAGATCAAGATTCTGGGCGCCATTTCATGATAACCGACCCGCAGGGGACAATCATTGCATTGTTCCTTGCCATCTGCCGTATCGGCGCATGCTTCATGACCATGCCGGGCTTTTCAAGCTCGCGCATTTCGCCGCAGATTCGTATGCTTCTGTGCGTCGCGGTGTCCATGGCGCTTCTGCCCGTGCTGTGGGACACGATCTATCCGAAAGTTTCCGGCGCAAGCCAGGGCACGGTCGTCGGCCTCATCTTTACCGAGGTCGTCATCGGTTCGATGTATGGCCTGATCGCGCGGTTCTACACGCTCGGTTTCCAGTTCACCGGCGCGCTCATCGGGGCTTCCATCGGTCTCAGTGCGCCGGGCGGTGCCGATGTCATCGAAGACGTGCAGGAAAACCAGATATCCAACTTCATCACCTTCGGCGGTCTGCTGGTTCTGTTCATATTCGATTTCCACCATATCGTCCTCAAGGCGCTGGTGGATTCCTACACCGCCACGCCGGTCGGTGCGCTTATCAGCGGCCAGAAGATGCTGATTACGCTGACCGACACGCTCAGGGCCTCCTTTTCGATCATGCTGCGGCTTGCCAGCCCCTTCGTGATTTACGGCCTGATGTTCAACGTCGCGGTAGGCCTCATCAACAAGCTCGCGCCGCAGATTCCGGTCTTCTTTATCTCGACGCCCTTCGTTCTCGCGGGTGGTCTTTTCATGCTCTATTTGTCGGTTGCAGCCCTCATCCGCCAATTCGTGGATGGTTTCGGGCCGGTCTTCATCGGCTTTTGATCGGGGGAAATGCGATGGCTTCGGACAAGCGCTCGGCCAAACTCAAGCGTCTGGTAACCGTCCAGCGGCACATGGAAAAAATGGCCGAGGTGGAACTGGCCGATACCACCCGCACACGGGCGGAAGTTGCGCAATCCATGGAGAACGTGCTGGAGGCCATGAGTTCCATGGAACCGGTGCACCAGACATTCTCCAGGCACTATTCGGACCGCTACGGCCGTCTCGTCGTCCAGGACCGCCAGCTTGAAGGCGTTCAGCAATTTCAGGAAAACAAGGTCCTGAAGGAAAAGACCAAGGCTGACCGGCTCGAGGACAGGATGCACCTTGCGCGCGATCTTGAGGACCGCGAGGCCGACGATAATGCAATCTATGATTTGTTAGAAATTACGAATGTTTCCCACACACCAGCCTCCAGCAAGGTTGGCGATCCATAATCTGTCCCATTGTTGCATCGCGGGCGTTTTTGAGGACGTCTCCGGCGATGTTTCTTGATTGAGCGGATGCGCCGGTTTTCTGTACCGTCCATTCGTCAGCTCGGGAGATCTGGACGTGGCGATATCGGTGATAAGTGATCTGGTGATGGATGTGGTTCGCGCTGCGGACCCACAGGAAGTTCAGGTCGCCCAGGAAAAACTCAAGGCGAACAAGGCGGCTTTTGCCGCAACCAGCCTTGCCGATGCCGGCAAGGGCTTTGGCGCCGCGGTCGAGATGCTGGATGGCGCCTCCTCGAAGGCTGGACTCGGCGACACCAATATTCGCGCGGCCCGCACCGAAATCCCGGAAACATACCGCAAATATGAAGCCTCGGTTCTCCAGACCTTCGTGGCCAACATGCTGCCGAAAGACAGCGAGGAAGTTTACGGCAAGGGCAATGCCGGCGAGATCTGGAAGAGCATGATGGCCGAACAGTTTGCCGACACGATTTCCAGAAATGGCGGCGTCGGCATCGCGGAGCAGGCTTACAAGGATGCGCTTCGGAAGGCTGAAAGCAAAGGCATTACCGACGTATCGATGAATGAAAAAGACAATAATGCTGCAATTCGGATGGTGGCGGAGTTCGAGCGGCAGGTTCTCGGCGTTTCCAATGAGAAAACGGACGAGGCTTGAGAATGAAAAACGTTAACGAGGAGACAAGCATGGACCTTATGTCGAACGACCACCGTATCCAATCCGTTCTCGGCCGCCTTGAGATGATCATCGACAACGAGAACGACAATATCGGTAAGGACCCCAAGTTCGACTTCAAGGTCTCCAACGCCCACAAGAGCCGTTGCCTCTATGAGCTGACGATGCTGTTCCGCGATACGCCGCGCGAGGAAATCGCCGCCGGTTACATGGAGCAGGTCAAGGGCATCAAGTCCAAGCTCGCCACCAATGCCAGCCGCGTCGAGGCGCATCTGAATGCGGTTCGCGCGGTCGCGGACCTCTTGAAGAACGCCATCCAGGAAGCCGATACGGACGGCACCTATTCGCAGGAACAGTTCATGTACGGCGCAGCCTCCTGATGTTGAAGCTTCTTCTCACTGGCGTCTGGGTTTGCGCCGTCACGCTCGGCGCGGTGTATTTCTCCGTCCAGTTGGCGACGGCGCCCGCGCCGGATGAGGCGGGGGCGAAAAAGGCCAATCTGCAACTGGTCAAGGGCGAAAGCATCACTATCCCCGTCATCAATGATGGCGGTGTGAACGGCTATTTCCTCAGCCGTATTTCGCTGCGCGTCGACAAGACCAAGATGGCGAAGATCGAGCTGCCGGCAACGCAGCTGATGACCGATGAACTGTTCACGCTGCTTGCGGGTTCTTCCATGGTCAATATCGCCAATATTTCCACCTTCGATCCCGAAGCCTTCAAGCAGCGCATCCGCGAGGGGCTGAACAAGAGGCTCGATGACGAGGTGGTCGAGGATGTGCTGATCGAACAGCTCGATTATCTGTCGAAAGCCGACATCCGCGAGCAGAACGGCAATGGCACGCCCCGTTCGGTCAAGCTCGTCGAGGGCGAGAAGGCCGAAGCCGGGAAAGAAGCGGCGCCAAGCCACTGACGACCAGGAGGCGAGGGCGTCGGCGGGATAGGGAATTGCGGCATCCTTCTGGTTAATTGTCTCTTGCCGCATCCCCAGGCATTCTAGAGATTGCTTTCAAGCTAAATTCAACCTGCACCTGTATAACAAACCCATGAACCGCCATCCCGCAGGCCATGTGTCGGATCGGTGGCGATGGGTTTGGCATTTGGGGGTTGGCAATGAGTTTCGCGTCAGGTTTCGCGCGGCCGGAATCGCAACGGAATATCCACGGACTGCGCGTCTGTGATCTCGATTGGAATGGGGCGCTGGAATTGGTCAGTGGCAGGGCTTCAGCCTGTGAAGGGCACACGATGCTGTCCTTTCTTACTCTCGAAAAAGCCAAGCTTTCGCTCAAGGACAATGCCTACCGGGAGATTCTGGAAAGCTGCCTGCTTCTGCCGCAGGGCAAGGCAATGAGGGTCGCCGCGCGCAACGAGAATGGCGAGCCTTTGCCTGCGCCCATCGACGGCGTCGCCTTCACCATGGCGCTTCTGACCTATATGGCGGTGCCGAAGCGGATCGGTGTGGCGGGAGATGATGCGGCGCAGATCGGCGAGGTTCTCGCCAGGTTGCGGGCGCACGCGCCCTGGCACGATTTCGTCATGCTGAACCGCGATGCATCGGGCGTTAAGGTGGATGTTCTGCTGGCGGGAATGTTGAAGGAAAACCAGGAGACATGGCTGCACCGCACCGTCAGCCGCGAGAATGCGCGGGTCACCATCGCGGTTGGCCCGCTGTTCAAGGTCCTGTCTTTGGAAGTGGCCGGCATGCCGGAAATTTTCCGCAAGCTTCACATGAGCTGGCTCTACAGCCTTTGCGCCGAACCCTGGCACATCGCGCTCGGCAAGAGCTGAGGCCGTTCTCGCAGGCGTTGCGTTAACCATTTGTTTGCCACGATCCTTTAACCTCTCGTAAGGTTTTGACAGTCGCCCGTTGCGGGCGGCACCGAGGGCGGCAGACGGCTTCAGATGGTTGATGACAATCCGGACATGATGGCGATCCGCCCTGACGAGGATGATGTCGCTGCGCCCGTATCGCAATGGCGCAGACATTGTCGGCGGCTGTTGACGTCCGGCTGCATCGCCGCCGCCACCGTTGCCGGGGCTGCCCTTCCGCTTCTGCTCGTCGATTCGGGCTTTCGCGGTTATGTTTCGCAGGCCCGGATCGAGGTCTCCCAGACCGCTTACGATGCCCCCGATGCTGCCCGCTTTCTGGCGATGGCGCGTCGTACCCTGCTTTCACCCTCCGGGCTCGACCGCATAACCGCCGATCTCAAGCTGAAGTCCGCCGATATGGTCGGCGTTCGCAATCAGGGCGAGCTTGGCCTGCTTTTCGACCTTCTGACTGGCGCGGATGCGCGTCCGTTATCCGAGCGTGAGGCGCTGAACGGTGCGGTGGGCGAAGCGATCCGGCTGGAACTGACCCCGGATGAAAATACGCTGATCGTGACCGGCAAGGCCGCAACGCCGGAAACCGCCATGCGGCTGACCGATTACCTCTCGATGCGCGTGATCGCCGATGGCAAGGCCGGCACCATGACGCCCGCCATGCGCGAGACGGAGAGGGCGCGGACAAGGCTCGATGAAGCGGAAGCCGCGCTGAACGGTTTCCAGATGCGCCACGGTGACACCGTGATGGCCGAGGCGCAGCAACTCGAACAGCAGCTGCGCGACGTAAGCGACAATCTGGCGCGAACCACCCGGCAGCAATTGGCCATTCAGGCCGATCTGACGGCGGCTTCGGCGCTGAAGCCGAATGATATCTTTGCGAAGCCTCTGCCGGCCGGCGTGGGTTTTTCGGCGCTTGAGGATATCAGGCAGAAGCATTCGACCGCCAGCATGGCGCTTGCTGCGGTTTCGGTCGATTACGGCCCGAAACATCCCCGCCGCATCGCCGCCCAGAATGCGGTGGATGCCGCACAGGCGCTTGCCGCCCCCGCATTGCGGCAATTGCTGGAAGGCCTGCGGGCGGATGAAAAGCGCATCTCTCAGGAGATCGCGACCGCCAATGGCGAACAAAAGAAGTATCTCGACCGCCTGAACGAACTCGGTGTCGCCCCCGGCGAATTTTCCAGATTGCAGGGTGAACTGGAAACGGCGCGAAATGTCTATCTGGAGGCAAGCGAACGCCGCGACCTCTCCGCATCCGCCACGCCCGCGGTCGAAACCCGTTTGGCGAAGAAGGCGGCACCCGGCGAGTTGACCCGCGATCTGACGCAGGCCGCCATGCTGGCTGGCGGCGGCGCCTTGATCGGCCTGCTGGGCAGTCTTTATCTCCTGAGCTACCGTCGCCATGACGAGGAAGAGGAGGGCGCATTGCTCATCGAAGAGGGCGCGCAACTTCCATCCTCCGTCGAGCCGCCGGTCGACTCTCTGCAGATTTCCGAGTTCGAACCGATCGAACCGGCTGTGTTCGATGATCTGCAGGATCTTGCCACAGTGGACAACATCGAGCCGGAGAAAGACGGCTTTGCCGATTATTACGGCGAGGCCGTCAATGACGACGACGACATGCCGCTGGACGAGCGCGTGCGGCAGGTCTTGATGGGCAACCGCACGGTCAGGAGTGCTGATCCGGCCTCTTCCGGACTTCCGCCGCTTCTGGCCGAAGCCTTGGCCGGAGACTTCGACCATGCCCAGGCCGAAGCCGAGGAACTGATGGAATTGCGACGCGAACTGGCGTTCCTGAGAGAGCGTCTTGCCGATTACGCCGATCGCCGCGAAGACTACCGCAAAACAGCCTGAAAACGCCGCATTTTCGCTTGCATTCCTGCGAAGGGGGCACCATACGGAGCCTACGTAACCCAGCAGGAGCAGGACGCATGGCAGTTGTGATTGACGGGAAGGCGAAGGCGGCTTCGGTAACGGAGGCGGTCCGCAAATCGGCAGAAGCGCTTGAGGCGGAAAAGGGCGTAAAGCCCGGTCTCGCGGTTGTCATTGTCGGAAACGATCCGGCCAGCCATGCCTACGTGAACTCCAAGAGCAAGATGGCCAAGCAATGCGGTTTCAACTCCATCCAGCACACGCTGCCGGAGGAAACCACGCAGGCCGCACTCCTCAAGCTGGTCGGCGAACTGAACGCCGACGCTTCCATTCACGGCATTCTGGTGCAGCTTCCCCTGCCGAAACACTTCAATTCCGATGAGATCATCCAGTCGATCCTGCCCGAAAAGGATGTGGATGGCTTGAGCGTACTCAACGCCGGTAAGCTCGCGACCGGCGATCTCGCCACCGGTCTCATCTCCTGCACGCCCGCCGGCGCCATGCTTCTGGTACGCGGCATTCATGGCGAAGATCTTTCCGGCTTCAACGCCGTGGTCATCGGCCGCTCGAACCTGTTCGGCAAGCCCATGGGCCAGCTTCTGCTGAATGCCAATGCCACGGTGACCATGGCGCATTCACGCACCAAGGATCTGGCCGGCATCTGCAAGACGGCGGATATTCTCGTCGCGGCGGTCGGCCGCGCGGCGATGGTGAAGGGCGACTGGGTAAAATCCGGCGCGACCGTCATCGATGTCGGCATCAACCGCATCCCCGCGCCGGAAAAGGGCGAAGGCAAGTCCAAGCTGGTTGGCGATGTCGCCTATGACGAGGCAAGCGCCGTTGCCGCCGCCATCACGCCGGTTCCCGGCGGCGTCGGCCCGATGACGATCGCCATGCTGATGGCCAACACCGTCATCGCCGCCCATCGAGCGCTGGGTCTGACCGCGCCGAAGTTTTAAGCCTGCGGCGTTCAACCGATCTTCACGGCACAGGAATTTTTGCGCGCTGCCCCTCAAGGCCGGTATGACGGCCGGGGCATGGAGGCCAGCCTCTACGTTTTCGGAGCCGGCCCCGTTGAGGCGCGCACCACAAGTTCCGCCTTCCAGAGTTCCTGATGCGGTTCGGTCTGGTTCAGCTTGATCCGGTTGATAAGGCGCTGGCCCACGCGCACCCCCGCCGCCCGGAGTGACGAGCGGGTGGTGGTGAGCGGCACGGAGAAATTATCGGGCTTCAAAAGCGGCAGCACGTCGTCATGGGCGATCAGCGAAATGTCCTTGCCGGGTTTCAAGCCGCGCTGGTTGAGCGAACGGATCGCGCCGAGCGCAAGCGCGGTACTGGCGCAGAGAATGGCGGTCGGTTTTTCCGGGCGTGACAGCAACGCTTCCATGCCGAGATAACCTTCCTCATCGGTCATGCTGCTGTGTCTCTTGTTGTTCGCATGCAATGTCAGGCCATTTGCCGAAAGCGCCTTTTCCACCCCGAGACAGCGCCGATAGGTGAAGTCATAGCCTTCCGGGCCATTCAGCAGCCCGATGCGCGTATGGCCAAGCTGGAGGAGAAGCTGGGTCGCATCGCGGAACGCGCCCTCATTATCCACGTCGAGATAGGGATAATCCTCTTCCACGCCGACGGAGCGGCCATGCACGAGGAAGGGCAGGGAGAGCGACTGCATCATGGCGATGCGCGGGTCGTTCTTCTTCATATAGGCGAGATAGATGCCATCGACGCTGCCGCTTGCGGCGAGCCCCCGCAGGGCTTCGCGTTCCTTTTCAGGCTCTGTCGGCATGATAACGAGATGAAAGCCGCTGCGCGATGCTTCCTCACCGAGACCGCTCAGGAATTCGCCGAAATGCACGTCGGAACGGTGATGCTCGCCAATCGGCATGACAAGCCCGATGGAGCCGACCTTGCCCGTCGCCAGTCGCTGTGCCGCGGCATTAGGGCGATAGCCCGTCTTTTCGGCAGCTTCCATGACGCGGCGGCGCGTTTCGGCGCTGACTTCCGGATAGCCGTTGAGCGCCCTGCTGATGGTCGTCTGCGAAATGCCCAGCAGTTGCGACAACTGTTTCAGGTTCATGTCTCTTATTTCCTCCATGCGCGCGCCCGAGAATACGGCAAAGCCTCTCCTCAATTCCCAAAGCGCTTTAGATTTTTACCAGTCTCCACCGTATTTCTCAATCGAAAAGGATAGCCGCCTTCCGAATTAAATATGACTATTCATAAGACGCTGCAACGTTTCCGCAGAAAGAGCCTCTTGACTCCGTCTTGATGACAATGAGATGAATAGGCAGCCAAAGCGCTTTGATTGGAGAGGACGCTTTGAGCCTTTTATGTGATGGGAGGTAAATCACATGCAGAAGACTCTTTTGGCGACGGCCGCCGTCATGGCTTTGCTGTCCGGTGCGGCCTTTGCCGCCGACCTGAAGTTTGCACCCGGCGGCGACGCCAAGTTCAACTGGAAAAGCTACGAGGACTTCAAGGCGGCCCATGCCGATCTGAAAGGCCAAACACTGACGATTTTCGGCCCCTGGCGTGGTGAGGACGAGGCTCTGTTTCAGTCGGTGCTCGCCTATTTCGCTGACGCGACCGGCGTGAATGTCCGTTATTCCTCGTCGGAAAACTACGAGCAACAGATCGTCATCGATACGCAGGCAGGTTCGCCGCCCAATATCGCCATTTTGCCGCAGCCCGGCCTTCTGGCCGATCTGGCCGCCAAGGGCTTCCTCGTGCCGCTCGGCGACAAGACCGCCGACTGGGTCAAGGAAAATTACGGCGCGGGCCAGTCCTGGGTCGATCTCGGCAGCTACAAGGGCAAGGACGGCAACAAGGCCTATTTCGCCTTCCCCTTCAAGGCGGATGTGAAGTCGCTCGTCTGGTACGTGCCTGAGAACTTCGAAGAAGCGGGCTACAAGGTGCCCGAGAGCATGGAAGACCTGTTCAAGCTGACGGACCAGATCGTTGCCGATGGCGGCACGCCCTGGTGCATCGGTCTCGGCTCCGGCGGCGCCACCGGCTGGCCGGCAACCGACTGGGTGGAAGACCTGATGCTGCGCACGCAGCCGCTCGACGTCTACCAGAAATGGACGACCAACGAGGTCAAGTTCACCGATCCGGCCGTGGTCGAGGCGATCAACGAATTCGGCAAATTCGCCAAGAACGAAAAATATGTCAGCGGCGGCGTCGCGGCCGTGGCCTCCACCGACTTCCGCGACAGCCCCAAGGGCCTCTTCGACATTCCGCCGAAGTGCTACCTGCACCATCAGGCGTCGTTCATTCCGTCCTTCTTCCCTGAGGGCACCAAGGTCGGAACGGATGCGGATTTCTTCTACATGCCGACTTACGCGTCCAAGCCTGACCTCGGCAAGCCGGTTCTCGGCGCAGGCACGCTGGTCACCATCACCAAGGAAGCGCCTGCCGCCAAGGCTTTCGTCGAATTCCTGCAAACCCCGATCGCCCATGAGGTCTGGATGGCGCAGTCCAGCTTCCTGACACCCTATAAGGGCGTGAATGTCGATACCTATGCCAATGAGCAGATGAAGCGACAGGGTGAAATCCTGACGACCGCGACAAGCTTCGGCTTCGACGGTTCCGACCTCATGCCCGGCAAGATCGGCGCCGGCGCATTCTGGACCGGCATGATCGATTTCGTCGGCGGAAAGTCCGCCGATCAGGTCGCCAGCGATATCCAGAAGGCCTGGGACGGCCTGAAGTAAAGATATCGGATCGGGCCCGGCGGTTTACTGCCGGGCCCTTACCAACGGCGCTGCCCCGACGACCGCATAAATCAGCGCGGCGCGGAGAGGATCAAGGGAGGGAACATGGCTCAACAACTCGTTTCGGCCATCGGCGTGATGGTGGCGGGGGTCTTTGCCTGTGCTGCCTATTACTGGCTATCCGACAAGGTGCTTCAGGCGATCTTTCCGGTCCGCTCCGGAGACGTATTGCAGGCATCCCGCAACCTCAATCGCCGCGCCGCCGTCCGGCCCTGGCTGTTCATCGGTCCGGCTTTGATCCTCCTGCTGGTCTATCTGGTTTACCCTGTCATCGCGACGCTGATCCTGTCTTTCTATGACCGGACCGGCAGCGAATTCGTCGGTCTTGCCAATTATCGCTGGGCGTTTTTCGATGCCGGTTTCCGGCAGTCAATCTTCAACAATATCCTCTGGCTCGCCGTCGTGCCGGCCGCCTGCACCTTCTTCGGCCTCGTCATCGCCGTCATGACCGATCGCATCTGGTGGGGCAACATCGCCAAATCCATCGTCTTCATGCCGATGGCGATCTCCTTCGTCGGCGCCTCCGTCATCTGGAAGTTCATCTATGAATACCGTGCCGAAGGGCAGGTGCAGATCGGCCTCTTGAACGCCATCGTCGAGTTTTTCGGCGGCAATCCCGAGGTCTGGATTTCCATGCCCTTCTGGAACAATTTCTTCCTGATGATCATCCTCATCTGGATCCAGACCGGTTTTGCCATGGTCATCCTGTCAGCGGCGCTGCGCGGCATTCCGGAAGAAACCATCGAGGCGGCCGTCATCGACGGGGCCAATGGCTGGCAGATCTTCTGGAAGATCATGGTTCCGCAGATCTGGGGCACCATCGCCGTCGTCTGGACGACGATCACCATTCTCGTGCTCAAGGTCTTCGATATCGTACTGACCATGACCAACGGGCAATGGAACACCATGGTTCTCGCCAATCTCATGTTCGACTGGATGTTCCGCGGCGGTGGCGACAGCGGCCGAAGTGCGGTCATCGCGCTCATCATCATGGCGGCCGTCACCCCCATCATGGTCTGGAACATCCGCCAGGCGAACCGTGAGATGGAGGGCCGCTGAGATGAATATTTTCAAACGCCTTCGCCGCATCGGCCTGCCGCGCCTCATCGTCCATGCCAGCGTTTTGGTCGTCGTGCTGCTCTGGCTCCTGCCAACGCTCGGCATTCTCGTCAGCTCGCTGCGCGACAAGGACCAGATCACCGTCTCCGGCTGGTGGACGGCCTTCTCCAGTTCCGAACAGACCTCGGCAGTTCGCCTCGCCGATGCTTCGGTGCAGAAGCAGGAAGGTAACCGCTATGTCATATCCGGCAATGTTTTCGAAAGCGGACAGGGCGGCAAGGTTGCGGCCTTCGGCGTTCGCGTACAGGAGCCCACGGCATTCAAAGCCGGCGAGGCGGCCGATATCGGTGACGGCGAAACATTGCTCGTCAATACGGACGGCACCTATGAATACAGCAAGGCCGCGAGCTTTGAAGGCTCTCGCGGCAAGCGCGTCTATATCTCCGTCGCGACGCCGCCCGTCTTCACGCTCGACAACTATCGCACGGTCCTGACCTCGGAAGGCATCGGCCAGTCCTTCGTCAACTCGCTGACCGTCGCCGTGCCGGCAACCGTCATCCCCATCCTCATTGCCGCCTTCGCCGCCTATACGCTGTCATGGATGAGCTTTTCCGGCCGCAATCTGCTGATTGCCATGGTGGTGGGCCTGATCGTCGTGCCGCTGCAGATGTCGCTGATCCCGCTTCTCAGGCTCTATAATGAAATCGGCACCATCTTCGGCGTGCCGTCCAAGACCTATGCCGGCATCTGGCTGGCGCACACCGCCTTCGGCCTGCCGCTCGCCATCTATCTGCTACGCAATTATATTTCCGGCCTGCCGAAGGAGATCATCGAAAGCGCCCGTGTGGATGGCGCGAGCGATTTTGAAATCTTCGTCAAGATCATCCTGCCGCTGTCTTTTCCGGCGCTCGCCTCCTTCGCCATCTTCCAGTTCCTGTGGACCTGGAACGACCTGCTTGTCGCCATGGTCTTCCTTGGCACGCAGAAGGACGAGCTGGTGCTGACGGGTGCGCTCAATGCGCTGCTCGGTTCGCGCGGCGGCAATTGGGAAATCCTCACCGCCTCGGCCTTCGTCACCATCGTTGTGCCGCTCTGCGTTTTCTTCGCCCTTCAACGTTATCTCGTGCGTGGCCTGCTCGCAGGCTCCGTCAAGGGAGGCTGATTATTCCATGAACGCCCATACCAGACAGGACACTTCCATGACCGCTTCGGTGACTTCCGCTTTGACGCCCAACAAGGACTGGTGGCGCGGCGCTGTTATCTATCAGATCTATCCCCGCTCCTATCAGGACTCCAATGGCGACGGCATTGGCGACCTCAAGGGCATCACCGACCGCCTGGGGCATATCGCCAATCTGGGTGCCGATGCGATCTGGATTTCGCCCTTCTTCACCTCGCCGATGAAGGATTTCGGTTACGACGTCTCGAATTATGTCGATGTCGATCCGATGTTCGGCACGCTTGCCGATTTCGACGGGCTGATTGCGGAGGCCCATCGCCTCGGTATCCGGGTCATGATCGACCTCGTCATGTCGCACACGTCGGACCAGCATCCGTGGTTCGTGGAAAGCCGCGCCAGCCGCAGCAATCCGAAATCGAACTGGTATGTCTGGTCGGACAGTAAGCCGGACGGCACGCCGCCCAATAACTGGCTGTCGATCTTTGGCGGGTCCGCCTGGCAGTGGGATCCGACCCGCATGCAATATTACATGCACAACTTCCTGACCTCGCAGCCGGACCTCAACCTGCATAATCCGGAAGTGCAGGAAGAGCTGCTGAACATCACCCGCTTCTGGCTGAAGCGCGGCGTCGATGGTTTCCGCCTCGATACCATCAACTTCTATTTCCATGATCTTGAGCTGCGCGACAACCCGGCGCTGGCGCCGGAGCGCCGCAACGCCTCGACCGCTCCGGCGGTCAACCCTTACAATTTCCAGGAGCATCTCTACGACAAGAACCGCCCGGAAAACATCGCCTTCCTGAAGCGCTTCCGCGCGGTGCTGGACGAGTTCCCGGATATCGCCGCCGTCGGCGAAGTGGGTGACAGCCAGCGCGGTCTCGAAATCGTCGGTGAATATACCTCCGGCGATGACAAGATGCAGATGTGCTACGCCTTCGAATTCCTGGCGCCCGATGCGCTCACCCCACAGCGCGTGGCCGATGTGCAGGCGGATTTTGCCAAGGCCGCACCGGAAGGCTGGGCCTGCTGGGCTTTCTCCAACCACGATGTCGTGCGCCATGTCAGCCGCTGGGGTGAGCATGTCGAAGATAAAGACGCCTTCGCCAAGATACTTTCGGCACTCTTGATGACACAGCGCGGTTCCGTCTGCATCTATGAGGGTGAAGAACTCGGCCTCACCGAAGCGGACATCGCTTTCGAAGATTTGCAGGATCCCTACGGCATCCAGTTCTGGCCGGAATTCAAGGGTCGCGACGGTTGCCGCACGCCGATGGTGTGGGACGCCGGCCATGCGCAGGCGGGCTTCTCGACCGCCGACAAGACGTGGCTGCCCATTCCGGCCGAGCACAAGCAGCGCGCCGTCAGCGCTCAGCAGGGCAATGAGGCTTCGGTGCTTGAGCATTATCGTCGCTTCCTGACCTTCCGCAAAAAGCACCCCGCTTTTGCCAAGGGCGGCATCGAATTCCAGCCGGTTGAGGGGGATGTGCTGAGCTACACCCGCACGCTCGGCAACGAAACCGTGCTTTGCCTCTTCAATCTGTCCGCGACACCCGCAAAGGCGACGCTGCCGGAAGGGAACTGGGAGGTTCTCGAAGGCCACGGCTTTGCAGGCGGTTTTGAAGGCAGAAGCGTAGAACTTCCGGCATGGGGCGCATTCTTCGCCCGTTACGCCTGACAGATGAGGGAGGAACACCCATGACAAGTCTCGTTCTCAAGGATATCCGCAAATCATACGGGCAGGTGAAGGTCCTGCACGGCATCGATCTTCAGATCGAACAGGGCGAATTCATCGTGTTCGTCGGTCCCTCCGGATGCGGAAAATCGACGCTGCTGCGCATGATCGCCGGTCTGGAGGAAATCACCGGTGGCGAGATGTATATTGACGGCCAGCTCGTCAACGAAATCCCGCCCTCGCGGCGGGGTATCGCCATGGTGTTCCAGTCCTATGCGCTTTATCCGCATATGACCGTCTATGACAACATGGCCTTCGGCATGAAGATCGCGAAAGAGAACAAGCAGGAGATCGACCGCCGCGTTCGCGCCGCTGCCGAAATCCTGCAACTGACGCAATATCTGGAGCGGCTGCCCAAGGCGCTCTCCGGCGGCCAGCGCCAGCGTGTCGCCATCGGTCGTGCCATCTGCCGCAATCCCAAGGTCTTCCTGTTCGATGAGCCCTTGTCGAACCTCGATGCGGCGCTGCGTGTCGCCACCCGCATCGAAATCGCCAAGCTCAACGAGCAGATGGCCGATACCACGATGATCTACGTCACCCACGACCAGGTGGAGGCGATGACGCTGGCGGACCGTATCGTCGTTTTGAATGCCGGTCGTGTGGAACAGGTGGGTGCGCCGCTCGAACTTTACGAAAGGCCGGCCAATCTTTTCGTGGCGCGCTTCATCGGCTCGCCGGCCATGAACATCATCGCTGCAAAAATCACCGGAACGGGTGAGCGGACCTCAATGGAACTTGCCGGCGGCAAGGCGCTCGCCGTTTATGTTCCGACGCGCGCAACCGAAAAGGGCAAGGCGGCGAGCTTCGGTGTCCGGCCGGAAGATCTGAGCATCGTCACCGGGGACGATTATCTTTTCGAGGGAAAAGTCGCGATCGTCGAAGCGCTCGGTGAAGTGACTTTGCTTTATCTCGAAGCGCCCAAGGGGCAGGAGCCGATCATCGTCAAGGTGCCGGGCATCGTTTCCGTCGGCAAGGGCGAAACCCTGCGTTTTGCGGCACCGCAGGAAAAGCTCCACCTCTTCGACGCCGAGGGCAAGACTTATCGCAGCTAATTGCCGTCGATACCGAAACCGTGCCCCCGGAACCTCCTCGTTCCGGGGTTTTTGCTGACCTTTTTACCGCTGTGGAAAAATGTCGGAAATGTCCCGCTTCCGGTCTGTTTAAGCCTGCGCTGATATGAATTGTTAAAGACTATGACCTAGTCTCAATCCATTGATCGAGCATGGGAGTCTGGGCGTGCAGAGCGGTACGGGTGTCATCAGGAACCATTACCTGAGCAAGGAAGAATCCTTCATGTATGACCGCGAAAGCCGGTTTCGCATGGAAGATACCATGAACGCCGCGCGCATCGAATATACCGAAAAGGCCGTGATGCACATGGCGGCGCGCCGCTGCGATGTCATCCGCATCTCCCAGACTGAAGCGGTGCTGGCGCTGTTGACGAAATATAACCTGCCGAACCAGTTCTATCTCGATATTCCCGACGCCCGCATCACCAAGATCGGCTGCGTGATGTTGCGCGTCAACGCCAACAACACCATCCACGTCCGCTTCCTGCGCATGCTGACGCAGAAGGAACTGGACCGCATTTTCGTGTTCAGCACGCATCCGGCGCATAGAGACCGGAAGCTCGATATCCGGTCTTTCTGAAAATCGGATGATCGACGCGGGTCTTAAGAAAGCCCGCCTAGAACCGTCTGCTTGAGCTTCACATCCGGCACCTCGGTGAACGCAAGGTCGCTGCGGCCGAAATAGGATTTCTGGTTGGTGGCGGACCAGTCGTTGCAGACCAGCTTGTAGCGCTCTTTCACTTCCGGCTTTTCCGGCATGGCGTAGAGATAGTCGCCGGTGCGTACGGCGAGCGGAATGTCGCCATCCTGATTGCAGCGCTTGAGGATTTGGGCGAGCGCCTCGCCATCGACTTCCGCCACCATCAGCTTGCCGTCGAACCGCAGCGAGGCGTTAAAATCGTAGCGGCGAATATCGCCCTCGGGCAGGCCGGCGCCAAACGAAGTATGGCCGATGAAGCCGACATCCGCACCGGTTTTTGCGGCGATGAGTTGCGCCACACGGCGGCCGGCTTCGTCGACGGTCATTGCCTTCGCGGATTTGCCGACGATTGCCCGTTCTTCTGCGGTCAGGTGCTTTTCGAGTGTCTGTTCGATCAGCGTCTTGAGAGCCGGGGAGGCGGGAGCGCTGCGATCGATCATGACGGTCTCTATGGCAGCAGCCTTACCGGGAGCCGCAATCGTTGCCACCGTCATGGAGGTGCACCATGAACCGGTATGGACATAACGGGTGGCGCCCTGTTCGTGCACGAAGTTCAGATGGTCATGGCCGCCGACCAAGAGGGTGCCGTCCGGCAGGAGCGGCAGTATATCGCGGTCGGCGACAACGCCGGCATGGCTGAGAACGATGTTGATCGCATCCGGTTTGACAATCTCAGGCAGATTGGCTTTCGCCCATTCGACCGGCTGTGGAATGTCCAGCATTTCGCGCGTGGCCTTCGGATAGGTGTTGATCGCATTGGTGGCAAGACCCGCCAGAGCGACCTTCCGCCCGCCGACGCTCACTTCGGCGCTGGCGGCGGCATAGGGCTTGCCGCTGCGCTTGTCGATGATGTTGGAAAGCACGGTGATGCCGAGCGCCTGCGCGCGGCTGACGAAATTGGCAAGGTCGTTGTCGATATCGGACTCATGATTGCCGATATTGACGACGGTGGGGGCGAGCTTTGCGAGCGCCGCCAGGAAGGTCCATTCGATTTCGCCGGCCGAACGTGCGGCCACGGCATTGCCGATCTCGAAAAGGTCGCCGTTCAGCAAGATGATATGAGGCGCCTTGTTGGCGGCGATGCGCGTTTCGATGGCCGCGAGAAGCTGGCCGATACGCTCATAGGCCGAATGCAGGTCGGAGATGACGATTGCACGCAGCGCCACGTCCTGCGCCATAGCCGGCTTTGCCGCCACCATCAGCGGCAACAGCGCGGTGCCCGCCATAAGCTTCAGCACATCGCGGCGTTTGCTCGAGAAAATCGTCATATCAGGCCCCATCATCCGAAACTGCACCGCCGTCCCGCGGCTGGCTGAGAAGGCCCTAAAGGGCGATCATCACAGCCGCATGACAAGTCTGACGTTTAAGACGTGGGAAATAAAGTGGTTTCTGCGCCAGCTCTCGGCTATGAGGGGTGCACTCAGGCGATGCCGCAAAGTGGGGTTGAAAGGCGAAAGCCGCACCCGGCCTTCGCCCATCAAAAATCAATGGAACAGAACGCTGGCGCCTTGATCGGCCGGACCGGCATTGCGGCGGAAGGGGGCGAAAAGCTCGCGGCCCATGCCCCATTCATTACCGGAAAGATCGGCGCGCGCTGGTTCGCGTTTCGCCAGTTCGGCGGCGGAAACGAGCACTTCCAGCGTTCCCGAAATGGCGTCGAGACGGATGATGTCGCCATCGCGGATAAGCGAGATCGGGCCACAGTCGGAAGCTTCCGGCGTGACATGGATGGCGGCCGGCACCTTGCCGGAAGCGCCGGACATGCGCCCGTCCGTCACCAGCGCCACCTTGAAACCGCGATCCTGCAGCACGCCGAGCGGCGGTGTCAGGCGGTGCAGTTCCGGCATGCCATTGGCCTTCGGTCCCTGGAAGCGGACGACGGCGATGAAGTCGCGGTTGAGCTTGCCGTCCTTGAACGCGTCCTGAAGCTCCTGCTGGTCGTGGAACACGATAGCCGGCGCTTCGATGATGTGGCGCTCCGGCTTGACGGCGGAAATCTTGATGACCGATTTGCCGAGATTGCCGGTCAGCATCTTCAGGCCACCGGTCGGCTGGAACGGGGTCTCGATGCTGGAAAGCACCTTCGGGTCGTGACTCTGCTCGGGCGAGGGCTGGCGTACAACCGCGCCCTTCTCGTCAAGCATGGCATCCACAGTGTAAGCCTCGAGGCCCTGTCCGAAGACGGTGCGCACATCGTCATGCACAAAGCCCTGTTTCAGCAGCTGCTTGATGAGGAAACCCATGCCGCCAGCGGCGTGGAAGTGGTTCACATCGGCAAGACCGTTGGGATAAACGCGGGCGAGCAGCGGCACGATGTCGGAAAGATCGGAAATATCCTGCCAGGTGAGGATGATGCCGGCGGCACGCGCCATGGCGATCAGATGCATGGTGTGGTTAGTGGAACCGCCCGTCGCATGCAGGCCGACGACGCCGTTGACGACAGACCTTTCATCGATCATCTCGCCCGCCGGCGTGAATTCATTGCCCTGCGCGGTAATCGCCAGCGCCCGCTTTGCAGCTTCACGCGTCAGCGCATCGCGCAGCGGTGTGCCGGGGTTGATGAAGGAGGAACCGGGCATGTGGAAACCCATGATTTCCATCAGCATCTGGTTGGAATTGGCGGTGCCGTAGAAGGTGCAGGTGCCGGGACCGTGATAGGATTTCGATTCCGCTTCCAGAAGCTCGGCGCGGCCGACCTTGCCTTCGGCATAAAGCTGGCGCACGCGCGACTTCTCGTCATTCGGCAGGCCGGATGTCATCGGGCCGGCAGGAACGAAGACGGCGGGCAGATGGCCGAAGGCGAGGGCTGCGATGACGAGGCCGGGCACGATCTTGTCGCAGACGCCGAGATAGACGGCGGCGTCGAACATGTTGTGGGAGAGGCCGATGCCGGCGGCCATGGCGATGGCGTCGCGGGAAAACAGCGAAAGCTCCATGCCCGGCTGGCCTTGCGTCACGCCATCGCACATGGCGGGAACCGCGCCTGCCACCTGCGCTATGCCACCAGCTTCCTTGGCTGCATCGCGGATGATAGCCGGGAAGGTCTCGTAAGGCTGGTGCGCCGACAGCATGTCGTTATAGGCGGTGATGATGCCGAGATTGGGAATCCGGTCGCCGGCAAGGATGTCCTTGTCGGCGGGGGAACAGACGGCAAATCCATGCGCGAGATTGCCGCAGGAAAGCACGGAACGGTGAACGCCCTTCGAGACCTGCAGCCGCAGCCGCTCGAGATAGGTCTCGCGGTAGGGCTTGGAACGTTCGACGATGCGGGCGGTGATGGCCTGAATGCGGGAATCGGCGGACATGGGCGTTCATCCTGTTCGTTGGTCGGCAACCGGCGTTCCGGGAGGTGAACGGCCGGTTGTCGTGTTTCAGTCTTCATGTCTTCGGGCGCTTTGTCGCCGGGCCGCAATCGCGGCGGTGGCGTTTGGCTTATGGCGCCCAGTATATATCCACGGGCGTTTCTGCCCGGTTCAGCACGGCGCGGATCGGCATTTCATCCTCATCCTCGCCCGACTGTGCCTTCTCCAGCGTCGCCTTCTTGGCAGCACCTTCGATATGCAGCACCAGAAACTCGGCATCGTGCAGGCTGGAGAAGTTGAAGGTCAACCGCTCCTCTCCGGCATTCTCCGCCGCCATGGTCAAAACGCCGCGCGGTTCATCGAGGTCCAGCGCTTCGTAGAGATTGTCTCCACCGGGGAAGAACGATGCCGTGTGGCCATCCGTTCCCATGCCGAGAATGACGACATCGAAGGGATCGCAGATCGCCTCGGTCTTGACGGTCGCAAGCGTCGCCGCATCTTCCGGCGAGGCCGCCGGCTGGAACAGCGGCACGAAATAAGCCGACTTCGCCTTGTCCTGCAAAAGGTTCTCGGCAACGAGGCGGTGGTTCGAACGGTCGCTTTCCGGCGGCACGAAACGCTCGTCCACCAGCGTCACGCTGATATTGGGCCAGTCGAGATCGTGTTTGGAAAGCGCCTGAAAGAACAGCTTGGGCGTCGAACCGCCGGAGACGGCAATGCTTGCCGCACCGCGATCCTTCGTTGCCGCATCAAGGCGTTTGGCAACCTCTGCCGAAAGAGCGGTTGCCAGTTCGGCGGCGGTGTCGAAGACGTGGATCGTTTCGCTCATCGCCGGGCCCTCAATCGGCATCGTGCCAGGTGCGGCCGTCGCGCTCGATCAGCGCGATCGAGCCGCTCGGACCCCAGGTGCCGGCGGTATAACCCTGCACGCCCTGTCCCAGATCTTCCCAGCTCTTGAGAATGGGATCGACCCAATCCCACGCCGCTTCCACTTCGTCGCGGCGCATGAACAGCGTCTGGTTGGAGCGGATCGTATCCATCAACAGCCGCTCATAGGCATCGGGGCTGCGCACGTTGAAGGCTTCAGCGAAGCTCATGTCCAGCGAGACCTGACGCAGGCGCATGCCGCCCGGGCCGGGGTCCTTGATGAGCAGAGACTGCTTGACGCCTTCATCCGGCTGCAGGCGAATGACCAGCTTGTTGGCCTCGATCTTGCCGGCCGCATCGTCGAAGATCGAATGCGGGATCTGCTTGAAGGTGACGACGATTTCCGAAACGCGGGTCGCGAGGCGTTTTCCCGTTCGGATATAGAAGGGAACGCCGGCCCAGCGCCAGTTGGCGATTTCAGCCTTGATAGCGACGAAGGTTTCGGTGTTGGAAACGCCGCCTTCCAGCTCTTCCAGATAGCCCTTGACCGGGCCACCGGCGGAAGCGCCGGCGCGATACTGGCCGCGAACCGTCTGCTTTTCGACATTGCTGGTGTCGATCGGCTTCAGCGAGCGCAGAACCTTGAGCTTTTCGTCACGCACGGCTTCCGCATTCATGGATGCAGGTGGCTCCATGGCGACAAGGCAAAGCAGCTGCAGAATATGGTTCTGCACCATGTCGCGCAGCGCGCCGGCCTTGTCGTAATAACCGGCGCGGCCTTCAAGGCCCACCGCTTCGGCAACGGTAATCTGCACGTGGTCGATATGGGCGGAATTCCACAGCGGCTCGTACAGCGCGTTGGCGAAACGAAGCGCCATCAGGTTCTGCACCGTCTCCTTGCCGAGATAGTGGTCGATACGGAAAATCTGCTCTTCCTTGAAGACGTGGCCGATGGTGTCGTTCAGTTCCTGTGCGGAAGCGAGATCGCGGCCGATCGGCTTTTCAACGACGATACGGGTCGAGCGGGTGATGAGCTTGTGCTCGCGGATCTTGTCGGCAATATCGCCGAAAATGCCGGGCGCGACGGCCAGATAGAAGGCGCGGACGCGCTCCTTGCCCTCGTCCAGCAGCTTCTTCAGCACGTCCCAGCCATTATTGCCCTTGGCATCGACTGGCACGTAGAAAAGCCTGTTCAGGAAGATGGCGACCTGCGCGTCGTCATATTCGCCGGCCTTCAGGTGCTCCTTCAGCGCGTCCTGCGCGAATTTGCGATATTCCTCATGGGTCATGACCGAGCGCGACGCACCGATGATGCGGGTCGGCTCCGTGAACTGGCCTTCGACCTGCCGGTGATAAAGGGCCGGCAGAAGCTTGCGCTCGGCAAGATCGCCCGTGCCGCCGAAAACGACACAATCAAAAGGTTCAACAGGAATGATCTGACTGCTCATATCGATTCTCTCGATCTTCAAAGGTTGGGGCATCAATAATCTAATCGATTTAAAAATGCCAGACTCAGTTATGTGAAATTATGAATTTTGCTTCCGGCAACTCGTTCGCCGCCGGCAACAGTCTGTAAACATTGGCCTAAAACCTGTCTCGCAACGCGTACCAGGAGAGCGCTAGGAAAAGCAGCGGCGCGCGCATCGACGCCCCGCCGGGAAAAGAGGGCACCTTCAGCTGCGCGAAGGGCGCCAGCATGTCCTTTTTGCCGAGAACGAGATCGGCATAGAGCTTGCCGCAATAGTTCGACAGCATCACCCCATGGCCGGAATAACCGCCGATGGAGGTGACGCCGGGCATGACGTCGCGCACGAAGACTTTGCGCGGCAGGGTAATGCCGACCGAACCGCCCCAGGAATGGCTGATCTCTATATCTTTCAGCGCAGGATAGATTTCCGCGATCTGCCGGCGGATGTGGCTGGAAATATCGCGCGGCGTATCGGCCGTATAGGCTTCGCGCCCGCCGAACAGCAGCCGGTTATCGGCTGTCTTGCGGAAATAACGCACCACGAACCGAGAATCCGCCACGGCTTCCCGGTCGGGAATGATGTCGGGAAACGCATCCAGCGGCACGGTGGCACCGATGAAGGAACGGATCGGCATGATATGGGCGGCCGTCACCGGTTCCAGATTGCCGATATAGGCGTTGGTGGCGATCAGTACCCGCGGCGCGGTGATCGTGCCGAAAGGCGTTTCGATGATGCTCTTGCTGCCCGTCTGGCGGATTGATTTCGCCGGCGTCATTTCATAAATGCCAGCACCCGCCGCTTTCGCAGCCTTCGCCAGCCCGACCAGCAGCTTCAACGGGTGGATATGGCCGGTGCCGGTATCGCGCGTGCCGCCGAAATAATGGGTGGAGCCGACACGTTTGCGTGCTTCTGCACGTTCCATGTAGGAAATATGCGGATAGCCATAACGGTTGTTCATCGCATCGACACTGCGGCGATAGTCGTCCTCGTAAGCGGCCTTGTGCGCCACATAGAGCTGCCCGGGAAGATATTCCATATCGATGCCGCGGCTGACGGCGAAGCCGCGCAGGTAGTTTTTGGCGTCCTCGGCAATGTCGAACAGCAGCTTGGATTGCTCGAAGCCGATCTCTTCTTCCATCTCGTCGGGGAAGGAACGCTGGCCGGTGCCGAATTGCCCGCCATTGCGGCCGGAAGCGCCATCGCCGAAGCGATGCGCTTCGATGAGGGCGACGGAGACGCCGTTTTCGGCGAGGTTACAGGCGGCCTGAAGGCCGGTATAACCGCCGCCGATGATGGCCACGTCCACCTCTTTCGACCCGTCGAGAGCGGGATAGTCCGGCCGCTCGCCAACGGTTGCCTGATACCAGGAAATTCCCGGCGCAATCGGGCTTTGCCATGTCATGCTCGAGGTTCCTCACACGTTGAGAAGCAGGAATTCCCGCTCCCAGGGGCTGATGACCTGCATGAAGGTCTCGAACTCCCCGCGTTTCAAACCGGCATAGAGGCCCACGAATTCATGGCCGAACACCCGGTCGAACTGCTCCTCGCCTTCCAGCAGCGCCACGGCTTCCAGAAGACCGCGCGGCAATTCGATGGAGCCTTCATTGGCCGTATCGGCGGTGGGTTCGGTCGGTTCGATATTGTTGACGATGCCGAGCCAGCCGCAGCCGAGCGAGGCGGCAAGCGCGAGATAGGGATTGGCGTCCGAACTCGGCAGGCGGTTTTCGACACGCCGCGCCTGCGGGCCGGAAATTGGTACGCGGAAGGCGGTCGTGCGGTTGTCGTAACCCCAGGCATTGTTGACCGGGCAGGCCATGTCGGGCGTCAGGCGGCGATAGGAATTCACATAGGGCGCCAGCATGACGAGAGCGTTCGGAACATAACGCTGCATGCCGCCCACGAAGGAGAAGAATTCTTTCGAAGGGCTGCCATCGGCATTGGAGAAGATATTGCGGCCGCTATCGATCTCCACCACCGACTGATGGATGTGCATGGCGGAACCCGGCTGGCCCTGCATCGGCTTGGCCATGAAGGTGGCGTAGATGCCATGCTTCAGCGCCGCTTCGCGAATGGTGCGCTTGAACAGGAACACCTGGTCGGCAAGCTCGATCGGGTCGCCATGACGCAGGTTGATCTCAAGCTGCGCCGGACCTTCCTCATGGATAAGCGTATCGATCTCGAGGCCCTGTTTTTCGGAGAAATGGTAGATGTCGTCGATCAGCTCGTCGAATTCGTTGATGCCGGCGATGGAATAGCTTTGCCCGCCGACGATGGAACGGCCGGAGCGGCCCTTCGGCGGATGCAGCGGATAATCCGGGTCGTCATTCATGGCGACGAGGTAGAATTCGATTTCAGGCGCCACGACCGGCTTCCAGCCCTTTTCGGTATAGAGCGAAAGCACGTTCTTCAGCACGTTACGCGGCGTGTAGGGCACGAAATTGCCTTCCGCATCCACCACGTCGCAGATCACCTGCGCGGTCGGGTCGGTTTCCCAGGGCACCACGGAAAGGGTGGAAAGATCGGGCACCAGCTTCAGGTCGCTGTCGCGCGGCTCGTAACGGAAATTCGCGGTCTCATCGGGATATTCGCCGGAGATCGTATGGCGGTAGAGCGCGGATGGCAAAGCAAGCGAGGTGTCGCCCGTGAATTTCGCCGTCGGCATCATCTTGCCGCGCGGAACGCCGGCAAGGTCGGGCGTGATGCATTCTATGTCTTCGATCCCGCGCGCCCGCAGCCATTGCGCGGCTTCACGCCAGGAGGAAACGCCACGGGGGGAGGAAAGGTCGAGGGGAGGTGTCTTTGCCATGGTTGCCTGTTTCTTCGGGCGGAGCATGGTTTTCTTGGCGGGCATGTATCACCGGGTCTGTGTTTCGACTGGCGCCATCATAACCGTAGTTTGGCAATTGGCGAGGGGGAAAGCGCCATTGACAAGCGGCGGCACTTCGAAAAGAGGAAAGGAAACGGATCGGATGGAATGATGACAGAGAAATGTGACGTGCTGATTTTGGGGGCTGGTGCTGCCGGCATGATGTGCGCCATCCGCGCCGGCCAGCGCGGCCGCTCCGTCGTCATTCTCGACCATGCGAAAGCGCCGGGCGAAAAGATTCGCATCTCCGGCGGCGGCCGCTGCAACTTCACCAATATTCATGCCGGGCCGAAGAATTATCTCTCCGCCAACCCGCATTTCGCCAAATCCGCGCTCGCCCGTTATACGCCGCGCGATTTCATCGCCCTTGTCGAAAAACACCGCATCGCCTGGCATGAAAAAACGCTCGGCCAGCTCTTTTGCGATGACAGCGCCAAGGACATCATTCGCATGCTGCTTGGCGAAATGCAGGCCGTGAATGCGAAGCTGCGGCTCGAAACGTCCGTCTCGGCCGTCACCCATGATGGCGCTCGTTTCCGCGCCACGACATCCGTCGGCGTCATTGAGGCGGAAAGCCTCATTGTGGCGACGGGCGGCAAGTCCATCCCGAAAATGGGCGCGACCGGTTTTGCCTACCAGATCGCCGAACAGTTCGGCCTCAAGCTCATCGAAACTCGTCCGGGCCTCGTGCCGCTGACGCTTGATCCCGCCTCGCTGGAAAAGCTGAGCCCGCTTGCCGGTGTCGCGGTTCCGGCGGAGGTCTATCACGGTAAAACCTCGTTTGAAGAAGCGCTGCTCTTCACGCATCGCGGTTTGAGCGGTCCTTCCATCCTGCAAATCTCATCCTACTGGCGCGAGGGTGATGTGGTCCGCCTGAAGCTCGAGCCGCATCGCGATATAGCCGCGCTGCTGAAGCAGGCGAAACAGAAGAACGGCCGCCAGTCGCCCCAGACAGCTCTGTCGGAAATCCTGCCGAAACGGCTTGCCCAGCACGTCGTCGAACAATCCGGCCTCACCGGCCATCTGGCGGATATGTCCGACAAGGCTTTGGCAAAGCTGGCGGGCGAGGTGCAGGACTGGCAGATCAAGCCCGCCGGTTCGGAAGGTTATCGCACGGCGGAAGTCACGCTCGGCGGCGTGGACACGACCGGCCTCGATTCCCGTAGCATGGCGGCGAAGTCCGTGCCCGGCCTCTATTTCATCGGCGAATGTGTCGATGTGACCGGCTGGCTCGGCGGTTATAATTTCCAGTGGGCCTGGGCGTCCGGGCAGGCGGCGGGTGAATTCGCGTGAGACCACGCCCGTTAATGCCTTGTTAATGGGCGTGGAGTCATCCTGACCAAATGCCAGCAAAGCCGGATCGCTCACTGATCCCGCTGCACATGATGTCCTGCTGGAGGCCCTCAACAGGGCATGGGTCGGTTGAGTTTTTCGTCAGGAACCCGCGCATGAACAGATCTGCACATCGCCGCCCTCGCGCCATTGCCATCGCCCGCGCCGACAACGAGAGCCGTCATCTGGCCTTTCGCCTGAGCCTCATCGCAGCCGGTGCTCTGGCAGCCCTGATCGCTCTCTTTCACTGATCTGCTGTTCTTTGCCCTCATCCGGCTCATAAGCGCGCTGAAAAGCCGCCACGGCCGAGATGCCTCCGCCATATCGGCATAAAATTTCTCTTCCTGCAGAATGGCTTCGTGCCGTGTGCGCGGCTGCTGATTTTCGATGATAATGCGGGCTGCAAAAATCGCGTGCATGTCGCTCTCCTTCTAATGCGGAGGGCCATGATGCGCGCCGTTTTTTGATTTATCTGCGCAAGAAAATGCGCTACGTTTTTCACCCATGAAAAACGTCACCTGGGATTCCTATCAGCTTTTCCTCGATGTGTCACGCAGCGGCGGCCTGACAGGCGCTGCGGCGCTGACGGGCTTGAGCCCCGCGACGGTGGGGCGGCGAATGGTCGAGCTGGAGGAGCGTATCGGCAAGGCGCTGTTCCAGCGCAGCCAGACGGGATACGCCCTGACCGCGGATGGCCGTACGCTGTTCGACCGGCTTCAGGCGATGGAGAATGCGGCAAGGGACATCGAGGGATGGCAGAAGGCGTCGTTGGCCTCGTCTGTCGTGCGCATCGCCGTCGGCACCTGGAACGCCTGGCTGCTGACCGGAAATTTCTCGGCCATCTGCACGGATCGCGACGATTTCCGCATCGATCTTTTCATTGCCGAACAGAGGGCGTCTCTGGCCCATCGCGAAAACGATATCGGCATCCGCGCTTTCGAGCCGCAGGAAAAGAACCTTGCCGCCATCCGAACGGGGGAAGTGGCCTATGCGCCCTACAGGCTGCGCAACGCCGCCGTTTCCGTCGCCGACCGCTGGCTGGCGGTGGCGGAGGAAAACGCCATTTCAGCCTATCTGCGCTGGCCGCATGAAAATCGCACCAACGAGATCGTGGTGACAGTGAACCGGCCGACGGCGCTTCTCGATCTGGTGCTGGCCGGGGCGGGGGTCGCGGTGCTTCCCTGTTTCGTGGGCGATGCCGATGCGCGGCTCGCTCGGGAAGGCGAAGAGCTGGAGAGTCTTCGCCACAATCAATGGATCGTCATGAACAATGACGACCGCCACCGCCGCGATATCAGGGCGGTGGCGGATCGGATGACCCGTCTGATCAAGAGCCATTCCGATCTATATGCCGGGCGTAAGAGCCGCCCCGCATAGGTGAAATTACTTTTAGTTGCATAAATAACTTTTAATAATTTATAGTTGCGCGTACGTCAAAATATCCATAGGTTGCTTCCTGTAAGTTTAACCCCTTTAGGTTGAGGCCACCATGATAGTTTCAGCATCATATGTAAATGCGATGTCCGCAGCAGGAACGCCGGAAGAAGCAGCAAAGCTCTTTTATGCAGCAGTCAGCAAGGGTCTCGCGGCAGTCGTTGCCGATGCTCTTTCACAATCTGTCACGGCCATTGCGCCGGCAGCCGCAGGCACCAAGATCGCAGGCTGGGAAAAGCTCGTGGGGGGTGTGGCGATGCATCTGGCGTGGGAATCTCCCGCCATTTTGAACCCGATTCCCCTGACGCAGCTTGCCTGCTTCGCTCCTTATGCGCCTCAACTCCAGGGTAACGTCGAGGCGATGGGCGTCAATGTAAGCATCGGCGTTTCCGTATCGGCGAGCTTCTGAGGCGGCCACTTCGGACGTTTGCATTGAAGACCGGAGCATCGATTATGATGTTCCGGTCTTTCGATTCAGGCGGCGTCACGCCCCTGCGCGACGATGACCGGGATAAGCAGATCCCCCCAGTTGCCGCCGCCGCCATGGTGGCGGGCCGAGCGGACCAGCTCGACGGAAACGCCGGCCTCAACCGCTTTCATGACGGCCTGGTTGAGGCGGTGCAGATCATTGGCCAGCATGCGGATGGCGGCCTGCTGATCCTGCGTCATGGCGGAGGACTGTTCCTCGGCGCGTTCCTTGACGTGGGTCTTGATGGGGTTATGGGCATTCATGGCATTTCTCCTCTCATTATTGGTTGGGGTTCTTGATCCGGTTTGCAAGCCCTTCCCGTCACCGGGAAGGGCAGTTTCTCGATTTTATTCGGCCGCCGGGCGGAACTGGTCGTGCTCGGTGGATTCCTTCATGGCTGTTGTGGACGACGTGCCGCCAGAGATTGCCAGAGACACGGCGTCGAAATAGCCGGTGCCGACTTCGCGCTGATGCTTGGTGGCGGTGTAACCATTGGCCTCGGCTGCGAATTCCGCTTCCTGAAGCTCGGAATAGGCCGCCATCTGCCGATCCTTGTAACCGCGCGCCAGTTCGAACATGCCGAAATTCAGCTGGTGGAAACCGGCAAGCGTGATGAACTGGAACTTGTAGCCCATCGCGCCGAGTTCCCGCTGGAACTTGGCAATCGTTGCGTCGTCGAGGTTCTTTTTCCAGTTGAACGACGGCGAGCAATTGTAAGCGAGCTTCTTGCCCGGATGCACCTTGTGCACGCCTTCCGCAAACCTGCGCGCCTGCTCGAGATCCGGCTTGGAAGTCTCGCACCAGATCAGGTCGCAATAGGGCGCATAGGCAACGGCGCGGGCGATGCAGGGCTCAAGACCGTTCTTTACCTGATAGAAACCCTCGACGGTGCGGCCGGCATCGTAATCCACGAAGGGGCGGTCGCGCTCGTCGATGTCGGAGGTCAGAAGCTTCGCGGCCTCCGCATCCGTGCGGGCGATAACCAGCGTCGGTACACCCATGACATCCGCCGCAAGCCGCGCCGCCGTCAGGTTGCGGATATGCGCCGCCGTCGGGATCAGAACCTTGCCGCCGAGATGGCCGCATTTCTTTTCCGATGCCAGCTGGTCTTCATAATGAACACCCGCAGCACCTGCCTCGATAAAGGCCTTCATGATCTCGAAGGCGTTGAGCGGCCCGCCGAAACCGGCCTCCGCATCGGCAACGATCGGCGCGAACCAGGTGTCGACCGAAAGGCCCTTGCCTTCCGCCGTCTCGATCTGGTCGGCGCGCTGCAGGGTGCGGTTGATGCGCTTGGCAAGCTCCGGTGCCGCATTGGCCGGATAAAGCGACTGGTCCGGATACATGGCCGACGCCGTATTGGCATCCGCGGCAACCTGCCAGCCGGAGAGATAGATCGCCTTCAGCCCGGCGCGAACCATCTGCATGGCCTGGTTGCCGGAGAGCGCGCCGAGCGCGTTGACGAAATTTTCCTCGTTGATCAGCTTCCACAGCCGGTTCGCGCCCATCTCGGCCAGCGAATGGCGGATTTCGACGGAGCCGCGCAGCCGTTCCACGTCGGCGGCGGTGTAGGTGCGCTCGATGCCATCGAAACGTCCCTGCGCAGCACCCGGAACAAGTTTGTAAAAATCCGTCATACTTCTCTCTCCCATGATAAATGCGGTTTCCGTAACGGGCCCTCTTCAACATCATATGGCGCCGTTTGATGTGACTACATTTACATTTTTCGAGATTTGAGTGCCAGAACAAACATAAAAACAGTGACTTGAAAGAGGTTATCCTGTAGAGTGCATGACAGGGTGGAGATGTAAAATTGTAAATTTTGTAAAAGTCCTGCATCCCGCGAATTTGTAATAGATTTGTATGAGTCGCAGGCACGGGAGGCGAGGCGGTGTCGGAAAACAAGATTTTTGCAGGCCCGCGCGTGCGCCGCATTCGCAATGGTCTTGGGTTGACGCAGACGGCCATGGCCGAGGCGCTGGCGATTTCGCCGTCCTATCTCAACCTCATCGAGCGCAACCAGCGGCCGCTGACGGTGCAGCTGCTTTTGAAGCTTGCCTCCGTCTACAAGGTCGATCTGGACGACCTGCAGGGCGAAAGCGCCGGTTCCGCCGGGCAGCTGCGCGAGGTCTTCGCCGATCCGTTGCTTTCGGGTGAAGTGCCGTCGCCGCAGGAGCTGATCGAGGTTGCCGATGCCGCGCCCAATGCGGCAAGCGGTGTCCTCAAGCTTTACCGGGCCTATAGGGAGCAGGCGCAGCGCCTTTCCGATCTCTCCGATCTTCTGGCGCGGGAGGGGCACGAGACGGCGCTCTCCTCCACCCGCCTGCCGATCGACGAGGTGCGCCACGTCTTTGAAAATCGGCCGGCCTATTTCCATGCCATCGACGCGGCGGCGGAAGAACTCCACAAACACCTGTCGGCGGGCGACGATCTCGCCTCCGGCCTTCGTGCATGGCTTCAGAAAAACCACGGCATCGTGGTCCGCACCCTCCCGGTTCATGCCATGCCGAATCTCAGGCGGCGTTATGACCGCCATTCGATGCGGCTGTTTTTATCCGAACGCCTGTCGCAGCCTGACCAATTGCGGGAAATGGCGATGGAGACCTGTCTTCTGGCGCTTCGCGAAGAAATCGGCACGGAGCTTGAAGGGCTTGGCCTGAAAGGGGAGGAGGCAAGGCGCATCGCCCGTTTCGAACTGGCGCGTTACGCCGCCCATGCGTTGATGATGCCCTATGGCGCATTCCTCAGCGCCGCCCAGCGGGCGAAATACGATCTCGAGGTTTTGCGCTCGCGTTTCAACGTCTCTTTCGAACAGGCGGCCAACCGTCTTGTCAGCCTGCAACGGCCGTCAGCCGCGGCGATCCCGTTTTTCCTGATGGAGATCGACAATGCCGGCAACCGTTTCCGCCTTGCAGGGGCCGGCGGTTTTCCAAGGGCGCGTTTTGGCGGCCTCTGTCCGCGTCTCAACATCCATGCCGCTTTCGCCCAGCCGGGACAGGTGCTGGTGGAGGCGGTGGAGATGCCGGATGGCGACGCGTTCCTCACGGTGTCGCGCACGCTGGAAGGTCCGCAGGCGGGTTTCGGCGAAAGGGTGCGGCGAACGGCCGTGCTTCTCGGCTGCGATCTCGCCCAGGCCGGGGAGACCGTCTATGGCCCCGCCGCTTCGGGTGCTGCGCCTGTCGCCGTCGGCCCCTCGTGCCGGCTGTGCGAAAGGCAGGGCTGTCTGTCGCGGGCGGAAGCGCCGCTGACGCGGCCGCTCGGGCTCGATGAAATGGTTACCGGTCTCAGTGTTTTCGACTTCCAGTAGGTGTTTCCATTCGCTTTTTTGTGGCCGGAACACATTTGGTTGAAAATGCTGTGCTGCACATTTCCCGCTTGCTCCCTTTTGTTTTCCTTTCTAGTCTCTCCCAAAAAAGGGGATCACGCTCCCATCGTGAGGATGCGTTAACAGGAGACATCATGAAAAACCGTTCTCTCCGCCTGACCTTGGCTCTCACCACCGCGCTCGTTGCAGCAGGCTCGGCAATGGCCCAGGAGAAGGTCGTCCACGTCTATAACTGGTCGGATTATATCGACGAATCGATCCTTGCCGATTTCACCAAGGAAACCGGCATCAAGGTCGTCTATGACGTTTTCGACAGCAACGAGCTTGTGGAAACCAAGCTTCTGGCCGGCAGCTCCGGTTATGATGTCGTGGTGCCCACCGGGCCCTTCCTCGCCCGCCAGATCAATGCCGGCGTGTTCCAGAAACTCGACAAGTCCAAGTTGCCGAATCTGAAGAACATGTGGCCCGAGGTTTCCGAGCGTCTGGCGAAATACGACCCTGGCAACGAATATGCCGTGAACTACATGTGGGGCACCACCGGCATCGGTTACAACGTCGCCAAGGTGAAGGCGGCGCTCGGCGATGTTCCGGTCGACAGCTGGGATATTCTCTTCAAGCCGGAAAATGCCGAAAAGCTGAAATCCTGCGGCATCAATATTCTCGATGCGTCGGACGAGACCTTCGCCATCGCCATGAACTATCTCGGCAAGAATCCGGATAGCAAGGAAACCGCCGATCTCGAGGCGGGCGGCGACGTCTACATGAAGATCCGCCCCTATGTGAAGACCTTCAATTCCTCCGCCTATATCGATGAACTGGCGAATGGCGACAGCTGCATCACCATCGGCTGGTCGGGCGATATCCTGCAGGCGAAAAGCCGCGCCGAGGAAGCCAAGAACGGCGTCGAGGTGAACTACGTCATTCCGAAGGAAGGCACCTATATGTGGTTCGACAACCTTGCCATCCCGGCGGATGCCAAGAATGTCGAGGAAGCCCACGCCTTCATCAATTATCTGATGAGGCCGGAAGTCATCGCCAAGGCCTCCAACTATGTTCAGTATGCGAATGGCAACCTCGCCTCGCAGGCGCTGATGGATGAGTCCGTCGCCAAGAACCCGGCGGTCTATCCCGATGCCGAGACGCTGAAGAAGCTCTTCACCATCTCGCCCTACGGACCGAAGGAACAGCGCGTCCTGAACCGCGTCTGGACGCAGATAAAGACCGGCAGCTGAAACTTCCACCCGCTGGTTGAGGAACGGCCGGCGGGCCTGTTTCTCTGATCCTTTGCCGGCAGGTTCCGTTACCTGCCGGCGCCGCCCGCCTCAAAGCATCGGACCGAAAGTCGGAAAATCCGATGCTCAAATCTACACGACCAACGGGATTTGAGGGTAGGGTGAATGGCGAAAACTCTGGGGCCGGTCAAACGCAAATTTAGCCCTTGGGACAATCCCGATGCGGTGCCCTTCATCCGCTTTGAAAACGTCACCAAACGTTTTGGCGATTTCGTCGCCGTCAACAATCTGACGCTCGATATCTATGAACGCGAATTCTTCTCGCTGCTCGGTCCCTCCGGCTGCGGCAAGACCACGCTGATGCGCATGCTGGCCGGTTTCGAGGAACCGACCGAAGGTCGCATCCTGCTGCAGGGCAAGGATATTTCCGGCGTGCCGCCCTATAAGCGGCCCACCAACATGATGTTCCAGTCCTACGCGCTTTTCCCGCATATGTCGGTGGAAAAGAACGTCGCTTTCGGTCTGGAGCAGGACGGTCTGCCCAAGGCGGATATCGCCGCGCGCGTCGAAGAAATGCTGCGGCTCGTCAAGCTCACGGAATTCGCAAGGCGCAAGCCAAGCCAGCTTTCCGGCGGCCAGCGGCAGCGCGTGGCGCTTGCCCGCTCGCTTGCCAAGCGGCCCAAGGTGCTTCTGCTGGATGAACCGCTCGGCGCGCTCGACAAGAAGCTGCGCGAGGAAACGCAATTCGAACTGATGGACATCCAGACCAATCTCGGCCTTACCTTCCTCATTGTCACCCACGACCAGGAAGAAGCGATGACGGTCTCGGACCGCATCGCTGTCATGGACAAGGGCAATGTCGTGCAGGTGGCGACGCCGGCCGAGATCTATGAAGCGCCGAACAGCCGCTACGTGGCGGACTTCATCGGCGATATCAATATTTTCGACGCCAATGTCGTCGCCAATGCTTCCGGTATCGGCAAGCCCGGCCTGGTGACGCTGGATTGCGAAGGGCTGAAGGTGGCGGTGGAGCAGGAATGCGCCGCTGCGACCGGCAGCCAGGTAGCTTTCGCCATCCGTCCGGAAAAGGTCCGCATCTCGCTCGACCAGCCCGGCGATAGCAGCGTCAACTCCGCCTATGGCGAGGTCTGGGATATCGGCTATCTCGGCGACTTCTCCGTCTTCATCGTCAAGCTTGCCGATGGCCGCGTCATTCGCGCCGCGCAGGCAAATGTTTCGCGTCTCGTCGATCGCCCGATCACCTTCGGCGATATGGTGTGGCTGAACTGGAAGCCGGATTCCGGCCTCGTCCTGACGCGCTGAGGGAGGCTTTCATGGCGATCACCACTCCCGAAAACCGGCAAAGCCCCTGGCGCTGGCTGGTCGTCGCGGTTCCCTATTTCTGGCTGCTGTTGTTCTTCGCAGCGCCGTTTTTCATCATCTTCAAGATTTCGCTGTCGGATACGGCAATCTCCATGCCGCCCTATACGCCGGTCTTCGAAGGGTTTTCGAAGCTCGGCGCGTTCTTCTCCGAACTGGATTTTGAAAATTACCTTTTCCTGACGGAAGACCCGCTCTACATCGACGCCTATCTGTCGTCGCTGCGCATCGCCTTCATCTCCACCTTCCTGCTGCTGCTGATCGGTTACCCCATGGCATTGGCAATGGCGCGCGCACCGTCTTCCATTCGCCCGACGCTGGTGATGCTGGTGATCCTGCCCTTCTGGACCTCGTTCCTGATCCGCGTTTATGCCTGGATCGGCATTCTGAAGCCGGAGGGCCTGCTGACGGTGCTGTTCCAATGGCTCGGTTTTCTCGGACCCGACCAGCAGGTCAATATCTTCCGCACCGAGACGGCGATCTTCATCGGCATCGTTTATTCCTATCTGCCCTTCATGGTGCTGCCGCTCTATTCAGCGCTGGAAAAGCTCGATAATACGTTGCTGGAAGCGGCGGCCGATCTCGGTTGCCCGCCATGGAAGGCCTTCTGGAAGATCACCTTCCCGCTGTCGCTGCCGGGCGTCGTGGCCGGCTCGATGATCTGCTTCATTCCGATAACAGGGGAATTCGTCATCCCCGATCTGCTTGGCGGCGCCCAGACGCTGATGATCGGCAAGACGCTGTGGACGGAATTCTTCGGCAACCGCGACTGGCCCTTGGCATCCGCCGTCGCCGTGCTGCTGCTGCTGTTGCTGGTGGTGCCCATTGCCATCTTCCAGAACCAGCAGAAGAAGGTGGGGTGAAGCCATGAAGCGCGGAAAATTCGACATCACCGTCCTCACCCTCGGTTTTGCCTTTCTTTATATCCCGATCATCATCCTGATCGTTTATTCCTTCAACGCCTCGAAGCTCGTCACCGTCTGGGGCGGTTTCTCGCTGCAATGGTACCGCTCCATGTGGTCGAACCAGGGGCTGATGGATGCGGCCTGGGTGACGCTGCGTGTCGGTATCCTCAGCGCCACCATCGGCACCATCCTCGGAACGCTGGCGGCGCTGTCGCTCACCCGTTTCGCCCGGTTTCCCGGCCGGGTGCTGTTTTCGGGCATGATCTATGCGCCGCTCGTCATGCCGGAAGTCATCACCGGCCTGTCGCTGCTGCTGCTCTTCGTGGCCGTCGGGGTGGATCGCGGTTTCTGGACGGTGGTCATCGCGCATACGACTTTCACCATGTGTTACGTGGCGATCGTCGTGCAGTCGCGGTTGCTTACTTTCGATCGCAGTCTCGAGGAAGCCGCGCTCGATCTCGGCTGCCCGCCGGTCAAGACCTTCTTCCGCATCACCCTGCCGCTGATCTTTCCCGCGGTCATCGCCGGCTGGATGCTGGCCTTTACCCTGTCGCTTGATGATCTCGTCATCGCCAGCTTCGCCACAGGCCCCGGTGCGACGACGCTGCCGATAAAGATTTACTCGCAGGTTCGCCTTGGTGTGACACCGGAAATCAACGCCATTTGCACGATCCTTATCGGGCTTGTCACGATCGGCGTTATCGTTGCTTCCATCGCATCCAAGCGCACGGAGTTGCAGCGGATGCGCGATGAACACGCCGCAGCTCGAAACTGATCAAACGGACGTCTTTGATTTCTCGCGTTGCTGTTGAAATCACGATTAATTCAGGGACTTTTAATTTAGTTTCGGCGCTTTACGGTATCAGAATAGGAATTTTCGTCGGTAATTGCTCGATTTTGGTTTTAACCGCTTGTTAATGGGAGTTGGCGGAAAGTAAACCCAACGCAGGGCTGTCAAATACTGACGGCCGGGATTGATAATTTCCATATCGCGAGGTTGTCCCCCTTTCTCTCGTTGAAAAAGCACAACTGATACAGGCGGCCGAAAAGCCGCCTTTCTTTTTGCCGCGACGGGTGAGCCATTCAGCTGTTTTCCGGATGATCCATCGATTTCGAGACGAGCAGCACGGGAATAAGCCCGGCAATGATGATGATGATCGCCGGCACGGCCGCATCCTGCACCCTTGAGCGCGACGCATCCTCATAAACCAGCGTGGCCAGCGTGTTGAAACCGAAAGGCCGGAGCAGGATCGTGGCCGGCAGTTCCTTCATGGATTCGATCAGGACCAGAAGGAATGCAGTCAGCGCCGCCGGCCGCATGTTCGGCAACAGCACTTTGAACAGTGTCTGCGCCCGGTTGCGCCCAAGCGTTCTCGAGGCCATGTCGATATGCGGTGAAAGCTTCTGGAAACCCGCGTCGAGTGTGCCCTCCGCCATGGTCATGAAGCGCACGGCATGGGCATAGATGATGGCAAAGGCGGTGCCTGAAAGCAGCAGGCCGCTGGAAAAGCCAAAATGGGAGCGGATGAAACCGTCGACGCCATTATCGAGGTTTGCCAGCGGAATGAGAACACCGATGGCAAGCACGGTTCCCGGCACGCCATATCCCATGGAGCCGAAGCGGGCGGCGACCTTGGAGCTGCGCGAGCGCTCGGTGCGTATGGCATAAGAAAACACGAAAGCGGCGATCAGCGTCACAAAGGCGGCGGAAAGCGAGACTTCGAGACTGTGTCCGAGCGCTTTCAGAAGCTTCGGAGAAAACAGCGCGTCGAGCCTCTTTGCTGCGTAACCGCCGAGCACGATCACCGGAATGAAGAACCCGCTCGCCACGGGTATGAAGCAGAACAGGCAGGCGCTCCAGCGCCGCCAGCCGGTCAGCGCCTTCAACCGGTGACGCTGGGCCATGCTTGTCGCCTTTGGCGCGCCGAAGCGCTGCTTTTCCCGGGCGTTGCGTTCGATGATGATCAGTGCACCGACGATGATGAGGATGACGGCGGCGATCTGCGTCGCATTGGCGAGATTGCCGCGATTGAGCCAGGTTTCGTAAATGGTGAAGGTCAGGGTCTGGACACCGAGATATTCAACCGCGCCGATATCGTTCAGCGTTTCCATCAGGACCAGAGAAAGCCCGATGGCGATGGCCGGCCGGGCCATCGGCAATTGCACGGATAAAAACACGTTCAGCGGTTTTGCGCCAAGCGTGCGGGCCGCGTCGGCCGCAAACCGGCCCTGCATGGAAAAGGCGGCGCGGGCCGAGAGATAAACGTAAGGATAGAGGACCGAACTCAGAACGATCACCGCACCGCCGAGCGAGCGTATGTCCGGAAACCAGTAATCGCGGATGCTGTGATAACCGAAAGCGGCGCGCAACGCGCTTTGCACCGGGCCGGTAAAGTCGAGAAACTCGCCGAACGCATAGGCGGCGAGATAGGAGGGGATGGCGAGCGGCAGCACGAGCGCCGCGGACAATAACCGCCGCAGCGGAAATTCGAATGTGGTGACAAGCCAGGCGCAGACGATGCCGAAGAAAGCGGTCGTTGCGGCCGTCATCCCCAGGAGCAGGAAGGTGCGAAACCCGGCGCGCGGCAGGACATTGGCGAGAAGGTGCTGCCATCCTTCCGTGCTGCCGGTCAGCGCCAGCCAGAAAATTGCCAGAAAGGGCATGGCGGCAATGGCCGCGACGATGACCGCCGTGATGGGCAACACCGAGAAGCGTCTTGTTGCCGGAAGGGAAACCGTCATGGACATGCCAGTCTACTGTCGTGCAAAGGCCTCAACCGGCGACCATTGTGCCGGCGGCTTCCGCATTGCTACGCCCGCATGGCCTCAGTTGGCAAGAACCCGCTGCGACGGAAAGGTGATTTCCACCAGCGTGCCTTCATTCGGCGTGGAGGTGATGGAGAAATTCGCCCGGTTGGCGTCCACCATCGCCTTGGTCAGCGGCAGGCCGAGCCCGGTGCCGTCGCCGCGCACGCGCTTGCCGGAGGAGGCCACCTGCCGGAACGGCTTCATGGCCTGTTCCAGTTCCGCCCGGGTCATGCCAATGCCGGTGTCGCGAATGCGCAGCGACACGCTGCCATTGGCCTCATAGGCGGTGGATACCACGATCTGGCCGCCGGACGGCGTGAAGCGGATGGCGTTCGACAGGATGTTCAGCACGATCTGCTTGATCGAGCGCAGGTCGGCGACGATCTGCGGCACGGATTGCGCAAGTGCGGTGCGGATGATGACGCGCTGGTTGTTGGCCTGCGGCTGCACCAGCGAGACCGCCTCGGCCACCGTTTCGTTGAGCGGCACGGCGACGAAATCCACATCCATCTGCCCGGCCTCGATCTTGGAAATATCGAGCAGATCATTGACGATGTCGAGCACATGCCGGCCGGAACGGCCGATATCATTGGCATATTCGACATAACGCGGATGGCCGATCGGCCCGAAACGTTCGGTCGCCATCATGTCGGCAAAGCCGATGATGGCATTGAGCGGCGTGCGGATTTCATGGCTGACGCGCGCCAGGAAATCGGTCTTGTGGGCATTGGCGGTTTCCGCCGCCCGCTTGGCGTTGCGCAGTTCTTCTTCCGTGCGCTTCCACTGGGTGATGTCGCGGATAACCGCGCAATAGCCATGCGACGATTTTAGCCGGCCGATGGTCATGAACAGCGGCAGGAAGCCGCCGGATGCTTCGCGGCCGATCACTTCGCGGCCGTCGTTCAGCACGCTGGCGACACCGTTATTGGCGAGACCGGAGAGATAATCCAGCACGGCGCGCTGGCTCTCATGGGCAAAGAGGGTGACGAAAGGCTTGCCGGCGATTTCACCATTGTCATAGTTGAACAGCGCGCTGGCGGAACGGTTGAGCGAGCGGATTTCGCCTTCGTCTCCCAGAAGCACCACGCCGTCGGTGGCCGTTTCCAGAATGGAATGCAGCTCTTCCACTTCGCCCTGCAACAGGGAGAGGCTGCCTGCTTCCGCATTTTCGGCATCGCCGGCAGCAATATTTTCGTTGGCGGCCGCAACCGGCGCCTGCTTTTCCTCAAGCGGCACCAGCGACAGCATCAGCGCCTTGGTTTCTTCCCAGCGGATGGACTGCAACCGCGCTTTGACGGGAATGATGTCGTTGTCAGAGCTGACGACCACCATGCCGCCTTCGTTGTCCGGCATGTCCTCCAGCTCCTGCCGCTGCAGCAACGCTTCCAGACCGCCCACCTCTTCGAGTTCGGCGAGAGAGCCATAGCCCGTCAAGCGCAGGAAATCCGGGTTGGCGTGGATCAGCCTGTCGCCGGCATGCACCAGAAGCGCCACGGGCATCTGGTCCAGCGTCTCGGCCGTCAAGGCATTCGCGGGGCGAACGGATGGGCTGACCATGGCGGCGGCAATATCGGCAGCCGGCCGCTCGTCAGCCGCAGGCTCCTGCTTTTCGCCGGAACCGCTTTCATCCGCCGGTGCGCGAATGGCTGCAGGCTGCTCGCCACGAACATAATCGGCGAAAAGATCGTCTTCCTCCGCCGGTTCGGTTTTCCTGTCGTCATTTTCCGTTTCGGAGGGCGCGCTTTCCGAAGCATCCGCATCGATATCCTGCTGAATATCCTGCATGATCGGCTCAGCGGAAATGGCCTCCGACTCCGTTTCCCGGTCTTCTTCGGAAGCAGCATCCGCCGGCGCCAGGGCCCGGCCGATTTCGCGGAAGGCGGCCTGTTCGCCTGCGGTCAGCCCCTCGCGGGAGCGCGAGCGGCGCTCCTCCAGATGGACGACCTTGTCGGAATAGGCCGGCTCCAGCGCGGGCGCTGCAACCGGCGCTTCGAATTCCGGCGGGGTATAATCATGGTGCTGTTCTTCAGCCGAAACCACGTCCGATTCATCATCCGCCGCATCGGCCTCCGTTGCCGGGACCTCATCCTCAGCGATGGAACCGGCGTCTTGCGCCGCGTCGTCATCTTCATCGATAAAGGCCAGCAATTCGTAGCTTTCATCCTCGATGGCGGGCTGCGGCAGGGCTTCCGCCGGATCGGCCTCTTCGCCGTTGAGGAAGGTGAGGCCCGTGGCATGCGGGTCTTCGGCGGCATCGGCAAGCCGCACGATGCCGAAACCGCGGAAACCGTCGAATTCGCGTGAGCGCGTATAGGTGGGCAGGGCGGCAAGATCGATCGGCACCATCAGCGATGTGCCTTCCACCGGCCAGTAGATCGTCTTGCCCGACCATGTGTCGCGACGGCCGAGAAGCTCGCGGATCTTGCCGTCGGGATCGAGATTGAACAGGGCCGCGACATCGGCAAAGCCCATGCCTTCCACGGCAGCCGCCTTGGCGCCCACAGCCTCTGCAAATTCATGCGAGATCGAACTGAAGCGCCCTTCCGCATCGATTTTCCAGACGAAACGGGAAGCGCGCGCACCGGCATTGAAAACAAAAGGCTGCGCTTCTGCGCCAGCGCCGATGTCCGTTTCCTCGGTCTCCGCCTCCGCCGTTATCTCCTCATCCACCGCAGGAGCAGCGTCTGACGGCGCTGTTTCGACGATTTCATCGTCCGCGACTGCGTTTTCTTCGGCCCGGGTCTCTTCGGCAGGGGCATCGGCGATTGTCCGCTCGGTCAAGGGGGCGTCTGCTTCATCCTCATCGAGTTCGAAAAGATCGGCGATGTCGTCGGTCATCGCCACATGCGCAGCCGCGTCGGCGTCCTGCACGGAAAGCGCCGCCGGGGTCTCCGCTCCGCTTTCCGGCAATGAGAGAAGGTTGTTCTCATCCTGCTGCGCTGCCTCTTCCTCTTCGGGATCGGCCGGCAGTTCCTGCACCTCTTCCACATCCTCGATGCCAGCGACGGCATCGAGCACGGAATCGAAGGAGGTTGCAGCGGCAACAGGCGCGACCTCCGCAACCGGCAGGGCGGGCTCGGCGGCGGCTGGCGTTTCCTGCGGCCTGTCTTCTGCGAAACCATTGACGGGATCGAGTGTGCCCAGCGCGGTTTCGACCACGAACATCAGGTTCAGTTCGGGCGATGCCGCAATCTGGCCGGTGGCGGCGGGCAAATAACCCTTGCCGGTCGGCACCGGCCGCTTGACGAGATGGCCGGACTGTCCGGCTGCCATTTTCACCAGTATCCGTGCGGTATGCGGCGTGATGCCGAGCGACGAAAAGCCGGGCGAGGCGGCGACAATCTCGTTCTCGCCGTTCAGAACCGCCATATGGATATCGGGGTCGTCGAAACCTTCGATCATGCGCCGGGCGCATTCCGCCGTGTCGGGTGCGACTTGGTCGGTGAGGGCGGAAAACAGGATGGCCGGCTGGCCGGGTTCGGCCTCGATGATTTCCGCGCGCGCCGTAACGGCAAGGCTGCGGAAACCTGAGGTGATGCGAATGGTAAACGGCAGGCTGTCGCCCGCTTTGGAAAGCCGCGCCGCCGTGGCAGCCAGTTGCCGGAAGGTCACGTCCTGCGGTTTCGGGCCCTGTTCCAGAAAATCATAGACCATCGGCGTGCCAAACAGCGCCGCACCCCGGCCATTGGCCCAAAGGGCGTTTTTAAGGTCGAGCGAGAACAACGCCATGGCCGCGCCGCGCCCGAAACCTTCACGCACCCGTTCATGCACTGCGATATCGATAAAGGGATACTGGACGGCGGGCATGTCGAAACCTATTCTGGCACTACCGGACCTTGCGGGCTTTTCGGCTTCCTCATGAAGCTCTAAACGTAAACCCGCCGAGGCATCACGTTAACAGAATTTTAAATAACTTCACAGCGCGGTCCGGTCCACCATCCGCCGGATGAATCGCCAAATAGAGTTAACATCAACAGGCCGCTGCGGCCTCTTTATGTCAGCCCGGCCCATTGAAAAGCACTTGCCTTTCTCAGCCTTTTTTCGCAAAATTCGAAGAGGCACTTGCAAATGGGGAAAACACCTTTTATGTCACCCCCCGTGACGCCGCTTCGGCGTTTCATGTGCGGTTGTAGCTCAGTTGGTTAGAGCGCAGGTTTGTGGCACCTGAGGTCGGTGGTTCGACCCCACTCAACCGTACCATTCCCCTCTCCCGATAAGTCTATATGTCACAGTGACTTACCGGGAGAGGGGAGTCTTCCCCATAGATCTGCTGTCCGTGAGCTTTGTTGGACTCGTCGCGAAGCGAGCAGAAATGCCGTTCCCGCATTGCCTCGCTGATCGGGTCCGTCACAACGGCAGTGAATTCATCTCCGTCAACGCAACAAGTCCAATCGGCGCATCTGCCGTTCGATCAGCGTCTCGACTTCCTTCACGGCGAGCGCGCTCAGCGGTGCGCCTGGGCGGCGCTGGGTCGCGCTGGCGATGGCGCCGCGTTTTGCCAGAACATGTTTTCGCACGGCAAGGCCGAGACCGGGCTGCTGTTCATAGCGCATCAGCGGCAGATAGGCATCGAACAAGTCCTGCGCGGCTTCGTATCTGCCCTCATTGCTGAGACGGACGACATCCACCATCATTTCCGGATAGGCGAAACCGGTCATGGCGCCATCGGCGCCGCGCTGCATTTCCTCGGTCAGGAAAACACCGGCATTGCCGCACAGGATGGAGGTGCGGCGACGGCCTTTGGCCTCCGCTTCGCGCAGGTCGGTGATCTTCTGCAGGCCCGGCCAATCCTCATGCTTGAGCATGACAATGCTCGGATGGGCCTCGAAGATGACGCCCAGCGTTTTTGCGCTTATCTGAACGCCGGTGGAGAGCGGGAAGTCCTGCAGCACCACAGGCACGTCGGCGCCGACAGTCTCGACGACGTTACGATAATAGGCGACGATCTGCTCATCGGTACGCAGCGCGGGTGGCGGAGCGACCATGACGCCGGCGGCACCCAGATCCATGGCTGCCTTGGCCAGTTCGCCGATGGCGGCAAGGCCGGGTGCGGAGACGCCGACCACCACGGGTTTTCCTTCGGAACGCTTCAGCGTCAGCTTCGTGACTTCGATCGATTCCGCCTGGGTGAGCTTGGGTGCTTCCCCCATCATGCCGAGGATCGTCAGCCCGTCCGCGCCTTTTTCATAATAGAAGTCGACCATGCGGCCGATGCTTTCGCCATCGAGCGAACCGTCTTCGGCAAACGGTGTGCAGGCAATGACGAACACACCCTTGGTACTGGAATTTATGAGCGACATGACATGTTCCTATTTGAGCCGCCTGTGTTGCAAGGGGTCTGTTCCAACCCGTGGAATTGACCGCGGCGGAGCCGGGTCTGGGGGATGCCGGCCCTGCGCATGGGAGCGCTTTAGCCGGCAAACCGTTTGCGTCAGTTATTCGCCAGCATATCCGGAACGATCGAAACGATTTCCGGGAAGATGGCGATGAGCAGGACGAAAGCGCACATGATGAAGAAGAACGGCATGGTCGCGCGGGTAATGCGGGCCATGCTGTCGCCGGTCAGGCGCTGGATGACGGTGAGGTTGAAACCGACGGGCGGCGAGACCTGCGCCATCTCCACCACGATGACGATGAATATGCCGAACCAGACCTTGCTGTAACCGGCCGCCATGACCAGCGGCAGGGTGATCGGCAGCGTCATGACGATGCAGCCCAGCCCTTCCATCACCGTGCCGAGGATGATGTAGAAGATCAGGAGCACGATGATGAGCATGAATGGCGAAAGGCCCCAGCCCTCGATGATGCCGGCGATATAGCGCGGCATGCCGAGATAACCGATGACGGTCGACAGGAACATCGCGCCGACCATAATGAGGCCGATCATGGCGCAGGAATCGGCCGCCTGTTTCGCCGCCTGCATGAGGTTCGAAAGGTTCAGCGTCTTCTGGAAAGCGCCGATAAGGATTGCGCCGCCGACGCCGACCGCGGCTGCTTCCGTCGGCGAGGCGATCCCGCCATACATCGAGCCGACCACGCCGATGATGAGCAGCAGCAGCGGTCCCAGATCCTTCAACGCCACCAGCTTTTCGATGAAGGTGGTGGGCGCGAGGGCCTCACCGACAAGGGCCGGATTCATTAGCGCCCGGATGCCGATATAGCCCATATAGGATGCGGCCATCAGCAGGCCCGGCAGGATGCCCGCCATGAACAGCTTCAGGATCGATTCCTCCGCCATGACCCCATAGATGATCATGATCGTCGATGGCGGGATGAGAAAGCCCAGCGTTCCTGCCCCCGCAAGGCTGCCGGTGATGAGGTCGCGGTTATAACCGCGCGAAATAAGCTCCTTTGCGGTGATGCGCCCGACCGTTGCCGTGGTGGCCGCGGATGAGCCGCAGACGGAGGCAAAAAGCGTGCAGCCGAGAACGGTGATATGGGCAAGCCGGCCGGGCACATGCCGAAGCCAGGGGGCAAGGCCGGAGAACAGCGCTTCTGAAATCTTCGTTCGGAACAGGATTTCCGCCATGAAGATGAAGAGCGGCAGGGCCAGCATTTCCGGCGAAACCAGCGTGTTCCAGGTTTGCTGGGCCAGCAGCTTGAAAAGCGGCAAAGCGGGGCGATAGAGTGCGGCCAGCGCCGCCCCCGTGCCTACGAGGCCAAGGCCGATCCAGACCCCCGTACCCAGAATGAGCGTCATCAGGCCGAGCAGGCTGAAGGTGATCTTTCCCATGATTTATTCCAGTCCCGGGCCGGTTGAAAGTGTTTCGCCGCGAAGAAGCCGCAGGAACTGCGCCAGCATCTGCAAATTCAGGATGATCGCGCCGATTGCGAGCGCGCTCTGCGGATAGATGAGCGGAATGCGGATGACCGACGAGGAGGTTGAACCGCGCAGCGCGGACAGGACGGCCATGTCCGTCAATGCGACCGAAAGGGCAACGCAGATAACAAGGCCGACAAGGCATGCCACCATATCCAGCCGTCTTGCGCCGGTTGAAGAAAGCGCCTCGCCTATTGCGGTGACGCGGACATGCGAACCGGATTTCAGCGCGCTGGCGCCGGCGAGCATGAAGCTCGTGGCCATCAGGTAAGCGGCGACATCCCAGGCGAATGGCAGGGAGTAGCCGGCAAGGTTTCTGAGAAGGATTTCGCAGGCGATGAGAATGAAAATGCCGAGGAGAGACAGGGCTGCGAGCAGGTTTGCAGCCTCCGTCAACCGGTCGATCGGCGTTATGATGGCAGCGAATGCGGGACTGGCTGGATTTGTCATGATGTTTCTCCGGAGTGCGCAGAAGGAGGCGGACAGCCGGCCGGGATTGCTGGCTGCCCTTTCATTTCCGACGGGAGAAAGTCAGTTACGCGCCTTCAGATAGGCTTCGACATAGGGCGCGGCATCGGGCACGCGCTTGAGAAAATCGTCCCACAACGGCTTGGCGCGCTCGATGAGGGCGGCCTTGAGTTCGGGAGAAGGCGACGTGACGGTAATGCCCTTTTCCTTCAGGGTGGCGAGCTTGGTTTCGTCCTCGGCCCGGCTGACCAGCCAGAATTCGCCTTCGAGTTTCTTCGATGCCTGTTCGATCGCCGCCTGATTTTCTGGCGACAGGGCATTCCAGGCATCGAGATTGACGGTGACGATGTTGGAAGATGCCTGCCAGTTGAAGGTGCTCATGCTTTTCATGAACTCCCAGAAAGCGCCGTCGACGCCGGACGAAGAGGAGGTCGTGACACCGTTGATGGTGCCGGCGGCAAGCGACGGCACGACTTCGCCCCACGGCATCTGAACGGGAAGAGCGCCAAGGGCGTGGAAGAAATTATGGCCGTTCGCATCGACGACGCGGATCTTGAGGCCGTTGACGTCTTCAATTTTTTCGATCTGTTTCGGCGCATAGACGGCCTGTCCCGGCCACGGCACCATGTAAAGCAGCTTCTGGTTCATCGAGGTTGCGACTTCCTCAATCTTGGGGCGGAAGAATTTGTGCAGCAGCGCAAGGTCAGGCATCGTCGGGGCCAGATATGGCAGCGTCTCGACACCCAGTACCGGTGCTTCACCCACCTGCTGGCTCATCAGAATATCGGCGATGGGAACGATGCCGTCGCGCACGGCGGTCATGCCTTCCGGACCCTTGATACCGAGTGACCCGCCGGAATGCACGGTGATGGCGACCTCGCCATTCGTGACGGTCTTTACGGTTTCAGCGAATTTTACCGCGTTCTTGGTGTGAAAATTACCTTCCGGCCAGACGACCGACATGTCCCAGGCCGTTTCGGCGGTCGCGGAGGTTGCAAAGCCGGCAATCGTCAAAGCCAGCCCGGCGAGAACTGCGTTTTTCATGGTTGTGATCCCCTCACTTATTGTTTCCGGCTCACCCTGTCCCTTGGCGACAGGACGGCGCGGTTATTTTCGGTATACAGCACGTACTCCGAATGAGGGGGACTATATGGGCGTTTTTTGAGCGGCGCAATAAGGTGATTAATCTTTGTTCGATTTCGAGCGGATTCCCTTGTCCACCAGCCTTTGTGCCGGGCTGGCGTCAGTGGATTGCATTTCAGGGAAATTATCGAAAAGGCGCGGATCGGCAGGCAGGGAGTTGCCGCTGTGTGCCGAATAAGGGGCCAGGCTTGCGGAGCCGCCGGGGGTGCGGCGGCTCGCTGAATGCGGGCTGAAAATCAGATCGCCGATGCGAGGCGGGTCTTTATGTAAAGCTCACGCAATGTCTTCGAGACCGGGCCTGGCTTGCCGTCACCGATGATGGCTTCGTCGATCTTGACGACCGGCATGGCAAAATTTGTCGCCGATGTGATGAAGGCTTCGGCTGCATCCTTTGCCTCATCCACCGTAAAGGCGCGCTGTTCGACGGCAATTCCGGCGCCCTGCGCAAGATCGAGAATGCTTCCGCGGGTGATACCGTGCAGAAGTGCGTTGGAAAGTTCGCGCGTGACCAGCGTGCCGTCCTTTTTGACGATATGCGCATTGGCGGCGCTGCCTTCGGTCACGAAACCATCCTCCACCAGCCATGCATCGTCCGCACCGCGTTTGAGCGCCTCCATCTTGGCCATCGAGGGATAGAGAAGCTGTACCGTCTTGATGTCGCGCCGCTCCCAGCGCCAGTCCGGCATGGTGGCGATGGCAATGCCGGTTTCCGTGCGCGGATTGTCCAGCACGGGTTTTGCCTGGGTGAACAGGGTTATCGTCGGCGGGGCATTGGCCGGAAAAGCGAAATCGCGATCCGCCACACCGCGGGAGATCTGCAGATAGATCAGGCCTTCGTCCATGTGGTTGAGGCGAACGATTTCACGGTGAACGGCCAGAAGTTCCTCCGCTTCGAGCGGGCAGGTCAAGCCGAGTTCAGCGAGCGAGCGCTGAAGACGGGCGCTGTGGCCGGCATAATCGATCAGCTTCCCGCCGATCACGGCGGTGACTTCATAAATGGCGTCCGCGAACAGAAAGCCGCGGTCGAAAACGGAAACCTTGGCGTCGGCTTCGGCAAGCCAGTCGCCGTTCAGATATACAATGCGTGTCAATGGAACGTCCCCGGATCAGGTGTTTGGTGTGGCGAAAGGAGCAAATTGCAGCCCGTGTCGGGCGAGCGATGAACGAAGGGCGCGCGCCATATCCACGGCGCCGCGCGTATCGCCGTGAACGCAGATGGTGGCGGCTTCCACCGGCAGTTTTTTTCCGCCCGTTGTGGGGATTACGCCGTCGCAGACCATGGACAGAACCTGATCCACACTCTGGTTGGGATCGTGGATCACCGCACCCTGCATCTGCCGGGAGGTGAGCATTCCCGCATCGTCATAGGTGCGGTCGGCATAAACTTCGCAGGCAATGCGCAGCCCCGCTTTTTCGGCGGCCTTCATGGTTTCCGAATAGGGCAGCGTAATAAAGACCAGCGACGGATCCACCGCCTTGATGGCCCGAATGCAGACCTGCGCGAGATCTTGATCGACGGCAGCCATGTTGCCCAGCGCCCCATGGGTTTTGACATGGGTGATGGGCCAGGAAAGCGCAGCCGCCATGCCCTGCATCGCGGCGATCTGGTAGATCAGCTGGGCCTCCACATCCTCGGGGCGTTCGCCGGATATACGGCGGCGGCCGAAGCCGTAAATATCCATGAAAGACGGGTGGGCGCCGACCGCGATGCCCCTTGCCTTGGCGGCAAGAATGGTGTCGCGCATGACAACCGGATCGCCGGCATGAAAACCGCAGGCGATGTTTGCCGTGGTAATCAGCTCCATCATCGCTTCGTCTTCGCCCATGGTCCAGGCCCCGAAGCTTTCTCCCATATCGCAGTTCAGATCGATCGTCGCCATAGCCCCTCTTTCCGGGCGAGACGTTGCCCGGTCTCGTCCAGTTCATACGCGTGATATCAGGCAGCACGCATTCATTGCATCTTTTCATTGACATACAATTGGTATACTGAAATAGCAAGGAAGGATTGGCGGGAGAATCGAATTCGCATGCGTGGACGTGAGGGAGTGTAATCGATGGGCGGCAAATTTCCGCGCATTCTTGCTTGTGGTGACAGCGCCCTGTCCGTTGAACTCGCCGATACCATCGATGAATCGGTGAGCGAGCGCATCATCGCGCTTGCGGCAAATCTCGCTGCAACACCCGTGGAAGGCGTCGAGGAACTGGTGCCGACCTACCGGTCCCTCATGGTCATCTATGATCCGTCCGTCATTCGCGGCCATGCGCTTGACCGGGAGTTGCACCGGCGTCTGATGACGCTGACGGTGAACAGCGTTCCGGCCAGACGTTTCGATGTGCCTGTAGTTTATGGCGGATCGGTCGGGCTCGACCTGCAGGAACTGGCGGACATGAAGGAAATGACGCCTGCCGCCCTGATCGAGCTGCACGCATCCGCTGAATATCGTGTCTATATGATCGGTTTCGCGCCGGGTTTTGCCTATCTCGGCGGCCTGCCCGAACAATTGCATACGCCGCGCCTTGCCACGCCGCGCCAGCGGATCGAGGCAAGTGCGATTGGAATCGGCGGCAAGCAGGCAAGCATCAATTCCGTGCCGGGGCCAAGCGGATGGCGCTTCATCGGCCGCACGCCGCTTCGGCTTTTCGACCCGCATCGCCCGGAGCCGTTTCTGTTGCAGGCCGGAGACCGGGTCCGTTTTCGGCCGGTGAGCGAAGACGAGGCCGCAGAGCTCGACCGGGCGGTCGCCGCCGGCCAGCCCGTCATGGAGGCGCAGCTTTCATGAGTTTTCTCGTCATCCAGCAGATAGGGCCGATGGCCACCGTTCAGGATCTCGGCCGCAGGGGATTGAGCCACGCCGGTGTTTCCGGTTCAGGCCCGATGGATATGCCTTCTTTTCGTATTGCGAACGCGCTGGTCGGCAATGTCGAAAACAGCGCGGCAATAGAATTCGGCGGCACCGGGGGCAGCTTTTCCGTTTTGCGGCCGGCACGCATCGCCGTGACAGGAGGCGCCGTCGATATCCGTCTCGGCAAACGAAAGCTGTCGCCATGGGAGAGCTATACTATTTTGCCGGATGACGTGCTTTCTATCGGCGCCCTGCGCGATTGCGTCTGGGGCTATCTCGCCGTCTCCGGCGGCGTGGATACCGTGCCTGTGCTCGGTTCGCGTGCCACCCATGTTCGAACGGGTCTCGGCGGTTACGAAGGGCGTCGTTTGCAGGCGGGTGACCGCCTGCCGCTCGGCCGGGATAATCCCGGCGCCAATCTGGCGCTCCGGCAACTCTGGCGGCGGTCCGGCGGTCCCGTCCGAATTGTTCCCGGCCCACAGGACGACTATTTCTCTGCCGAAACCCAGCGGGCTTTCCTGAAAGCCTCCTTCATCGTTTCTCCCGCCCGGGATCGCATGGCGCAGATGCTGGACGGACACGCCGTTCATGCCGAAGGCGGGCACGATATCGTCTCCGACGGAACCTGCGCGGGATCGATACAGGTCCCGGCGTCGGGACGGCCCATCGTGCTGATGGCGGAGCGCCAGACGACAGGCGGCTATCCGAAAATCGCAACGGTCGCCACCGTCGATCTGCCCCGGCTTGCGCAGGTTCCGAGCGGCCGACATGTCTCTTTCGCGGCCATTTCACGGGAAAAAGCCGAAGAGCTTCTGATTGCGGAACGCACGGCCTTGCGCGAACGCCTGGCAAATCTGGTAGAAAAGCCGGAAACGGATGATGTTTCAGGAGGTATGCCATCATGAATCAGCCGCTCGCCAAGCAGGCTTATGGGAAGATCATCGAAATGATCCTGTCCGGTGCGCTGACGCCGGGTGACGCTTTGCAGGAAGCGAAACTGGGTGATCTGCTGGACATGTCCCGGACGCCCGTGCGTGAGGCGATCAAGCGGATCGAGGCCGAGGGTCTCGCCACGCAGGAAGGACGATTTCTCAAGATCCGCCGGCTGAAGGCGGAAGAGGTCGAAGAGATTTTCTTCCTTCGTCAGGTGCTGGAGACCCATTGCGCCAGACAGGCGACGATGGCCCGGCCGGAGCTTGGCGAGCTGGAAGCCCGGATACGACATTTGCAACAGCATGGCCCCGGCGAGGACGACGAGCAGCGCCGCGTGGACGATGCTTTCCACCGGACGCTTGCCCTTTCCACGGGCAGCGAGATGATGGTGAGCACGATCGAGGATTTGCGGCGCCGTACCTGCATGTTCGACCATGCCCAGGTGCCGGATCGTTTTCTGAAAAGCTGCGACGAACATCTGGAGATGATTGCCGCCCTGCGCGCCGGCGACGGGGAACGGGCAGGCTCGCTCATGGCCCGCCATATCGTTCACGCCCGCGACGCCATTCTTGAAAAACTGGAACAATTTCCCGAAAGGAACAGGGACGCATGAAATGCCTTATTGTCCAGCCTATTCATGCCGATGGTCTCGCCCTTCTGCGTGAGGCGGGGGTTGAACCGGTTTTGTGTCCGAAACCGGACATGGCGACCGTGGCCGCAATGATCAAGGGTTGCGATGCCGTCATCACGCGCGATGCTGGCCTGTCCGCATCGGCCATCGAGGCCGGCGACAGGCTGCGGGTCATCGCCGTTCACGGCACGGGTCATGACGCTGTCGACAAGGAAGCGGCGACGGCGAAGGGTGTTCTGGTCTGCAACACCCCCGGCGCCAATGCCCGCTCGGTTTCCGAGCTGGCGCTCGGTCTGGCACTGGCCGCCGCAAGACGTATTCCTGCTGCCGACCGCAGCGAAAGGGCCGGGGTCCATGGCTTTCGCGAGACGGAGAGTTTTTCCGAATTGTCCGGCAAGACGGCCCTTATCGTCGGCTGGGGGGCGATTGGCGCCGGGCTCGGCCGGATGCTGAAGGCCGCTCTGGATATGCGGGTGCTGGTCTATTCGCCGCGGGTGGCCGATCTCGATGGCTTCGAACGGGCTGACAGCTTTGAAGACGGGCTGAGGCAGGCCGATCTGATTTCCCTTCATACGCCGCTCCGTGCGGAAACGCGCGGCCTGTTCGGAGAACTGGCCATTTCAGCGGTGAAACCGGGCGCGATACTAATCAACACGGCACGGGCGGGACTGGTGGATGAGGCGGCCCTTGCCCGCGCCATCGAAACCGGACGCATAGCCGCAGCCGGGCTGGATGTTTATTCGCCTGGTGCGCCGACAGGCCCTCTGGCCGCCGGCGGCCGGGTGATTTTCACACCGCATCTCGGCGGCACGACGCTGGAAGCGCTTCGCCGCGTGGCTCTCGGCTCTGCAAGGCATGTTTTGACGGGGCTTGCGGGCGAACGCCCGGTCACCGCGCTCAATGCGCCGCAGGAGATGATGGCATGACGCAAACCGTGATCACAGAGACGGTCAACCGTCTGCTGGACCGCATCAATGCCATTTCAGCGGAAGGCCCCGGTTTTACCCGGCCTTCCTACAGTGCGCTGGAAAGCGAAGCGCATCAGGTGATTGCCGAAGAATGTGAAGTCCTTGGCCTCACTGTGACGCGGGATGCCGCACTGAACCTGTTTGCCCGGCTGCCCGGCAGAGACCGGCAGGCCACGCCGCTTTATATCGGCTCGCATCTCGATACCGTGCCGATGGGCGGTGCCTATGATGGCACGGCGGGTGTGGTGGGCGCCATGGCACTCGTCACTGCATTCGTGAAAAGCGGGCAGGCCCCACCGGCAGATATTGTCGTGACGGTGACGAGAGCGGAGGAGAGCGTCTGGTTTCCAGTCTCCTATATCGGGTCGCGTGCGGCGCTTGGCCTGCTCACGGCGCCGGAAATGCAGGCGCGCCGCGCCGACAGCGGCAGAACACTCGCCGAGCACATGAAGGAACTCGGGGGCGACCCGGACGCCGTCCTGCGTGGGCCGGGACTGCCGCCGGCGCGTTTCGTGGAATTGCATATCGAGCAGGGGCCGGTGCTCGACAACGCCGGTGAGGCTTTCGGCGTCGTCGATGGTGTGCGCGGCGGCCTGCGTTACCGTGAAGCGCGGATTGAAGGGGTCTGGGCCCATTCGGGCGGCGCGCCGCGCGATGCCCGCTCGGATGCCGTTTTTGCCTTGGCGGATATCATCGTCGCCATGGACAGGGCCTGGGAAGGAATTCTGGCGGAAGGGCACGATCTTGCCGTTACCTTCGGCCGGGTGGATGCGGCAAGCAGTGAACATGCTTTCGCCAAGGTTCCGGGCCGGGTGGATTTCTGTATCGATATCCGCAGCGCCGACGACGCGGTGCTGGACCGGGCGGATGGAATTTTCCGACAGGAAATCGAGAAGATCGAAAAACGAAGGGGCGTGCGCGTCGTCACCGGCGTCCAGTCCCGCAGCAAGCCCACCCGTCTGTCCTCCGCGCTTGGCCGGCAGATAGTCGCTGCGGCCGAACGGACCGGCATCTCGCCCCGGCAGATGTTATCGGGCGGCGGGCATGATGCGGCGGCATTTGCCCAGGCGGGATGGGAATCGGTGATGGTCTTTCTGCGGAACTGGAACGGCAGCCATAACCCGGATGAGGCCATGGATCCGGCCGATCTGGCGCATGCCGTTGATATTCTGCGACAGACCTGGTCGGCTCGGTAAAGGGGAGAGAGCATGAGCGAAAAGGAAACTTTGACCCAGCAGGCCTATACGGATGTCAAACAACGCATTCTGGAGGGGAAGTTCAAAGCCGGTGACGTTCTGACGGAGAGAGCCCTGGCGCTCGAATCCGGCATTTCCCGCACGCCGCTGAGGGCGGCAATCTCCCGGCTTGAAAAAGAGGGCGTGATTTCGCGGCTTGCCAATGGCGCATTGATGGTTCGGCCCGTCACGGTGGAGCAGCTGCTGGAAATCGTGCAGATACGGCGCTTGCTGGAGAGTGCTGCGGCGGCACGCGCCGCTGAGCATCCCTTTCCCGAGGCGCTCGAACATTCGCGGCAAATCATGCAGGCTTATGCGGATGGCAGGAACGTGGCCTTCGATCAGTTCTGGCTGGACGACGACCAGTTTCACGAGGCCGTGGCCGCTGCCGCCGGGCTTGAGCTTTTGCCTGCCATGCTGACCGAAATGCGCAGTATCGCCCGACGCTGCACCATCACCCGCACGCATGACCGTTTTGCCGAACAGGCACGCGAACATATTGCGGTTATCGACGCCATCGAGGCGCAGGATCCGCAGAAGGCTTCCGCCGCCATGGAGGCGCATTTCGAAAGCGTGAAAAGCCGTTTTCTGGGGTGGCTGAGCCGCCCCTGAAACCGGCAGCCGCCAGCGCTTTTTCTTTCTTCATTCCGGTCTTGAGACGCTTTTGCCGGCTTCTCATGCAAAAGCCGAGCACGATGATATGGACAGTTTCATGCAGGAATTCGCCGATTTGCAGGGGTGCGACGCCTCTTTCCCCAGAGAGGAGTTCGCCGCGAGGCAAGATCGTGCGCGCGCCGCCATCCGCAATGCGGGTCATGAAGCGCTCGTCGTCACCGGTCCTGAAAACATCTACTGGCTGACCGGGCGGCAGACGGCCGGATACTTCGCTTTCCAGGCATTGATCATGCCGGTGAATGGACCGCCGACGCTTCTCGTCCGGCAGCTGGAACTGGCAGGATCCATCGCCAATACCTGGCTGGACGACGTCGTCGCCTATCAGGATGGCGGAAACCCGGCGGTCGCCCTGGTCGATCTCTTGAAAAAGCGGCATATCGAGCGGCCGGCCATAGAACTGGACGGCTGGTTTGTTTCTCCGGTACTTGCCGCAAAAATCGCGGAGCAGATGGGTGTTGCGTCCATCCCGGACGGTTCCTCCATTCTTTCGCCGCTGCGGACGATAAAGTCCGCAGCCGAGCTGGAGGCCATTCGGCTGGCGGCGGGTTACACCGAGGCGGGGCTTTCGGCCGGCATTGCCGCCTGCGCTGCCGGAACCGACGAAAACGCGATAGCCGCCGCCATGCTGGATGCTGCCACAAGGGCGGGCTCGGAGGTCATGGCCATGGAACCGCTCGTATCTTCCGGGCCGCGCAGCGGTTTGCCCCACATGACCTGGAGACGCCGCAAGCTTGAGAATGGCGATGCGGTTTTTCTGGAACTCGCCGCCTGCCATGCGCGCTATCACGCCGCGCTGATGCGTACCGTGTGGATCGGTTCTCCGCCCGCCGAAGCCCGGCGGATGATGGATTGCGCGTTGAAAGCCCTCGATGCGGCGCTGGCCGCCATTCGGCCCGGTGTTTCGTGTGCCGGACCCCATGAGGCCGCGCAACGTGTGATCGACGCGGCAGGTTACAATGCCGCCTTCCGCAAACGCATCGGTTATTCCATGGGAACCGCTTTCGCGCCGGACTGGGGCGAAGGTGCGCTGTTGAGCCTGTTTACCGGCGTCGACAGGATAATCGAACCCGGCATGGTGTTCCACCTGCCAGCCACCCTGCGCAGCTATGGCGTGTGGACGGTTGGCGCATCCGAAACGGTCATCGTGACAGAGACGGGGGCCGAACCTCTCTCCAGCCTGCCGCGTGACCTGACCATCCGCTGATGGCCCGATAGCGGCCATTTCCCTTTAAAAATTGAAAGGAGTCCGAAATGCGTTCACTTTTTCACCTTGCCTATCACGTCACCGACCTTGACGAAACGCGTCGCTTCTATGGTGGCGTTCTCGGCTGCGAGGAAGGCCGTTCCACCGATACCTGGGTGGATTTCGACTTTTTCGGCCACCAGATATCGATGCATCTGGGCAAACCGTTCGAGGTTACCCGGACCGGCAAGGTCGGCAATCACATGGTGATGATGCCGCATCTCGGTGTGGTCCTGCCTCTCGATGACTGGTTCGCGCTTTCCAAGCGTCTGGAAGATGCCGGCGTGGCCTTCGATATTCCGCCGGTCGTCCGCTTTGAAGGAGAGCCGGGGGAGCAGCGCACCATGTTCTTCTTCGATCCGAGCGGCAATCCGATCGAGGTGAAGGGTTTTAAGGATTTCGACGGCGTTTTCGCCCACTAAAATAGAAAACAAGGGGCGGCTGTTGGCCGCCCCGATGGACTCGGGAGCCGCGTGCCGGCCGTCGCCTTGCCGGAAAATTACCACCAGTGGCTGGGCGAACGGGTCAGAAGCTCGTTGCCGTCGCGCCCGACGATGATGATATCCTCATAAAAAGCCGCGCCGACACCGTCGAGCGAAAGGAAGGATTCGATACCGAACACCATGTTTTCCTCGGCAATATCTTCAGGCTGCGACATGCTGGTTGAAATTCTCGGCTGTTCGAAGCCGAGACCGATGCTGTGACCATAGAATGGGAAGTTCTTCATGATGGCGGATACCGAGCCGCCAAAGGCCTGCGTCAGACGGTCGCCTTCAGCGGCAATATCGATGAGCTTCACGCCCGGCCGCATCATGTCGGAAAGACGATGAACGATATTGGCCGCAGCTTCGATCAGCCGTCGCTGGTCCGCTGTCGGTTTGCCGCATATGCCGGTGCGGCCGGGATCGAGATAATAGCCCTGAAAAAATGCCGCATGGATGGTGCCGGTGACGATGTCGCCGGGCTTTGGTGTGTCCGCGCTATAGCCGGTCAGGGGAAAACGCTGGTCGAAACCCAGCGTTTCGCCATGGTTGCAGCCGATCATCTGCAGCCGGCCGCCGCGCCGCACCACTTCACGGGCCGCCTCTCCCGCCGCTTCCTGCTCTGAAAGGCCGCCGGTCAGGCCTTCCATCAACCTGTTCAGGCCGGCCGTCGCGCCTTCGCCGGCAACGCGATAGCACTCCAGTTCCTTCAGGCTTTTGATGCGCCGGACGGAGCGGATCAGATCGTCTTCGGCTACCCACTCAATGTCTGGAGCGTCCTGAAGCAATTGCTGGTAATATTTAACGGGGATGAACTGCGTGCCGACGATCGCGACACGCCCTTTGATACCCCTTTCGACCAGGGCTTTCGCCACGCTTCGAAAAGGATGGCTGGAACAATGGGTATCGCGGATCGAGACGAGGTCGGTGCGCACTTCCGGTTCATCGATGTGAAGCTGCGGCTCGCGGCCCTGCTGTAGAATGATCCCGGAAAAGGACCGGGCGGTCCATATCAGGGAATCCATGCCGCCGCTGATGGCGTAGTGGTTGGAAAGATAGAGTATGTCACCGCAATTGTCCGTGGTGCCGCCGCCCCGGCCGAAGACCACCGCTGTTTCATAGCCACGGCGCTGCATTTCCCGCAAAACCCGCTGCCAGCGGCTTTCATATTCCTCGATCGCAAAATACCGGATCACGCGTTCCACTCCATTCAATCTGCTGTTTGGCCGGGCGATCTTCGCGCGCCGATCCATCGGGACCTGCGGCAAACTCGGGCAGCATTTCCCTCAATGCGCGGTCCTCCCGGAGAAGCCCGCATTCACGGATTTACGACCGGAAGACTGTCGGGTCGAATTTTTAGGTACACCAAACGTATCCCGTGATTGATGGCAGTGCAAGCGAATGATGCGGGAGGCATAAATGATGCAATTTTGTGCATTTTACTGCTCGTTTTATGGCTGTTTAGCCTAATAAATTTGCTATAAATAGTTGAAAATCTTTATTGAATTCCGTTGGTATACTGAATATAAATTGGTTCGACCGAGCGGTATCGATCCGGGTCTATCGCCTGCTTGCCGCCGTCTCACCGGTTTCAGCATTCCTTCCAACGGTGTCCGATGACTGAAAATGTGCAGAATTTATTGGCAGGTCATGGCGCAGCCTATCGCATGCTGGCCGGCGAGATCGCCATCGTTACGAATTCCCACGGAAATCAGGTCGTGGATGCGTGGGCTGTTGCGGCAGCCGATCCATCCGAGATCAGCTCGATGGATCATACGCGCTCGGTAAACAGCAATATCTTCATCGAGCGCGGCATGGGTGTCTTCAGCAACCGCAGAAGAGCCATGATGACGCTGGTGAGCGACAGTGCCGCCCTGCGGCATGATACGCTGCTCTGCCCATGCAATGCGGATCTTTACCGGCAACTGGGATGCGAGGGTTTTCATCGCAGCTGTTCCGGAAATTTCCATGAGGCGCTGGCGGAGAAGGGTCTTGCCGTCGCCCAGACGCCGGCATCTCTCAACCTTTTCATGAATGTGGCGGTGAACGCCGATGGCAGTCTCGACCGACGCCCGCCGGCGTCCGCTGCGGGTGACCATGTGGCGTTGAGGGCCGAGATGGATCTGCTGCTCGTGCTGTCCGCCTGTCCGCAGGACATTACCGAGATCAACGGTGTGGACCGCACACCGAGGAATGTCGCGGTGCAGATCGTCGATGAGTACAAGGAGACGACCCCATGACCGGACCCGTTTTGAACCTGCGGGATATCCGCAAGAGCTTCGGGGAAAACGAGGTTCTGAAAGGCGTCTCGCTCAGTGTCGAACCGGGTGAGGTCGTATCCATCATCGGCGCGAGCGGTTCGGGCAAGAGCACCTTCCTGCGTTCGATAAACGGTCTGGAAATGCCTCAGTCGGGTTATCTCGAATTCGAGAACCTGTCTTTCGATTTTCGGCCGGAATCGCGATTTTTCCCGACGCCCTCGCAGCTGCAGGCCCTGCGCGCCCGCGTCGGCATGGTGTTTCAGAGCTACAATCTCTGGCCGCATATGACGGTTCTGGAAAATGTCATCCATGCTCCGGTCCGGCTGCTGAAACGACCCAAAAACCAGGCTGTCGAAGAGGCGGAGGCTCTGCTTTCCCGCATCGGCCTTTATGAGAAACGCCACAGCTATCCGGCACGCCTGTCCGGCGGCCAGCAGCAGCGCGTCGCCATCGCCCGGGCGCTCGCCATGAAACCGCGCCTGATGCTTTTCGATGAGGTGACCTCCGCGCTCGATCCCGAACTTGTCCATGAGGTGCTGGTGCTGATGGCTTCGCTGGCCGCGGACGGCATGACCATGCTGCTGGTGACCCATGAAATTGCCTTTGCCCGCGACGTTTCATCACGTGTGCTCTTTTTCGACAAGGGCGTCATCGCTGAAACCGGCGCACCCGACATTCTTCGCAATCCGCAGAGCGATCGCCTGCGGCAATTTCTTCACCGCATTTTGCATGACCAGCTTGCCCCCAGCGGCGCAGCAGATGGCGCCGGGGGAGCGTGACGACGATGGCGAATTTTATTGACGAAGTGCAGCTTTACGGTCCGGGCTTTCTGCTGGCTGCCTGGACGGTGTTCTGGCTGACGATCCTGACCATTATCGTCAGCTGGGGCTGCGGCCTGCTTGCGGCGCTCAGTCATCGTTCGCCCTGGCGCGCGGTGCGTGCCGCCTCCGCCTTCTACGTCTGGTTCGTTCGCGGCACGCCAACCCTGATCCAGGTCTTCATCATCTATTTCGGCCTGCCGCAATTCGGCGTGAAGCTCTCGCCCTTCACCGCCGGCGTGCTGGCGCTCGGCGTCAACAGCGGCGCCTATGTCGCGGAAATCATCCGGGGAGGCCTGTCCGCCATCCCGCGCGGGCAGACGGAATCGGCTCTGGCGCTGGGGTTCAGCCCGGCGGAAACCATGCGCAGCATTATCCTGCCGCAGGTATTCCGCATCATCCTGCCTTCGGTCACGAATGAAGCCATTTCGACGTTGAAGAATACATCGCTGCTATCGACGATCACCGTCGTGGAGCTGACGCTTTATGCCCAGACGCTGATTGCCGCAACATTCAGGCCTTTCGAGTTCTACATCGCCGTGGCCGTCATCTATCTCCTGCTTACGACGGTGCTGACACAGCTCGCAGCCTTGCTGGAACGCCGTTATGCCCTTTCAAGCTGAGGCCCCGACGGTTCTCAGCAATGCCTGAAATATCCGGCGGAGCGATCCGCAGGATCGACTGCGGGTGACGCCAATGTCGCCTGACGAACAGGAAAATTCAAAAAATCAATAAGGGAACGAGTCATGAAAATCAAATCTATCGCATTTGCCGTCGCCGCACTCGCTGCGACCATCACCAACGCTCCGGCATTTGCCGCAGAGCTTGAATTGCTGGAGCCCGGGAAGCTGCAGGTCGCAACGGAAGGAACATTTTCGCCCTTCAGCATGCGTGCCCCGGATGGAACGCTCGACGGTCTGGAAATCCGCGTGATGAAGGAAGTGGCAAAGCGCCTCGACCTCACCTACACGCCGGTTCTGATCAAATGGGACTCCCTGCTGGTCGGTCTTCAGGCGGATCAGTACGATATCATCAGCGCTTCGATGGATATAACCGAAGAGCGGCAGAAGCGCGTTACCTTCGCCAATGGCTGGCTGGAATCGGGCGGCCGCATCGTCGTCCAGAAGGGCTCGGCCATCAAAAGTGCCGCTGATCTCAAAGGCAAGACCGTCGGTGCGCTCGTCTCTTCCACCTTCGCAAAAATCGCCGAGGAAAAGGGTGCCGTCGTCAAAGGATACAAGGCTGAATCGGACGCGATGCAGGACCTCGTCAACGGCAATATCGACGCGACCATTACCGATGCGATCGCCGGTGCATGGGCGATCAAGAATTCCGGCCTTCCCCTCGAAATGACGCCGGATTTCGTCAGCCACGTCCAGAAAGGTTTCGCCATCAAGAAGGGCAAGCCCGAGCTGGTGAAGGCGGTGAACAAGGCGCTCGCCGACATCGTGGCCGACGGCACCTATGCGAAGCTGACCGTCGAACTCGTGGGTTTCGATCCGGCGCCGAAAGACCCGATCAAGAGCCTCGAATAAGCGCCCGGTCGCTAAGACCGTCTCCCGGTCGGCCGGTGCGAGGAGCGTTCAGGGTCGAACAGGCGAAGATAGTGTCGCCTGTTCGATCTGGCGTCTCCGATGCCCGGAACAGCGATTGCGATGAAACCGGACTTAGCCGTTTCGACGTCCTCGGCCCCAATACATTCCGGCTCGCGCAGTCAAAAGCATCACCGTTGCTCGCCGGAGGATGCCCAGATATCTGGAGAAAATGTCACGCATGGCTTTTCCTTTCTTCTTGTTTGATCGACCGGATATAGGCGCGCCACCCGCCAAGGCCTGTCACTTCCACAGCACCCTTGAGCGCATAGGGTTCGCACAGGAAGCCGGAGATTTGTGATCCGTCGTCCAGCGTCACCTTGCCGATGCCAAGTGGAGCGGGAATGTTCTGCACGAAACGTCCGAAGGTTTCGGGCGTCACCCTCCAGACCTCCACCTCCAGACCCGCGCCTTTAAAGCCGGGCTCCCGCCGCAAGCCGGGTTTTGGTGGAACGGTATTCGGCAAGACGAACAGCCGGTAGTCGCCGGCCGTACGGCAGGATTTCATCAGCCGGCCGCCGGGGCCTGTGAGTTCGTGATTGAGCGGCATGCCGGTGAGATGGGCGCCGACAACGACAATCGGCACCAGCCCGTCATCGGTATCCGCCACTTTCGAAGCTTCCGGCAGGGCAGCCCTGCGGTCCCTGCCCATGCCCGGCTGCAATGCGCGGTGCAGCATATCGGCAAACGGCGCCAGCGCATCGTCGGAAAAGGCCGGGCCGAACAGGGTGACACCCGCCGGCAAATGATCCGCGGCATCGAAGCCCGCGGGAACAGCGATGGCCGCATAACCGAACAGATTGGCGAAATTGGTATATCGCCCGAAATGGCCGTTCTTCGCGATCGGATCTGCGCGCATCTCCTCCACCGTGTAGGTGGTCGGGGATGTCGGCAACATCAACATGTCGGCTTTCGCCCATTCCGCCGATGCCTTCTGGCGAAGCGTCTCGAGCCCGTATAGTCCCTCGAAGGCGTCGACGGCATCGTATCGCCTTGCCCCCTCGATTATTGCCCTTACGGTGGGATCGAAATCGCCGGCATTGGTCGCCAGGAAATGCTTCACCGCCGCCAGACGCTCGGCCACCCACGGGCCGTTATAGAGCAGCTCGGCGGCCTGACGGAACGGCGCATAGTCGAAGGGGACGATGTCTGCGCCGAGCATTTTCGCTTTTTCGATAGCCGCGTCATAAAGCGCCTCGAAAGCGGCATTGCCGAAAAATTCCCGTTCCCCGGGCTCAAGCACGCCAATGCGCAGCCCGGCAGCCGGCAGGGCGGCCGGCTTTGCCCTGCGCGAGAAGGGATCGGCGGAGTCATAACCCTCCATGACCCTGCGCACGGCTACACCGTCGCCCACCGTCGCGGAAAAAACGGTCACGACGTCCACCGAGCGGCATGCGGGTACGACGCCGACATTCGGCACCAGTCCGGGCGTAGGCTTGATACCGACAATATTGTTGAAGGCCGCGGGCACGCGGCCGGAACCGGCCGTATCCGTGCCGAGCGCGAAACTGGCAAGGCCAGACGCCACCGCCACGGCGGAGCCGGAGGACGAGCCTCCCGACACATAGGCCCTGTCGAACACCGATCGCGGAGCGCCGTGCGGCGAGCGTGTGCCGTTGAGCCCGGTGGCGAACTGGTCGAGATTGGTCTTGCCGATGACGATTGCGCCTGCGGCCTTCAGCCGGGCGATGACGGTCGCATCCTGTTGCGGCCGGTAGGCAAAGGCCGGGCAGGCGGCCGTCGTCGGCAGGTCGGCCACGTCGATATTGTCCTTGACGGCAAAAGGTACGCCCCACAGCGGCAGGCTGTTGGCCATGGGCGCGCGGGCCAGAAGGTCGCGGGCGGCGGCGCGCAAATCCTCGTCCGGCGTCTTCGTTATGAAGATCGCCGGATCGTCCGACGCCTCGATGCGAAGAATTATCTCCTCGACGAGATCGAGCGGGCTCAGCCCCTTCGAATAGGCATCTTTCAGCGACGCGATATCGAGAATGATCGGCAACATTACATGGCCTCCAGAACGACCAGCACGTCGCCGGCCCTGACATTGCGGCCCGGCCCGGCGCGGAGATCGCGCACCTTGCCCGCGGCGTGCGCGTTGACGGTGATTTCCATCTTCATGGATTCGATGATGGCGAGCGTTTCTCCGGCCGCCACCTTCTGCCCTTTTTCCACCAGCACCTTCCAGACATTGCCCGGCACGGCACTTTCAATGCCGAAGCAGCCGTCGGGAATATCGCCCCCGAGGCCGGGACCGACACCTTCATCGACAACGAAACTGTCGAGCCCCTGATCTTTCCAGCGTTGGCGTTCCGCCTCGAAGGCGGCCTGCTGGCCCGCCTTGAATGCGCCGATTGCGGCGGCATTCTTCTGAAGCTCCGCCTCGTAATCCGCATAGGAAAACTCGCCCTCTTCGATACGGACGGGATAACCCCCATGGGGAAAGGCGGCGCGGGCTTCGGTCAATTCGCCGTGGCTGACGGGAAAGAAACGGACCCGATCGAAGAAATCGAGCAGCCAGGGTTTGTCCTTGCCGAAGACCGGGGTTTGCCGCCACGTATTCCACATCTGGATGGTGCGCCCGAAGAGCTGATAGCCGCCCGGTCCCTCCATGCCGTAGATGCACATATAAGCGCCGCCGATGCCGACGGCGTTTTCCGGCGTCCAGGTGCGCGCCGGATTATATTTTGTCGTGACGAGGCGATGGCGCGGGTCGAGAGGAGTGGCAACAGGCGCGCCGAGATAGACATCGCCAAGCCCCATGACGAGATAGGAGGCGTCGAAGATTTTGTCTTTTACCGCCTGTTCGTCATCCAGACCGTTGATGCGGCGGATGAATTCGATGTTCGAGGGGCACCAGGGCGCATTGGGGCGCACCAGCTCCTGATATTTGCGCATCGCCAGCGCCGCATCCGGATCGTCCCATGACAGCGGCAGCCAGACGGTGCGGCTCGGCACCTTCACCGAGTGAACGGAAGGCATGCCGCTTTCGATTTCGGAAAGAAGGCCGAGCAACCGGCCACGCGTCACATGCGATCCATCGTAGTGAATCTGCAGCGAGCGGATGCCGGGGGTCAGGTCTATCAGGCCGGGAACGCCGGCTTCCCGCACCGCCTGCATCAAAAGATGGCTGCGCAGGCGCAGGCTGACATCGAGCTGCATCGGGCCATATTCGACAAGCAGGTTGTCATCGCCCTGCCGGCGATAAACGACCGGAACCTCGCCGTCATCGCGATGGCCGAGAATGGGGGAGCCGGCATTGTCGCCAATGCGTTTGACGGTGGGGCCGGCAATGGGATCTTCCGCCCGCGCAACCGGATGAAAGCGGATTTTGTCGCCCGGTTTGAACTGTCCCATCTTCCATTGCTCATCCGCGGCAATCACCGCCGGGCAAACGAAGCCGCCGAGAGACGGGCCATCCGGCCCGAGAATGATCGGCATGTCGCCCGTAAAATCGATGGCGCCGATGGCATAGGCATTGTCATGGAGGTTGGAGGGGTGAAGCCCGGCTTCTCCGCCATCCTGGCGCGCCCATTTCGGCGCAGGGCCGATGAGGCGTACACCCGTGCGGGCGGAATTGAAATGCACCTCATATTCGGTCGCAAACAGGGTCTCGATATCGTCCTCAAGGAAAAAATCCGGCGCGCCGTGGGGCCCGTAGAGCACGCCTACCGACCATTCGCGGGTCAGGTCGGCAGGTTCGGAGGCGGCTTTCGCATCGCCCTGGGGCGCGCGGGCGAGGCGAAGAACGTGGCCGGCGCGCAAGGTGCCGGTGGCGTTGCCGCCAAACTGACCAAGCCCGAAAGTGGCGCGCGAGCCGAGCACGACCGGCGCGTCAAAACCGCCGGCCACCGCCAGATAGGCCCGCTGCCCCGCACCACCGATCTGGCCGATGGTAAGCGTCTGCCCGGCCCTGACCGTGATCGGGGTGTTATGCGGAACGGGTTCGCCGTCGCACGTCATCGGCATTTCCGCGCCGGCAAGCGCCACCGTCACATCCGCAAAGAACTTGAGCACCGGACCGGAAACGGTGATTTCCAGAGCCGCGGTGTGATCGTGATTGCCGACCAGCCGGTTCGCATGACGGAAGGAACGTTCGTCCATCGGTCCGCTCGGCGGCACCCCGACATGCCACAGGCCGAGACGGCCAGGCAGTTCCTGAAGGCTCGATTGGGCTCCCGGCGCAATGACCTCGACGACATCCGGCACGAAGGGAAAATCCTTCAGCGCCGTGGTCGCGACATTGCCGGTCCGGAAAAGGCTGGAGCCGGCAATCGCCCTGAGATAGTCGAGATTGGTCTCGATGCCTGAAATCGCGGTGTGCGACAGGGCGGCGCCGAGACTGGCGATCGCCGCGTTGCGATCCGCGCCCGTGACGATGATCTTGGCCAGCATGGGGTCGTAAAAAGGCGTTACCTCCGTGCCGGTCTCTATCCAGCCGTCGACCCGGACATCCTCGGGAAAAACTACCTCGGTCAGAAGACCGGCGCTCGGGCGAAAATCGGCATGCGGCATTTCCGCATAGACACGCGCCTCGATTGCCGCCCCCTTCGGTATCAGCTCCTCTGCGCCGGTCAGGACATCGTCGCCGGCGGCCTGACGGATCATCCATTCCACCAGATCGATGCCGAAGACGGCTTCGGTCACCGGGTGCTCCACCTGCAGCCTCGTATTGACCTCCAGGAAATAGAATTCCTCGCGGGTCGGATCGTAAATGAACTCGACCGTGCCGGCGGAGCGATAATTCACCTGTTTCCCCAGCGAGACGGCCCCCGCATGCAGGCGCGCCCGAACCTCATCGGAAAGCCCGGGGGCTGGTGTTTCCTCGATGACCTTCTGGTTGCGGCGCTGAAGCGAGCAGTCGCGTTCGCCAAGCGCGATCACCCGTCCCTTGCCGTCGCCGAATATCTGCACTTCGACATGGCGAGCCTTCGCCACGAACCGTTCCAGATAGACGCGGGCGTCGCCAAAGCTCGCTTTCGCCGTGCGCTGCACGCTCTCGAAGGCCGCTTTCAGCGCGGCGTCGTCGGCGCAAAGCTGCATGCCGATACCGCCGCCGCCGGCGGTGGATTTCAGCATGACCGGATAACCGACGCCTTCCGCGGCGGCGAGCGCCTCTTTGACCGAGCCAAGCAGGCCGGATCCCGGAAGCAGCGGCACACCGCTTTTCTGCGCCAGTTCCCGGGCGGTGTGCTTCAGGCCGAAATCGGCGATGTTTTCCGGTGTCGGGCCGATGAAGACGATGCCTTCGGCCGCCAGCCTTTCGGCAAAGCCGATGTTTTCGGAAAGAAAGCCATAACCGGGATGGACTGCTTCCGCCCCCGTCTTTTTGCAGGCGGCAATCACCGCTTCGACATCGAGATAACTTTCTGCGGAGGGTGCGGGTCCGAGGCGTATCGCTTCGTCGGCCGTCAATGCTGCTTTGGCGAAGCGGTCGGCATCGGAATAAACCGCGACGGAAGCAATACCCATGTCCCGGAGTGTTTTGATGATGCGGACGGCGATTTCGCCACGATTGGCGATGAGGACTTTCTTGAACATCGGCTCAATCCTCCCCGTTCCAAACGAGCACCCGGATCGGCGTCGGATCGAAACCATTGCAGGGATTGTTGATCTGCGGGCAGTTGGAAATGACCAGCAGCACATCCATCTCGGCCACCAGTTCGACGTAGTCGCCGGGCGAGGAAATGCCGTCCACGATGGTCATGCCGCCATTGGGCGAGATGGGCACATTCATGAAAAGGTTGATATTGGAAACGACATCGCGTTTGCCCATGCCGTATCTGGCGACCTCGGCGACGAAATTGTCCCGGCAGGCATGAAGATATTTCGTCCCATGGCCGAAACGCACCGTGTTGCTTTCGCAGGAGCAGGCGCCGGCGGAGGTATCGTGACGGCCGCAGCTGTCGGCGGTCACGGTCAGCATTACCCGACCCTCGCTCGACATGATTTTCGTGCCGGTCGAAATATAGGCCGCGCCCTGCGCCCGCACCGTATCCTGACTGGAGTAGCGTTCGGAAAAGTCCCGAGCGTTGTAAAACAGCGTGTCGATGGCCTGCTGGCCGTAAGTGTCTTCGATACGAACCGTGGCGCCCTTGCGGATGAAGGTGGAGAAGGGTTTTTCAGCCGGGACGTAGTGGTTTTGCGCTGCATTTTCACATGTGCGCGACGAAACGGTTTCAATGAAATCGGTCATGTTCGTTTCTCCCGGCTCAAAGGTTGGAAAGCGCGTTGTTCTCGAAACCGCGCACGGCCTCGGCGGTGGCGGTCCGGCACAGGTCGTCGGCGGCGACCGGAGCGGCCGCAAGGCGGGTGACCGTCACCGGGTTCGGCGCATAGGCCGGGTTGGGATCGAGCGGATGCGGGCAATTGGAAAAACCGACCAGCATGTCCATTTCCGCACGCAGCTCAACATAGTCCCCGCCATTGAGGAGGGCCGGGTTCCAGAAAAACCGGCCTTCGGCATCAACACGCACGGGCGCGAAAAGCGTCAGCGCGGCGGGAATGTCACGGCGGTCGAGGCCGAGCTTCATCGCCAGCTTGATGAAGTTATCGCGGGTGTCGCGCAGATGTGCGCCCTCATAACGGACGTTGCTCTGCGCGTTCGAGCCGCCGACAAGGCAATCATGCGCGCCGGAACTGTCTTCGGTAATCGAAAACATCACACGCCCCATGTCGGAAAAGATGACGCGGCCTTTGGAAAGCCCCGTCGTCCACTGCACCTTGATCGTGTCGGGCAGATTGATGCGTTCCGAGGTGTCGGCGGCATTCCAGGCGATGAGCGCAATCGAAGAGAAGCCGTGGCTGAGGCTGATGCGCAGCACCTCTTCCCTGCGCAGCCTGGTCGTCCAGTACCAGCCGCCGGGAATGATTTCGCGGTAAAGGATTTTCGTTTCGTTGAGCGTGGGTTCGGGCAGGAGGCTGAAGCCGGGCAGCGCCTTGGGCGCGAATTCCAGCCCCTTTTTCTGATGATCTTCATAACGGGCGCGATTGGCGGCGATTTCTTCGGGCGAACGTCTTTGGTGCATAAGGTGCTCCATGGCGGTTGAGTTCGGGTCGTCCCGGTGTCTGCCCTTGTTTGCCGGGTCGTCCCGGCGGGCCGTCGGAAGCAATTCCGGCAGGGGTGTTGAGCCGCCCCTCTATCCGCAACTGCGCAGTCGACATCAGGGCTTGGCCCTGATGCATATCGTTTCAGGCGGCGACGCCGCCGGCCCGGCGCGGCGGCCAGATCGAAATGTCGCGGGTGACCGTTGCGCCATAGCGCAGTTTTTCCTCCGGGCGGTCGCGTGGGCGCTCGAAAGCGATGACGCGGGTGGCAAGCGTGAAGGCCTCGCGCATGTCGTGCGTCACCATCACCACCGTCATCTGCGCTTCGTTCCACAGCCGTTTCATCAGCTGGTGGATTTCGGCGCGAATGCCGGGGTCAAGTGCGCCGAAGGGTTCGTCGAGCAGCAGGATTTTCGGCCGCATCAGCAGCGTCTGGGCAAGCGCCAGGCGCTGCTGCATGCCGCCGGAAAGCTGGGCGGGATATTTATCTTCCGACCCTGAAAGGCCGACATCGGCGATCATGGTGCGGGCCTCGTCGATCGCGGTCCGGCGGGCGGCGCCGAACAGCCTGCCGCTGACGGGCGAGGCGGCAAGTTCCTTGCCGATCAGGACGTTACCGAGCACGGTCAGATGCGGAAACACCGAATATTTCTGGAACACGACGCCGCGGTCCGATCCCGGTTCGTCGGGCAGCGGTTTGCCGTCGAGAAGGATCGTGCCGCGGCTCGGCCGCTCCTGGCCGAGGATCATGCGCAGGAAGGTGGTCTTGCCGCAGCCGGACGGACCGACAAGCGCGACAAATGCGCGGGATTCGATCTCGAGCGAAACATTCTCAAGCACGATCTGGTCGCCATATTCCTTCCAGACATTGTCGATGGTGAGCGTGCTCATGCCTTGTTCTCCGTTGCCGACCAGGGAAAGACGGCAAGGCGCAGCCGGTCCAGCAACCAGTCGGTCAGCACGGCGATAAGCGTGATCCAGATGACATAGGGAAAAATCACATCCATCGCGAGATAGCGGCGAACGAGGAAGATGCGATAACCGAGCCCCGCATCGGACGAAATCGCTTCCGCGGCGATCAGGAAAAGCCAGGCCGGTCCGAGCTGGAGACGCAGACAGGTGATGAGCCGCGGCAGGACCTGCGGCAGCACCACGCGCAGCGCGATCTGCCATGAGTTTGCCCCGAGCGTCTCGGCCTTGATGATCTGCTCGCGCGGCAGTTCGATGGCCCTGAGCGCCAGATCGCGGATCATCACGGGCGCCACACCGATGACGATGAGTGCTATCTTGGAAATTTCGCCAAGGCCGAGCAGGATGAAAAGGATGGGCAAAAGCGCCAGCGGCGGCACCATGGAAATGGCGCCGACGAAGGGCGAAAGCAGCGATCGTGCGTAAGGCAGCATGCCGATCAGCATGCCGATGGCCAACGCCATCGCGGTCGCTATCCCCAGTCCCGAAAACAGGCGGATGAGGCTTGCGGCCGTATCCGTCCATAGAAGAATATCACCCGTGCGGGCATCGGGGATGACGGCCAGCCGGTTGATGGCGTCGGCAAGGCCGGCTAAGCCCGGCAGAAGCTTGTCATTGGCGTTTTCGGCAAGCCGTGCCGCCGAGCCGACCGTGTAAGCGATCAGCACGGCCGCAAAGGGCAGGACGGCAAGTCCAAGACGGGCGCCGTTCGAAGGACGCGAATTGATCCAGCGCATGGGAAACTCCGGGGTGATGGCAGGGTGGAAGACCGCGCCGGGGCGCGGTGCGGCTGGTCCTCAGAGCATTCCCTTGGCCGCTTCGGCCATGTAGTCCGTCGTGAAGCGGAACTTGATGTTGGACGTGTCACCGCGGACGGCCCCATCCGGAAACGCGATGCCGATCGCGTCCGCCGATGAAGCGCCGTTGCCAAGCAGGCCCTTGTCGAACAGGAAGTGCCGCACCCGGTCCATGGTCTTCGGCAGGTCCGGCGAAGCCGTGAAGGCGACCGCGTCCGCCGGCTTGTCGAACAGCTTGGTGGCCGCCATCTGGGCTTCGAAACCGGCAAGATCCGTGCCGGATGCCTTGCCCATCGCCTCGCGCGCCGCCTTGCCTTCCGCGCTCTCGGCGGTCATCACCTTCATCGTATCGTACCAGATGCCCGCGAGCGCCTTGCCGAAATCGGGATTATCCTTCAGCACATCGGTATGGGCGACCATCAGATCGATGATCTCGCCGGGGACTTTGGAACTGTCGAAAACCTTGTTGGCCGAGGAATTCTGGAGAATGGTCGAAACCAGTGGATTCCACGTCACGACAGCGGAAACCTCCGGCGTCTGATAAGCGGCGACCATGTCCGCGTCGGACGTATTGACGACTTTCACATCGCGTTCGGATGAGCCGATGGTTTCGAGCGCCCGTGCAAGCAGGTAATGCGACACGGAGAACTCCACGAGATTGATGTTCTGGCCCTTGATCTCGGCAAGGTCTTTTTTGTCCTTGAGGATGACGGCATCGTTTCCATTGGAGAAATCGCCGACGATGACGGCGGTTGTATCGACGCCGCCGGCAGCGGGAATCGACAGGCCGTCCATGTTGGTCAGCGTCACGGCGTCATAGGCGCCCGCCGTATACTGGTTCATCGATTCCACATAATCGTTGAACTGCGTGACCTCGATATTGATGCCGTATTTGTCGGCCCATTTCTTGACGATGCCATGGTCGGCGGCATAGCCCCAGGGCATCCAGCCGACATAGATCGACCAGGCGACCTTGAAATCCTTTTTGGGCGCAGCATCCGCTGTCGAAACCAGCGGGAGCGCAAGAAGGCCCCCCAGCGCGGAAATGGAAATGATTGTTCTGAAAGTCTGCATTGGTATTCCCCTTTTGCTTGTTCTCAAAAAGGGATCGGCATAGACCAACGCCGCCAATCCCTTGGCTAACGAGGTCTCCCGGGCTTTTGTCCCGCCGTGCATCCGTGCGAGATTTCTCCTCGCACAGTGGCTGCTCTCGGACCAGTCATGCAAACCTGCACCGGAACCCTAGCGGCCAACTCGGAATAAACGAAGCAAACCGCGTGCCAGATTGGATTTCGGGGTTTGACGCGCGATTTCGTCAAAATGCGAAGAAGAGTGCCTGATTTGTGTTCTTGCCGATGGGCTTCCGAGCATATTTTTTAGGCGCAGCTTCGACGAGCCGCCGTGTCGTGGCTTTCATCAGGCCATTCCGTCACCATCGTCATCGCAGAATTGCCAGCGGGCAACAACGTAAAATAACAGCATTGACTTTCGTGAAATATCACAACATTCTAGTTCGCGGATGAGGAGGCATGTCCGGCGGTGGAGGAAACGTCCATCGGATATGTATAAGGATGGAGGATCCAAATGGCTTATCTGCATTCAAGACGTGGAATTATTCGCGGCGCCCTGGCGTCCGTGCTGCTGGTCTCGGCGCTATCGGGCACGGCCTTTGCGCAGCAGGCGAAAGAGAAGATCACATTTGCCGCTGCGATGTTCTCCGAGGCAGGCCGCGGTGACCGCGCCAAGGCGTGGGTTCAGAAATTCAATGAAAGTCAGGACAAGATCGAGGTCGAGCCGATCGCGATCCCGTTCTCCAGTTTCGCCAACACCGTCTTCACGCAGATGGGTGGGGGCGGCGGCCCGGATCTGGTCCGTTTCGACCAGATCGACTATTTCGCAGCCGTGCCATCGGGGCGCGTTCTTTCCCTCGAAGGCCTTATCGATCCATCGCAGTATAAATTCATCGGCCCCGACAAATATCTCGCGGTGAACGGTAAGCGTTATGGCGTGATCTTCGATTCCACCGGTTACGGGCTTCTTTACAACAAGGATATCGTCAAGGGCGCACCGCCCACGACATTCGAGGATTTCCTCAAGGTTGCCAAGGAAACAACGGGTGACGGCAAATATGGTTACGCCTATCGCGCCACGATGGCAGAACGGGCCGGTTTCTGGCAGGACGTCTGCAATTTCGTCTACGGATTTGGTGGCCGCTGGAGCGACGCTTCCGGCAATCTGACGGTAAACAGCCCCGAGGTCATCAAGGGTATCGAGGCGTATAAGGCGGTCTACGATCTCGATGTCATTCCGAAAGGCGCCGATGCCGCCACCTACCGGCGCATGTTCTGGGAAGGCAAGATTGCCATGAATGTCGACAATGGCGGCGTTGCGGCGATCTTCCACCAGAATTCCCCGAACCTTCCCTTTGCCGCCGCACCTTCTCCTTTCCCGACACCGGCTCAGGGCCTGATCATGACCATGCTGTCGATCAACGCCAATACCAAGCACAAGGATGCGGCCCTCACCTTCCTGAAATGGGCGCTGGAGCCGGAAAATCAGCAGGGCCTGCAAAAGGCCATGGGAACCATCGTCGGCACGGTGACGCAATATTCCGCCGAGGATCTGGCGGCGCAGCCCTGGCTTACCGTTTATGACAAGCAGGTCGAAACGGCGGTTCCGCAACTGGTCATGGGCCTTGAGACGAAGACGCCGGAAATCCAGCAGATCGTGCTCGAGAGCGTGCTGAAGGTTCTTCAGGGCGGGGAAAACCCCAAGGACGCCATGGATGCCGCGCAGCGGCTGATCGAGCGACGGGTGCTGCGCCGCTGATGCGGCGCAGACTTTACCTGCAATTTTCACAAAGCGAGTAATGTCGATGCGATCATCCGACTCACGCAGCGGGATCGAGGGCAGCCGGTGGACACCTTATTGGTTCGCCGCGCCTGTCGCCCTTTATCTTCTGCTGTTTCAAATCTACCCCTTGCTGCAGGAGTTGAAGCTCAGCTTCACATCGACTTCGCTGCTGTCTCCCGACGACCAGCTCTTTGTCGGTTTCGAAAACTATCTCTACATCTTCGAAACCAGCGATTTCGCGCAGGTTCTCTGGGTCACGCTGATCTATACGATCCTCTGCGTCGTGCTTGCGATCGGTTTCGGTCTCGGTACGGCGCTGCTTCTCAACAACCCCTTTACCGGACGCGGCATTGCCCGCGCCCTGGTAACGGTGCCCTGGGCGGCGCCGCCGGTTGCCGTTGCACTGATTTTCACCTGGATGCTCAACTCCCAATATGGCGTGTTCAATTATGCGCTGCGGGTGCTGGGCCTGCCGTTTTCCAGTGAAAACTGGCTGGACAATCCCTCGCTTGCCCTGCCTGCCATCATGATCACGACCATCTGGCAGATCTTTCCGTTTTCTTCGGTCGTCATTCTGGCAGCTCTGCAGGGCGTTCCATCGGAAGTGCGCGAAGCTGCGATCATCGATGGAGCCGACCGGTTCAACGTCTTCAAGACGGCTGTATGGCCGACCATCCAGCCGACCGTGCTGTTGCTCGCTCTCTTCGTCACCATCTGGTCGCTGCGCCGTTTCGATCTGATCTGGCTGATGACGCAGGGAGGTCCGATCGGCGCGACCAATACGCTGGTGATCGAGCTTTACCGTCAGGGCTTCGTCTATCGCGAGCTCGGCAGTGCTGCCTCCATCGGCATGGTGGGCCTCGCCATCGCGCTTGTCGTGACAATGATCTACTTCAAGATATCGCAGCGTGCCGAACGTGCGCAGGGGAGACGCGCATGAAAACCTCTCCCTGGCAGCACAGCCTGCGCATGATCAGCGTCCTTGCCCTTCTCGGTGTTGCTGTCTTCCCGATCTATTGGATGTTGGTGACATCGCTCACCACGTCTTCGGAACTCTTTGCCGCAACCCCGCAGTTCCTGCCGTCGTTTTCGGAACTGAATGTTTATCAGGACGTGTTCAAGACCATACCGGTTGCGACATGGCTGAAAAACAGCGTGATCGTTGCTTCCGGCACGACGGTGCTGAGCATTGTGCTGGCGATCCTGCCCGCCTATGCGCTCTCCCGTTTCCGGTTCGCCGGTCTTGCTCTTCTCGGCTTCGTGCTGTTTGCCACCCAGATGCTGCCCGAAGCCATGCTGGTCGTGCCGCTTTACGCCATCTTCGGTGATCTCGGGCTGCTCAATACTTTGACCGGCCTGATCCTCGCCAACACCGCCTTTACGGTGCCGGTCATCGCCTGGATTCTCAAAGGGGCCATCGATGCAGTGCCGATCGAGGTTGAAGAGGCCGCCCGCATGGAGGGGTGCTCCAAGCTCGACGTGGTGCTTCTGATCGTGGTGCCGCTGATTGGGCCGACGCTCGCCGCCGCCTCGGTCATCGCATTCTTCAACGGCTGGAACGAGTATGTTTTCGCCCAGACGCTCATCAGCAGCGAAAGTCTGCGCACCGCCTCGGTGGGGCTCGCCGGTTTCGTCGGCGAATTGTCGACGCCAGTGCATTCCGTCATGGCCGTTGGCTTCATCTACACGCTGCCTGCTGTCCTGTTTTACCTTCTTGTCCAGCGTTATGTCGTGGCCGGTATGACGGCTGGCAGCGTCAAGGGCTGATAAAGGATCTTTGAAATGGCATCCATTACCCTGAAAAGCGTCAGCAAGAGTTTCGGCGCAAAGGACGTTATCCGCAATATCGATATCGCCGTTTCGGACGGCGATTTTCTGGTGCTGCTTGGCCCTTCGGGCTGCGGAAAATCGACGCTTCTGCGCATGCTGGCCGGTCTTGAAAGCATTTCCGGCGGAGAAATACTGATCGGCAGCCGTCGCGTCGACAATTTGCCGCCAAGCGACCGCGACATGGCCTTCGTTTTCCAGTCCTATGCACTCTATCCGCATCTGACCGTGCGCAGGAACATGACGTTTCCGCTGGTGATGAAACAGTTCCGCTGGTGGCATCACCTGCCGATCATCGGAGGCCTTGTCAGGCGGCGGATCGAGAATTCGCCGCAGGTGAAGGAAATGGTACAGCGCAATGCGAAGATACTGGGCCTGACCGAGATGCTGGACCGGTTTCCGCGCACTCTGTCGGGCGGGCAGCGGCAGCGTGTCGCGCTAGGCCGGGCGATGGTGCGGCAGCCCGAAGTCTTCCTGATGGATGAGCCGCTCTCCAATCTGGATGCCAAGCTCAGGACGTCGATGCGGGCGGAAATTTCCAAGCTGCATGCCGATATCGGCGGTACATTCGTTTATGTGACCCACGATCAGGTCGAGGCCATGACGATGGGAACCAAGATCGCGCTGATGCGCGACGGTGTCGTTCAGCAATTCGGTTCGTCCCGCGAAATCTATAGCGATCCGGCCAATACCTATGTCGCGCGCTTTATCGGCACGCCGCCGATGAACCTCATCGAAGCCGATGCGGCAAGCGGTGTCGTTAGCGTCGGTGGCATTACGCTGGCGTTGCCGCAGGGCCTGTCGGCAGCGATCAGGAAAGACGGCAAGGTTCTGTTCGGCATCCGCCCGAATGCGATCCGGCTGACGCCCGAACGTCAACCCGGCAGCGTCGAAGGAACGGTGACGCTGGTGGAGCATATCGGCGCCGAATCCGTCATTGCGGTCACGCTCAGCAATGCCCGCACGGCGCATCGCGAGGAAGGCGAACTGGACGCCGTCATGGTCACCGAACAGGGCTATACCGGGCTTAAAGTCGGTGATCCGGTTTCGCTGGCGTTCAACCTCGATGACGCCGTTCTGTTTTCCGCCGAAACCGGCCTGCGGCTACGCCCATAATCTTCAGCACCGGAGCCGGATCATGAAGAATGCAAGAGGCGATACTTCACAGCGAGATCAGCGATTCCAGGCTGGAATCGAGGATGGATGGATCGATGTCCCTCTCGAGGGCATCGAACATCCGGTCGACATAGTCGATCAGCTGGTCGGACGCTTCGACGGCCAGCGCGACATTCCGCTTGGCGATTGCCTCGAGTATGCCGATATGGCTCTGGATGCTTCCGGCCAGACTTTCCGCGCCGCCGATATTGCGGTGATGGATCAGGCCGATGCGCCGGAACAGGGTGTGGAGCGGCCGCAGCGTATGCTCGAGGAACGGCTCTCCCGCCGCCAGCAGGATCAGCTTGTCGATACGACGGTCGAAAATATTGAAATCGCCGATCGCCATCGTGTCGCGCTGGTCTTTCAGAATGCGGGTGATGTGCAGCATCTGCGAACGGTGCGTGGACGTGGAGTGCTCGGCGGCCAGCGACACGACGAAACGCTCGAGGTCGCGCCGCAAACGCAGAAGCATTCGCTCGCGGGCGAGGTCGATGGGCGCGATCTGCAGGCCATGACGGGGCTGAATGATCACGAGCGTATCGGCTGCCAGCCGGCTGACCGCCTGATGCACGGGCGTGCGGCTCAATCCGGTCTCTCTCTGCAGGTCTTGAATGGAAAGGAAGCGGCCAGGCTTGAGTTCACAGGTAATGATCAGGTGCTCGATGCGCTCATAGGCAAGCTCCGTCAGGTTGACGCTGTTGCGTCTCTTCTTCTCCTGCGGATTGCCGTCCTCATCTTTCGTCCCGTTCTTGTCTTCACTGGTCATGCTTCATTCCTCGAGATTCTGCCTGACGTTACCGTTCCGTCTCGTCAGTTGCAAAATGCAATGACAGGAAATTTCTCAATATTTCAGATTTCCAGAATTTTCAAAGGAAGCGCCGGCCCGGCGAGAAAGCTTTTCGCCAGCGCACGGCACCATCAAACCAAAAAATGTCTCGCTTGAAGGCTGCTCAGGCACCGTCACAGCGAAATCAGGAAGGAAAATTCGATGTTAGGCGTTATCATTCACGCTCAAAAGGATCTGCGGATCGAACCCGTGGCCAGCGTCGCCCCGGCTGCCGGTCAGGTTCGGATTGCCGTCAAGGCCGGAGGCATTTGCGGTTCGGATCTCCATTATTACCTGCATGGCGGTTCCGGCAGCATCCGCGTGCGTGAGCCGATGGCGCTCGGCCACGAGATGGCCGGCATTATCGAGGAATGCGGCGCCGGTGTTTCGCATCTGGTGCCGGGCATGCGGGTGTCGGTCAATCCGAGTTCTCCCTGTTACGAATGTGAATATTGCCGGGAGGGCGCCCATAACCAGTGCATGAACATGCAGTTCATGGGCAGCGCCATGCGCCTGCCGCATGCGCAGGGCGGTTTTCGCCAGAGCATCACCGTCAGCGCCGCCCAGGCAATTCCGATTGCCGAGACGGTTACCATGGCGGAAGCGGCCATGGCCGAGCCGCTTGCGGTTGTTCTGCACGCCATGAAACAGGCGGGGCCGCTTCTGGGCAAGCGGGTTCTGGTCACGGGCTGCGGTCCGATAGGGGCATTGTGCGTGCTGGTGGCGCGGAATGCGGGCGCTGCGGAGATCATCGCGACGGATGTGGGCGAATTCCCGCTGCAGGTCGCGCGTAAACTCGGCGCGACAGCGGCTCTAAACATGGCGACGACGCCGGAAGCGCTTGCGCCCTACGCCACGGGCAAGGGTACGGTCGACATCTTGTTCGAGGCCTCGGGCAATCAGGCTGCGCTCAACGGCGCACTCGCAGCCATCCGCGCCGGCGGCATCATCGTCCAGCTCGGGCTTGGCGGCGATGTTACATTGCCGATCAACGCCATCGTCACCAAGGAATTGCAGCTGCGCGGCACCTTCCGTTTCGACAGTGAGTTCCAGCAGGCCATCGATTTGATGAACTCCGGCCGCATCGATCTTACACCGCTCGTAACCCATACATTGCCGTTTCAGGAGGCGAATGACGCGTTCATGCTCGCCACTGACAGGTCGCGGGCGATGAAGGTGCAATTATCGTTCTAAGAGGCACCGTGGGCGCGGCGATCCGCTTCGATGGCGGAGATGAAGGCAACTATCATGAAGATCACAAAACTCACCACCTATATCGTTCCGCCACGCTGGCTGTTCCTCAAGATCGAGACGGATGAGGGCATCACCGGCTGGGGCGAGCCCGTGGTCGAAGGCAGGGCTTTGACGGTTCAGGCTGCCGTGCATGAGCTGGAGGATTACCTCATCGGCAAGAATCCGTTCCTGATCGAGGATCACTGGACGGTCATGTATCGCGGCGGGTTTTATCGTGGCGGTGCAGTCCATATGAGCGCGATTGCCGGGATCGACCAGGCGCTCTGGGATATCAAGGGCAAGGCGCTCGGCCAGCCGATCCACGCGCTGCTCGGAGGCCAGTGCCGCGACCGGATCAAGGTCTATTCATGGATCGGCGGTGACCGTCCGAGCGACGTGGCGAACAATGCGCGGGCCGTCGTTGCCGCGGGCTTCAAGGCGATCAAGCTGAATGGCGCCGAAGAGCTGCAGATCGTCGACGGCAACGACAAGATTGACGCCATCGTCGCGACCATAGGCGCCGTGCGCGATGCGGTGGGGCCGCATATCGGCATAGGCGCCGATTTCCATGGCCGGGTTCACAGGCCAATGGCCAAGGTGCTGGCAAGGGAACTCGAGCAGTTCAAGCTGATGTTCATCGAAGAGCCGGTACTTTCGGAAAATCTCGAGGCGCTGAAGGAAATCGCCAATCATTGCTCGGCTCCGATCGCGCTCGGCGAGCGGCTTTATTCACGTTGGGATTTCAAATCCGTCCTCTCCGGCGGCTATGTCGATATTATCCAGCCGGACCTTTCGCATGCGGGCGGAATTACCGAATGCCGCAAGATTGCGACGATGGCGGAGGCCTATGACGTCGCCCTTGCGCCGCATTGCCCGCTTGGGCCGATTGCTCTGGCTGCCTGCCTGCAAATCGATGCTGTCAGCTACAACGCATTTATCCAGGAGCAGAGCCTTGGCATTCACTACAATCAGGGCAGCGACCTTCTGGACTACATCACCAACAAGGATGTCTTCCGTTACGAGGACGGGTTTGTCGAAATACCGCAGGGTCCCGGCCTGGGTATCGAGGTTGATGAGGCGCATGTGATCGAAATGGCAAGGCAAGGCCATCGCTGGCGCAATCCGCTCTGGCGTCATCAGGATGGCAGTCTCGCCGAATGGTAAGCGCAGCGATGAGGCAGGCTTTTCTGACAGTGACGATTCTCTCCGTTGGAACCGGTGCATCGGAGAGCTGACGAGAACCGCCTTTGGGACTGGAGCATGTTTTCTTGTGAGAGATAAGTAGATGGTCCTGTCCATGCAATTTGGAAACGAAACGACGGGCAGACAGAAATGGAAGCAATGATGAAAATAACTGCGATCAAGACTTTTCGAGCAGAAGAGTTCTCCAATGTTCTCTGGGTGCATGTGGAGACCGATCAGGGCGTTACCGGTCTCGGCGAAACCTTTTATGGGGCGGCGGCCGTCGAGGCCCACATCCACGATACGCTGGCAAGCCGGCTCGTGGGCCGCAATCCGCTTCATATAGAGGCCCTTCACCGGGAAATGCTCAACCTGCCGATGGCCCATGCCTCGACGGGGGCGGAACACCGGGCGGCTTCCGCAGTCGACATCGCGCTGTGGGATATTTTCGGCAAGGTGTGCGGACAGCCTGTCCACCAGATGCTGGGCGGGCTCTGCGTGGAGAAGATGCGTGTCTACAATACCTGCGCCGGAAGCCGCTATGTGCGGACGAAGAAGATCAAGCCGGTCGATACCTGGAATTTGGATGAGGAAGCCGGTCCTTACGAAGACCTCGACGGTTTCATGAACCGGGCGGGCGAACTGGCGGAAGACCTTCTGTCGAACGGCATCACGGCCATGAAAATCTGGCCGTTCGATCCTCCGGCGATGGAAAACCGCGGCCTGTTCATCACGGCGGAACAGATGAAGACGGCGATCAAGCCGTTCGAACTGATCCGCAAGGCGGTCGGCGACAAGATGGATATCATGGTCGAGTTCCACTCGCTGTGGAACCTGCCGGTTGCCAAGCAGATCGCGCGGGCGCTCGAGCCGTTCAAGCCCACATGGTACGAAGATCCGATACGGATGAATTCGCCGCAGGCGCTTGCCGAATACGCGCATTCCACCGATGTGTGGACCTGCGCCTCCGAAACGCTCGGCACCCGTTTTGCCTATAAGGACTATCTCGACCGCGATGCCGCCCATGTCGTCATGGCCGATCTGTGCTGGACGGGAGGTCTGACCGAGGGCCGCAAGATCGCGGCCATGGCGGAAACCTATCACCGGCCTTTTGCCCCGCATGACTGCATCGGCCCAGTCGGCTTCGCCGCCGCCATCCACATGAGCTTTTCGCAGCCCAACACGCTTATCCAGGAAAGCGTGCGCGCTTTTTACAAGGGCTGGTATCGCGAACTGGTGACGGAGGTTCCGCGTATCGAGGGCGGCTTCGTTTATCCGATGGAAGGCCCCGGCCTCGGCACTGAACTGCAACCGTCCTTCTTCGAACGCTCGGATCTGTCCGTCCGCGTCTCTGAACTCTGAGGGGAATCGTCATGAGCGTTTCACTATTCGATCTCAGCGGTAAGACGGCGCTGATCACCGGTTCCTCCCGCGGTTTGGGGCGGGCCTTTGCCGAGGGGCTGGCGAATGCCGGCGCCCGGGTGATCCTCAATGGCGTCGATGCCAACCGACTGGAAGAGGCGGCTGCGGCGATGCGGTCGACAGGTCGTGAGGTGCTGACGGCGGCGTTCGACGTGACCGACGAAGCCGCTGTCATCGCAGCCTTCGAGCGGTTCGACCGGGACGGCATACGGGTGGATATCCTCGTCAACAATGCCGGCATCCAGTTCCGCAAGCCGATGCTGGAGCTGGAGACCGCCGACTGGCGAAGGGTGATCGACACCAATCTGACGTCGGCCTTCCTCGTCGGCCGGGAGGCGGCGAGGCGAATGGCGGAGCGCGGTTCCGGCAAGATCATCAATATCGGATCGCTGACCTCCGAACTCGCCCGGGCAACGGTTGCGCCTTACACCGTGGCGAAAGGCGGCATCAAGATGCTGACCAAGGCCATGGCGGCCGAGTGGGCCGAAAAGGGCATTCAGGCCAATGCGATCGGCCCCGGTTACATGATCACCGATATGAACGAGGCCCTGCTCGCCAACCCGGAATTCGACGCCTGGGTCAAGGCGCGCACGCCGGCGCGGCGCTGGGGCCGGCCCCAAGAACTGGCGGGAACCGTCATCTATTTTGCGTCCGCCGCATCCGACTACGTCAATGGCCAGATCGTCTATGCCGATGGCGGCATGATCTCCGTGTTGTAGGCGAGCGCCCGCAATTGGTTTCGTCACGCTTGGGGAGAGCGTGACGGGTTCCAGCAAAACCAGCGGAGGAGCAGCATGAAACTCTTATCGATGAAGCGTGCACTCGGCGCGGGCGTCACGCAACCTTGGTGATGTGTGAGCCTTTGCCACACGCCGCCCGGCAAAAACCATTTGGCTAAAATCGCTTGCGCTGGTATTGTCCGCCCAACGAAACCTTATGAAAGCCAGCAGCATAGCGTCTACGCTTGTGCGCGGCGAAATGGACAAGACAGTGATCGACCCCGGAAACGGCCCAAAGCCGTCGGAACAAGGGGCGTCGGTGGCGAACAAAGGGAAAGCGAAGCGATCCCGTCGTGGCAAGAAACACAAGCGTGACGGTCAGCCCCGTGACGCTGTTGTGCTGTCGCATGATGTTGCCGCGGATGTTCCGGCCGGTTCCTCCTATGTATCGGCTCTTGAGCCGGATGCCGAGCCGCGCAAGAGAAAGCGCCGCAGGCGCTCTCGCGGCAAGGGTGCGTCTCAGCAGGCTGCCCCAGCTTCCACCGTGCAGACGCAGGCTCCAGCCGCAACAGATGCTGCCAATCCATCCTCCGTGCCGCCGGGCGCAGGGCGAAAGTCGCGCCACCGCAAGCGTGGTCACCGCGATCCACGCGGTCGCGATCCACAGGGCCGTCCGCTGGTTCCCACCCATGCGCCGAAACATGTCGGCAAGCAGAATGGCCGCGCCAATGGGGCCGGGCAGGAACCGCATCGGCAATCTGAAATATCCGCGCGCCATGCAGGCCGCCAGCATGAGCATGGCCAGGAGCCGCCGGCGGATATGTATGCCGCGCTCGATCTCGGCACCAATAATTGCCGCCTATTGATTGCGCAGCCGACGCGGCCCGGTCAGTTCCGGGTCGTCGATGCCTTTTCGCGCATCGTCCGGCTGGGCGAGGGGCTGGTGTCGAGCGGCCGGCTCTCCGACGACGCCATGGATCGTGCGGTCGAGGCGCTGAAAGTCTGCTCCGCGAAACTCTCCGGTCGTCCGATCAGGCGCATGCGGCTCATCGCTACCGAGGCCTGCCGTGCTGCGTCGAATGGCGAAGAGTTTCTGGCGCGGGTTACGCGGGAAACGGGACTGAAGCTCGAAATCATCAGCCGCGAGACGGAAGCCCGCCTTGCGGTGTCTGGCTGTGCCTCTCTCGTCGGGCGCGAAGCCCGCTCCGTCGTGCTGTTCGATATCGGTGGCGGATCGTCGGAAATCGCCGTCATCAAGGTCGGGGAAAACCGCTCGAACCGGCTCGCCAATCACATCACCCACTGGACCTCGTTGCCGGTCGGTGTCGTCACGCTTTCGGAACGTCATGGCGGGCGCGATGTGACGCCGGACGTCTTCGCCGCCATGGTGCGGGAAGTCGAGGGGCTGCTCGATGCCTTCCATTGCCCGCCTCTCGCGCCGCAAACCCATCACGAGGATTTTCACCTGATCGGGACCTCGGGCACGGTGACGACGCTTGCCGGCGTCCATCTCGATCTGCCACGATACGATCGCCGCAAGGTGGATGGCCTCTGGCTTTCCGATGCCGAGGTGACGGCGATGCAGGACAAGCTGCTCGCATGGGATTTCGCGGGCCGCGCCGCCAATGCCTGCATCGGGCCTGACAGGGCCGATCTGGTTCTGGCCGGCTGCGCCATTCTCGAGGCCATTCGCCGCCGCTGGCCGGCACGCCGTATGCGCGTGGCGGATCGCGGCCTGCGCGAAGGCCTTTTGACGGATATGATGGCGGATGACGGCGCATGGCGGCGCAACCGCATTCGGCGCATGCAGATGACACGGCAGGACAGGACGGAAGGTTTGACATGAGCAAGGCGCCGACAAGCAACAACCGCACCGGCCGCAAGATCGGCCAGAAGGTCAAGAAGACCAAGCTCAAGGCCTCGTCGCGCCGCTGGCTGGAACGTCATATCAACGACCCCTATGTGCAGCGCGCCAGGCTTGAAGGCTACCGCGCCCGCGCCGCCTTCAAGCTCTTGGAAATCAACGACAAGCACCAGATTCTCAAAGGCGCGCGCCGCATCATCGACCTTGGCGCCGCTCCCGGCAGCTGGTCTCAGATCGCTTCCAAGGTGACGGATTCGACCGAGGACGATATCCGCGTCGCGGCTATCGATTTCCTCGAGATCGATCCCATTCCCGGTGTGAAAATCCTGCAGCTTGACTTCCTCGATCCGAGCGCGCCGGAAAAGCTGATGGAGGCCGTTGGCGGCACGCCCGATCTGGTGCTGTCGGATATGGCCGCGCCCACCACCGGTCACCAGAAGACCGACCATATCCGCACCATGTATCTGTGCGAAGTCGCGGCCGATTTCGCCGTTCAGGTGCTGGCGGAAGGCGGTCACTTCCTTGCCAAGACCTTCCAGGGCGGCACGGAAAAGGCATTGCTGGATATGCTGAAGAAGAACTTCAAGCAGGTTCTGCACATCAAGCCGGCGTCCTCACGCTCGGAATCGGTGGAAATGTTCCTGCTTGCCAAGCACTTCAAGGGCCGCAAGAACGAGCCGACCGACGTATCCGAAGCCGAAGAGGCTTCCGAAGACTGATCACTCCGCCGGTTGTGAGACCTTGCCCCGGTGGCCGGAAACGGCCGCCCCGGCATTACCGTCCATGCGGATGATCGGCACGATGGCGAACAGCGATACCAGCGCCACGATGGTGAAGGCGATGTGGAAATCGGCGAGCTGCAGATGCGTGCCGGACATCATGCTGCTGACTTCCAGAATGGAGGCGGCGAAAGCCACGCCCAGCGCCAGGCTGATCTGCTGCAGCACCGACGCCATCGAGGTCGCCTGGCTGGCCTGACTGTCCTCGATATCGGAGTAGCTGAGCGCGTTCGATCCGGTGAAGAAGAAGGACCGGGCAAATCCCGCTGTCACAAGGAAGATCATGATCAGCGGATAGGGCGTTTCCGGGGTGAAGAAGCTGTTGGCGAGCGTCGTGCAGGCGCCGACGATGCCGGCCCCGATCAGTGTCGAGCGAAATCCGGTTGCCGCAAACACCCGCTTGGCCATGAATTTCGTGGTGATCGCACCGATTGCGCCGGCAAAGGTAATCATGCCCGACTGGAACGGGTTGAGCCCGAAACCGATCTGCAGCATCAGCGGCATCAGGAAGGGTATGGCGCCCGTGGAAATGCGGAAAACGGTGCCGCCGACGGACGCCGCCCGGAAGGTCGCGTTCTGGAAAATGCGAAAATCCAGAATGGGGGCGGGGTGGCGCGCGGCGTGGCGCAGATAAAGAAAACCGCAGATGAAACCGATGATGGTCGAGGCAATGCCGATGGCGGGCGGCAGCGCCGGCAGGCTGACGACGGAGAGGCCGAACACCACGCCGGAGGCGGCGATGCCTGAAAGCACGAAGCCCTTGCCGTCCATCGGCGGCGGGTTGGTGGTTTCGATTTCCGGCAGGAAGATCGTCGAGAGCCAGATGCCGATGACGCCGATCGGCACATTGATCAGGAAAATCCAGTGCCATGAAAAATAGGTGGTGATGAAGCCGCCGATTGGCGGGCCGGTCAGCGGTCCCACCAGCCCCGGAATTGTCAGCAGCGCCATGGCGGAGACGAGTTCGCTGCGCTTGGTCGTGCGCAAAAGCACGAGGCGGCCGACGGGCGTCATCATCGCCCCGCCCATGCCCTGCAGGAAACGCGAGAGCACGAATTCGAACACCGAGGACGACACCGCGCAGCAGATCGACCCCACCACGAAGACGCCGATGGCGAACCGGAAGATTTTCTTCGCGCCATATTTGTCGGCCATCCAGCCGCTGATGGGAATGAAGATCGCCAGCGCCACCATATAGGCCGTCAATGCGAGCTTGAGCGTGATCGGCCCGACATGAAGGTCGGCGGCAATTGCCGGCAGCGAGGTGGCGATGACGGTGGAGTCCATCTGCTCCATGAAGAGAGCGACTGCCAGGATGAGGGGAATGATGCGGTTCATGAGGCTGCCTGCGGCTTTCCGCTGCGACAAAGGATATCGCCGTTCCTCCTACGCCTGATAAGCGGGCTTGCCAACACGTTAATTATCAATTTCTCAAGTTCCGATCAAACCTGCGTGAGGCCGGTTTTCTTGCAACTTTATCGCTCTATTGTCCGTTGGCTTGGTTCAGTTGGCGATCACGGCCAGTTGGCGATATCGGGAGAAAGATAATGACCCAATCCTTGAGCATGAGCAGACGCGGCCTCATCGGTGCGGCGGGCGCAAGCGTTCTCGGTGCGCCGCTGTTGATGGCGCGCACGGCAACGGCCCAGACCAACCAGCCGCAAACCTCCATGGAGATAGAACACGCGATGCCGCCTGAAACCAATCGCTTCAAGCTCGGTAATTTCGAAGTGCTGGTGGTGAAGGATGGCGCGCGCGCGGCCCCCAATCCCGGCGAGACCTTCGGCACCGACCAGCCGGCGGAGACGGTCGGAAAACTGCTGGAAGACAATTTTCTGCCGAAGGAGCAATTCGTCAATTCCTTCTCGCCGGTCCTCGTCAATACCGGCACCGATCTCGTGCTGTTCGATACCGGTTTCGGTGAGGCCGGGCGCGGTGCGGGCAATGGCCGGTTGATCGAGGGCATGGCGGCCGCCGGTTATACATCGGAAGATGTGACCGTGGTGGTGCTGACCCATATGCATGGCGACCACATTGGCGGCCTGATGGAAAAGGGCGCTCCGGCTTTTTCCAAGGCGCGCTACGTGTTCGGCCAGGCGGAATATGATTTCTGGACGGATGAGAAGCGCGTCGGCACGCCTGCCGAAGGCGGCCACAAGGGCGTTCTCACGAACGTCAAGCCGCTGGCGGAAAAGGCGACCTTCATTGGCGACGGCGCCAGTGTCGTATCCGGGATCACCGGCGTGGCGGCCTTCGGTCATTCGCCGGGCCATATGATCTTCCGTGTCGAATCGGAAGGCAAACAACTCATCCTGACGGCGGATACGGCCAACCATTTCGTCCTTTCCCTGCAGAAACCAGACTGGGAGGTGAAATTCGACATGGACAAGGCGGCAGCCGCCGCGACCCGCAAGAAGGTCTATGACATGATCGCCACCGACCGTTTGCCTTTCCTCGGGTATCACATGCCTTTCCCGGCGGTCGGTTACGCGGAAAAGCTGGATACCGGCTATCGTTTCGTGCCGAAATCCTATCAGTTCGACATCTGATGCATGACGCGCAAGAGTGTTAAGCGGGTTTTGCGATAACGACATGCATAAAAACAAGCAGTTAGAGCGCGTCGTGTGAAACAGGAATCCACACGACACTCTCCAGCGTCTGCTGCAATGCAGCAACAGAAAAAGCCCGGAAGCCGATTCCGGGTTTTTTCTATTCCCTTCCTGTCATGAACGTGTTACCAGCCCTCGCCAACTTCCAAGCAATCCTTGCAGGGCGCCGGGGTGAACTTTTCGTTCCGGAACGGCCACGCATTTTCAGTATGAAGGAATTTGGTCATGGCACGCATCATTCAAACACCCACTGGTTTGGACGCTCTCACATTTGACGATGTGTTGCTGCAACCCGGGCATTCCGAAGTCATGCCGGGACAGACGAATATCGCTACCCGCATTGCCCGCGATATCGATCTCAACCTGCCGATTCTCTCTTCCGCCATGGATACGGTTACCGAAGGCCGCCTCGCCATCGCCATGGCCCAGGCCGGCGGCATCGGCGTTATCCACCGCAACCTGACCCCCATCGAGCAGGCCGAAGAAGTACGGCAGGTGAAGAAGTTCGAAAGCGGCATGGTCGTCAACCCGGTCACCATCGGCCCGGATGCGACGCTTGCTGAAGCACAGGCGCTGATGAAGGCGCATGGCATTTCCGGTATTCCGGTCGTTGAAAACGGCGGTTCCGGCGGCCACAAGAACGGCCGTCTCGTTGGCATTCTCACCAACCGCGACGTGCGCTTCGCCTCCGATCCGCAGCAGAAGATTTACGAACTGATGACCCGCGAAAACCTGGTCACGGTCAAGGAAAGCAGCGTCGATCAGCAGGAAGCGCGCCGCCTGCTGCACAAGCACCGCATCGAAAAGCTGCTGGTGGTGGATGGAAAGGGCAATTGCGTCGGCCTCATCACCGTCAAGGATATCGAGAAGTCGCAGCTGAACCCCAACGCCACCAAGGATGCGCAGGGCCGTCTTCGCGCCGCCGCCGCCATCAGCGTCGGTGCTGACGCCATTGAGCGCGCCGAGCGCCTCATCGATGCCGGCGTCGACCTTCTGGTCGTCGATACCGCGCATGGCCATTCGCAGCGCGTGCTGGATGCCGTCTCGCAGGTCAAGAAGATGTCGAACTCGGTTCGCATCATCGCCGGCAATGTCGCCACCGCCGACGGCACCAAGGCGCTGATCGATGCTGGCGCCGATGGCGTCAAGGTCGGTATCGGCCCCGGCTCCATCTGCACCACCCGCATCGTCGCCGGTGTTGGCGTTCCGCAGCTCGCTGCCATCATGTCGTCGGTTGAAGTCGCCAATGCGGCTGATATCCCCGTTATCGCCGATGGCGGCATCAAGTTCTCGGGCGATCTGGCCAAGGCAATCGCCGCCGGCGCTTCCGCCGTCATGATCGGCTCGCTGCTGGCCGGCACGGATGAAAGCCCGGGCGAAGTGTTCCTCTACCAGGGACGCTCCTTCAAGGCCTATCGCGGCATGGGCTCCGTTGGCGCCATGGCGCGCGGTTCCGCCGACCGTTATTTCCAGGCCGAGGTGCGCGACACGCTGAAGCTCGTTCCGGAAGGCATCGAAGGTCAGGTTCCCTATAAGGGTCCGGTTTCCGGCGTCCTGCACCAGCTGGCCGGCGGCCTCAAGGCCGCCATGGGTTATGTCGGCGGCAGCAACATCAAGGAATTCCAGGAGCGTGCCACCTTCGTTCGCATCTCCAGCGCGGGCCTGCGCGAAAGCCACGCCCATGACGTGACGATCACCCGCGAAAGCCCGAACTACCCCGGCGCGGTTTGATCTTTCGAGGCGAATCCGTAAAAGGATACTGAGTATTTGGCGCTCCCCGATTCATGCCGGATCGGGGAGCGTTTTCATGATTGGAGAAGAAAGCATGTCACCCACGACCGCAATGTTCTGGCCGATGATCGCCCATGTCTTTCTGGTCTTCTGGCTTTACGGGCTTCTGATCGTCCGGCGCAACAAATACACCTTCAAGGATCGCGAATCGGCGATCAAGCTGCGCGACCGGGGCGAGGAGGCGCGCGAAAGCCATCTGGTGAACCGCAACATCGCCAATCAATTCGAATTGCCGGTGCTGTTTCACATCGCCTGCCTGCTGCTCTACATCACGGATGCGGACAATATCGTCACCGTCGTTCTGGCATGGCTGTTCGTGCTCTCGCGTTATGCCCATTCCTATGTCCACGTCACCAGCAACCGCCTGCGTCAGCGTGGCGCATTGTTCGGCATCGGCTTTGCGCTGGTCGTCTGCCTGTGGGCATGGCTCGCCATATGGTTGGCGCTGGAGTAAATCAGCACCGTGAGGTTGCCTCATAAGTGAGACAATCCCGCCTTGCAAAATGCTCCGATTTGCGATGGGTCAATTCCATGACGCCCCATCCCCGTTAATCTCTGCCTCGCCGTCGAGGATTTCAGGCGAGCAGAGATTAGGGAGTATGTCATGGCTAAGACAATGAAGGCAGCCGTCGTCCGCGCGTTTGGAAAACCGCTGACCATCGAGGAAGTGGCGATACCGGATCCCGGCCCCGGTGAAATTCTCATCAACTACAAGGCGACGGGCATTTGCCACACCGACCTGCACGCCGCAACCGGCGACTGGCCGGTCAAACCCAATCCGCCCTTCATCCCCGGCCACGAAGGCGTGGGTTACGTCGCCAAGATCGGCGCTGGCGTCACCGGCATCAAGGAAGGCGACCGCGCCGGCACGCCCTGGCTCTACACCGCCTGCGGATGCTGCATTCCGTGCCGCACGGGCTGGGAAACGCTGTGCCCGAGCCAGAAGAATTCCGGCTATTCCGTCAATGGCAGCTTTGCCGAATATGGCCTTGCCGATCCGAAATTCGTCGGCCGCCTGCCGGATAATCTCGATTTCGGCCCCGCCGCACCGGTGCTCTGCGCCGGCGTCACCGTCTATAAGGGCCTCAAGGAAACCGAGGTCAGGCCCGGTGAGTGGGTGGTCATTTCAGGCATTGGCGGGCTTGGTCACATGGCCGTGCAATATGCCAAGGCCATGGGCATGCATGTCGTTGCCGCCGATATTTTTGACGACAAGCTGGCGCTTGCGAAAAAACTCGGAGCCGATGTCGTCGTCAATGGTCGCGCGCCTGACGCGGTGGAGCAGGTGCAGAAGGCGACCGGCGGTGTCCATGGCGCGCTGGTGACGGCGGTGTCGCCCAAGGCCATGGAGCAGGCTTACGGTTTCCTGCGCTCCAAGGGTACAATGGCGCTTGTCGGCCTGCCGCCGGGCTTCATCTCCATTCCGGTGTTCGACACGGTGCTGAAGCGCATCACGGTGCGCGGCTCCATCGTCGGCACGCGGCAGGATCTGGAGGAAGCGCTGACCTTTGCCGGCGAAGGCAAGGTGGCGGCCCACTTCTCCTGGGACAAGCTCGAAAACATCAACGATATCTTCCACCGCATGGAAGAGGGCAAGATCGACGGCCGTATCGTCGTGGACCTCGCCGCCTGATGTGAAAACTGGCTGGCGGCGCTCACGCAAATGTGTGGCGCCGCTTGCCCCCGCCTCGTTCCCCGCGGGGCGATCTGCGCTATCCTTCCGCATCCGTGCGTTCAAGGAGGATAGAGCGATGGACAAGCCCAAGATCACGCAGGCCATGATCGACGCTTACGATGAATATACCCATCTCAGCCTCGATCGCCGCAAATTCATGGAAAAGCTCACCGTACTGGCCGGGTCTGGTGCAGCGGCGACGGCCATCGCCCCGCTTCTTTCGGCCAACAGCGCCCGTGCGGCAGTCATCGCGGCCGATGACGACAGGATCGTCGCCGAGGAGGTGACCTATCCCGCCCCCGGCGGTGAGATGAAGGGTTACCTCGTTACACCGAAAACCGTTTCCGGCCCCATCGGCTCGGTCATCGTCATCCACGAGAACCGTGGTCTGAACGACCATATTCGTGACGTGGCAAGGCGTGTGGCACTCGCCGGTTTCAGGGCGCTTGCGGTCGATTTCCTATCCCCGCAGGGCGGCACGCCCGCCGATGAGGAGAAGGCGCGGCAGATGTTCAGCGGTCTCGACATGGATGCGACCGTCGCCAATGCCGAAGCGGGCCGGGTATGGCTTGCGGCCCGGCAGGGGGCGAATGGCAAGGTCGGTGCTGTCGGTTTCTGCTGGGGCGGCGGGCTGGTCAACCGTTTTGCCACCAAATCGGCAGGTTTGAATGCCGGTGTCGCCTATTACGGCCAGCAGGCCCCGGCGACCGATGTACCCGCCATCAAGGCGCCGCTGCTTTTGCACTATGCGGGTCTCGACGAGCGCATCAATGCCGGCATCGACGCCTATAAGAAGGCGCTGGAGGAAAACGGCAAGACCTTCGAAATCTTCGTCTATGACGGCGTCAACCACGCTTTCAATAATGACACGTCCTCGGCGCGCTACGACAAGGCGGCTGCCGATCTCGCCTGGGGCAGAACGACGGAGTTCTTCAAGAAGTATCTGGCGTGATGGGGGTTTTGGGTGTGCATTGTCTGCGAGCCGGAGGTGCGTGGGGCTTCACCCCCCTCTGCCCTGCCGGGCATCTCCCCCTCAAGGGGGAGATCGATCTGCGGCGATGTCTCGTCCATCTTGAAGCTTGAGAATGAAGCGACAAGAGGGCCTCTTGCCGATCTCCCCCCTTGAGGGGGAGATGCCCGGCAGGGCAGAGGGGGGTGAAGCCCCACGCACCTCCGGTTCGCTGATCTAAACGCCCCCAGCCCCGCGCTTCAAATGCTCGTCGAGCCTCGGCATGATCTCCACGAAATTGCAGGGCAGGTGGCGATAATCGAGCTGGGCTTTCAGAATGCCGTCCCACGCATCCTTGCACGCACCCGGCGAGCCGGGCAGCACGAAGATGAAGGTTGCATTCGCCACGCCGCCGGTCGCGCGTGACTGGATGGTGGCGGTGCCGATCTTGTCATAGGAGATGCGGTGGAAGAGGGCGGAAAACCCATCCATGCGCTTTTCGAACAGCGGCTCCAGCGCTTCGGGCGTCACATCGCGGCCGGTAAAGCCGGTGCCGCCGGTGGTGATCACCACATCCACGCCTTCAGAGAGCGTCCAGTCGCGCACCGTGCCGGCAATCGCTGCCTTGTCATCAGGCACGATGGCGCGGGCCGCGAGCCTGTGGCCCGCTTCCTCCAGCCTTGCGACGAGCGTATCGCCGGATTTGTCGTTCTCCAGCGTGCGGCTGTCCGAAACGGTCAAAACCGCAATGCCAAGGGGAATGAAGGGTCTTTCGCCTGCCATGGCCTTATCCTCGAATGCCGGGAGCATCGGACCGAAAAGTGTATTGCGGTTTTCGGAAAATCCGATGCTCAAACAAAACTGGGAGCGGCGGGCCCGCCGCCCTAATCCTCAATGGTCCGCGTCGCCTGAAAATACCAGCCGGGGCGCCTCTTCCGAAGCGATGTTTCCGCTTTCCTGGCCGCTTCAAGGGAATGAAAAATCCCGAAACAGGTTGCCCCTGAACCGGACATGCGCACAAGCGCAGCCCCCTCCTGCGACAGCAACCCAATGATTTCCCCGATCTCTGGCAGAAGCGCCTGAGCCGGCGGTTGCAGATCGTTACGGCTTTGAGCGAGAAAATCCATCCAGCCGATTGTCGCAGAGGCGGGCAGGGGCGGATTGGTCTTGTTCTGCAATCGCCGAAAAATCTCCGGCGTCGAGACCGCCTTCAGCGGATTGGCCAGAACCATCGCCAGTTCCGGCAGGTCGGTGACCGGTTCGATGTCCTCGCCGATGCCGCGCGCGATCAGGGATCGGCTCTCAAGGCACATCGGCACATCCGCCCCGAGCGTCAGCGCCATGGATGCAAGCGTATCCGGTGCGATCCCGGCACGCCAGTGCCGCAAAAGCCCCCGCAGCGTCGCCGCCGCATCCGCCGAGCCGCCGCCGATACCGGAAGCCACCGGCAGGTTCTTTTCAAGATGAATGGCGACCGGGGGTGCCGGTTGACCCGTCGATGCAAGCGCATCGCGCAACAGGTCTCTGGCGCGGGTGACGAGGTTATCGCCGCCATCGCCCGCGCGCAAAAGATCGCCGAAAGGGCCTGAGATGGAGAAACTGTCGGCATCGGCGTCGCGAATACGGATCGTGTCGCCGGCTTCGCTAAAGGTCACCAGCGTTTCGAGCAGGTGATACCCATCCGCTCGCTGGCCGGTCACATGCAGCGCCAGATTGATCTTGGCCGGGGCCGCCTCGATGGTCTCGGTGGCCCCGGAAACGTCATGCCCGCGCATGCGGCGTCAGGATTTCTTGTCCGGAGTGGCAGCCGGTGCCGGTGCCGGAGGAGCCGGTGGCACCGGCGCGACGTCCTTCTTGGCGGTATTTTCGGCATCCTTTTCCACCGGCGGCAGGCCGTTGGCGATCTTTTCCTTCACCTTGGCCTTGTCCACGTCGTCGCTATCGCCGATCAATGCGCGGTTCCACTGATAGACCGCCTCGATCTTGCGGCCGACCCGCCAATAGGCGTCGCCCAGATGGTCGTTGATGGTCGGATCGCCGGCTTTCAGTTCGATCGCCCGCTCCAGCTCGGTCACGGCTTCATCGAAAGCGCCGAGGCGATAATGCGCCCAGCCGAGCGAATCGACGATGTAGCCGTCATTCGGCCGAAGCTCGACGGCGCGGCTGATCATCTTCATGCCTTCATCGAGATTGATGCCCTTGTCCACCCAGGAATAACCCAGATAGTTCAGAACCTGCGGCTGTTCCGGGTTCAGCTCCAGCGCCCGCTTGAAATTCGGTTCGGCCTTGTCCCATTCCTTCAGCCGCTCATAGGCGATGCCGCGCTGGAAGAAGACGGACCAGTCGGATTTCTGTGGCACGGAGCCGATGACCTCAATGGCTTTGTCGTAGTTCTCGGCCATCGCCTTGTAGTCCTTGGCGTCCGAAAGCACGCTACCATAGGCGAGATAGGAACGAATGTCCTTCGGATCGGATTCGAGGAGGGATTTGAGGTGCTTGCGCGCCTCATCCACCTTGCCGGTCTGTGCGAGCGTCAGCCCGAGCTGCAGCTCGGAGATGCGATACATCGGCGAATCCTTCGGCACCTCGCGGTAGAAGGCAATGGCGCGGTCAGGCTGTTTCAGCGCTTCGGAGAGACCGCCGAGAAGGATGAGCGTATCCGGGCTCTTCGGATCGAGCGCGCGCGACGTCTGCAGATAAAGCGTCACGATCTCTTCGGCGCCTTCGCGGTTCAGCGCGCCGGCGATGGAGAACATGACGCTGGCGGCGCCTTCCACCGCGTTGGTGATCTGCTGTTCCGGCTTTTCACCATTTTCGATGGACTGGCGAAGCGCTTTCAGCGGCGCGTAATTCGGTGCGAAAGTGTCTCCGACCGCAATCGCATCCAGCGCCTTCTGCTTGTTGCCGGCGGAAGCCTCCAGCCGGGCAAGCGCCATCACAGCGCGCATATAGGTATCGGAGGCGGTTGCCCCGCCTTCGCGGTCCGTCACCGCTTCGTTCAGGCTCTTGCGGGCGGCCTCGTTATTGCCGGAAACAAGGGCGATGGCCGCCGCATTGTATTTCTGGAAGATCGAAATCCAGCCCGGGCCTTTCATATTGTTGACCAGCGCCAGCGCTTCCTTCGGCTTGCCGGAACCGGCGCGCGCCCAAGCGGTCAAAAGCGTGTTGACCATGCGGTCGAGATCGTTCGGACCGGTATATTTCAGGATCTTCTCGGCCTTGGCGAATTCCTTGTCCTTGATGGCGTCGAGACCGCGCACGATGGTCGTCACGCGCTCCACCGAGGTATCGTCCTTCATCGAATCGGCGATTTTTGCGCCGGCCTCGAAATTGCCGCTCAGAAGTTCGGCGATCATCAGCCGCTGGCGGATTTCCGTATTGGCCGGGTCGAATTCCAGCGCCTTTTTGTAAAGCGAAATCGCGGTGGGATAATCCTGATCGACATCGGCATTGCGCCCGGCGAGGAAGGCGCCGGAGAAGGTATTCACCTTGCCGGGATCGAACGTGACGGCCTTGTCTTCCGGTGTCGCCTTCGTCTCCGCAAAGCCGGGGCTTGCACCCGCGCCGATTGCGAGAGCAGCGGCAAGAGCCGCGCTGCAGAGAAGACGGAGTGCTGGTTTACGCCGCATGAGGGAACCTTTGCCTTTGTGCAGAAGCACGGAAAAATCAGTTTCCATTGTTGGTCACGATAGAATGGCTTTTTTGAAGCAACGCCGCAAGAAATTATGGCCCCGGCCACAATCACGCCTTGCGGAGAAGCTGGCCCGGAACAGTGGGCGGATGGTCTTTTCCATCCGCCTTTCGCCCGGCCTGCGGCGTCAGTTCAGACGCTCGATGCAGAAGTCGATCACTTCCAGAAGCGCATCTTTCCAGGGGCTCTGCGGCAGCGGTGCGAGCGCATCGCGGGCGATGGTGCCGTAGTGCGTGGCGCGGCCGATCGTATCGCCAAGACCGTTGTATTTGGTGATCAGGCCCAGCGCCTTTTCAAGGTTCTCGTCGCTGCTTTCACCCTTTTCGATGGCATTGCGCCAGAAGGCGCGCTCATCCTGCGTGCCGCGACGATAGGAGAGGATGACTGGCAGGGTGATCTTGCCTTCGCGGAAATCGTCGCCGGTATTCTTGCCGAGATCGGCGGACTTGCCGCCGTAGTCCAGCACATCGTCGACCAGCTGGAAGGCGAGGCCGAGATTCATGCCGTAGGATTTCAGCGCGCTGCGGGTCGCCTTGTCGGTCTTGGCGACGATGGGGCCGACTTCCGCCGCCGCCGCGAAAAGGGCGGCGGTCTTGGCGCGAATCACCTGCAGATAATCGTCTTCCGTCGTTTCCATGTTCTTGGCGACCGAAAGCTGCAACACCTCGCCCTCGGCGATCACCGAAGCGGCGGTGGACAGCACGTCGAGCGCATCGAGCGAGCCGACATCCACCATCATGCGGAACGCCTGGCCGAGAAGGAAGTCGCCGACGAGAACGCTCGCCTGGTTGCCCCAGATGGTGCGGGCGGTGGATTTGCCGCGGCGCAGATCGCTTTCATCCACCACATCGTCATGCAGAAGCGTCGCCGTATGCATGAATTCGACGCTGGTGGCGAGCTTGATGTGGTTGTCGCCCTCGTAACCAAACATCGAGGCCGAGGCGAGCGTCAGCATCGGCCGCAGGCGCTTGCCGCCGGAAGAGATGAGGTGGTTGGCCACCTCGGGTATCATCTGGACATCGGAACCGGCCTTGGAAAGGATAAGCTGGTTCACCCGTTCCATGTCGGGGCGGGTCAGGTCGACAAGCGGCTTGACGGATGCGAGTTTGTTTTTGCTTTCTTCAAGCGGTATGACGACGCCCAAGGGACAGGACTCCAGTTCGAATTTGAATTCGACAATAAAAACTGACGCCTTGCGCGGCAAGGGGCGAATTGCCGCTAGCCATTCAAAAAGATGGGAATTTAAGGTCTATCCATGCGTGAACTGATCCGTACCAACGATGCCGTGCTGCTCTCCTTCGCCGAAAGCCTGATGAGGGATGCCGGCATCCATTGCCTCATCGCCGATCAGGCAATGAGCATTCTGGAAGGATCGCTCGGTCTTTTGCCGCGAAGGTTTCTGGTGGAGGAAGATCGGGCCGATCAGGCCCGCCGCATTCTCATCGATGCCGGGCTCGGCGACGAGTTGCGCAACGAAGAGGCTTGAACGGCGGTGGGCGACGGCATTTCCGAAACGATCGACGCCTTTCACCGGGGCCGGTTTCACATCCTCCAGCCGAAGGGCAGGGGACACCGGGCCGGCATGGACGCCATGCTTCTGGCGTCATTGGTGGCAGATGAGCGCGCCTGCCGGATCGCCGATCTCGGCGCGGGTGCGGGGGCGGCCGGCATGGCGGTTGCGGCGCGGCTCGAAAAGGCCGAGGTGACGCTGTACGAACGCTCGCCGGAAATGGCGAAATTTGCCCGTCGCAGCCTCGAACTGCCTGAGAATGCTGCTTTTTCTGCCCGCGTCAGCGTGCGCGAAGCCGATGTGACCCTGCGGGCGAAAGCACGCGCCGAAGCGGGTTTGCCCGACGATCATTTCCATCACGTCATCATGAACCCGCCCTATAACGATGCGGGCGACCGCCGCACGCCGGATGCTCTGAAGGCCGAAGCGCATGCCATGACGGATGGCCTGTTCGAAGTCTGGATCAGGACCGCGGGCGCGATCATGGTGCCGGGCGGGCAGCTTTCCCTGATTTCAAGGCCGCAATCGGTGGCGGAAATCATCGCCGCCTGCGGCAGTCGTTTCGGCGGCCTCGAAATCACCCTCATTCATCCGCGCCCTGGCGAGGACGCGGTGCGCATGCTCCTCACCGCCATCAAGGGTTCACGGGCGCGGCTGTCCTTCCGCGCGCCGCTCATCATGCATGAGACCGGCAGCCATGCCTTCACCCCCTTCGTGGATGACCTGAACAATGGCCGCGCCGCCTATTCGCGTAATGTAAGGGCAATCCGGCCCGCGTCATAAATATCGCTGTTCCGCCGGCCGCAAACCATTGTGTTTTCCGGGGCGATACATACATCCCTGACGAACGGATAAATGCTGCGAGGATTGAGTAGTGGGTTTTCTGAAGTATCTGGTGCCGAAACGCTTTCGTAAAAAAGAGCTCGTCATCCCGGTGGTGCGCATGCATGGCGCGATCATGGCCGGCGGCAACCAGTTCCGCCCCGCCCTCAATCTCGCCTCCTATGCGCCGCTGCTGGAAAAGGCCTTCGCCGTCAAGGATGCCCCGGCCGTCGCCATTTCGCTCAACTCGCCCGGCGGTTCGCCGGTGCAGGCGCGGATGATCTATAACCGCATCCGCCAGCTCGCCGAAGAAAAGGAAAAGAAAGTCCTGATTTTCGTGGAGGATGTTGCAGCCTCCGGCGGCTACATGATCGCGCTTGCCGGCGACGAGATCATCGCCGATCCCACCTCCATCGTCGGTTCGATCGGCGTCGTTTCCGGCGGTTTCGGTTTTCCGGAAATGCTGCGGAAGATCGGCGTTGAGCGCCGCGTCTATACGGCCGGCGAAAACAAGGTCATCCTCGATCCCTTCCAGCCGGAAAAGGAAGGCGACATCGATTACCTGAAGTCGCTTCAGGTCGAAATCCACAATGTTTTCATTGATATGGTGAAGATGCGCCGCGGCTCGAAACTGAAGGGCGACGAGACGATCTTCTCCGGCCTGTTCTGGACCGGCATGCGCGGCCTCGACCTCGGCCTGATCGACGGGCTGGGCGACATGCGCGAGGTTCTGCGTCGCCGTTACGGTGAGAAGGTCAAGCTCCAGCTCGTCAGCGGCGGGCGCACTCTGTTCGGCAAAAAGTTGCCGGGCGTCAATGCTGCTCTGGACGTGAATGCCGAAAGGCTGGCCGCCGGTGCGGTATCGGGGCTTGCGGAGGTCGCCGAAGAAAAGGCATTGTGGTCGCGTTTCGGTCTATGATGTCTCGGGAATAAAGCCTTATGGCGCAGCTCATTACAATTCTTCTTCTGGTGGTGGGATCCGTCATCCTTTACCGCCGCTTCGTCCGCGATGCCGAAAAGCTCTCGGCGAAATCGAAACAGCGCGAGAAGGAACGTGAGACCGGCGCCATCGGCACGCTGATCAAGGACCCGGAAACGGGCGAATACCGCGTGAAGCGCGAGGATGAGACCTAAGGCGGCGTCTCAACGCATAAAACCTTGACCCTCAGGCCATGCCGTGGCACGTGTCCGCATCCGAAGTAAGTCAATGCTTACTTATCCTCCTAACGCCGCGATGACTGAAATGACTGATGTTCCCGACCATATGAACCCGAAGCGTTCCTTTCAGGCGCTGATCCTGACGCTGCACAATTACTGGGCCGACAAGGGCTGCGCGGTGCTGCAGCCTTATGATATGGAAGTGGGCGCGGGCACGTTTCATCCGGCGACGACGCTGCGTGCGCTGGGGCCGAAGCCGTGGAAGGCCGCCTATGTGCAGCCGTCACGCCGCCCGTCCGACGGCCGTTATGGCGAAAACCCCAACCGCCTGCAGCATTATTACCAGTATCAGGTCATCCTGAAGCCCAACCCTTCCAACCTGCAGGAACTCTATCTCGGTTCGTTGAAGGCGATCGGCCTCGATCCGCTACTGCACGATGTGCGCTTCGTCGAAGACGACTGGGAAAGCCCGACGCTCGGCGCCTGGGGTCTTGGTTGGGAATGCTGGTGCGACGGCATGGAAGTCTCGCAGTTCACCTATTTCCAGCAGGTTTGCGGCATCGAGTGCTCGCCGGTTGCGGGTGAGCTGACCTATGGTCTGGAGCGTCTCGCCATGTATGTTCAGGGCGTCGACAATGTCTATGACCTGAACTTCAACGGCCGTGAAGGCGAAGAGAAGATTTCCTATGGCGACGTCTTCCTGCAGGCCGAGCAGGAATATTCCCGCCATAACTTCGAATTTGCCGATACCGCCATGCTGCATCGCCATTTCATCGACGCCGAAAAGGAATGCCAGGCGCTTCTCGCTGCCGGTGCGCCCGGTGATGACGACAATCAGCGCCTGCACAAATGCGTGTTCCCGGCCTATGACCAGTGCATCAAGGCCAGCCACGTCTTCAACCTTCTGGATGCACGCGGCGTAATTTCGGTCACGGAACGCCAGAGCTATATCCTGCGCGTGCGCACGCTGGCGAAAGCCTGCGGTGAGGCTTTCCTGCTGACGGATGCGGGCGGGCTGAACTGGAACAGGGCCGCCTGAACGTTTATGTAAGGCGGGGCAACAGTCTAACGTGCGGAGGCCACTACGGTGTCCGCGCCTCTTGAGGAGGGGTCGGGAATGTTCATCACGCTGGCAATCATCGCGGCGATCGCGCTTTATGTCGTTTTCATCTATAACGGCCTCGTCAAGGCGCGGCAGATGAAGGAAGAAGCGTGGTCGGGCATTGACGTGCAGCTGAAGCGCCGCGCCGATCTCATTCCCAACCTCATCGAGACCGTGAAGGGTTACGCGGCGCATGAAAAGAGCACCTTCGAGGAGGTGATCGCCATGCGCAACCGGGCGCAGGCCGTGCCGGCGGGCGATGTCGAAGGCCGCGCCCAGGCGGAAGGCCTGCTATCGCAGGCGCTCGGCAAGCTCTTTGCGCTTGCCGAAGCCTATCCCGATCTCAAGGCCAATACGAATTTTCTGGAATTGCAGCGTTCGCTGGAAACCATCGAAAGCGAAATCCAGATGTCGCGCCGTTATTACAATGGCGCCGCCCGCGATCTCAACGTCAAGGTGGAAAGCTTTCCGTCCAATCTGGTCGCAGGCCAGTTCGGCTTTGCCAAGGCGCCCTATTTCGAGATCGAGAACCCGGCCGACCGCGCCGTGCCGACCGTGAAATTCTAAGCGCACTGTTCCCCCGGCGGCTTAAGACCTCCCGTTCAAATTCCGATAATCCGGCTCTTCGCCGCATTCTTTGACAAGACGATAATCATGATCGAACTGACCATCACCCCGCCCGACCACCCGCTTTCCGGCAAGGTCGAGCCGCCCGGCTCCAAGTCCATCACCAACCGTGCGCTTCTCCTGGCTGGTCTTGCCAGGGGAAAAAGCCGGTTGACCGGCGCACTGAAAAGCGACGACACGCTTTATATGGCCGAAGCCCTGCGCGAGATGGGCGTCAAGGTCACCGAGCCTGATGCCACCACCTTCGTGGTGGAAGGCACGGGTGTACTTCAGCAGCCGGAAAAGCCGCTTTTCCTCGGCAATGCCGGCACTGCCACACGCTTCCTCACCGCTGCTGCCGCACTTGTGGACGGCGCCGTCATCATCGATGGCGACGAGCACATGCGCAAACGCCCGATCATGCCGCTGGTGGAGGCCCTGCGCTCCCTCGGTGTCGAGGCGGAAGCGCCGACCGGTTGCCCGCCCGTCACCGTCTGCGGCAAGGGCACAGGGTTCCCGAAGGGCAGCGTCACCATCGACGCCAACCTCTCCAGCCAATATGTGTCGGCACTTCTGATGGCCGCAGCCTGCGGCGATAAGCCTGTCGATATCATCCTCAAGGGCGAGGAAATCGGCGCCAAGGGCTATATCGATCTCACCACCTCGGCCATGGAAGCTTTTGGCGCGAAGGTGGAGCGGGTCAGCAACGCCATCTGGCGCGTGCATCCGACGGGTTACACGGCGACCGATTTCCACATCGAGCCGGATGCCTCCGCCGCCACCTATCTCTGGGGCGCGGAACTGCTGACCGGCGGCGCGATCGATATCGGCACGCCGGCCGATAAATTCACCCAGCCGGATGCCAAGGCCTATGAGGTCATGGCGAAGTTTCCGCATTTGCCCGCCGAAATCGACGGTTCGCAGATGCAGGACGCCATTCCGACCATCGCGGTTCTGGCTGCCTTCAATGAGACGCCGGTGCGTTTCGTCGGCATCGCCAATCTGCGCGTCAAGGAATGCGACCGTATCCGCGCCGTCTCGCTCGGCCTTAACGAAATCCGTAACGGTCTGGCGCATGAGGAGGGCGACGACTTGATCGTGCATGCCGATCCGGCTCTTTCGGGCCAGACGGTCAAGGCCTCCATCGACACTTTTGCCGACCACCGCATCGCCATGAGCTTTGCGCTGGCGGCGCTGAAGATCGGCGGCATTGCCATCCAGAATCCGGCCTGCGTCGGCAAGACCTATCCCGGTTACTGGAAGGCGCTCGCCTCGCTGGGCGTCGACTATACCGAAAAGGAAAGCGCTGCCGAGCCGCAGCACTGAGCCATTGAGGAGGCACCGCCCGTGAAGACCATCGTCGCAAGACTTCTCGCGCTGTTCGTCTTCCTGGGTGCGGCCTTCCCGGCCTTCGCGGAGGAATTCATCCGCTCCTACCATTCCGTCGTCGAGGTGGCGGTGGATGGCAAGCTGACGGTGACGGAAACCATCACCGCCCGCGCGGAAGGGCAGAACATCAAGCGCGGCATCTTCCGTGATTTCCCGCTTTATGCGCTGGATGCGAATAATCGCCGCACCAAGGTGGATTTCAACGTCGTTTCGGTGGAGCGCGATGGCGCGCCGGAAAACTGGCGCACCGAGAATATCGATGGCGGCATCCGCATCTATACCGGCAGCGCCGACCGTTTTCTGCCGACCGGCGAGCATATCTTCCAGATCACCTATACCACCGCCCGGCAGATCCGCTATTTCAGCGATTATGACGAGCTGACCTGGAATGTCACCGGCAATGGCTGGCAATTCCCCATGGGTGAGATTTCCGCCACCATCACGCTGCCGCAGGGCGTCAGGGCCACCGATACAGCGGTCTTCACCGGTCCGCTTGGTGCGAAGGGCAAGGATGCGCGCATTCTGAACGAAGGCAACGAGGTATTCTTCGCCTCCACCCGCCCGTTTACGGTTGGCGAGGGCATGACGGTCGCCGTCAAGCTGCCCAAGGGCGCGATTGCCGCACCCGACACCTCACAGGAGGCGGGCTGGTGGCTGCGGGATAATCTCGCCATCCTGCTTTCGGGCGGCGGGCTTTTCGCCGTGCTGCTTTATTATCTGCGGGCGTGGTTCGCGGTGGGCCGCGATCCGGCGAAGGGCGTGGTCGTGCCGCGCTGGGATGCGCCGGAGGGGCTCTCGCCGGCTCTGGTCAACTATGTCGATAATCGCGGTTTTTCCGGTGCCGGCTGGACGGCGCTCTCTGCCTCGGCCCTTGATCTTGCGGTGAAGGGTTATGTCGTTCTGGAAGACCTGAAGAACGCAATCGTCATTCGCCGTACGGAAAAGGCAACCGCCACCGATCTGCCGACCGGCCAGAAGACGCTGCTTGCCTCCATCGGCAGTCCGGGCGAGACTTTGACCATCGACAAGGCCCATGGTGCGGAAGTCGAAAAGGTCGGAAAACAGTTCCGCGCGGCGATAGAGAAAGAGCATCGCGGCAAATATTACCGCAGCAATGCCGGTTACACCGTCTTCGGCATCTTCCTCAGCATCGCCCTCATCGTCGCGACGTTGATCTTCGGCGATCTGGATGAAAGCGCCATTGCCGCCGTGCTGGTCTTCGGCTTTTTCGCCTTCTTCTTCAGCATCCTGTCGATCGGCATCGGCCGGCAGTTTTCGCGCGGCGCACCGCTGCGCAAGCGGATCGGCGGCATCGTCATGCTGGCCTTTGCCGGTTTCGTAGCCTTTTCCGCCATTGGCGGCATTGCCACACAAATCCTGCTGGATGTGACGCATGACACCAAGTCGCTGGCGCTGGCCGCCATCGGTGGCATCGTGCTCACCAATGCGCTTTTCCTGTTCCTGATGGGCGCGCCCACACCGCTCGGCCGCAAGCTGATGGATGGCATTGAAGGCCTCCGAACCTATCTGACGCTGGCGGAAAAAGACCGGATGAACATGGCTGGTGCGCCCGCCATGTCGCCGCAGCATTTCGAGACATTGCTGCCCTATGCCGTGGCGCTCGGCGTCGAAAAACCGTGGAGCCGCACCTTCGAGGCCTGGCTTGCAACGGCCGCTGCCGGTGCCGCTGCTGCAAGTTATGCGCCCGGCTGGTATGCGGGCAGCAATTACGGCAGTTTTGGCGACAGGATCGGCGGCTTTTCCACCTCCATGGCCAATACCATCGCCTCCACCATTCCCCAGCCTGTCAGCTCCTCCGGCTCCAGCTTTTCGGGCGGTGGCGGTGGCGGTTTTTCCGGCTCCGGCGGCGGGGGCGGTGGTGGTGGCGGCTGGTAATACGCGCCGGCGGTAATTTAACCGAATGCCTTGGTGACTTTTGCCGCGTTGCTTGCTAAGCCGACCTGTCGTTTTTCACGGCATACATCGTCCGACAAAAGATACAAAGATAAAGTCCTGATCCCATGCCCGATCTTCTGCTTGAACTTCGCTCCGAAGAAATCCCCGCCCGCATGCAGCGCAAGGCGGCGGGCGATCTGAAGAAACTCGTCACCGATGCCTTGGTGGAGAGAGGGCTGACCTATGAGGGTGCGCGCGAATATTGGACGCCGCGCCGCCTGACGCTGGATATTCGCGGCCTCAACGCCCGCTCCGCCGATGTGCGTGAAGAAAAGAAGGGCCCGCGCACCGACGCCAATGAAAAGGCCATCGAGGGCTTTCTGCGCGGCGCCGGCCTCAACGATATCTCGGAAGCGCAGGTCGTTTCCGACCCGAAGAAGGGCGATTTCTACGTCGCCATCATTAACAAGCCCGGCCGCCCGGCGGAAGAGATCATCGCCGAAGTGATGCCCGGCATCATCCGCTCCTTCCCCTGGCCGAAATCCATGCGCTCCGGCCCGGCCTCCATGCCGAAGGGTTCCAGCTATGCCGGCATCGAAGGGAAGGGCTCGGAAAGCCTGCGCTGGGTGCGGCCGCTGCAATCCATCGTCTGCCTGTTCGGCCCCGAACATGACGAAACCCAGGTCATTCCTTTCGTGATTGACGGCATCGTCGCCGGCAACGTCACCTATGGCCATCGTTTCCATGCATCCGGCCCGATCACCGTGCGCCGTTTCGAGGATTATGTCTCGAGCCTCGAAAAGGCGAAGGTCATTCTCGATGCCGAACGCCGCAAGGATATCATCCTGCACGACGCCAAGGATCTCGCTTTCGCCAACGGTCTGGAACTGGTGGAAGATGAAGGCCTGCTGGAAGAAGTCTCTGGCCTCGTCGAATGGCCGCAGGTTCTGATGGGCGCGTTCGAGGAAGATTACCTGCAGATCCCTGCAGAAATCATTCGCCTCACCATCAAGACCAATCAGAAGTGTTTCGTCACCCGCAATCAGGGTGCGGAAGAGGGTCTATCCAATCGCTTCATCCTGATCTCGAACATCGAGGCAAGCGATGGCGGCAAGGAAATCATCCATGGCAATGGCAAGGTGGTTCGCGCCCGCCTGTCGGATGCCCGCCATTTCTGGAACCGTGATCAGGGCGATCTGCCCGATCTCGAAACGCTGAACGATTCGGCTGCGAAATTCGGCCTCGATCTCAAGAAGCCGCTCGACCAGCGCATGGCCAAGCTCGATGCGCTAAACGTCACCTTCCATGCAAAGCTCGGGACGCAGGGTGAGCGCGTGGCGCGTATTCGCGAACTGGCGAAGGCGCTGGCCCCGGTTGTTGGTGCCGATGCCGATCTGGTGGACCGCGCTGTTGTTCTGGCGAAAGCCGACCTGCGCACCGAAGCCGTCGGTGAATTCCCAGAGCTTCAGGGTCTGATGGGCCGCAAATATGCGACGCTGCAGGGCGAAAACGAAAGCGTGGCTGCCGCCATCGAAGACCACTACAAGCCGCAGGGTCCTTCCGACCGCCTGCCGGCCGACAAGGTGGCGATCACGGTCGCTCTGGCCGACAAGCTCGATACACTCGTTGGTTTCTGGGCCATCGACGAGAAGCCGACCGGCTCCAAGGATCCCTTCGCGTTGCGTCGTGCGGCGCTGGGCGTGGTGCGCATTCTGCTTGAGAAAAACGTGCGGCTTCCGCTGCTCAGCGTTGCGAAGGACCCGGACCTTCTCTCCTTCTTCCATGATCGCCTGAAGGTCTATCTGCGCGACCTCGGCGCGCGTTACGATCTGATCGACGCCGTTTTGACGCCGGAATCCGACGATCTGCTGATGATCGCCCGCCGTGTTGAGGCGCTCACCGCCTTCATCACCGGCGAGGATGGCCGCAACCTTCTGGCAGGCGCCAAGCGCGCCACCCAGCTTCTGGCGGCAGAGGAAAAGAAGGGCACCGTGGTGGCCGATGGCGTCTCGGAAGAGCTGTTGAAGCTCGATGCCGAAAAGGCGCTTTATGCGGCGATCAGGACGGCTTCTGCCGACGCTGCGAAGGCTGTTGCGGGCGAGGATTTCCGCTCCGCCATGCAGGCGCTCTCCACACTTCGCGCACCCGTCGACAAGTTCTTTGAGGATGTGCTCGTTAATGACGAGGATGCAGCCATCCGTGCAAACCGTCTGGCGCTGCTGAAGGCTATTCGCGAGGCGACCGGAACGGTTGCGGATTTCTCGAAGATCACGGGGTGAGGGGTTTTGGGGTAGACGTACATGTCAGTGTGTGCGGTTCACCCCCCTCTGTCCTGCCGGACATCTCCCCCTCAAGGGGGGAGATCGACCCGTGGCAACCTCTCGGCCACATTGAACGTTTCGGGAAGAGTGGGGAGTTTTCCTCTTGCCGATCTCCCCCCTTGAGGGGGAGATGCCCGGCAGGGCAGAGGGGGGTAATCTGCGCCCGCGACCTTGCAGGATGACCCCATTGACCCGCACCCCCAAAATCCTCATCAGCGCCTGCCTCCTCGGCCAACCTGTCCGTTACGACGGCAGAGGCAAACCCTTCGCCCACCCGGCGATAGACCGCTGGCGGCAGGAGGGCAGGCTGGTGACTATCTGTCCGGAGATGGCGGGCGGCATGCCCGTGCCGCGCCCGCCGGCGGAAATCGAAAATGGTGCCTCCGGTCTCGATGTGCTGGAAGGCCGCGCCCGCGTGCAGGAGGTGACCGGCGGCGATGTCTCGGCGCAATTTATCGCCGGCGCGGAAAGGGCGCTGGCCTTCGCCAGGGCCAATGGCTGCACATATGCGCTTCTGATTGACGGCAGCCCGTCCTGTGGGTCGGTTGCGATCTATGACGGTTCGTTTTCTGGCGTCAAACACGCGGGCAACGGGGTTACGACGGCGCTGCTCGAAAAAGCCGGCATTGCCGTATTTTCACTTGCCGATATCGACCGGCTGGATGCGCTGACCCGTTAGAGTGTTTTGGAGCATTTCCGGACGGAAAACCGGGTTCCACTTTTCCTGTAAATGCTTGAAAAGAAAAGCGCCGGAGTTTCCCCCGGCGCCGTTGTTCATCGATGGCCCTGGGGCATATCACCCCGCCATGCGCATCTCTACTGCCATACCATGAAGCTGGTGGCCGGAAGAGACGCGGAAGCCGCGGATGAGGTTCAGCAGTTCCTCGGTGTCGACGGCCAGCGCTTCCGCCGAAGCGGTGGTTTCTTCCGCCATCGCCGCATTGTGCTGGGTGGCGACATCCAGCTGGTTGAGCGACGAGGAGATCGAGCGCAGCGTCGTATCCTGTTCGGCGGCCGAATGGGCGATCTTGCTGACGATCTCGTTTGCAGATTTGATCTGATCCGAGATGCGTTTCAGCGCATCGCCGGCCTCGCCGACAAGGCGCACGCCGTTTTCCACTTGGGCGGAAGAGCGGGCGATCTGGTCCTTGATCTCCTTGGCGGCGGCGGCGGATTTCTGCGCCAGTTCGCGCACTTCCTGCGCCACCACGGCAAAGCCCTTGCCGGCCTCACCGGCACGTGCCGCTTCCACACCGGCATTCAGTGCCAGAAGGTTGGTCTGGAAGGCGATGTCGTCGATCACGCCGATGATGTTGGAAATCTGGTCGGATGACTGTTCGATGCCGCTCATCGCGGTGATCGCCTCTTCCACCACCCGGTCGCTGCGCATGGCCTCCGAGCTGACGGTGGTGACGCGCTTTGCGGCGTCGGCCGCTCCTTCCGCCGTCTGGCGCACCGCAACCGTCAATTCATCGAGAGCGGCCGAGGTTTCTTCCAGATTGGCCGCCTGCCGTTCGGTACGCTGCGAAAGCTCGTTGGAGGCCTTGCGGATTTCTTCCTTGGAGCCGCCGATGTCGATGCTCTTGGAATTCACCTTGGCCATGGCGGCGTCGAGATGGATCAGGGCCTCGTTGAAATTGTCGCGCAGCGCCGCATAACGATTGCCGAGATCGCCGCAACGTACGGTCAGATCGCCGCCCGCCAGCTTTTCCAGCGCCTCGCCGATGGTGGTGACGACACGCGCCTGCAATTCCGCCTCGTCACGCTGCATGTCGAGATTGTTCTGGCGCTCCGCATTGAGCTGCCGCTGCTGTTCTTCCTCACGGCGCTGCATGGCATGGCGCTCGCGCACCTTGTCCTGAAGCGAGGCGGTGGCCTTCGCCATCATGCCCACCTCGTTGGTGAGGCCGGTATGGGGAATGGCGAGCGAGACGTTTTCATTGGCCACTTCACCGAGCGCACGGTGAATATCGCCAAGCGGTTTGGAAATGCCACGGATGACGTAGAAGGCGGCGGCAAGCGCCAGTACGAAGATGGCGGCGCCGATGGACAGCGCCTTCATCACCTCGCCGCGCACCTGTGCGTTCAGATCGTCGATATAAACGCCGGTCACGACCACCACCTGCCACGGCTCGAAGGCAAGCGCATAGGAGCTCTTGGCGTAGTCATTGCCTTCCATGCCGGGCTTCGGACCGTAAAAATCCGTCTGGCCGCCGCCACTACGGCCAAGCCGCACCAGCTCGTCGCGATAGGCGAAACCCTTGCTGTCCGGCTTGCCCTTGAAGCTCTCACCGACGCGCTTGGCATCCGGATGGAACTTCATCGTCACGTCGTAATCGTAACCGAACAGATAGCCGTCCGGCGTGAAGCGCATGGCGCTGACAGTCGCGTAAGCCTGTTTCATGGCCTCGTCGCGCGAAAGCGTTCCGGCCTTTTCCTTGTCGTGGAAGGATTGCAGGATGGAGATCGCCGATTGCACCTGCGTCCGCAGCATGCCGTAGCGTTCCTCATAGATAGCATCGGTGGCGGATTTCAGCTGGTAAAACGTCGCCACGGCGAAGGCGGCCATCAGGGCCACCACGAGAACGATCAACTGACGGGAAATGGAAAGGTTCTTCATGGGCGCTCACAAGCGTTTGGGATCGCGCGCCTGAAAACGCCGCGCGGTACCGATGTTTCGGAGAAGGGAGAGGCGCATGATGCGCGATAAAAGGGCCAAAAAGCACGTGTCCGCGCCGTGGCCTCATCCTGTGCTGCATCGCACTATAGACGCACTTAGCGGCTAAAAATTTGAATAAATATTTAATTAGCGAAAGCTTTATCAGGCCCGACAGGCAGAATAAGCGGGAGAAAAAGCAATATTCCCCGCATGGTTGCGGCCCATTTCGGGAATGCAGCGATGACGCGATTATTTGACCTTCGTCATGAAATGCGTCATCGGCCGGTCAATTGCCGCGCAATTTGAAATCCGGGAACTGGGGGGCATCGATCACCGAGGCGCTGGCCGGTTCGGCTGCGTTTTCGGTGGAAATTTCCTTGACGGCTGCCGTGGTCGTCGTCACGTCGATGCCGGCCGGTGTCGGAACCGCCTCAGCAGGATGTGCCACGGGTTCTGCGTCGTCATAGGTCGCGATGGCACTGCTGGAGGTTTCCGCCATCCATGCGGGATTGGTGCTGACGAAGGTGACGGGCGCGCCGCCAAGCCAGGCTTCGGTGCGCAGCAGGGTGCGCTTGCCGTCGACTTCGCGCATTTCCGTGTGCTGCGTGCCCGGCTCAATGGAGGGAACGGTGTAACCCTGCGCCACGGCTTTGCCCTTCATGGGCTTGCAGCCTGCGCAATCGCGACGAATAAAGCTGCCATTGGCCACATGCACGCCATTTATATATTCGATGGAAGACGCCATCGCCGACCCGCCGGTCAGCGCGACAATCGCTGTCAGAAAAAGACGACGCATCGAAAAACCCCCGAAATGACGGCGCGGCCTCGTGGTCGAGACACAATGCGCCATTCAATGTTCCGGCAAGTATTACCGATGTTTCGTTTCCATCGGGTCAGCAAACTTGGTAAAAATTGAACGAAAAATTCGCGCCCAATCCCGTTTGCCTTAAGGATCAGGCCTTCTCGCGGGCGACGGCCTGCCAGCCGATATCGCGGCGGCAGAAGCCGTTTTCCCACTCCACCTTGTCGGCCAGCGCATAGGCGCGTGCCTGCGCTTGCGTGACGGTCTTTCCAAGGGCGGTAACGTTCAGCACGCGTCCGCCCGTGGCCACCAGCCTGCCGTCCTTCAGCGCGGTTCCGGCATGGAACACCTTCGCCTCTTCGCTCGCCTCGGGAATATGGGCGATCGGCGTGTTCTTGTCGTAAGCGCCGGGATAACCCTTCGAGGCGAGAACGACGGTCAGCGCCGCGTCGTCGCGCCATTCCGCCTCAACCTTGTCCAGCGTGCGGGTGGCGGTGGCATAGAGGATCGGCAGCAGATCGCTTTTCAGGCGCATCATCAGCACCTGGCATTCGGGATCGCCGAAGCGGACGTTGTATTCGATGAGTTCCGGGCCCTTGGCGGTAATCATCAGGCCGGCGAAGAACACGCCGGAGAAGGGATTGCCATCCTTGGCCATGCCCGAAATCGTCGGCTCGATGATCTCCTTCATGGTGCGCGCCACCATGGCCGATGTCATCACAGGGGCGGGGGAATAGGCACCCATGCCGCCGGTATTCGGGCCGGTATCGCCGTCGCCAACACGCTTGTGATCCTGTGCGGTGGCGAGCGCCAGTGCGGTCTTGCCGTCCGAAAGGCAGAAGAAGCTCGCTTCTTCGCCGTCGAGAAAGGCCTCCACCACCACTTCGGCGCCGGCCGCGCCGAAAGCGCCCTCGAAACAGTCGTCAATCGCGGCAAGCGCTTCCGCTTCCGTCATGGCCACGGTCACGCCCTTGCCGGCGGCAAGCCCGTCAGCCTTGATGACGATGGGAGCGCCCTGTTGACGAACATAATCCTTGGCCGGCTCTGCGGATTTGAAACGCTGGTAAGCGCCGGTCGGAATATCGTAGCGCGCGCAGAGATCCTTGGTGAAGCCCTTGGAGCCCTCAAGCTGGGCGGCGGCTTTCGAGGGGCCGAAGGTGGCGATGCCGGCGGCACGCAGGTCATCCGCAAGACCTGCAACCAGCGGCGCTTCCGGGCCGACGACGACGAAGTCGATTGCCTTTTCCTTGGCAAAGCCGATGACAGCCGCATGGTCTTCCACATTCAGCGCCACCACCGTCGCGTGATCGGCAATGCCGGGATTGCCGGGGGCGGCATAAAGCTCATCGAGCAGAGGAGACTGGGCGATTTTCCACGCCAGCGCATGTTCGCGTCCGCCGGAACCGATCAACAGAACTTTCATGGTCAATACCCCTGCAAATTCGCCAGTAACCTTGTGTCAGGGGCGTTAAGGGCAGGGGGGCGAAAGGTCAAGGAGAAAGCGCCGCAAATGCCCGTCTTTCCCTTGAACGCCGCCTTTCCTGTGGAATCGTTGCCGCCTCTTGTTGTCACGCCACAATCAGACATTATGTTCGCCGCTCCAGACGTGACATCAGAGAACCCCCAAGAGTCCCCTATGACCGCAGACAATGCCCGCCTCGCCTCGCTCATCGCCTCCGAAATCAACGCCCGCCCCGATCAGGTAAAGGCGGCGGTGGCGCTGCTGGACGAGGGCGCGACCGTTCCCTTCATCGCCCGTTACCGCAAGGAAGTGACGGGAGGGCTGGACGACACCCAGCTTCGTACGCTTTCGGAACGCCTCGTTTATCTGCGCGAACTCAATGCGCGCCGCGGCTCCATCGTGGAGTCCATCACCGGCCAGGGCAAGATGACCGATGAGCTGATGGTCAAGATCATGCAGGCGGGCACCAAGGCGGAGCTGGAAGATCTCTATCTGCCCTACAAGCCGAAGCGCCGCACCCGCGCGGAAATCGCCCGCGAACGCGGTCTCGGCCCGCTGGCAGAAGCCATCTGGGATAACCGCGCCGCCGATCCGGCGAAACTGGCGGAAGCTTATGTTCAGGGCGAGGTGGCCGATGTGAAGGCGGCACTCGAGGGCGCGCGCGACATCGTGGCGGAAACCATGACGGAAAATGCCGATCTTCTCGGCCGCCTGCGCGATTACATGCGCCAGAACGCCACCTTCCGCGCCAAGGTGGTGGATGGAAAGCAGGCGTCGGGTGAGAAATTCTCCGACTATTTCGATCATTTCGAGCGCTGGGCGACGGTGCCGGGCCACCGGGCGCTGGCCATGCTGCGCGGCTGGAACGAGGAAGTGCTGACGCTGACAATCGATGTCGATGCGGACGATCCCTCACCGGTGAAACCCGCACAGCGCACCATCGCCGCCGCCTTCGATATCCGCAATGCCGGCCCCGCCGACCAATGGCTGATGGAAGTGGCAGGCTGGACCTGGCGGGTGAAGCTCTCCATGTCGCTCTCGCTCGATCTGATGCGCGAATTGCGCGAGCGCGCCGAAGAAGAGGCGATCCATGTTTTCGCCCGCAATCTCAAGGATCTGCTGCTGGCAGCACCGGCCGGCTCCCGCGCCACCATGGGGCTCGATCCGGGCATCCGCACCGGCGTCAAGGTGGCGGTGGTGGATGGCACCGGCAAGCTTTTGGACACCACGACGGTCTATCCCTTCCCGCCGAAGAACGACGTGCGCGGCACGCAGGCGGAACTTGCTGTCCTCATCCGCAAGCACAATGTCGAACTGATCGCCATCGGCAATGGCACCGGCAGCCGCGAGACGGAAAAGCTGGTCGCCGATCTTCTGGCGCAGATGCCGGCTTCGGGTGCAAAGCCCACCAAGGTCATCGTCTCGGAGGCGGGCGCTTCGGTCTATTCCGCTTCGGAACGGGCAGCGGCCGAATTCCCCAATCTCGATGTTTCGCTGCGCGGCGCCGTCTCCATCGCCCGCCGCCTTCAGGACCCGCTGGCGGAACTGGTGAAGATCGAACCGAAATCCATCGGTGTCGGTCAGTACCAGCACGATGTCGATCAGGGTCGTCTCAGCCGCTCGCTCGATGCTGTCGTGGAAGATGCGGTGAACGCCGTTGGCGTCGATCTCAACACCGCCTCTTCGCCGCTTCTGGCGCGGGTGTCCGGTCTTGGCAGCTCGATTGCCGATGCCATCGTCGCCCATCGCGACCAGACCGGCCCCTTCGCCAGCCGCAAGGAACTGCTGAAGGTGCCGCGCCTTGGCCAGCGCACCTTCGAACAATGCGCCGGCTTCCTGCGCATCCCGAACGGCAAGGAGCCGCTGGATGCTTCCTCGGTTCACCCGGAAGCCTATGGCGTGGCGAAAAAGATCGTCGCCGCCTGCGGTCGCGATCTGCGCTCGCTGATGGGCGACAGCGCCGCGTTGAAGGCGCTCGATCCGAAGACGTTCATCGACGAGCAATTCGGCCTGCCGACCGTGAAAGACATCATCGCCGAACTGGAAAAGCCCGGCCGCGACCCGCGCCCGAGCTTCAAGACCGCGACCTTTGCCGAGGGTGTGGACGAGATCACCGATCTGAAACCGGGCATGCTTCTGGAAGGCACCGTCACCAATGTCGCCGCCTTCGGCGCTTTCGTGGATATCGGCGTGCATCAGGACGGGCTGGTGCATGTCTCGCAACTCGCCGACCGTTTCGTGAAGGACCCGCATGAGGTCGTCAAGGCGGGCGATGTCGTCAAGGTGCGGGTCGTGGAAGTGGATGTGAAGCGCAAGCGCATCGGTCTCACCATGCGCAAGGATGGCGGCGAGGCAGCGCCGCAGCCGATGCGCGAGAAGGGCAATGCCAGCGCCATGCGGCACGCGACATCCAAGCCGAAGGAGCGCAACGAGGGGTCGCAAACCGGTGGTGCACTTGCCGCCGCTCTGGCTGAAGCCATGAAGCGACGCTGACCTCCGGTTGAAATGATTTTTTACCAAAAAGCCTCGCCGCACACCCCGGCGGGGCTTTTTGCTTGATGAAATCGTTCAATTTTTTTGAAATAAGACTATCTTGAAACTTGTGCCGAAAGGAATACGGTCAGCGAAATTGATAAGTGAGACTTAGCAATTGGGGGTGCCATGGCGTCGTCTCTGCATGTTCTTCTCGAAAAGATAATCAAGACCGGTGATCTCACCGTCAACAGCCCGGGCGGCAGCCGCACATTCGGCAACGGCGCGGGAAAAAAGGTGGTTCTGAACTTCACCGACGAAGCCGCCATGCAGGAGATCGCCGCCGATCCGGCGCTGAAGCTGGCTGAAATGTATATGGAAGGCCGGGCGAAGGTCGCGGAAGGCGACATCTACGATTTTCTGGCGCTGGTCAAAGGCAATACGCTGAGCGAGGCGCTATCCTTCGGCATGATCTGGCGCGGCATGGCGCGCATCATCGCCGCCCGCATCAAGATGCATCTGCCGGTCAACCAAAACAAGAGCAACGTCGCCCATCACTACGATCTGAGCGCCAAGCTGTTCGATCTCTTCCTCGATGAGGACTGGCAATATTCCTGCGCCTATTTCAATCCGCCCGGTATCAGCCTCTATGAGGCGCAGGTCGCCAAAAAACGGCACATTGCCGCCAAGCTGATGACCGAGCCGGGCCAGAGCGTGCTGGAAATCGGCTCCGGCTGGGGCGGCATGGCGATGTATATTGCCGAAAGCGCCGGTGCGGATGTGACCGGCATCACGCTCAGCGAAGAACAGCTGCGCGTTTCCCGCGACCGCGCCGCCAAACGCGGCCTTGCGGCAAATGTCCGTTTCGAATTGCAGGACTACCGCTACCTGCCGGCTTCGAAAAAATACGATCGCATCGTCTCCGTCGGCATGTTCGAACATGTCGGGCCGACCCATTATCGCGATTATTTCGACAAGGTGGCGGAGGTGCTGGACGACAGGGGCGTGATGGTGCTGCATTCCATCGGCCAGCCCTATCCGGCGCTGGCGACCAATCCCTTCATCGAAAAATATATTTTCCCCGGCGGGTATATTCCCTCGCTTGCCGAGGTGCTGCCGGCCATCGAAAAATCGCGGCTGCTGGTGAAGGATATCGAAATCCTGCCCATGCATTACGCCCATACGCTTCGCCACTGGCGCGAGCGTTTCGTGGCGCGCAGGGCGGAAGCGGTAGCGCTTTATGACGAACGCTTCTTCCGCATGTGGGAGTTTTATCTGGCGGGGTCGGAAATGGCCTTTACCCATGAAAATTTCCACATTTTCCAGATCCAGATCGCCAAGGATCGCGATGCCGTGCCGCATAGTCGCGACTACATTGCGCAGAACGAGGCGAAGCTGCTGGAATTCGAGAAGACGCGCGCGCCGCTGGAGAAGGTGACGTTCTGACGACGGCGTAGGTGAGGGCTGACCGAATTGCGGAGAGTGTTGACAAACGTCTCCGCAATCTCGGCGTCATCCTCGGGCTCGTCCCGAGGATCTATCCAGGTTGCGTAAAGTCCGTCGGTTGCAGATGCTCGGGACAGGCCCGAGCATGACGGAGGTGAGGTTTTGAGGCCTTGTCGCCACCCTCCGCAGGAGTCGAATTTCAACCCGCGCTGGTTAATGGAATGGAAAGACAATCCCTCTAATTCTACGGACACCTGTCTGTATTGCGTTTCTGGGGTTCTTTCATGTTCAAGCCATCAGCGGCAGCCGCCGCCTGTGTCCTGTCGCTTTTTGCCGTGGGCAATGCCCATGCGGAAGGCTGGTTTTCCGGCGACTGGTATCTGAAGCTCGGCGGCGCGGGTTTCACCGCACCGAAATATCAGGGCGATAACAAGAATGAATTCGGCTTCTCGCCCATCATTTCGCTCGGCCGCCAGGGCCAGGGCGCGCGTTTCACCTCGCGCAACGACAGCGCCTCGATTTCGCTTCTGGATAACGGCCCGATCAGCATGGGTCTTGCCGGAAAGCTGGTATCCCCGCGCGACGAGGGCGACTCGTCCGATCTGAAGGGCATGACCCGCATCAAGCGCGGCGGCGAGCTCGGCGGTTTCGCCGAGGCCTATCCGACCGACTGGCTGCGCGTTCGCGGTGAAGTCCGCCAGGGCATTCGCAGCCATAGCGGCGTGGTCGGCGATGTTGCCGTCGATGCCTTCACCGATATCGCCCCCGGCATCCAGATTTCCGCCGGTCCGCGCGCGACATGGGTAAGCAGCAAATACAATGAGCGTTATTATGGCGTAAGTGCCGCGCAGACGGCTGCCGGCGCGCCATCGCCCTATAGCCCCGGCGGCGGCCTGCATTCCGCCGGCATCGGCGCCGCCATCACCTGGAAAGTCACCGAAAACGCCGAAGTCGGCTCGTTTGCGGAATATCGCCGCCTGACCGGTGACGCCGCCGACAGTTCGCTGGTGCGCGAGCGCGGTTCGAAGAACCAGTTCATCATCGGCGTTCAGGCGAGCTACAAGTTCAATTTCTCGCTGCCCTGATAAATAGCGGCGATACGGTCCTGAAAAGCCCCGTGGCGAAACCGCCGCGGGGCTTTTCCGCCTGTGCGGCCGGGTGCTGAAATCCATTCCGATTTTCCCGCCGATGCTGTAGAACCATCCCATGGTTAACCACAGCGATTTGTCAGATCGCGTCTCCGACGCGCCATCCAATAACTGGGTCTATCGGATTTTGCCGAGGCCCCTCTGGCCCTATGCGCAGCTGGCCCGGTGGGATCGCCCCATCGGCTGGCAATTGCTGATGTGGCCATGTTTCTGGTCCGCAGCCCTTGCGGCAAATGTCGCGATGACGAGCGGCGGCTTTTCCTGGGCGACGCTGATCTGGCATCTGGTGCTGTTCTTCGTCGGATCGGTGGCGATGCGCGGCGCGGGTTGCACCTATAATGATCTGGCCGACCACAAGATCGACATGGCCGTGGCGCGCACCCGTTCGCGGCCGCTGCCTTCCGGCCGCGTGAGCCGGTCGCAGGCCAAGCTCTTCATCGTCCTGCAGGCGCTAGCGGGGCTTGTCGTGCTCCTGCAGTTCAACAGTTTCGCAATCGCGACCGGCATATTCTCGCTGATCTTCGTGGCGATCTATCCCTTCGCCAAGCGCTTCACCAACTGGCCGCAATTTTTCCTCGGCCTTGCCTTTTCCTGGGGTGCGCCGATGGGCTGGGCGGGACAGTTCGGATCGATCGCCTGGCCGGCTGTCCTGCTTTATGTCGGCTCCATCGCCTGGACGATCGGTTATGATACAATCTACGCCCATCAGGACAAGGAAGACGACACCGCCGTGGGCATCGGTTCGACCGCCCTGCTGTTTGGTGAGAACACACATCGCTGGCTGGTTTTCCTTTATGGCACAGCCCTTGTCATGATGTTCCTGTCGTTCTGGGTCGCGGGTGTTAACGTCATTGCCTATAGCGGCCTTGCCGCCGCGGCCATCATGCTGTTCCGGCAGGTCTGGGTGCTTAACATAGACGATGTCGATCAGTGCCTCGTGCTGTTCAAATCCAACAACCGCGTCGGCGTGCTGATTTTTGCAGGCCTCATCCTGCCGCTCCTGCTGGCGTAAGCCTGTGAAAACACGGAATGAAAAAGCCCGGCCGCGTCATCCGCGCCGGGCTTTTTGATTTGTCTGGCTGAAGATTATCAGCTGCGGGCGATGATTTCCTTGCCCTCGATCTTCATGCTCATGCCCAGCGAACCGGTGGAGCGGCGAACGAGGAAGCGCGGGCGACGCTCCGCGAAATAGGAATGGCGGCGGCGCGGGCGGGTATTCTGGGTGCGCACCTTGCCGAGATGTTCTTCCAGCGGACGGGCGACGCCATCGGCTTCCACCATCAGCATGGGAATACGGTAGGCCTCGGACCAGCTGCGCCAGTCGGCGGCGATGTCGCAGAGATCGTGGGCAACGAGAAGCGGAACGCAGAGGTCCGGATCGTCGTGGTGCAGCTCCAGCGTCACCGTTACCTGTCCATCGCCATGGTCGATGGCACGGGCGGCAACGCCCTTGAAGGCACGGGCTGGCAAAGCGAAGGACAAAGGCAGGCCGGAAGAGGACAGAACCTTTCTCAGAACGGCGCCCCGTTCATCGAGGGTGACGGCGACATCGCTCGCGCCATTGCCTTTTCCATAAGTGACCTGTTGCGGAAAACGTGCCGGGTCGAGTCTGAGAGTGGCGACGGCCCAGTCGGGCTTCAGAACGGTCTTGGTCATGTTTATTCTACCCTTGTTTTACCTGAGAGCCGGTTTCCGGTCTTCTCATCGGGACTTTTCGTCCTCTGATGTCGGGAGAATATCCGCCGCATGTTCGAGACTGCTTAAAAATCGCGGTTAAGAAAACTTTGCATTCCCAAATGGTTAGCAAAACACACTGTGGCATGGTTTCGCTTAGGTAAAAGAGATCGGGACAATGCGGTTTTTATCCCGGCCGAAAATGTGCTCTTTCAAGCTCCGGGCAAGGCGTCTCCCGCATAGTCAGGCAAAGGCTTGCCGTGCGTCCCGATGGAGGCGCGATGGGTGGATTGAAAACCGGAGCATTCGGCGTCTGAAGCGACGCGCGGGTCTCCAGGGGGCATTCGGATGGTATCGACTTATCTCAGCTACGACCTCATCAACCGCGATATGAAGGCAAGCCTGTCGCGCGTGTCGCAGCAGGGGCTCATCGAGCGGCAGACGACATATTACAAGGAAAACATCGGCAATGTGAAAAGCGTCGATGAGTTCCTCGACAATTACCAGCTCTATTCCTATGCCATGGATGCCTTCGGTCTCGGCGAAATGACCTATGCCAAGGCCTTTATGAAAAAGGTGCTGGAAAGCGATCTGAACGACCAGAACAGCTTCGCCAACAAGCTCACAGACGAGCGGTATCGGGAATTCGCCGCGGCCTTCAACTTCACCACATCCACGAAGACCGTTCAGACGGAAGCGCAGCTCGACAAGATGATCGGGCTTTACGATACGTCGATAACCGATCTCGATGACAGCCTTGCGGAAGAGACCCGTTATTACAAGGCGATTGTCGGCACGGTAACCAATGTCGACCAGCTGCTGCGCAACGACCGCACCCGCGCCTATATCTTTCAGGTCTTCGGCATCGATGAGAAGACCTATTCCTATGCCCATATCAAGGGATTGATGACGAGCGACATCAACGATCCCGACAGCTACATCAACCAGAAATACGGCACGGCCTATAATGACGCGGTCGAAAAACTGACGATGAAGGGCAATATCGAACTGCACGCGCAGGTCACCGCCCGGATTACCGCAATCGACACCGAACTCGCCGGCACCGGTTTGACGGCGGAGGAGCGCACGCAACTGGAGGCGGAAAAAGTGACGCGCCAGGACCAGCTGACGCAGCTTGAGGCGGTGTTGCCGCCACAGGATGAGTGGGAAGCGAAGCTCGCCGCCATCAAGGCCGAGCAGACGACGCTCACCAGCACCGTCACGCAATATAACAAGATGGCGCAGCTCGCCACCGCCTTCGAGTTCAAGAACGACGGCACGGTGACCGCCGGTCAGGCGCAGACGGCGGATAATCTCAAGGCCTTGACGGATGCCTATATCGGCAGCGCCCCGCGCGTGACGCCAACCGTCGCCACACTGAACCGGGATTATTTCGAATCGAAGATCGGTTCGATCAAGACGGTAACCGAACTGACCTCGGATACCCGGCTTCTCAACTATATCAGGACCGCCTTCGACCTTAACGACCTCACAGTCGTCACGGCAACGATCCAGAATATCCTGACCAGCGATCTGAGTGATCCGAGCAACTACATCGCGACCGTCGGCAAGAACGACAAGCGTTATATCGCCCTGAGGAATGCCTTCAATTTCCAGACCGACGGAACGCTGGCAGACGGCACGACACCCCAGACCACGGCACAGACCGCGACCACCACCAGCGGTTATATGACCTATTATAACGACAAGGATGATGCCGCCGACGAGAAGGCGCTGAAGCTGTTCAAGAGCGATATAGCCAGTGTCACATCCGTCAAGGATTTCATCGACAGCAGCGCGGTCTATACCTATGCGCTGAAAGCCGTCGGCCTCGATCCGACCAAGGTAAATTCCGCCGATATTCGCAAGGTCCTCACCAGCGATCTGCAGGATAAAAAGAGCTTCGTCTACACGCTGGACGACGAGCGTTATGTCAAGCTGGCGGAGCTGTTCAACTTCGCCTCCGAGGGCAGCGTCGGCACACCGGTTCTGGCGCAGTCGGAAATCGAGATGCAGACCATGTCGGCCGACTACATAAAGAAAAAATCGGCTTTCGGCACGGAAAAGGACAAGGAAACGGCGACGAAGGAATCGGAATATTTCACGGCCGAGATGCAGAAGATCAAGACGCTCAAGGAATTCCTGAGCAATGATCGCCTGACGAAATTCGCGATGGAGTCGCTCGGTATCGATCCCGAAAGCGTGACGAAGGAACAGCTCGAAAAGGCCTTCACCTCGAAGCTCGATGACAAGGACAGCTACGTTAACAAGGAGATGGATCCGGTCTTCCGCCGCCTCGTCACCGCCTTCAACTTCAATACCGACGGTACGCTTCTTCATGAGGACCGCAGCCTGATCCAGACGCGGCGCGGCCTTTACGAGACGCTGGACAATTATCTCACCCAGACGCTGGAAACGCAGGCGGGCGAAGAAAATGCCGGTGTGCGTCTGGCGCTCTATTTCCAGCGCATGGCGGCCGGAACGACGTCCTATTACTCGATCCTCGCCGACACGGCGCTCCAGAGCTTCATCAACACCACTTTCGGGATTCCGGACGAACTCGCCAATGCCGAGGTCGATACGCAGGTGACGATGATGAAGAAATACTTCGACATCGAGGATTTTCAGGATCCGGAAAAGGTCAAGAAGCTGGTCGCCCGTTTCACCATCATGTACGACAATCAGCAGAACACCACCGATCCGATCATGACGCTCTTCAACGGCAGCGGTTCGGTGGGCATCAGCGCCGATACGCTGCTGGCGGTTGCCACGCTGCGGGCGCGGTAGCACAGAAAGCGCGGACGAGCGACGGGAGGATCGGCGTTAGCCGGCTTGAGGCTGATGACGAAGCCTCACGCATAGGCGGCGTCATCCCCGGGGATTTGTACTATCCTCTTACCACCCCGGCAGCATGTGCCCGGCGCGCAGGCGCGGCATCTTGGGGTAGGTCTTCACATCGCTGTCCATTTCGTCGGCAACGCTCATCGGCGAGATATTGTCGAGGCAGGCAGTGATGTGGTCGGTGATGGCGTTCACCAGCGAAGGGGAGAGGCCCGGCCGTTTCATCAGGCCGATCTGCACCGGCGGCAGGGGCGGGAAGCCGTCCGCGGCGGTCAGAACCTTCATGCCGGTGCGCAGCGCCGATTCCGGCAGCACCGAGACGGCCATGCCCGCCAGCACGGCGGCGGCGACGACGGTGGAAGACCAGCTTGTGAACAGGACCTGATAATCCCGCCCATCGGCATCGAGCGCCGAACAGGCAAGCTGGCGCCAGTGGCAATCGCGCCGCCCGACGGCGAGCGGCACGGGTGCATCGTCCTTCAGCGGATGGTTGGCGGAAGCGACCCAGCAGAGCGGTTCGGTGCGCACCACATCGGAGGAGCGGGCGCGCGGATTATGGGTGACGAGCGCGATATCCAGCTCGCCGCGCGCCATTTTTTCGGCAAGGCTGACCGAAGGTTCGCAGACGATATAAAGCTCGACATTGGGATGGGTCTTGGCGAAGCGCCCGATAATCTCCGGCATGTAGCGGTCGGCATAGTCATCGGGCGTGCCGATGCGCAGCATGCCTTCCAGCCGGTTGTCATCGAAGGCGGCGATCGCCTCATTATTGAGGCGGATGATGCGGCGGGCGTAATTCATCAGCTTTTCACCCTCCGCCGTCAGGCGGTTGCCGCGCCCGTCCTTGGCGAAAAGCTGCTTGCCGATCCGTTCTTCCAGCCGTCGCATCTGCATGGAAACGGCGGATTGCGTCTTGAAAACGCGGTCTGCGGCCTTGGTGAAGCTGCCCGTATCGACGATGGCGATGAAGGTATGCAGCTGGTCTATGTCGAGAGGTGCGGACATGGATGGCCATCCATCAGAATGATTGATGCCTCACATTAGAAACATTCGTTGGACTGATCAATAGTCTTGCGACATTTTGACACCCAGCAAATCAATATCAACCCCGGGCCGGCGAAACGTCAGCCCCCCAACCCGAGGCAGCTTCTCGCGCGTGGTGCGCCGGGGGCGGTGCCGCATCGTGCCGTTACGAAAGGATAAGTGTCATGCGCACGGCAGAACGGAGAATGGAACTGGAACTCGCAACCTCCCGGCAGAACGATACGCTTCGTCGTGTCGCCGGCCTCTTTGCTTTCCGCGTCAAAACGTTCTTGCAGCGCATCTACAATCGTATCGTGGCCAATGGTCTCACGGAACTTGATGACCGCCTTCTGGCCGATATCGGTCTGGCGCGCTCGGATGTGAGGGATGCGCTCAATACCGGCCTGCTCGAGGATCCGACCGCGCATCTGACCCGCGCCGCACGCAACCGCGCGGTGACCCGGTTCAAGACCGTTTAAAGCATTTCCAGGAAAAGCGGGCCCCGGTTTTCCGTCCGTAAATGCGCCAAAACGTTCCACAATGTTCGGGCAATTCCGGCAGACCTCCAGCCGCCGGAATTGCTTTCGAACGGAAAAGTTTTCCCCGCAGGGTGATTTGCCAATAGCCCTGCCTTTGCCCGGTGTCAGGCCCCTCGGCCGCGCCGGGCTTTTTTAATGGCGGCGCAATTTTCTCAATACTGATATTCTTCGAACACCGGCAGCACGGAGCCACCCCAGCGACCGTTGTAAAGCGCAAGCAGGTCTTCGGCGAGCGTGGTCTTCTTGGCAAGAACTTCATCCAGCGACGACAGGAACACGGTCTCGTCCTGGCCTTCGCCGTTCAGGCGCTTGCGGTTTTTGAGGCCAGTGCGGGAAATATCCAGCACCTCGCGGGCGAGACCGAGAAGCGGCTTGCCGGCGATCTCGGCGTAAAGACCCTTGGCCGGAACGGCATCGCGAAGGGCGATGACCTCATCGAAGCTCCAGCCGGCGGTCAGCGCATCGGCAGCGGTCAACGCCTCGTCATCGTAGAGAAGGCCGACCCAGAAAGCGGGAAGGGCACAGATGCGTCTCCACGGGCCGCCATCCGCACCGCGCATTTCCAGGAAGCGCTTCAGGCGCACATCCGGGAACAGGGTGGAAAGATGGTTCGTCCAGTCGCCCATGGTCGGCTGCCAGTCGGCGATTTCGCCCTTAAGCGCCCCGCTCATGAACTGGCGGAAAGTGACATGGGTGCAATCATGATATTTGCCGTCGCGCACGATGAAATACATCGGCACGTCGAGCGCCCATTCCACATAGTCCTTGAAACCGAAGTCATCGCTGAAGGTGAAGGGCAGCACGCCCGAGCGGCGGTTGTCGGTGTCGCGCCAGATATCGCCGCGCCAGGAAAGAAGACCGTTCGGCTTGCCTTCGGTGAAGGGCGAGGAGGCGAAGAGCGCTGTTGCCAGCGATTGCAGCTTCATGGAAACGCGCATCTTCCGGCGCATGTCCGCTTCGGAGGAGAAATCGAGGTTAACCTGAATGGTGCAGGTGCGGTACATCATGTCGAGACCCTTGGTCCCGACCTTCGGCATATAGCGCGTCATGATCGCATAACGCGATTTCGGCATGCGCGGCGTTTCGTCATAGCTCCACAGCGGGCTGCCGCCGATGCCGAGGAAACGGATGCCCATCGGCTCGGCCACTTCGCGCAGCGTCGCCAGATGCTGGTTGGATTCCTTGCAGGTCTGGTGCAGGTTTTCGAGCGGCGCGCCCGATAGTTCGAACTGGCCGCCCGGCTCGATGGAGATGGCGCCCATGCCGTGCTGCTCGCCAAGGCCGATGATGTTTCCGCCGTCCATGATCGGCTCCCAGCCGAGCTTTTCCTGCATGCCCTTCAAAAGCGCTGAAATGCTGGCTTCGCCGAAATAGGGAACGGGATTGTTATCCTTGCGGAAAAACGCGAATTTTTCGTGTTCGGTGCCGATGCGGAAGTCGGCTTCAGCTTTGCAACCGCCCGCCAGATAATCTGTAAGCTCCGTGACGGAGGAGAGGGGGGTCTGGTCGGTCGTGTCGCGTGCCATGGCTTACCTTGTTATGACGTCTCTGTTGCGGCGAGGCATATGATTGGCAGATAGGGCCGGATCGTATCCGGAGGCAAATGAATTTCTTTTAAAGATGCATGAAGCGCAATGGGGCCATTCAATTCCAGTCGCCGATCGCCGCCTGAATGACCGCGAGCGCGGCGACGGCGGCCGTATCGGCCCTCAGGATACGCGGCCCCAGCGGAATGGGGGTAACGAAGGAAAGGCCGCGCAGAAGCTCCCTTTCTTCTTCGGAAAATCCGCCTTCCGGGCCGACCAGCAGGGCAAGTTTGCGTTCCGTGACGGCTTGCAGGATCGGCAGCGGATTTTGCCCCGCATCGCCTTCGTCGCAATAGATGATGCGCCGGTCGTGGGGCCAGCTCTCGAGCATGTCCTTCAGTTTCACCGGCTCGGCCACCTCGGGCAGGGACAGTATGCCGCACTGCTCGGCGGCTTCGATGGCGTTGGCGCGCAGTTTTTCGGTATTGTGGATCTTGCCCTGAACATGCTGCGTCATCACCGGCTGCAACAGGCCGGCGCCCATCTCCACCGCCTTCTGCACCAGATAGTCCATGCGCCCGACTTTCAGGGGCGCGAAAAGATAATGCAGGTCCGGGGCGTTCGGCTGGGGCCGTGTCTGCTCGAGGGGGACGAGCACGATCTTCTTGCGGCTCGGAAAGGCAAGTTTCGCTTTCCATTCGCCGTCGCGACCGTTGAACAGCAGGATTTCCGCACCGTCGGTCATGCGCAGCACGTTGGCGAGATAGTTGAACTGCTCGGCTGTTGCCTCCTGCGCGACGCCTTCGGCAAGGCTGGCTTCGATATACAGGCGTTGCATCCGGAAATTGGCGCGCATGGGATTCTGTTTCAGGTTCAGAGAAAGAGGGAGGACATGAGCCAGTAGAGCAGCGCCGCAAGCGTTGCACTGGAAGGAACGGTGACCAGCCAGGCGGCGATGATCGTCATGAAGTGGGAGCGGCGGACGAGATAGCGGCGGCGTATCTCGGAAGGATTGTCGGCATATCTTTCGGACCGGCGGGGCCTGCCGTCACCAGCCTGAACGAGCTCCTGCCGCCGCCGCGACGATTGGGTGTACCATTCGCGGAAGAAACCGACGCCGAACACCGCACCGATTGCCGTGTGGGTGGTGCTGACCGGCAGGCCGAAGCGTGAGGCAACGAGCACGGTTAGCGCCGTGGCCACGGAAACGCAGAAGGCGCGCATCGGATTGAGCTTGGTGATTTGCTCACCGACGAGGCGGATGAGGCGCGGGCCATAAAGAAGAATACCGCAGGAAAGCCCGAAGGCGCCGACCAGCATTACCCACATCGGCGCACGGGCGGACGTGCTCACCGCCTCGTCATGCAGGGCCCGCACGATGGCCACGACGGGCCCGATGGCGTTCGAAACGTCATTCGCCCCATGAGCGAAGGACATCAGGCCGGCGGCGAGAACCAGCGGCCACTGGAACAGAATTCGAAGCGACTGGTTGCGGTTTTCCAATCCTTCCGATTGTTTGCGGATGATCGGCACGCAGAGCCGCCAGACCACGAGCCCGGTCACCAGCCCCGTGAGGCTGGCATGGCCAAGCGACACATGCATCAGCTGCCGCAATCCGACCCAGATGAGATAGGCCATGAAGACGCCCGCCATCAAACCGATGAGAACCGGAACCCACAGCCGGGCGGAGGTGAGCTTGTCCTCGCGGTAAATGATGAATTCCTTGATGAAAGCAAGGATGGCGACGGCGATGATGGCGCTGATGAAGGGCGCCAGTACCCATGCGAAGGCAATGCTGCCGAGCGAAAACCAGTCGACCGCCTTCGCCCCGTAGGCGGCCATTCCCGCGCCCGCAACCCCGCCCACCACCGTATGGGTGGTGGAAATCGGCGCCCTCGTCCAGGTCGAGATATTGACGAGAAGGCCGGCGGCGAGAAGCGCCGAGAGCATCGCCCATGAAAAGGCGGTCCTGTCGGGAATGGTCTCGATGTTGATGATGCCGCTGGAAATGGTCTCGACGACGTTGCCGCCGGTGATCAGCGCGCCGGCGATCTCGCAGATGGCGGCGATGATCAGGGCGGCGGCAAGCGGCATGGCCTTGGCCCCAACCGCCGGGCCGACATTGTTCGTGACGTCGTTTGCGCCGATATTGATCGCCATATAGGCGCCGATGGCGACGGCGGCGATGATGATGACCGAGCCTGCGGTGCCGGTGACGAAGACGCCGGCGAAGATGGCCGCCAGGACAACGAACATGAACCCCGCGCCAAGGCCGGCAAGCTGCTGCGTGACATGCAGCGTCGCCTCTTCGACACGGGTAATCTTGTCGAGATCCTTGTCGAGCGTCGGTTTCATATTCGATGGCGGCTTGATTGCCATTCAGACCTCGTTTGCCAGCATTCCCTTTCGTCCGGCAGTGTCGCAGGTTGAAGGCAATTTTACAGAAAGACTGTTACATCTCGCACATCTTTCCAAAAGGAAAGACGATAAAAGCCATGTTGGAAAAACAAACTGCACATTGCCACGTTCGGGGCGGGCGCGCTATTTCGAATGCGTCATCCGTTTGTCGAAAGCGAGCATCAGCGCTTTCAATTCCGGCTCGTTGACGCGTTTTCCCGCTTCCTGGGGGCTGACCCATTCCAGCCGTCTGGATTGTTTTTCGGGAAAGCTTTCCTGCATCTCCGAAACTTCGAGCAGATGCACCTGAACCCTGCACGGCACGTTGACGCCGCTGTTCAGCTTTTTCTCGTATTCGTAATAACCGAAGGGCGCCTTTTCCACCGTGCCTTTGACACCGGCTTCCTCATAGGCTTCCTGCTCGGCCACCGCATGGGCCTTCTTGTTGGCCATGGGCCAGCCCTTGGGAATGACCCAGCGCCCCGTATCTCGGCTGGTCAGCAGCAACACTTCCGGCTCCGGATTTTTCTTGGACAATCGATAGCACAGCGCCGCATATTGCTGTCGCGGCGGTCTGCGCAACATCAAGCCAACATCTGTCGCCAATCGATTCAAAATCTTCAATCCGGATTGATCCTTTTTTGCCGGGTAGTGATAATTGCTAATATAGATATGCCGTAAGTTCCGCCAATCCCCCTTCACCCATAACCCACTACTGTCTTCACGCTGATGAAGCCTGCGGGCAAAGATGGACATGGTGGATATGCGAACAAAGCTTCGACCGGGTGGTTCCCCGGCCGGACAGCCGATGCGGTAATACTCTCTCCGCCCGCCTTCAAGCATACTGAATGCAAAGCCGCTATGAATTGTAGCCGGGGCTGTTTTAGTCCGGGGTTAATCCCCAGTGCCGGAGACCTTCGACCACACCGTCCGCTTCCTTCGCAGCCGAGTGAAAGAAGCGCATATCATGATATGCCAGCGAGACGAGCTCCGGCAGGGCATTGCCCACGATCACGCCGCGAATATTCTTTAGCTCAAACATCGCCCGATCGTTGCCAGTATCGCCCGCAACCACTGATTCGTCGAGGCCGATGCGTAGTTGTCCACATAGCCATGTCAGTGCTGCGCCCTTGTCGGCGGCTTTGGGCAAGATGTCGAGGTCGCGGTCGCTGGAATAGACGATACGGGCATCGATATCCGCCGCCACAAGCGCGGCCTCAATCTCTTCGAGCGCGGCGTCATCGGCGTCATGCAGGAACCAACTCGATTTCAAGCCGTGCTGGTAACGCTCTTCCTGCATCGTCACACCGGGAATTCCGGCCATGACCTCGGCGATCTTCTGGGGGTCGAAACCGGTGCCGAGGGACTGTGTATAGGCGTTTGCCAGCTCGCCTCGCTCTTTCGCGTGCAGCATGGTGCCGACCCCGCCGATGATGTAGTCGGGCTGCGGCAATGGCACCTCTTCGAGAAGCGCAAGCTGGTCGTCGATCAGCCTGCCGCTATTGAAAACCAGAAGGGGACGTTGACGCTCCGGCAACGAATGCCAGAAATCGCGGAACCGGCGCGTGGCGTCGTTATCGCCGACGACGGTTCCGTCGAGATCGGTGGAAAAAAGGCGAAGCGGTCTCAATCGCCGTCGTTCCATGGTTCAGCCCAATCGGCTTCTTCCAGAACTGGCATCATGGTCCTGCCTTCCACAAGGGCGAGAAGCTGCTGGGCAATGCCGGTCCATGTGAACAGGCTGCGCGCCTTGTGCGCTCCCATGCGGGAAAGCCGCCCGTAAAGCCGCTCATGCTTGAACGGCTTCATCATGGTGATGCCGAGGTCTTCCTTGTCGAAAGGATCGGCAAACAGCGCATGGCGGCCATAACTGACGGCCCGGAACAACCCGCCATGAATGGTAACGACAGTCGGCGTGCCGCTCGCCATCGCCTCGATAGCGGTCATGCCGAAGGGCTCGTAACGGCTGGAAAGCACGAAAAGATCGGCGGCGCGATAGATGTCCGGCAGGTCTTCATCCGCGACATAACCGGAAAACGCCACCCTGTCTTCGAGACCGAGCGCTTTCACCCGCTCCTTCAACTGGTTGAGGATCGTGGTTTCCTGCTCGTCCATATTCTCGCCGCCGACGGCCAGATGCAGCCGGGCTTCCGGTTCGCGCTCGGAAAGCACGGAGAAACCGTCGATCAGCAGGTCATAACCCTTGTTGGTCGCAAGGCGTCCGAGCGCCAGCACCGTCTTGCCCTCGAAACCGAAACGCTGCCGGATCATCTGCCGCGTCGCATCGGAAACCGGGAAGAAACGGTTGTCGTCATAACCCGGCGGGATCATGTGGATATGCTTGCGCTTCAGACCGTAATCCTCGATCAGAACGTCAAGCTGCACCGGCGTCGTGGCGATCACCATATCGCAGCTGCGATAGATGATCAGCTCGTGCTGGATACGTTCCCTGAAGTTGAATTCCAGTTCGAACGTATCGGCCTTTTCCGGATAGTCGGTCTCCATCTGGCGCTTTTTCCAGATGCCGAGCGAATGCGGCGTGTGCAGATGCGGGATTTTCAACGCTTCGGACAGCCGCTGCCCGGCGACGCCCGCATCCCAATAATGGCTGTTGATGAAAGAATAATTCAGGTCGTTTTTCTTGATGAAACGCAGCGCGTTTTCGCACCATTCCATCAGGTGTCGGTGCAGATATTCCTTGGGAATGAAATCACGTCCGCCGCAGGGAATGCGCACCACACGAACGCGCTCATCGACCTCATCGAATTCCGGCTGGTCTTCGAAGCGGCGGGTATAAAGATCGACAGTATAACCGAGCTGGCCGAGTTTGCGTGCAAGCTCAAGCACATAAACCACCTGTCCCCCGGTATCGGCCGCGCCCAGTGGCGGGTGCGCGGCGACATAGCCATGCGTCGATATGAGAGCTATCCGCGGATAGCGTTCAGTTTCGCTCGTGGTTGTCATGGGTCCCATCTTGGTAAATTTTTCCAATTAACCCGATAAAAAGACCAAAGAGCACAAAAGGTTCCATAAAAATCTGAAAAAACAGGGTGCCGCATTTCGCCGGATGGCGTTTTCAGGGGGCGCGTTGCTGTTGCCTCAGGCGCGAAATCCGGTCCCATTCCCGCGCCTGGTGCGCCTTGGATGTCGTCTCCACGATGAAGTCGATATGGGCCTCCGCCGCCGCCCTTGCCGCGGCCGGATCGCCGGCGGCAATCGCATCGTGGATGGCGATATGTTGCCTCAGCACCTCGTCATGGGCGCCGGCGACGGTGAAGATGAGATGGCGATTATAGAAGATGTCGTCGCTCAGAAGCCGGTAGCAGGAGCGTAACGTGTGCATCAGCACGATATTATGCGCCGCTTCGCCAATGGCGTTGTGAAATTCCACATCGCCCGCAAGCTCTTCTTCGAAACGACCCGCCTCATGCGCTTCCCGCATTCTGTCCACGATGGCGGCGAGGTTGCGCCTGTCCGGTTCCGTCGCCCGCTGTGCGGCAAGTTCGGCGGTCATGCCTTCGATATAGCGGCGATATTCGAGGAAATCCCGTGTCGCCCGGCTGTGGCGGGTGATCAGCGCGCTCAAGGGATCGGAAAAGACCGGGCCGACAATATCGGCAACATAGGTGCCGCCGCCATGCCGGCTGGTAAGGAGGCCACGGGTCTCAAGCTCCTTCAGCGCTTCCCGCAGGATCGGCCGCGAGACATTGAGGCGTTGCGCCAGTTCGCGCTCGCCGGGCAGCCTGTCGCCATCGCGCAATATGCCGTCGAGGATCAGTTCCTCGAAACGTAAGATCACCTCCTGCGATGTGCGGCTGTGCTCGATGCGCGCAAAAAGCGTTTCGTCCATCGCAGAAGTCTCCGGCGAAATCCCGCCCCGTATTTCTATCGGGGGCAAATTATCAGCGAAGCATCGCACTGGTCAAATATTCTATCCAGTTCCGCGCCTCATCCGTGCCATGCCTGCGGCAACACGGCATCTGCCTTTTCGAATTGGCTTTTGTTAAAGCAGCAGCAGGACAGGGTGACGATGGCGGATTTTTCCGCCAGGTGGATCAAAACAATGACAGCGGCTTCGATTGCGGTGTTTTCATCGTGATCAATGTTCTAATAAAACCAGCGCAACAGGCGGGGACGATATTGCAATGGCCAAGGGTAGATTTGCTTTCGCAAGCGCGCCGGAAAGATCGCTGGCGCTCGGGGAGGTTCATGCGCGGCCGACGGTGCTTCTCGCACCCTTGCGCATCATCGTCCAGCTCGCCTTCATGATGGATGGCGGTTCCGCCGTGCATCACTCGGTCATCGCGGAAATGTCGCGCAGCCGCGGTGTTGCGCCGCCGGAGCGCGATGCCCGCCACCATGCCATGCCTTGGGGGCAGGGCACCTTGCGCTGGGAGCGGCATACCGAATTTTCGACCTGGTTCTGGGACGGCCCCGCGCCGGAAAAATTCGGCGGCGAGATTGCCGGCGATCCCTTCGGCGACGGCTTTTCGCCGCCCGGCTCGCTGATCTCGGGCGTGCGGCTGGAAATCCGCCCGGAAAATGGTGTGGCGTCTGAGGCCGAGACGATCTTCGAGCCGACCAGCCTCTGTCACAGCGACGTGCGCGACGGTCAGGCGGCGATCCTCACCGATTTCCGGCAGGATCGCGACGGGCTGACACAGATATTGGTGATCGACCGGGGCTTGAGCGATTACAGCCGCGGCGCGCTGGTGCAGCGGCTGTTGGATATCGAGACCTATCGCACCCTTGCCATGCTCGGCCTGCCGATGGCGCAGACGCTCTCGCCGGAAATCCGCCGCATCGAGGACGGTTTGACCGGCATCACCCAGCGCATGAAAAACGGCGCGCGCGACGAGGCCGATGCGCTGCTGGCGGAAATGACCCGGCTTGCGGCCGAACTGGAAGCCAATGCCGCGCTCAGCCTCTATCGTTTCGGCGCCAGCCGCGCCTATGACGGCATCGTGCGCGAACGCATCCGGGCGCTTGCGGAAACCCCGGTGCAGGGCCACGAGACCATGGGCAGCTTTCTGGAACGGCGCATGGCGCCGGCCATGCGCACCTGTCAGTCGGTGGAGGAGCGGCAGGCCAACCTGTCGCGCAAGCTCTATCGCGCCACGGCGCTCGTCCGAAGCTGGATCGACGTGGAACTGGAACGGCAGAATACGGTGCTGCTCAACACCATGAACAAGCGCGCCGCCATGCAGCTTCGCCTGCAGCAGACGGTCGAAGGCCTCTCGGTCGCCGCCATTTCCTATTATGTCGTTGGCCTCATCGGTTATCTCACCAAGGCGATCAGCCATGATGTGCTGCCGCTCGACCCTGCCGTCGTCACCGGCATCTCCGTTCCCTTCGCGGTCCTCGGCGTCTGGTGGGTGGTGCGCCGCATCCGCCGCTCCCATGCCGAGGGCGGGCACTGAGGGGTACCCCATATCCCTCAACCCTGCTCCCAATAGGGTGAAGGCCCATAAAGCCCGGCCAGATAATCGATGAACAGCCGAACCTTCGCAGGCAGGAACTGCCGGCTCGGATAAACCGCCGAGAGCGTGACGTTTCGCGATCCCTCATAACCAGGCAGAACCTGCACCAGCTTGCTGCTGCGCAATTCATGGCCGATATCCCAGGTGGAGCGCAGCGCAATGCCGAGCCCTGATATCACCGCCTCGCGGATCACCTCGCTGGAATTGGTGATGAGCATCCCCTCCGGGCGAATGCTCATCGCGCCGCCCGGTCCCTCCAGCCGCCAGACATCGTTATTATGGGCCGGCAGGCAGCGGTGCTTTTTCAAATCCTCGATTGTCGCGGGCATACCATGGGCCGCAACGTATTCCGCCGAAGCGCAAAGCACGCGGCGCACTGGGGCAAGCCTGCGAGCCACGAGGCTGGAGGAATTCAGATCGGCGATACGGATGGCAAGATCGTAACCACCCTCGATGATGTCGATGAATTCGTCGCTCAACACCAGATTGACCGAAAGATCCGGATGCCGCTCCATGAAACCTTTCAGATGCGGCGCGATATGCATGCGCCCGAAGGAGGTCGGCGCGGAAACCTTCAGCGTGCCGTTGACCGTATTGGCGCGGCCGGACACGAAATCCTCGGCCTCCTCCAGCCCTTCCAGCACGGCAAGCACCCGCTCGTAAAAGCCCTGTCCCGCTTCGGTCAGCGAGATCTGCCGTGTGGTGCGCTGGAAAAGCCGCGCGCCGAGCTTTTCTTCCAGCCGCTTGATGCGCTTGGAAATGACGGCGGGCGAATAACCAAGCTCCCTTGCGGCCAGCGACATGCTGCCGGAGGCGGCAACGCTTGCGAAGACTTCCAGATCGCCCAGATTCGTCATAGTTGCCCTCGATTGTTTCCGGAATGGAAAAAATCCATAACATTTGATTGCGCCGTTTCAAAGTGGTAAAGAAAGAATACCAGTTGGTGGAATGGCATGGAGGAGGGGCGGTGACACAGCCGATCAAGTTTCTGGAGCCGCGCGAGAAAGTCGTCGCAGGCCGCGACCGCATCATAGCGGACCTCAAGGATATTCTGCCGGCGGACTGTCTTGTGCACGAACCGCGCGAACTCGTGCCTTTCGAAACCGACGCCTTCGTCTCCTATCGCCGCCTGCCGCTGGCCGTGGCGTTGCCGAAAACGACGGAAGAAGTGGCGGCGGTGATGAAATATTGTCACCGTTACGGCATTCCGGTCGTGCCGCGCGGGGCTGGCACCTCGCTCTCCGGCGGCGCGATTCCGCAGGAAGATGCGGTGGTGATCGGCCTTTCGAAGATGGCCTCGATCCTCGAACTGGATTTTTATAACCGTACGGCGCGGGTGCAGGCGGGCGTCACCAATCTTTCCATTTCCGATGCGGCCGGCGCGGAAGGTTTCTTTTATGCGCCGGACCCCAGCTCGCAGCTTGCCTGCACCATCGGCGGCAATATCGGTATGAATTCCGGCGGCGCGCATTGCCTGAAATACGGCGTCACCACCAATAATCTGCTCGGCGTGAAAATGGTGCTTGTCGATGGCACGGTGTTGGAACTGGGCGGCAAGCACCTCGATGCTGCCGGCTACGATCTGCTCGCCCTCGTTTGCGGTTCGGAAGGCCAGCTCGGTATCGTGACAGAAGCGACGGTGCGGCTGATCGCCAGGCCGGAAGGCGCGCGACCGGTGCTGTTCGGCTTCGAGACCTCCGAGGAAGCCGGCTCCTGCGTGGCAGATATTATCGGCGCGGGCATCATCCCGGTCGCCATCGAATTCATGGACAAGCCGGCCATCGAAATTTGCGAGGCCTTCGCCAAAGCGGGCTATCCGCTGGATGTCGGCGCGCTGCTGATCGTCGAGGTCGAAGGCTCCGAGGCGGAAATGGACGCCATGCTGGCCGACATCGTGGCGATTGCCCGAAAACATGGCGTGAAGACGGTGAAGGAATGCCAGTCGGCCATGGAGGCGGCGGCGATCTGGAAAGGCCGCAAATCCGCCTTCGGCGCAACCGGCCGCATCGCAGATTATATCTGCATGGATGGCACCGTGCCGCTCTCCCAGCTTTCTTATGTGCTGAAAAAGACCAGCGAAATCACCGACCGCCTCGGCCTTCGCGTCGCCAATGTCTTCCATGCCGGCGATGGCAACATGCACCCGCTTATCCTGTTCAACGCCAACGATCCGGAGGATGCGGCCCGCGCGGAAGAGGCAGGCAATGAAATATTGAAGCTCTGCGTCGATGCCGGCGGCTGTTTGACCGGCGAACATGGTGTGGGCATCGAAAAGCGCGACCTGATGCGCCACCAGTATGGCGAGGCCGATCTTGCCCAGCAGATGGCGGTGCGGGCGGCTTTCGATGAGGGCTGGCTGATGAACCCTTCCAAGGTGTTTCCGCTGGAGGGGAGGGGATGATGGGTGTGAATTTCGTGACGATGGTGGGTGTGGTTTACCCCCCTCTGCCCTGCCGGGCATCTCCCCCTCAAGGGGGGAGATTGGCGAGACGCACTTGCGTCGCTCCATCTCGACCGAAGAAAAACGCGGGACCTTGCCGCGAGTCGATCTCCCCCCTTGAGGGGGAGATGCCCGGCAGGGCAGAGGGGGGTATCCCTCGCGCAAACGTCGCTGTCCCATGCCCGGAGCCCGCCACCCCATGCTGACCCCCTACGCAGAAACCCAGGTCGCCGACATCATCCGCGATCACGCCGCGCGTAAAAGCCCGCTGAAAATCATCGGCGGTAACACCCGCTCCGGTTTCGGCAATGCTGTCGCAGCAGATGAAGCACTCTCTTCCCGCGCCATGAGCGGCATCGTCTCCTACCTGCCCGCCGAAATGGTCATGACCGTCAAGGCCGGAACCCCGCTCGCAACCGTCGAAGCGGCTCTCGCTGAAAACCGCCAGATGATGGCCTTCGAGCCGATGGATCACCGCCCGATCATGGGCACCGAAGGTGAGCCGACCATTGGCGGCGTCTTCGCCGCCAATGTTTCCGGCCCTCGCCGTTATGTGGCCGGTGCGGCTCGTGACAGCCTGCTGGGTATCCGTTTCGTCAATGGCAGCGGTGAGGTCATCAAGGCCGGTGGCCGGGTGATGAAGAATGTCACCGGGCTCGATCTGTCGAAGTTCCTGGCCGGGTCTTTCGGCACGCTCGGTTTCCTCACCGAAGTCACCTTCCGCGTGCTGCCGAAACCGCCTGCGGAAAAAACCGTGGTCGTTTCCGGGCTCGACGATGAAGCGGCGACGCGCATCATGGCGGCGGCAATGGCGATGAGTGTCGAGGTTTCCGGCGCGGCGCATCTGCCGGAAAGCGTTCGTTCCCGTTTCATCGATGGCGGATTGCCGGACGGCCCGGCGACTATCCTGCGGCTGGAAGGGCTTTCCGCCTCGGTGGAGGCGCGCACGGCCAAACTCCTTTCCGTCATGGACCGGGTCGGACCGTGGGCGCTGCTGGAGGGCGAGGAGAGCAGGCTTTTGTGGCGGCAGGTGCGCGATGTCGCGCCCTATGCCGGACAGGCGGCGAAGCCCTTGTGGAAAGTATCGGTCGCGCCTTCGGTTGGTCATCAGCTTGTCGCGGCGCTGCGCATGGAAGCGGGCATCGACGCCTTTTACGACTGGCAGGGCGGTCTCGTCTGGATGCAGATGGAGGCCGACCCCGAGGCGGATTTGCTGCGCGGCGCGATCCGGGCGCTCGGCGGCGGCCATGCAACTTTGGTGAGGGCAAGCGATGCGGTGCGCGCCACGGTCGCTGCCTTCGAACCGCGCCCGGCGGCGGAAGCGCTGCTTTCTGCGCGTATCAGGGAGAAGCTCGATCCGGCGGGCATCTTCAATCCCGGCAAGATGGCCGTAACGATGGAAAGGGCCGTCTGAACCATGCAAACATCCTTCACGCCCGAACAACTGGCCGATCCGCATGTGGCGGAATCCGAAAAAATCCTGCGCAAATGTGTGCATTGCGGCTTCTGCACCGCCACCTGTCCCACCTATGTCACGCTCGGCAACGAGCTGGATAGCCCGCGCGGCCGCATCTACCTCATCAAGGATATGCTGGAAAACAGCCGCCCGGCAGACCGCGAGGTCGTCACCCATATCGACCGCTGCCTTTCCTGTCTTGCCTGCACCACCACCTGTCCTTCCGGCGTGGACTACATGCATCTGGTCGATCATGCCCGCGCCCATATCGAACAGACCTACAAGCGCCCCCTTATGGATAGGCTGATCCGCAATCTTCTGGTTGCCGTCCTGCCCCATCCCGCCCGTTTCCGGCTGGCCCTGCATCTGGCCCGGCTGGCGCGGCCTTTCTCCAGCCTGCTTGCCAGGGTTCCGGCGCTGAAGCCGCTGCAATCCATGCTCGCTCTCGCTCCCGCCGAGGTGCCTGCGGCCTCCGCGTCAACCCGTCCGGGAGAGCGGCCGGCCGAAGGCGAGAAGCGTGGAAGGGTTGCGATCCTCACCGGCTGCGCCCAGCCGGTGCTCGATCCCGGTATCAACGAGGCGACGTTGCGCCTGCTGGCACGGCTCGGCATCGAGGTCGTCGTGCCGAAGGGGGAGGGCTGTTGCGGTTCGCTGGTGCATCATATGGGGCGCGAGGAAGAGGCGCTCGCCTCGGCAAGGCGCAATGTCGATGTCTGGACGCGCGAGATGGAAAGCGGCGGTCTCGACGCCATCATCATCACCGCTTCCGGCTGCGGCACCACCATCAAGGATTACGGCCACATGCTGCGGCTCGATCCGGCCTATGCCGAAAAAGCCGCGCGGGTCTCGGCCTTGGTGAAGGACATCACCGAATATCTCGCCACGCTCGATCTGCCGCAAAAGCAAAGTCAGGGGCTGACGGTCGCCTATCATTCGGCCTGCTCCATGCAGCATGGCCAGAAGATCACGCTTGCGCCGAAACAACTCCTGAAGGCGGCGGGTTTCACCGTGCGCGATCCGGCGGAAGGGCATCTCTGCTGCGGCTCGGCCGGAACCTACAACATCCTGCAGCCGGAGATTTCCGCCAAACTCAAGGCGCGCAAGGTGAAGAATATCGAGGCCACCCGGGCGGATGTCATCGCCACCGGCAATATCGGCTGCATCACGCAGATCGGAACCGGCACGGATATGCCTATCGTGCACACGGTGGAGCTGCTGGACTGGGCCTATGGCGGGCCGAAACCGGCGAGGCTTTCGGTTTAGAAACGTCCCGTGGTACTTTCGACTGCGCAGTACCCGAGGCAGCTTTCGTGTACGCACTTTCGGCATCCGTCATGCCGGGCTTGACCCGGCATCCAGCCGGCGCGACGAGAAGAGAAGAGTCTTTCCAGCCCAATGACTTGGGCTGACTGGATTCCGGCTCATGGCCGGAATGACGAAGAAAGAGAGCGTCGTCCACGCGGCACGCTCTGGGCCATATCTTTTAGAACTTATACGCCACGCCGAAATTCACCGCATTGGTGATGATATCGGTTTTCAACGAGCCGCCATTGTCGATATCGACGTCGACGAAGGAATAGGTGCCCTTATATTCCACGAAGGTCGACCAGTTGTCGGTGATGCGGTAGCTGAGGCCGGCCTGCGCCTGCAGGGTTGCGCCGCCGAACTGGTACTCGAAGGTCCTGCCTGACGGGCGATATACTTCCACATGTGGCACGTTGATGCCGACGCCGGCGCCCACATAAGGGGTGATCGGCAGCGATTCCAGCGGAAAACGGTAGAGCGCGTTGAGCGTCAGAAGGTTCAGGCCGTCGGTGAATTCGAAATGCGACCAGCCGGAACGGGCAAGCGTCTGGTCGTCGGCATAGACCTTGTCATGGGTAAAATCGAGCGAGATGCCGAAATTCCGCAGCTGGCCCTCATCGAACCAGTAGGTGCCACGCACGCCCCAATAGGGCGGGTTGGAAAATGACTTGCCTTCCCATCCGGCCCGGAAATCCGGCCCGTCGGAAACCTTCACGTCGCTATGCGGCGCGCTTTGCCAGCCGCCATAACCGGAAATTTCAAATTCGCCCGCGATTGCGGCAGAGAAGGAAACGCCGCTGAACAGCAGGGCGCAAACAAATAAACTATGGCGCGGCATGAAGTGAATCCAGATTGATATCAGTAATTCACCAAACCGTTTTTTGATAACATTTGAATGACAGAAACGAAAAACGGGCGGTCAGTTGACCACCCGTTTTAAGGCCGTTCCATCATCCCCCTGAGAGAGGTCCGGCTCCTGGCGTCCCCCGCCAAGTTTCATTCCAGTGAAGTGAGCCGGATTGTACCGCCGCAAGGCGGCAATTCAAGCGGATACGCCGCCACACCGGCCCTGAAGCGGCCGGAATGGCTGAACCGTTGCCATCATATCACTATGACCTTGGTTCCGACGTTGACGCGCTCGTAAAGATCGGTGACATCCTCGTTGCGCATGCGGATGCAGCCGGAGGAATTGTTGCTGCCGATCGTCCACGGCTGGTTGGTGCCGTGGATGCGATAAAGCGTGGAGCCGAGATACATGGCGCGCGCGCCCATCGGGTTGGCCGGGCCGCCTTCCATGAAGGCCGGCAGATAGTGTCCCTTCGTCGCCTCGCGGCTGATCATTTCCTTCGGCGGGGTCCAGCTCGGCCATTCCGCCTTGCGGGTTACCTTGTGGGTGCCGGCCCATTCGAAACCGGGCTTGCCGACGCCGACGCCGTACCGCCGGGCCTTGCCATCGGCGAGCACGAGATAAAGGAAACGGTTCGGCGTATCGATGACGATGGTGCCGGGTTTTTCATTGGTCGGGTAGGTGACGATCTGCGGCAGGAATTGCGGCGCGATCTGGGTGCGCACCGGCGCGTTGGGGCGGACGGCGGCATTCTGCACCCGTGCCGGGCGCTGCGATGTGACGCCGGAGCTGGGGCGCTGCGGCATGGCGGCCTGGCGCTGCTGGAAGAACGGCTGGCGTGCGGCAGGCGCGCGCGGATAAACCACGGGGCGGACATTGCCGCGACCGCCGAGCTGGGTGACCCAGGGGGCCGAAAGATCCGGGCTGACGACGACGGGCGGGCGCTCGCGATAACGCTCATTGGCCATGGCGGCCGGGGCGGCAAAGGTGGAAACGAGGCTCAGCGCCAGAAAAACGGACTTCATCGTCATCGGGTGGACTCTCTCTGCGGGATGTCGCAACTATGGATTTGCGGGACTGTTCGCCCGCTTTGCCGGACACGTTCGCACCTCGACGCCAGCGAATCGTAAATGGCTGTTCATTAAAAAGCGCTTGATTAGGGAAAGCTGGATTTAAGGTTAGCACCCGGTTTTGAAACGTGGTGAATGAGTGGTAAGTGCGCGGTCTGAACCGGTCACGGGCGGGAGCGGAAAAGGGTGGTTGCGGAATGAATGAAGCGGGACTTGAAACGGGCGCGGATGGCCTTGTGCGGTGTTTCTGGCAGCAGGGGCTTGCGGATTACAGTCGTTATCACGACGAGGAATGGGGTTATCCCGTCACCGACGATCGCCGCCTTTTCGAGAAGATCTGTCTGGAAGGTTTCCAGTCCGGCCTTTCCTGGCTGACGGTTCTGCGCAAGCGCGAGGCGTTCCGTCTTGCCTTCGCCAATTTCGAATTCGAAAAAGTGGCGGAATTCGGTGAGGCCGATATCGAGCGTTGCCTTGCCGACAAGGGCATCATCCGCCATCGCGGCAAGATCGTTTCGACCATCAATAATGCTCGCCGCGCCATGGAGTTGCGCGATGAATTCGGTTCGCTCGCCCGTTATTTCTGGGGTTTCGAACCGGCCACCGCAGAAAGGCCGCAAAGGCTGGACTATGCGACGTTAAGGGCCAATCCCACCAGCGACGCCTCCATTCGCCTTTCGAAGGACCTGAAGAAGCGGGGCTGGAGTTTCGTCGGCCCGACGACCGTCTATGCATTCATGCAGGCCATGGGTATGGTTAACGACCATATCGAAGGCTGTCATTGCCGCCAGCCGATAGAGGCCATGCGGCGGGAGTTTGTACGTCCATGAAGGTAACCTCCCTTCTTCTGGCTCTCACCATGACTGTCACCGCCATGCCGCATGCCTCCTTCGCGGAAGGCCGCAATGTCGATGGTATCTGGCTCGATGACGGCGAAAGGCTGAAGCAGGTGGCGCTGCCGCCGGCCGGGCCGCTGAAGCTTGACGGCTGGACGCGGCGCGGGCGCGGCGATGTCTATCGCCTGAAGGTGAAGGCCGGGCAGACAGTGAAGATCGAGCTTGCCGCCTCCAGCGAATTCGTGCTGATGGCGGTCTTCGATTTTTCGACGCCGGATGAGGATGCGATCTTCTTCAGCGATTCCGAAGGCAAGGTCGCAACGCTGACGCCGAAGGCGGATACGGAGTGGCTGATCCGCCCGACGCTCATCCTGGGCTCGCCGCGCCGCGGTCTCGGCGCGCATTACACGCTGACGGTCAGCACCGGGAAATAACAGCCCGCCTTTGCTTAGGCCGCCTGGGTCAGCACGATCAGGCCGAAACTCAGAACACCAAGCAGCACGAGCGACAGGCTGGCGGCGACGATCACCTTGCCGCCGGCATGGCGAAGGCTGCGAATATCGACCGAAAGGCCCAGCGCCGCCATCGACATGATGGTGAGGATGTTGGAGAGCGAGGCGACAGGGCCGATCAGAGCCTCGGGAATGAGGCCGAAGGACCGGGCCATGATCATCAGCACGAAGGCGATGATGAACCATGGAACCATCTGCTGTAATCTCAGGCGTTCCGCGCCGGACTGGCCATGGATGACGGAGAGGGCGGCGATCACAGGTCCCAGCATCAGCACGCGGATGAGCTTGACGATGGTGCCGGTCTGCACGGCGATTGCGCCGAGCGGGGCTGTGGCAGCCAGAACCTGCGGCACGGCATAGACCGTCAGCCCGGCGAAAATGCCATATTGGGTGGCGTCGAGACCCAGAAGCTGTGGCAGAAACGGCATCAGCAGCACGGCGACGACACCGAGAACGGCGGTGAAGGCAATCGAGGCGGCGACATCTTCCGGCTTGGCGCCGATGGCGGGCGCGGCGGCGGCAATGGCGGAGTTGCCGCAGATGGAATTGCCGCAGGCAATCAGCGTTGCAAGCTTGGGCGGCAGACCGAGCATCCGCCCGGCGGCATAGCTGACGATCAGCGACAGCGCGACGATAAGCGCAATGCCGCCGATCAGCAAACCGCCGGCACCTTTGAGGATGGAGAGGCTCAAGGATGCGCCGAGAAGCGCCACCGCGATTTCGAGCAGGGTCTTGGCACTGAATTTGATGCCGGCTGAGGCGACGGCGGGCAGCGAAACCAGCGAACGCAGCAGTGTGCCGATCAGAATGGCGAGCACGAGATCGCCGAGCCATGCGTGGCCTGCAAGCCGCACCTGAAAGCGCTCCGCCAGAATGGCGGCGCAGCTGACCGCCGCGCAGATGAGAATTCCCGGCAGAAGCGGGGTAAGCCAGCGAAGCGAAAACTGAAAGGGGTGAGCGAGGGTGCGATGTTGTGCCATAGCCAGACAATGCCGCAGCGGCCTGTTTTATTCTATCAAATAATATGGCATATATTATTCGATAAAATCGAATGAAAAGCCATGACCTTCGAACAGCTCCGCATCTTCATCGCCGTTGCCGAACGCGAGCACCTCACAAGGGCCGCCGAAGCCATCGGTCTGACCGCCTCCGCCGTCAGCTCCGCCATCAAGAATCTCGAGGCCTTTTATAGTGTCGAGCTGTTCCATCGCGTCGGCCGCAACATCGAACTGACCGAAAGCGGCCGGGCGTTTCTGGGCGAAGCAAAAGCGACGCTGGCGCGTGTGCGCAATGCGGAATTGATTCTCTCCGAAATGGGCGGGCTGACGCGCGGCGAAATTACCGTCTGCGCCAGCCAGACGATTGCAAGCTACTGGCTGCCGCCGATCCTGATGCAGTTCAAAAAACTTTATCCGGGCGTGACCGTGCGGCTCGATATCGGCAATACGAAAACAGTGACCCAGGCCGTACTCGACGGTCTGGCAGAGGTCGGTTTCATCGAAGGCAGGATCGATGAGCCGGCTTTGATGGTGCAGCCCGTCGTGTCCGACAAGCTGCTGGTGGTCACCGGTTCGGCCCACCCTTTCGCGGATGGCCGTTATCTCACCGCGCTCGATATGCTGTACGGCACCTCATGGGTTCTGCGCGAACAGGGTTCCGGCACCCGCTCCGCCTTCGAGGCGGCGGTGCGGCAAATGGGGGTGGACCCCGGCGAGCTTTCCGTCATGCTCGAACTGCCGTCCAACGAGGCGGTGGTGATGGCGGCACGCTCCGGCGGTGCGGCCACGGCAGTTTCCGCCTCCGTCGCCTCGCTGTTTCTGCGGCAGGGGCTGCTTGTCCGAGCCGGCATCGATCTTCCCGCCCGAAATTTCGCTTTGCTGCGCCATAAGGAGCGTCATACCAGCCGGGCGGCCATGGAGCTGGAGCGCCTCAGCCGTGCGGCCTCGGAGGACTACAAGGCCGGTCTCGCGGGGTTGTAACCTTGTGGGGAGGGAGCGCCAGCCGGCGCTCCCTGTTTGACAATAGCGGTCGTCACTTGCCCTTGGACTTCAGCCAGGCCTTCATCATGGCGATCTCGCCTTCCTGCGCCTTGATGACCTCTTCGGCCAGCTTGCGGATTTCCGGGTCCTTGCCGTATTCAAGCTGGACCTTGGCCATATCGATTGCGCCCTGATGGTGTGGGATCATGCCGCGCACGAAATCGACATCCGCATCGCCGCTATAATCGATGGCCATATCGCCATGCATTTTCTTGCTGGCTTCCATGAAGGCCTTGGTGGAAGCGCTGTCGCTCATAGTGCCTTTTGACATGTCATGTCCGGCATGGCCGCCCGCTTCCTGTGCGAAAAGCGGCAAGGCGAAGAGGCTTGCGAGAGCGGCGGCGAGCGTGATGGTCTTGATAGACATGGATTATCCTTCCTGTGTCTAACGGATTTTTCGAAGATGGGTCTGAAAAAATCTGGGTTCAGGCGCGGGGAGGCGGTAGCGGCGGCGCGGAAGCCTTGCCGTGAAAGACGATGCCGCGCTGCGGCTTGGGATAGTCAAAGGTCACCCGGCCGCTATCGGCGAAGATCGTTCGCGGAACCACGATCAGGCAGGTGGCGCAGGAACCGGGATGTGCGGCATCGTCACCATGCGGGCAGCAACCGCCCGTGCCCCCTCCATGAGCCCCATTCTCCGCATGCGCCCGAGACCCTTGGTCCCGATCCGCGGCTCGATGCGAATGGGCATCGTCACGTTTGATCGGCGATTGTGAGGAAGCTGCCATGCCCGTGGCCATCGGCATGCTCATCGCCATCTGCGCCGGCATTGCGCCGTATAGCAGGCAGGCAAGGAACATCAATGTGCGGGCCACCTCGGACATGGCGTGAATTTACCGCTGGAATTATGGAATAAGCATGACGATCAGGTCAGTTCACGCGCGATGACGTGATGCACGATGCGGTAATCCCTGCTTTCCTCGCCAAACGGGGCAAGCGGCCATTCCCATGCGGCGGCGGGGGCAGGAGGAGCGATGCCATGCAGCAGGTCTTCATGCTGGTGCAGGTTGCCGTCTTTGCCGATGACGTCGAAGGAGGTGTCCGTTATCAGGCAGGCCTTGCAGGGCAGGCCGGCCAGCGCTTCCAGATGGGTGTGAATGAGCTTAGGCAGAAGGTCGTCCGGGGCATCTGCGATCTTTTCCCGCTCCAGCCGGTGGCGTGCGCCGGTGCCGATCTGTGACAGGAGATTGGCCGATACCACGAGATCGAGATAGGGCACCCGCCGCAGGAAATCGAGCGGTTCCGCCGGCCGACCGGCTAGAACATCGTCAAAACCGGAAAGATCGCGATTGGCGATGCGGACATTCTTTTTGGCATTGAGGCGCAGCTTCGCCTGCACGCTGGCAAGATGCACCAGATCGACCAGCACGACGGTATCGAACATCGCCACCAGCGCATCATAGGGCACATCGCGCAACAGGCCCGAGCCCAGCACGACCGCCGTTCGCCGCTGCTTCAGCTTTCTGGCCGATTGCAGCACGAATTGCCGGCTGTTGTTTTCATGCTCCGCCCAGGCTTTGGCGCAGCGGTTGGCGCGCGCCCAGAGGTTGACGGAGTAGCGGATATGCGGCCGGAATTCTTTCGGCGTGACCGCGCGTGTGGCGGCATATTGCAGGGCTTCGAGGATCATGAATGCCTAACGGTAGATTTCACGGCGATGGCCGATTTCGACCACCAGCACGACGAGCTTGTGATCCTGTATATCGCAGATGATGCGGTAATCGCCCACCCGGTAGCGCCAGAAATTTCCGAGTTCGGAGCCTTGCAGGGCGGCGCCGGTTCTGCGTGCATTGTCATCTTCGGCAATCCGGTCTGCCAGAAAGGAAACGATGCGATTGGCGTCGCTCTTCGTCAACTTGCCCAGCTGTTTGACGGCAGTCCGCTGGAATTCAATTCTCCAGGTCAAGATCTCGCATCACTTCTTCCAGAGTATAGGTGTGCTCCTTGTTGGCGATGCGCTGCCGCGTCGCCTCCTCCGCAAGATAGAGATCTTCCATATCCTCGATATGTTTCTCGATCGCCTCGCGGATGTAATAGGCGGATGTGCGGCCGGTGCGCTCGGACAATGCTTTCAGCCTCTCATAGGTCTCATCAGGCAGGCGTATGGCCGTCTGTTTGCTCATTGGTCGCGTCCTTCCCGATCCGAATTGGGATACATGTATCCCATATAGCACCGCTTGGCCGCAGCGGCCAGTAAAACCGGAGCCTTTGCGGCTTGCCGCACCGGGCTTCATCCTCTAATACACCGGCTTGATTTCAGGAAAATATCGGATCGGCCCCATGAGCGAAAAAGCAAAAAAGCCTCAGAAACTGAAAGCCCGCCTGCCGCGTGGCTTCGTGGATCGCTCGGTTGCCGATATTCATGCCACCAATGAGATGATCGAGAAGATCCGCAGGGTCTACGAGCTTTACGGTTTCGATCCGGTGGAAACCCCGCTGTTCGAATATACCGATGCGCTCGGCAAATTCCTGCCCGATAGCGACCGCCCGAACGAAGGCGTGTTTTCACTGCAGGACGATGACGACCAGTGGATGAGCCTGCGCTACGATCTGACCGCGCCGCTCGCCCGCCATGTCGCGGAAAATTTCAATGAAATCCAGCTGCCGTACCGCACCTACCGCGCCGGTTACGTGTTCCGCAATGAAAAGCCCGGCCCCGGCCGCTTCCGGCAGTTCATGCAGTTCGATGCCGATACGGTGGGCGCCGCCGGCGTGCAGGCCGATGCCGAAATGTGCATGATGATGGCCGATACGCTGGAAGCGCTCGGAATTCAGCGCGGCGACTATGTCATCCGCGTCAACAACCGCAAGGTGCTCGATGGCGTCATGGAAGCCATCGGCCTCGGCGGCGAGGAAAATGCCGGTCGTCGCCTCAACGTTCTGCGCGCCATCGACAAGCTCGATAAGTTCGGTCCCGAAGGTGTGAAGCTGCTGCTCGGCCCCGGCCGCAAGGATGAATCCGGCGATTTCACCAAGGGCGCTGGTCTTGGCGAGGAACAGATTGAAAAGGTGCTGTTTTTCGTCGGTATCAAGGATTATGCGGCAAGCGCCGATGATCTGGCGAAACTGGTCGCGGGCACCTCGAAAGGCGAGGAAGGCGTTGAGGAGCTGAACATCATCGGCGCTCTGGTCACCAGTGCCGGTTACGATGCGACGCGCATCAAGATCGACCCCTCGGTCGTTCGCGGCCTCGAATATTATACCGGCCCCGTCTATGAGGCCGAGCTGAGCTTCGACGTCACCAATGAAAAGGGCGAAAAGGTTGTGTTCGGCTCCGTCGGCGGCGGCGGCCGTTATGATGGCCTCGTTTCGCGCTTCATGGGCCAGCCGGTTCCGGCCACGGGCTTCTCCATCGGCGTTTCGCGCCTGATGACGGCGTTGAAGAACCTCGGCAAGCTCGGTCAGGTCAAGCCGCTCGCCCCTGTTCTGATCACCGTCATGGATGGCGATGTGGAGAGCATGGGCCGTTACCAGCGCTTCACGCAGGCGCTGCGCTCCGAGGGCATCCGTGCTGAAATGTACCAGGGCAACTGGAAGAAATTCGGCAACCAGCTGAAATATGCCGACCGCCTCGGCTCCCCCATCGCCATCATCCAGGGCGGTGACGAGCGTGCCGAAGGCGTGGTGCAGATAAAGGATCTGATCGAGGGCAAGCGCCTGTCCGGCGATATCGAGGACAATGCCAGCTGGCGGGAGGCGCGCGTGGCGCAGGTCAGCGTGCCGGAAGCCGATCTGGTGGCGAAGGTCCGCGAGATTCTGGAGCATCAGGCAGAGGACGTTCGCCGCGCCGCCGAAGGGCGTTAAGGCCATGGCGATCCTCGCGCTCGACCATGTTCAACTGGCGATGCCGGCGGGCCGTGAGGATGAGGCGCGCGCTTTTTATGGCGGCCTGCTCGGTTTTGCCGAGCAGGCAAAGCCCGCCAATCTGGCCGCACGCGGCGGGTGCTGGTTCAGCCGGGGTTCGATAAAACTGCATCTCGGCGTCGAGCAGGATTTCCGCCCGGCGAAGAAATCCCATCCGGCCTTTCTGGTCGATGATATGGCAACCTTGCGAAAAACACTTGAAACAGCAGGCCGCCATGTGGTTGAGGATGAGCCGCTTGAAGGGTATCACCGGTTTTATGTCCATGATCCCTTCGGAAACCGCATCGAAATGATGCAGCCGCTCGAACCGTGACGAAAAGTACCGTTCCATGCCCCTGATCGACATGCCGGAATTTTCCGGAGAGCTACTGGAAGAATTCGCCGCGCGCCGCACGAGCCGTGTGAACACGCCGGTCATCCAGCCCGCCGAACCTTTTCTGGATATGGCCGGCGAGGATTTGCGCCGCCGTATCTTCATGACGGAGAGCGAAACGGGTGAGAGCCTGTGCCTGCGCCCCGAATTCACCATCCCGGTCTGCCTGCGCCATATCGAAACGGCGACCGGCACGCCGAAGCGTTATTCCTATCTCGGTGAAGTTTTCCGCCAGCGCCGGGAAGGCGCCAACGAGTTTTATCAGGCCGGCATCGAAGATCTCGGCGATACCGATATCGCCGCCGCCGATGCCCGTGCCGTCATTGATGCCACCGGCATTCTGCAGCGCCTGCTGCCGGGCCGGGCGCTTGCCGTCACGCTCGGCGACCAGCAGGTTTTCGAAGCGGTTGTTGCTGCCCTTGGCCTGCCGCTCGGCTGGCAGAAGCGGCTGGTGCAGGCATTCGGCGATATGGCGCAGCTGGAAGCGTTGCTGGAAAGTCTCATGCATCCCAAGCCGATGACCGGCCTCGATGCCCGGGTCGCCGGCCTGCTGGCGACGGGCGACGAGGCGGTGCTGGTCGATTATCTCGATACGGTGATGCAGGAAACCGGCTATTCCACCAATGCCAGCCGTGCGCCGCAGGAAATCGCCCGCCGCCTGCGGGAGAAGCTGGCGCTTGCCGCCACGCGCCTGCCGGATGAGAGTTTTGCTCTGCTCAAGCAGTTCCTGGCCCTGAAGGCGCCTCTGCCGCAGGCCTCGCAGGTTCTGGCGGATTTTGCCGCAAAGGCGAAGCTGAAACTGGATGGCGCGCTTTCCGCTTTCGATAAACGCGTCGCAGCGCTTGCCAATGCCGGTGTCGATCTCGAAACCGTCACCTATGGCGCGGCCTTCGGTCGTCCGCTCGATTATTACACCGGCCTCGTATTCGAGGTGGTGGAAGCTGGCGGAGACAGTGTGCTGGCCGGTGGCGGCCGTTTCGACCGGCTGCTGACCCTGCTCGGCGCACAGGAAAAAATCCCGGCCGTGGGCTTTTCGCTCTGGCTGGATCGCATCGAAGCGGTGCGCGGGAGCGACAAGCCATGATCACCATCGCACTGCCCTCCAAGGGCCGGATGAAGGAAGACGCCTCCGCCGTTCTGGAACGCGCCGGGCTGAAAGTGGCGGCTGTCGGCAATGACCGTTCCTATCGCGGCCGCATCGAAGGGCGCGACGATATCGAGATCGCCTATCTCTCGGCCTCCGAGATCGCCCGCGAGATCGGCGCCGGCACCGTAGATTTCGGCGTCACGGGTGAGGACCTCGTGCGCGAGGGACTGACCAATGCCGATGCGCAGGTGGAATTCTGCGCCCGCCTCGGTTTCGGCCATGCGGACGTCGTTGTCGCCGTGCCGGAAATCTGGCTGGATGTGGACAGCATGGCCGATCTCGGCGATGTCGCTTCGGAATTCCGCGCCCGTCATGGCCGCAGGCTCGCCATCGCCACCAAATATTGGCGGCTGACGCAGCAGTTCTTTTCGCGCCAGCACGGCATTCAGCTTTATCGCATCGTCGAAAGCCTTGGCGCGACCGAAGGTGCACCGGCCGCAGGGCAGGCGGATATCATCGTCGATATCACCTCGACCGGCTCGACGCTGAAGGCCAACCACCTGAAAATCCTCTCCGACGGCATCATCGTCCGTTCGGAAGCTTGTTTCGTCCGCGCTCGCAAGCCGGAACACGAAGGCGATGCGGCGGTTCAGGAGATCGCCTCGCGCATCAGGGCTGCGGTCTGACGACGTAAAAAAAAGCCGCCGGAGCGATCCGGCGGCTTTTTATTGGTCGATCCATTTGGCTTATGCGTGGGCCACAGCCGCGCCGCGCTTGGCGTCGACGGAGTAGGCGCCGGGGCCGAAGGCGGCAAGCAGGATGTAAGCGCCGGCAAGGGTGATGTTCTTCACCATCATGATGCCGTTCAGCGTGTTGATCCAGCCAAGAGCCGGCTCAGGCCAGCCGGGTACGGCAACGGTGCCGCTGTGGAACACCAGACCGGTGAAGACGCAGAAGACGGCAAGCGCCCAGGCGGCGATTTTGGTCTGGAAACCAGCGAGAATGGCAAGACCGGCAACGAGTTCGAACAGGCCTGCGATATAGGCAAGGGCGGTTGCGGCGGGCAGGCCGGCGCCCGTGATCATGCCGGCCGTGCCGGCCGGATCGACGAGCTTGCTGAAGCCCGACGTGATGAAGATGAAGGAAAGCAGAATACGGGCGATGAGAACGAGAACGTTCTGGCTGCTGGACATGGAAATCTCCGGTAAATAGTCGGCGTGTCGCCGGTTGAACTGCAATGTCTGGAGATATCAATGACCGAAAATCATCCGCCCATAAAGATGAACAATAGAAGACAAATCGTCTTCATTTTGTGAACGGTACTGAGCGTCTGTCCGGCTATGTTCAGGCGGCGAAGCGAATATCCTCAAAGCGCGGAAACAGGAAAAGCCCTGATATGCGCCCTTGCTGGCCGTCTTCGAAGCCGGAAGATTCACCCATGCAGATGACCGGCTGCCGCATCGCCGGCAAGATGGAGAGGCCGGTTGAAAAACAGAAGCGTGAGGGTGCGGTGGAAACCTGCTCGAAAAGTTCCAGAACGCGGGCGTGGTCAGCGCGGTCGTAACAGCGGACAAGGCTGAGCAATCCGCACTCGCCCGGCGGCAGGCCGTGCATGAACGATGCGTGTTCGCCGAGCCGGATGACGCCACTGGAAAGATCGCTGCTCCACTCCTCCGACATGAAGAAATGCGACAGGGTCCGGGGATCGGGCGTGGTTGTTACCGCCGCAGGCAGAGCATCGTTGCGTCTTGATATTTCAAACAAATCGCGCCCCCGCATGAACACGTGCCAGCGCCGCCACTTCAAGCGCCACTGCCAGGTTGAACCTTTACCGCCACCCGCAGTCGAACGTATTTGCCAGGCATCGAAACCCCTTCGATGCTGGCCGCCCCGTCGCGGAACCCTTACGGGGGGTGACTTATAGTTTATTTTCCCCTACCTACAACAACCAGCCAGTGAGAAAATCAAAAATATTATGTATTTCTTCTTCAATATCGCGAGATATGCGAAAAAGCACAACTAAATAGCGCGCTTATAAGCCGGTCCGAGTGGAAATCGGCCCCGTATGGGGTGGTGATTCGCTCTTGAATGTGCCCTATTATTGCATAGGGCTGCAAAAAATAGCCGGATAAAATCACGCCTGTTCCAAAACGGGACAATACACGAACCGTTCCGCTTTCGGCCTTCAGAATTGTGCAACCTGTTGATTTTCATGAAGCATCTCTCGCGAGAACGCTGACGTCATCCTCGGCCCTGTGCCGAGGATCTAATCACGTCGAATAAAATCAATCGGTTGCAGATCCTCGGGACAGGCCCTAGGATGACGTCGGCGTGATTGGCTAGCCTGTCTTCCCATCTGACAACGCTATTCTTCTTTGGTGTCCGGTTTGGCACGGCATACCCGAAAATAATAGAACCAATGACACATGACTTCTTCGAGAAATTTAAATCGGACAGCAATGGGCCTGTCCCAAGGATGACGCCGATAAGATGTGCCGCCTTCCGTCAATCACACAGGCACGACAAAGAAAAAGGGCGGTCCGAAGACCGCCCTTTCTTAATTCCGGTGACAGGACTGATTAGAAGTCCATGCCGCCCATGCCGCCGCCCGGCATTGCCGGCATTGCAGCTTCCTTCTTCGGAAGCTCGGCGATCATGGCTTCGGTGGTGATCAGCAGAGAAGCAACCGAAGCTGCGTTCTGCAGAGCCGTACGAACAACCTTGACCGGGTCGACGATGCCGAGCTGGATCAGGTCGCCATATTCGCCGGTCTGGGCGTTGTAGCCGTAGTTGTCTTCGTTCTTCTCGAGGATCTTGCCGACAACGATGGAAGCTTCGTCACCTGCGTTGTCTGCGATCTGGCGAACCAGAGCCTGCAGGGCGCGGCGGATGATGTTGATACCGGCTTCCTGGTCGTCGTTTTCACCCTTTGCGGTGATCTTCGTGGACGAACGCAGCAGGGCAACGCCGCCGCCCGGTACGATGCCTTCCTGAACGGCAGCGCGCGTCGCGTTGAGAGCGTCGTCGATGCGGTCCTTCTTTTCCTTCACTTCGACTTCCGTCGAACCGCCGACGCGGATAACGGCAACGCCGCCAGCGAGCTTGGCAAGACGTTCCTGCAGCTTTTCGCGGTCGTAGTCGGAGGTGGTTTCTTCGATCTGGGCCTTGATCTGGGCAACACGGCCTTCGATGTCGGACTTCTGGCCGGCGCCGTCAACGATCGTGGTGTTTTCCTTGGAGATCGAAACCTTCTTCGACTTGCCGAGCATGTCGAGGGTAACGTTTTCGAGCTTGATGCCGAGGTCTTCGGAAATGACGGTACCACCGGTCAGGATGGCGATGTCTTCCAGCATGGCCTTGCGGCGGTCGCCGAAGCCAGGAGCCTTGACGGCAGCGATCTTGAGGCCGCCACGCAGCTTGTTGACGACGAGCGTTGCAAGAGCTTCGCCTTCGACGTCTTCAGCGATGATGACGAGCGGCTTGCCGGTCTGAACGACGGCTTCGAGAACCGGCAGCATGGCCTGAAGGTTCGAGAGCTTCTTTTCGTGCAGGAGGATGTATGCGTCTTCGAGGTCCGCAACCATCTTTTCCGGGTTGGTCACGAAGTAGGGCGACAGGTAGCCGCGGTCGAACTGCATGCCTTCGACGACTTCGAGTTCGGTTTCGGCGGTCTTGGCTTCTTCAACGGTGATGACGCCTTCGTTGCCGACCTTCTGCATTGCTTCAGCAATGTCGAGACCGATCTGACGCTCGCCGTTTGCGGAGATCGTGCCGACCTGCGCAACTTCTTCAGACGTGTTGATCTTCTTGGCCTTGGCCTGAAGGTCCTTGACGACTTCAGCAACGGCCAGATCGATACCGCGCTTCAGGTCCATCGGGTTCATGCCGGCAGCAACTGCCTTGGAACCTTCGCGAACGATGGCCTGGGCCAGAACGGTCGCGGTGGTGGTGCCGTCACCGGCGATGTCGTTGGTCTTGGAGGCAACTTCGCGAACGAGCTGTGCGCCCATGTTCTCGAACTTGTCTTCCAGTTCGATTTCCTTGGCGACGGAAACGCCGTCCTTGGTGATGCGCGGAGCGCCGAAGGACTTGTCGATAACGACGTTACGACCCTTCGGGCCGAGGGTGACCTTTACTGCATCAGCAAGAACGTCGACGCCCTTGAGCATCTTTTCGCGTGCTGTGCGGCCGAATTTTACTTCTTTGGCTGCCATTTTCAAAACTCCTGGTTTCGAATGACCGGACCGGGTCCGGCTTGAAATTTAAGGAAACGATGGGTCGGCTGAAATCAGCCGATGATGCCCATGATGTCGGCTTCCTTCATGATCAGAAGGTCTTCGCCGTTGAGCTTGACTTCGGTGCCCGACCACTTGCCGAACAGAACGCGATCGCCAACCTTGACGTCGAGAGCGACGACCTTGCCGGCCTCGTCACGTGCGCCGGAACCGACGGCGACGATTTCGCCTTCCTGCGGCTTTTCCTTGGCGGTATCGGGAATGATGATGCCGCCCTTGGTCTTTTCTTCGGACTCAACGCGACGAACGACGACGCGATCGTGAAGCGGGCGGAAATTGGTGCTTGTCATTGTCTAATCCCTCGATCAAATGACTGCGCGAGCTTTTGGAACTCGCCTGATGGGTGTTAGCACTCTCCTTTATCGAGTGCCAGCGGAACCGAGATAAGGAGGGCTTCTGCCGGAGTCAAGAACGCCCTGTCTGAAAAATTTCATGGCTTATGGTTATCAGCGTTCCATGACAGAAATTTCCCATGCGCGGACGGGCGCCACGACGACATTCTTTTCGTGCGTTCCGGCCGCATCGCATCTAATGGGCATTTGTGTTCATGCTGCGTCAGGCGGGCCAAAGACCGGTCTGGCGGCGCTTTTTTCCTTGCCATCGGCGTCCCGCTTTGCGATGTGACGCTCACCCTCTTCTCGCATCCGGAAAGCATCTCATGGCCCATCGCATTCTCACCCTCGGCGAAATCACGGCTGGGTTCGACGTTATTCTTTCGGATGTCTGGGGCGTGCTGCACAATGGTGTCAGCGCCTTTCCGGATGCGGCGGTTGCCCTGCGGGAAGCGCGCAAGGCCGGCAAGACGGTGGTGCTCATCACCAATTCGCCGCGTCCCGCTCCCGGCGTCATCGCCCAGCTTCGCGTTCTCGGCGTGCCGGATGAAGCCTATGACCGTATCATCACCTCCGGTGACGTCACCCGCGGCCTGATCGCGGAAGGTCCGAAAAAAGTCTTCCTGCTCGGCCCGGAGCGGGATCTGCCGCTGCTGGACGGTCTCGATGTCGAGCGCGTCGGCGAGGCGGAAGCGCAGTCCGTGGTCTGCACCGGCTTTTTCGACGACGAGACGGAAACGCCTGAGGATTATACCGAAATGCTCAAGGGCTTCATTGCCCGCAACGTGCCGATGATCTGCGCCAATCCCGATCTGGTGGTGGAGCGCGGCGAGCGCATCATTCCCTGCGCCGGCGCCATGGCCGCTTACTACGAACAGCTCCGCGGCGAGGTCCGCATTGCCGGCAAGCCGCATGCGCCGATCTATGAGGCCTGCCTTGCGGCGGCCAAAGAAGTGCGCGGCGCCTTCGCCAAGGATCGCGTGCTCGCCATCGGGGACGGCATGCCGACGGATGTGAAGGGCGCGATTGCGAGTGGTCTCAACCTTCTTTATATCAGCGGCGGCATTCACGCCGCCGAATATACGCTGAACGGCCAGACGGACGAGGCGCTTCTCAACGCCTATCTCAAGGGGCAGGGTGCTGCTCCCGGCTGGTGGATGCCCCGTCTCGCCTGAGGACATCTTGCCTGAGGAATAGCTGGCGCAGGAATGGATCGATTGCCATGACCGTCTTTCACCGCAATGAAAAAAAGGAGCCGCTGCCGGAAGCTCTTCGCGGCGGCGTCATCGCCATCGGCAATTTCGACGGCGTGCATCGTGGCCACCGGGCTGTGCTGGATCGTGCCCTGGAGCTGGCGGAAGCCCGTGGCGTTCCCGCGCTGGTGCTGACCTTCGAGCCGCATCCCCGTTCCGTCTTCCGTCCCGATACGCCGGTCTTTCGCCTCACGCCCGCGCCATTGAAGGCGCGCATCCTTGAGGCAATCGGTTTCCGCTCCGTCATCGAATATCCCTTCGACCGGGAATTTTCGCAGCGCTCGGCGGAGGAATTCGTCCAGTCCATTCTGGTCGACTGGCTTCATGCCAGCGCTGTCGTCACCGGCTTCGATTTCCATTTCGGCAAGGGCCGCGAAGGCGGCCCGGCATTTCTGATGGAGGCCGGCAAACGCCATGGCTTCGACGTGACGCTGGTGGATGCCTTCCGCGACGAGGGCGCGGATGTCGTCTCCTCCAGCCGGATTCGCTCGCTTCTGTGCGAAGGCGATGTGGCGGGTGCCGCAGGCCTGCTCGGTTATCGCTTCACGGTGGAAAGCGAAGTCATCGGCGGCCAGAAGCTCGGCCGCACGCTGGGTTATCCCACCGCCAACATGGCGCTGGCACCGGAAACGGAACTGAAAGCGGGCATCTATGCCGTGCGGTTCCGCCGCCCGGACGGTTCGATCCGCGATGGGGTGGCAAGCTTCGGTTACCGCCCGACCGTCACTGAAAACGGGGCGGCGCTGCTCGAAACATTCGTCTTCGATTTTTCCGGCGATCTTTATGGCGAGGTCTGTTCGGTCTCCTTCTTCGGGCACCTGCGCGACGAGCTGAAATTCGACGGTCTCGATCCGCTCGTCGCCCAGATCAGGCGCGATGAAGAAGAGGCGAGGGCGATGTTATCGGGCGTGCGTCCGCTCAGCGAACTGGACGCCAGGATCGCGTTCTGACCGGGTAAGGCCGGTCAGCCCCTGTTCCGGCCGATATTGCCGTCGCTTTTCTCTTCCTTTTTGCCGGAAAACCGCATAAACAACCGGCCATGTTCCAATACCGGTTGATGTTCAAAACTCAGATTGGCCGAATTATTGGCCCGGCCTTCCGCCCGCTCTGACGAGCCGGAAGGTCCGGGATTTTGGCGCTTGTCATGACTTTGGTCATGGCGCTTTCCGTATTTGCCCTCTTTGAAATTGAGACGGCGCGACCGACACGGCGCGCAACAACGGTACGATTATGAGCGACACCGCAGAAAAACTGGATTACTCCGCCACCCTCTATCTGCCGCAGACGGATTTTCCGATGCGCGCCGGCCTGCCGCAGAAGGAACCGGAAACGGTGAAACGCTGGCAGGAAATGGGCCTCTACAAACGCCTGCGCGCCTCCGCCGCCGGCCGCGAAAAATTCGTGCTGCATGACGGCCCGCCCTACGCCAACGGCAATATCCACATCGGCCATGCGCTGAACAAGATCCTGAAGGACGTCATCACCCGCTCGTTCCAGATGCGCGGTTACGACGCCAATTACGTTCCGGGCTGGGATTGCCACGGCCTGCCGATCGAATGGAAGATCGAGGAAGCCTATCGCGCCAGGGGCAAGAACAAGGACGAGGTTCCGGTCAACGAATTCCGCAAGGAATGCCGTGACTTCGCCGCCGGCTGGATCAAGGTTCAGTCGGAAGAGTTCAAGCGCCTCGGCATCGAGGGCGACTTTGAAAACCCCTATACGACGATGAACTTCCACGCCGAAGCCCGCATCGCCGGCGAACTCCTGAAGATCGCCCGCACCGGCCAGCTTTATCGCGGCTCGAAGCCCATCATGTGGTCGGTGGTCGAGCGCACGGCGCTGGCGGAAGCCGAAGTCGAATATGCCGATGTCGAGAGCGACATGATCTGGGTGAAGTTCCCGGTGGCAAAACTCGAATATGACGAGCAGACCATCAACTCTCTATCATTCGATTTGGGTCTTCGCCCCGAATACGAAGATGAGAAAGCTGATATCGTCGATTATGCTGTCCAGGAGGCTCTCGATAAAACCCGCCGGCATCTCGATGAGTTGCGGGGCGCGTCAGTGGTCATCTGGACCACCACGCCGTGGACCATCCCCGGCAACCGCGCCATCGCGTTCTCTTCGCGGGTCGAATATGGCCTCTACGAAGTGGAAAGCGCGCAGAACGATTTCGGTCCGCAGCCGGGCGAAAAGCTGATCTTCGCCAAGAAGCTCGCCGATGAGGCCGCAGCCAAGGCAAAGCTGACCTTCAAGCTCGTTCGCGACGTGAAAACCGAAGAACTTGCCGCCATCACCTGCGCCCATCCTTTGGCGTCGCTTGGCTACGATTTCCCGGTTCCGCTGCTCGAAGGCGATCACGTCACCGACGATGCCGGTACGGGTTTCGTGCACACCGCGCCGAGCCACGGCCGCGAGGACTTTGACGTCTGGACCGCACATCAGCGTGAGCTGGAAGCGCGCGGCGTTTCGTCGGCCATCCCGTTCCCGGTTGGCGATGACGGTTTCTACACCGAAGACGCCCCCGGTTTCGGCCCGTCCGCCGAAGGCGGCGCTGCCCGCGTCATGGACGATAACGGCAAGAAGGGCGATGCCAATGACCGCGTCATCAAGGCGCTGATCGCGGAAAACAACCTGTTTGCCCGTGGCCGTCTGAAGCACAGCTATCCGCATAGCTGGCGCTCCAAGAAGCCGGTCATCTTCCGCAACACGCCGCAATGGTTCGTCTATATGGACAAGGAACTGGGCGACGGCACCACGCTGCGCTCGCGTTCGCTGAGCGCTATCGACGACACCCGCTTCGTTCCGGCTTCCGGCCAGAACCGCCTGCGCGCCATGATCGAAGGCCGGCCCGACTGGGTCCTGTCGCGCCAGCGCAGCTGGGGCGTGCCGATCGCCGTCTTCGCCGATGAGAAGGGTGAAGTCCTGATCGATGAGGCCGTCAACGCCCGCATCCTCGAGGCCTTCGAGGCCGAAGGTGCTGACGCCTGGTTCGCCGAAGGCGCCAAGGAACGTTTCCTCGGCAATGACCACGACCATGCCCGGTGGCAGCAGGTCATGGACATTCTCGACGTCTGGTTTGACAGCGGCTGCACCCACACCTTCACGCTGGAGGACCGCCCGGACATGAAGTGGCCGGCGGATGTCTATCTGGAAGGTTCCGACCAGCATCGCGGCTGGTTCCACTCATCGCTGCTCGAAAGCTGCGCGACGCGCGGCCGCGCGCCCTATAATGCCGTTGTCACCCATGGTTTCACCATGGATGAGAAGGGCGAGAAGATGTCCAAGTCCAAGGGCAACGTCGTCTCGCCGCAGGAAGTCATGAAGGACGCCGGCGCCGATATCCTGCGCCTGTGGGTCATGACGACGGATTACTGGGAAGATCAGCGCCTCGGCAAGGCCATCATCCAGACCAATGTCGATGCCTATCGCAAGCTGCGCAACACCATCCGCTGGATGCTTGGCACGCTCGCCCATTATGAGGGCGAGGAGATCGCCTATGCCGATCTGCCGGAGCTGGAAAAGCTGGTGCTGCACCGTCTGTCCGATCTGGATAAGGTCGTGCGCGAAGGTTATGACGGCTTCGAGTTCAAGAAGATCGCCCGCGCGCTGGTGGATTTCGCCAATGTCGAGCTTTCGGCCTTCTATTTCGATATCCGCAAGGACACGCTCTATTGCGACGCGCCGTCGTCGCTGAAGCGCCGGGCGGCCCTGTCGGTCATCGCCAAACTGTTTGATTGCCTCGTCTCTTGGTTGGCGCCCATGCTGCCCTTCACGACGGAAGAGGCCTGGCTTTCGCGTTATCCGGATGCGGAATCGGTGCATCTCGTCCAGTTCCCGGAAATCCCGGCCGAGTGGAAGAACGATGCGCTGGAAGCGAAGTGGGAAAAGATCCGCAAGGTCCGCACGGTCGTCACCGGCGCGCTGGAAGTGGAACGCCGTGAAAAGCGTATCGGCTCTTCGCTGGAAGCAGCTCCGGTCGTCCACATTGCCGACGCCGATCTTCTGGCGGCGCTGAAGGGGCAGGATTTCGCCGAAATCTGCATCACCTCGGCCATCTCGGTGGTGGGCGATGAAGGCCCGGCCGATGGCTTCCGCCTGCCGGAAGTGGCAAAGGTCGTGGTCGAGCAGAAGCTGGCGGAAGGCACAAAATGCGCCCGTTCCTGGCGCATCACCACCGATGTTGGCTCCGATCCGGCCTATCCGGAGGTTTCCGCCCGCGATGCGGCCGCCCTGCGAGAGCTTGCAGCCCTCGGATGATCCGAAGCTGCGCATCGTTCCTGTCGAAACCCGATTCCGGGTTTCGGGCCGATGCGCGATGAAAATGACCGGATGAATTGCGCTTTGCCTCTTCATCCGGTACACCTGCCTGAAAATGGCCGGATTTGCACGGCAATGCGGGCTGCCGCCTGCCGAAAGACGATGTCTGGCGAAGTGGGACGGACGGCTGGAAGGGTTTCAATGAAGACGATGCAGGGTAATGCGCAGGGTTTGGGCATGTTTCGCACGGTTGTTGGCATCACGACGATAGGCGTGTTGCTTGGCGCGTGCACGAGCCCGACCTACGGCACGGGCAAGACGGCGGCGGAACAGCTTGTCGACGATCTTGGCAACGCGACCTCGATCACCGGCAATGACCAGGAAAAGCGCAACCTGAAATACAGCCCCCGCCCGGGCCTCGTCGTTCCTGCTCAGGCCCGTGCCGAACAGTTGGCCACGCCGCAGCAGAACATGGCAAGCCGCGAGAACAATCCGCAATGGGTCGAATCGCCGGAAGAAACCCGCGAACGCCTGCGCGAAGAGGCGGATGCCAACAAGAACAACCCGCATTATCGCTCGCCGCTGCTCGCAGGCAACGGCACCGCCGGCCAGATGACCGAAACCCAGAAATGGGAAGCTTTCCGCAAGGCCAAGGCCGAAGCCCAGGGCGGCTCCGTCGTCAACGCCCAGCGCAAGTTCCTCACCGATCCGCCGGCTGAATATCGCAGCGTTCCGCAGGATCAGCTGACCGATCTCGGCGAACCGGAGCAGAAGAAGGAAAAGCGCCGCAAGAAAGAAGCGGCCGTGGCAAATACCGGCAAGAGCTGGTGGAACCCCTTCCAGTAATAACGAATGGCTGATGGCCTGCGGGAAAGCTTGCGCCTCCCGCCGGTCGCTCAATCGTCGAGGCGTTTCTCGCGAAAAAATTGCCGCAGGATTTCCGCACTTTCGCTTTCCGCCAGTCCCGAATAGACATCCGGCGCATGGTGGCATGTCGGCTGGCTGAAGAAACGCACGCCACTCTCCACTGCGCCGCCCTTCGGGTCTCGCGCGCCGTAATAGAGCCGGCGGATACGCGCGAATGAAATCGCCGCCGCGCACATGGTGCAGGGCTCCAGTGTAACGTAGAGATCGGCGCCGGGCAGGCGTTCCTGCTCCAGCGCTTCGCAGGCCATGCGGATCACGGCGATTTCGGCGTGAGCCGTCACATCGTTCAATTCACGGGTGCGATTGCCGGAACGGGCGATGACGCGGCCGTCCATAACCAGTACCGCGCCGATCGGAACCTCCTGCCGCTTAGCCGCGGCACGGGCTTCCGAAAGCGCCAGCTCCATGAAATGCGTCCTTTCGGCCATTGCGTTTCAATTTCCTCTTAACCCTTGTGCTTGGACCTGATAGGACAGCCCAAACAACAGGCAAACAGCAAATGACTTTTAAAGACAAGCCGAAGCGTGACGGCGGCAAGACATTTAGCCGCGACAGGAAGCCGAAAGGCCCCGGCAAGCCCGCCGCAGAGCGCGAAAAGAAACCGACCGAGGCAAAGGCCGCCCCGGTGCCGGAAACCGTTGGCGCTTCCAAGCCCGAGCGCATTTCCAAGATCATGGCGCGCGCCGGTGTGGCCTCGCGCCGCGATGTCGAGCGCATGATCATGGAAGGCCGCGTGTCGCTGAACGGCGTCAAGCTGGATACGCCGGTGGTGAACGCCACGCTCTCCGACAAGATCGAAGTCGACGGCATGCCGATTCGCGGCGCCGAGCGCACGCGCCTGTGGCTTTACCACAAGCCCGCTGGTCTGGTGACGACCAACTCCGACCCGGAAGGCCGCCCGACCGTTTTCGACAATCTGCCGGGTGAACTGCCGCGCGTCCTGTCCATCGGCCGTCTCGATATCAATACCGAAGGCCTGCTGCTGCTCACCAACGATGGCGGACTTTCCCGCGTGCTGGAACTGCCGACCACCGGCTGGCTGCGCCGCTACCGCGTGCGCGCCCATGGCGAGGTCGATCAGGCCACACTCGACAAGCTGAAGGAAGGCATTGCCGTCGACGGCGTGCTCTACGGCGCAATCGACGCCACGCTTGACCGCACCCAGGGCCACAATGTCTGGATCAGCATGGGCCTGCGTGAAGGCAAGAACCGCGAGATCAAGAACGTGCTCGGCGCGCTCGGTCTCGAGGTCAACCGCCTGATCCGCGTTTCCTACGGTCCGTTCCAGCTCGGCGATCTCGCTGAAGGCAAGGTGCTGGAAGTGCGCGGCCGTATGCTGCGCGACCAGCTCGGCCCGCGTCTGATCGAACAGGCCGGCGCCAATTTCGACGCGCCGATCTACAATGCGCCCGTTGAGGATGAAGAAGACGACGCGCCGAAGCGGCCCGTAAAATCCGAATGGGCGAAAAGCGATGCGCCGGAAGGCAAGCCGCGCTTCGAAAAGAGCGGCAAGTCCGAGGACCGTCGTGAAAAGGCGCTCGGCCGTCTCGACACCAAGCGCGGCGACAAGCCGGCCGGCAAGTTCGGCTCCAAGCCCGCCGGGAAATTTGGCGCCAAGGGCCGCAGCGAGGATGAAGGCGAAGACCGCCGCCCACGCCAGGCCGCCGGCACCAGCCGCACGGCCAATGTCTGGATGGCGCCCGGTGCAAGGCCCACCCGCGACGGCAAGGAGCGCAAGTCTTCCGCCCGCGCGGAAGCCGAAAACCTCTTCAAGAAGCCTTCCGCCCAGGACGAAGCGCGGCGCAATGTCGTGCGGCATGCGGATGCCGAGGGCGAGTGGATCCGTTCGGATTCCCCCCGCGAAGAAGAAGGTGGTCGCGGACGTGGCGACCGTCCGCGTGGCGAAAAGAGCTTCGGTGATCGCGGTGGACGCGGCGGAAAGCCGTTCGGCGACCGGCCATTCCGCGACAAGCCGCGTGAAGATGGGGACCGCCCGCGTGGCGACCGTCCGCGCGGTGAAAAGAGCTTCGGCGACCGCCCGGCACGCGGCGGCAAACCTTTCGGCGACCGGCCGTTCCGTGACAAGCCGCGCGAAGAGGGTGACCGCCCGCGCGGCGACCGCCCACGTGGCGAAAAACCTTTCGGTGACCGTCCGTTCCGCGACCGGCCCCGTGAAGACGGTGACCGCCCGCGCGGCGAGCGCCCGGCGGGAGACAAGCCCCGTGGCGGCAAGCCGGCCGGTAAACCCGGATTCGGCAAGCCATCTTTCGGAAAATCGGGCGAGCGTGGTGAACGTTCGGGTTTCTCAGGCAAGAGCAAAGGCCCCGGTGGTCCCGGCGGCGGCAAGCCGGGCGGCAAAGGCCCGGGTGGCAAACCTTCTGGAGGCAGGGGAATGACACGTAATGCGGATCGTAGGCGGTGAGTTCCGCGGCCGGAGTCTGGCCGCGCCGAAATCGAATTCCATTCGTCCGACCATCGACAGGACGCGGGAAAGCCTCTTCAATATTCTGAGCCATGCCTATCCGGAAAGTCTGGATGGCACGCGCGTTCTGGATGTTTTTGCCGGAACCGGTGCGGTCGGTCTGGAGGCGCTTTCGCGCGGCTGTCGCGTGGCGCTCTTCGTCGAAAACGGCGTGGAGGGCAGGGGGCTGCTCTGGGAGAATATCGATGCGCTGGGTCTGCATGGCCGCGCCCGCATTCTGCGGCGTGACGCCACCAAGCTCGGCGGCGTCAACAATATCGAGCCCTTCGATCTTCTCTTCGCCGATCCGCCCTATGGCTACGGCCATGGGGAGAAGGCTTTCGCGGCCGCCCATGGCGGCGGCTGGCTGAACCCCGGCGCGCTCGCCATTCTCGAAGAGCGCGGCGATGTGACGGTCAAGGTCGATCCGGTTTTCAAACCGCTCGAAAGCCGCATCTTCGGCGATACGAAAATGCATTTCTACCGTTACGAGCCCTAGGTCCAATCGACATTCAGGATTCAATTAAGCTCTGATATGTGATTCATAGAACTCTGGATTTTGTCATCTGGAGTTTTCGTCATGCCGAAACCGAA